>JAKFYH010000049.1 GCA_021730945.1 Acidobacteriota bacterium | reverse complement strand
GAGCAACGCCGACTGCGCCCCCCGCCGCCTCCCCTCCGGCACCGTGCTGGCGGGCGCCAGCACGGTGCCGGAGGGGAGGCGGCGGGGGGCGCAGTCGGCGTTGCTCGACTGGCGCCTGAGGCGCCTGGCCGAGCAGGGTTGTGACCTGGCGATGATGGCGGCCGAGCCGGGCAGCGCGTCGCAGCGCAATGCCGAACGCAACGGATTCCGGATTGCCTACACGCGGACGAAGTGGCACCTGGCGCGACCCGTCGCGGTCGCCGCGAGATCGTCGTAACCGGGGTAGCGCTCCTATAATTGGCTATGGTCCGCGGCGTCCTGATCGTCCTGCTCTGCCTGCTGCTGCCGGTACCGGCCGTGGCACAGGACACCCGTGCCGGCGTGATCGCGCAGCAGCAGGCCGATAAGGCGAAGGACCTGGGCACGGAAGGACCGTCGGAAGCGGAACTGGTGATCCGCCGCATCCTGATTTCGCCGCTGCTGAACGGCGGCGACGGCGTGTATCCCTGGTTCGGCAGCGTGTTCGGCGGCGCCGGCATGGCGGTCGGAGCCGGGTATCTCAAGCGGCTCGAGAAGGCGGCCTCCATCAACCTGCTCGGCGGCATTTCCATGAACAACTCGATCCTGCTGGAGACGCGGCTGGCCGCGCCGGAGTTGTGGCGTGGCAAGTTGCGGGTCGACGCCAGCGCCAGTTGGCTCGACGTGAAGGGGGTGTCGTTCTACGGCCTCGGGCCGGCATCTCACCAGCAGGCGCGGTTCCGCTACGACTACCAACCAACCGACCTCACGTTCAATGCCACTATCACTCCGGCGAAATGGCTGGCCTTCAGCGGCGGGTATTCGTTCCTCAACATCAATACCGCCAGCGACGCGCCCGGACCGTTGCCGGCGGTCGGTCCCGGCCTGGGCGCAGGGCTTCGTTACAACGTGACCGGGGGCGGCGTCGCCATCGACTGGCGCGATGCGGCCGGCTATGCCACGCGGGGCGGCTTCTACCGCGCTACCTGGCGTCGGCACAACGAAACCAACAATCTTCCGTTCTCGTTCGATTCGCACGAGTACGAGGTGGTGCAGATGGTGCCGCTGGTGCGCGAGCAGTTCGTGCTCGCGGCGCGCGGACTCGTGACCCTGACCAGCAGCGAGGCCGGCCAGCAGGTGCCGATCATGCTGGCGCCGTACCTCGGCAGCGGCAGCACGCTGCGCGGGTTTGCCACGCGGCGGTTCACGGATCGCAACCGCGTGTTGTTGACCAGCGAGTACCGCTGGCGGCCCTCGCGTTACCTCGACATGGCGTTGTTCGTCGACGGCGGCCAGGTCGCGGCGGACCGGCGAGACTTCCGGACCGACGGGTTCGAAACCAACTGGGGACTGGGTGCCCGGTTCCACGGCCCGACCTTCACCGCGATCCGAATCGAAGTCGCGCGCGGCCGGGAAGGCACCAGCCTGGTGATCGCCGGAAGCCAAATTTTCTAGCCATGATGGGACGACGCCTGATCCTCACACTCGCGGTGCTCGCCGCCCTGACTTGGGCGGCCGACGCGCAAACGCGCCGGTTCTTCCCGGATGACCCGCTCTGGCAGGAGCCCGTGACGCAGGACGTCAAGGACGCCAAGCGCTACGAGCCCGATCTTGCTTTCCAGACGCTCGAGAACCTGTTCTGGCGGCCCGGCGATCGCACGCTCGGGCAGCGGGCCAAGAACATCAACACGGTTGATGAAGTACCCGACGGGCCGTTTTTTGTGAACCGCGCCGGCCGGGTGCCGCTGACGCCGCAGCAGGTCGCGCGCGGGGCCAACACCGGTAAGGGTCCGGCGCCCGGGGCCTGGACCGTCGTCTCGGCCAAGAGTGACGGCGTCACACCCGGCTTCACCATCCGCGACTCCGCCGGCCAGTTGTGGTTCATCAAGTTCGATCCGCCGGGCTGGCGCGGGATGGCGACCGGCAGCGAGATCGTCGCGGCCAAGCTGTTCTGGGCGGCCGGCTATCACACGGCGGAGTACCACATCGGGCAACTGCGGCCCGACAACCTGGTGATCGGCGACAACACCCGCATCACGCCGCCGGGTGAGATGTCGCGCAGCATGCACCGCAGCGACATCGCGTGGCTGCTGTCGCGCGCCGACCGTGACGCCGACGGCAGCTACCGCGTGATCATGAGCAAGGCCACCCCCGGGCGCCCGGTCGGCCGCATCGCGTTTCACGGCACCCGCGCTGACGACCCCAACGACATCGTTCCGCACGAACATCGCCGGGAGTTGCGCGGCTACTTTGTCTTCGCGGCGTGGCTGAACCACGTCGACGCCAAGGGCATCAACTCGCTGTCGTCGCTCGTCACCGAGAACGGTCGCAGCTTCATCCGTCACTACCTGCTCGACTTCGGGTCGGCGCTCGGCAGCGCGGCAGTCGGGCCGCGCGAAGGGTGGGAGGGTTACGAGGCGCTGGTCGAACAGCCTGGGGAAATCGGGCGGCGGGTACTGTCGTTCGGCTTCAGAATTCCCAAGTGGCGCACGCAGGACTACTACGAGTCGCCGTCGATTGGCCGGCTGCCGACTGACCATGGCGACTGGGATCCTGAAACCTGGTGGCCGCACATTACCAACGCCGCCTTTCGGCACATGCGATCGGACGACACTTTCTGGGCCGCGACCAAGCTGGCGGCAATCGACGGCGACATGATCAAGGCCGCGGTGGCAGAAGGACAATTCGGCGATCCGGCGGCGGAGGCCTTCCTGGCCGGAGCGATTGCCGACCGGCGGCTGCGCATCCTGCAGGCGTTCCTACCCAAGGTCAATCCCCTGGTCGATCTGGCCATCGGCCCGGAGGGCCGCCTGACCTTCCGAAACCTCGCCGTCGACGCCGCCGTGGCCGATCGGGCGCCGGGCTACCGGGCGCTCTGGTACACGTTCGACAACCTGACCGATACGGCCCGCCTGGTGGCCACGACCGAGGAAACCCAAAGTCCGCTGCAAATGCCGGCCATGCCGGCGTCGGAGTTCATCAAGGTCGACATCTCGGCCGTGGGCGGCCCGGAGGCCTGGGCCCGGCCAATTTCGGCGTATTTTCGTCGAAATAACAGCGGTTGGGCCCTGGTCGGACTCGAACGATTACCGTAAACAGGCCCAATTGCCGATGATCTGGAAGGGAACCGGCGTAACCGTAGTCCTGGGAGATCGTGCGATAATTGGGGACCTGTTTCCTCGCTACTAGAAAGAGTTTTATGCATTTCCTGCGATCCGCCGCCTGTTTCGCCGTCGTGTTGGCCGTGGCCACTCCGGCTGTCGCCCAGCAGTTGACACCTGCGGATAGCGCCAGCGTCGATACGCAGGCGTCGGCCAGCCAGGTGCAGTTGCCGCGGCCCGGCCAACCGGCGCCGACCGACCTCATCTTGCCGCGCACGCGAACCGTCGAGTCGGGCAACGTATTCAAGCTGGTCGCCGGCGACTTCAAGCGCTTCTTCACGCAGGACACCGCGCGGGTCATGGCCTTCACCTCGGTGAGCGCGATTGTCGCGGCGCCGTGGGATCGCGAAGGCGTGAACAACGGGTTCAATATCCCGACCAGCCTGTTCGAGGCCGGTAACCTCATGGGCAGCTTCGCCTTCCAGGCGGGCGCTGGCTTTGCCGGCTACGGCCTGGGCAAGGTGATCCGCAACGAGAAGCTGGCGATGGTGGGCCGCGACGTCATTCGCGCGCAGGTGCTGTCGCAAGTGATCGCGCAGACCGTGAAGATTTCGGTCCGCCGCCCCCGGCCGGATCTCAGCAACAACATGTCGTTCCCGTCCGGACACGCGGCCAGCGCGTTTGCCACCGCCACGGTGCTCAGCCGTCACTACGGCTGGAAGGCCGCGGTGCCGGCGTACGCATTCGGCTCCTACGTGGCCTTGGCGCGCATGGCGTGGAACCGTCATCATGCCACCGACGTGGTGATGGGCGCCGGCCTGGGCATCGCCTCGGCGCGCACGGTGACCATGAGCCTGGCCGGCACCAGGTTCAACCTCGGCGTGCAGCCGCAGCAGGGCGGCGCGTCGATCAACTTCACGAAGATCCAGAAGTAAGTTCACGCACATGGACCGGGCCGACGTTCGCGTCGTCTTGCTGGTCGCCGCCTTACTCGCGCCCCTTCCCTGCTTCGCTCAGCCGCCGGCCATTTCAATACCGGCCACGGCCTCCCTGTCGCGCGCCGAGATGCGCGAATTCCTTCTCACCGCCAAAGTGACGCGGTCACGAGACATCGGCAAGGGCGTCACCAGTCCCAAGCGCCTGACCTTGACCAATGGCGTGCTGACCCACGACGCCGCCTTTCAAGCCGTTGACGAGCGCCAGACCGTGGCCACCCTGACGGGTGGCGGCCGCAGCGCCGTCACCGAAATGAACTTCGTCGACGCCTATCGCTACAACCTGGCGGCTGAAGCCATGGCCGAGTTGCTCGGCCTCGAACACATGATGCCGGTGCACGTGGAGCGGCGCTGGAACGGCAAGGCCGGGTCGCTCAGTTGGTGGGTCGAGACCCTCATGGACGAGGGCGAACGCCTCAAGAAGAAGATCCAGCCGCCGAGCGCCACCGACTGGAACCACCAGATGTACCGCATGCGAGTGTTTGCCGCACTGACCAGGGACACTGATCGAAACGTCGGCAACGTCTTGATCACGCCCGACTGGAAGGTGATGATGATTGACTTCACCCGCGCCTTCCGCCTGCAGACTGAGCTGGTTTACGCCAAGGATCTCAGCAAGATCGACCGGGCGCTGCTGGCGCGCCTCGAGTCGCTGACCAGGGACGGCGTCGCGCGCGCCGTCAACAATCAGCTGGCCACCCTGGAGATCGAGGCGGTCATCAAGCGCCGCGACGTCCTGGTGGCGCACTTCAGGAAGCTGATTGCCGAGCTCGGCGAGAGCGCGGTTCTGTACTAGGCGTTTTTCGCGACCTGACCCCATTCATCGCTACTTGACAGTGGTCGGAGGGCGCCGGTGCTGCGTGGCGCGCTCGTAGGCGGCCGCCAGTTCCAACAACCGCTGGTCGTCCCACATGCGGCCCAGCAACGAGATCCCGACCGGATACCTCCCACCAATGAAGCCCGCCGGCACGGTGACCTGCGGCAGGCCGGTCGCGGCGCTCTCCTCACAGGTCCCGGGTTCGGAGCCAAAGCGTTCGAGGCCGCCCTCGTGAGTGTGCGGGCGCGCCTGGTTGGCCGGAAACAGGATGGCGTCCAGCTTCTGCTGATTCATCAGGGTGACAAAGATCTGCCGGAACGTCTCGCGGCCCGCGTAGAACCGCCGCGTCGCCTCGTCCAGCGCCGCACCCGTTGGGACGGGCGCCAGCGCCGACTCGAAGCGGCGGGCACTGCCGGGCGCCAATTTGCCGGATGCCAGCAAATCCCCAATGGTCAGCACGCGGTCACCGGCCCTGGCTCCTCGCGAGAGATACGCCGCCCAGGCGTCGCGCAACGACCCGGGCGCCGCGCCGCGCGCCGCAGCGTACTTCGCGTCGTAGTCGGCGATCGCCACATCGACGACAACCGCGCCGGCCGCCTGCAGTTGCTTGATGACCCGCTCCATGTTCGCGGCCACCTCGCGTTCGCCGGTGAAGCCGACAAACCGCTGGCGCAGGACGCCGATCCGCTTGCCTTTCAGCGATGCCGCCGCCAGTCCCCGCGCAAAGGAACCGGCGATGTGCGCAGCCGCGCCGGCCGTTACTGGATCGTCCGCGTCCGGACCGGTCACCAGATCAAGGGCCAGCGCCACATCTCGAACCGACCGGCCCATCGGGCCGACCGCATCGTTGAAGGTGTTGAGCGGCATGACGCCGGCCCGGCTGGTGAGTCCACGCGTGGTGCGAATCGTGACCAGTGACGCGAACGAGGCCGGGTTCGACAGTGAATTACAGGTGTCGGTCCCGAAGGCCAGCGCGGCCAGGCTCGCGGCCGCGGCCGTTGCGCTGCCGCCACTGGAGCCCGATGTGCTCAACGACGGATCGTAGGCGTTGCCGACCGTACCGCCGACGGTGCTGATTCCGAAGTCGCCGAAGGGAAACTCGTCAAGATTGGCCTTGCCGAGCACCACGGCGCCACCCTGCTTCATACCGGCCGCCACCCGCGAATCGACCCGGGGCCGATGATCCGCCAGCGCCGCCGATCCGCCGGTGCTGGGCAGTTCGGTCGCGTCGATGTTGTCCTTGAAGACCACCGGGACGCCGTGGAACGGACTTCGCACGCGGCCGGCCGCGCGCTCGGCGTCGCGGGCACGGGCGTCGGCAATCGCACGTGGATTGATCGACAGCACCGATCGGAACGTCGGACCGTGGCGATCGTATCGGGACAACCGCGCCAGGTACTCGCCGGTGATGTCCTCAGCCGTGATCGCGCCTCGTGTCATGGCCTCCTGAAGTTCAGTCACGCTCTTCTCGAACACGGTGAAGGCTGGCGGCGCCGCCTGGGTAACCGGCCAGTTGACGATCTGAGAACGCTGGAGCGGCGTGAGGCCGCGAACATCGGGAGCGGCCGACAACTGCCTGGCCACGGTGGTGACGCGGGCGATCTCGCTGCCGGCAACCGGCACCCTGGCATCGGCGCCGGCGTAGATCGCCTCGCCCGTGACCAGTGCGTCCTTGAACGGAAGCGGATAGCCGCCGCGCGGATCGTAGACCTCGCTCAGTCCCTTGACGACAAAGGTCATAAGCGCGACGGTCTGTCCCGGCCGCAGCCTGAGGTTGTAGACGTAGCCGATATGCGAGGTGTCGAATCCCGGCCACATGCCGTCGAACGGATCGCCGTACATGTCGCCCACGGAGGTGAACGCGCCGCGCCGGGTGCCCAGCACGTGCGCCGATGGGCCGTGTCCGGACGGACCGTCGGCGGGATTGGCCACCTCCTTCGCGTTCTGCATCACGGTGACGAAGCTGTCGGCCATGTCGATCTGGCGATCGCCGCTCGAAGTCGCGGCAATCGTCACGCGGCCGCCCTCGCCCACCACCCCGACAGCTCCGCCCCACGCGACCCGGATCGTGCGGTCCTCGGTGGTCGTGTTGCTGAAGCTGTCGAAGTAGCGCAGGTAGGGCGTGTCGGGCGCCGTCGTGATCCCGCGCGCCACCAGGATGCCTTCCAGCAGGACCGGCGTCATCGAATCGAAGCGGCCGGCGCCGTCGTGATGCAAACCGAACCCCCGCAAGTGGTGATTGCTGACGAGCAGAGTGCCGTCGGCCCGGCGCACCTGGAGCTTGAGGTAGCCGAAGCCGTTGAACGGGTTGGCGCGGCCGCCGGTGGCAATGCCGCCGCTGTCCTGCGACCACGGTGATGTGTCCTGGATGTCCCAGAACTGGCCGTCGCCGGATGGCACTCGCGTCACTGCGGCGACGCTCATCACGGCGGCCACGGCGCCGGTCACGGCGAGTGCAAGAGCTCTTAGCGTGCGCATGCCGCGAGTCTATACTCTCGCCATGGGCACCCGAAACCTGATCGCCGTTCTGCTCGCCGTCAGCCTCGCCGGACTGGTCCCACTGCGCGGCCAGGACCGCCAGACGGCCGACGATACCGCCAAGCCAGGCGAAGGCTTCACGCTGAAGACCGCCGAAACCATCGAGTTCACGACCGACGAGGTGACGTGGATGCAGGTGGACGTCTCGCCGGACGGACGCACCATCCTGTTTGACCTGCTGGGCGACGTCTACACCATGCCGATCGCCGGCGGCGAAGCCACCCGGATCATCGGCGGCCTCTCATTCGAAAGTCAGCCGGCGTGGTCGCCGGACGGACGAACGATTGCGTTCCTGTCGGATCGGTCCGGCGTCGAGAACCTCTGGATCGCTGACGCCGGCGGCGCCAACCCGCGCGCGGTGAGCAAGGACGGAAAGACCAACGACCGGCCGCAGATCATGGTGTCGCCGGAGTGGACGCCCGACGGCCAGTACATCGTCGTCTCCAAGTCGCGGCCACCAGACCCGGGCACGTTCGGCCTGTTCATGTACCACCGCGACGGCGGCACCGGCGTCCGTATCGGCCCGGCGCCGCCGGCGCCGCCGGGACCGGAGGCGCAGGGACCACCACCCGCGCCGCCCGTCAACAAGATGGGCGCCGTTATCACGCCCGACGGCCGCTACATCTACTACGCGCAACGCACGGGCACCTTCACCTACAACGCCCGCTTTCCCCTCTGGCAGATCTACCGGCATGATCGTGAGACCGGCGACGTCGCGCAGGTGACCAACGCGCAGGGCAGCGCCATCCGTCCGGTGATCTCGCCCGACGGCAAGTGGATGGTGTTTGGCACCCGCCACAAGTCGCAAACCGGCCTGCGCGTCCGCAACCTCGATACCGGCGCCGAGCGCTGGCTGGCCTACCCGGTGACCCGCGACGATCAGGAATCGCGCGCCAGCCGCGACACGCTGCCCCGATACGACTTCATGCCCGACGGCAAGTCGCTGGTGGTGCCGGTCGCCGGCAAGCTTCAGCGCATCGACTTCGAGACAGGCGCCGCGACCCCGATCCCATTTAGCGCGAAGGTCCAGGCCGAGATCGCGCCGCGCGTCTACACGCCCGTCCGGGTCGACGACGGGCCGATGGTGCGCGCGCGATTGATCCGTTGGCCATCGCTGTCACCGGATGGCACCAAGCTGGTGTTCAGCGCGATGAACCGGCTGTACATCCGAGACATGCCCAACGGCACAGCTCGCCTGCTCACCGCACCTGCCGCACCTGCCGACGGCGAATTCATGCCGTCGTGGTCGCCCGACGGCCGCTTCGTCGTCTACACCACGTGGACGACGGCGGGCGGGATGATTAAGCGGGTGGCTGCCAGCGGGGGAACGCCGGAGACGCTGACCCGCAGCGAAGGCTACTACCTCGATCCCACCTTCACACCCGATGGCGCGCGGATCGTGTTCCTGGCCGGCGCCGCGTCGGACCAGTTGTATTCGATCCTGATGGACACGCCGCCCGAGAACGAGCGCGAGGGCGACGAAGGCGCGCCACGGGAAATCGGTGGCGTCAGCCCGCCGAACACCCTGGAGATCCGGTGGCTGCCCGCGACCGGCGGATCGGCGACGCTGGTGGCGTCGGCGCAGGGCGGCCGCGGTTTGCACTTCGCGCGCAACGATTCGTCCCGCGTCTACCTGACGACTAACCGCGGCCTGCAATCGATCACGATGGACGGTTACGATCGCCGCACCCACCTGCGCATCACCGGCGTTGGGCCAGGCAACAATCCGCCGGCGGCCAGTGAGATCCGGCTCTCGCCCGATGCCAGCCGGGCCTTCGTCAACCTGCAGGAGAAGCACTACCTCGTCACGGTGCCGCGGGCCGGCCGCGAGACGGTGGAAGTCCGCATCCAGGGCCGCGCCGACAACACGGCAGTGCCGGTCAAACGCATGTCACTCGACGGCGGCGACTACCTCGGGTGGGCCGCCGATGGCGCGTCGGTGACGTGGGCCTGGGGCGCGCAGTTCTTCCGGCAGGCCATTACCGCCGGCGATCCGGTCAAGACCGAGGTGGTGGTGGAACTGCCCCGCTCCCGTCCGGCCGGGTCGGTGTTGCTGACCGGCGCGCGCATCATCACGATGAAGGGTGACGAAGTCATTGCCCAGGGCGATGTGCTGGTCACCGACAACCGGGTCGCCGCCGTCGGCCGGCGCGGCTCGCTGACCCTGCCCGCGGGCACCCGTACCATCAGCGTCGCCGGCAAGACGATCATGCCCGGCATTGTCGATGCGCACTCGCACATGTGGGCGCCACGCGGCTTGCACCAGACCGAGGTGTGGCAGTACCTCGCCAACCTCGCCTACGGCGTCACCACCACGCGCGATCCGCAAACATCGACGCCGGACGTGTTTGCCTACGCCGACATGGTGGACAGCGGCCTGATGCCGGGGCCGCGCATTTACGCCACCGGCCCTGGTGTGTTCGCCGGCTCGGGCATCGAAGACCGCGACGCCGCGTTCCGATTCGTCAAGCGCTACAAGGAAGCGTACCGCACCAACACCCTCAAGCAGTACGTCGCCGGCGACCGTATCGTCCGCCAGTGGATCATCGAGGCCTGCCAGGAGTACGGCATCACCGCGACGATCGAGGGATCGCTCGACTTGAAGCTGAACCTCACGCAGATGGCCGACGGCTACTCGGGCCAGGAGCACAGCCTGCCGATTGCGCCGCTCTACAAGGACGTGACCACGTTTGTCGCCAGGACCAAGACGTTCTATACGCCGACCATCCTGGTGGCCTACGGCGCGCCGTGGTCCGAGAACTACTGGTTCGAGAACGAGAACCCGGCGCAGGACGCGAAACTGCGCAAGTGGATTCCGTGGGAGCTGCTCGACGGCATGGTGCGGCGGCGTCCGCAGTGGTTCCTGCCCGAGGAGTACGGCCACAACCTGATCGCCAAGGGCGTGACCGACGTGATCCGCGCCGGCGGCAAGGCCGGCCTTGGCAGCCACGGCCAGCTGCAGGGACTGGGCGCACACTGGGAAACCTGGAACCTCGCCTCCGGCGGCCTGACGCCGCACGAGACGCTGCGGATCATCACGCTGTTCAGCGCCGAAGCCATCGGCCTGCACCAGGACGTCGGCTCACTCGAACCGGGCAAGCTGGCGGATCTGCTGGTGCTCGATCGCAACCCGCTCGACAACATCAAGAACACCAACTCGATCCGCTACGTGATGAAGAACGGCGAGCTCTACGAGGCCGACACCCTGAACGTGATCTGGCCAACGGCCAAACCGCTACCAAAGCAGTTCTGGTGGGGGACGGAGCCCTAACGGTGTCAGACACCATTCCAGAATCTACGTACTAGCTATCGACGCTTTGCGGCAGTACGCAGATTCTGGAATGGTGTCTGACACCGTTACAGGATGCGCCGAACTGCGGACGGGGTGTGGCCGAAGTTGCGACGGAAGGTTTCGGTGAAATGGCTGTGGCTGGAGAAGCCCAGGTCGAGGGCGATTTCGGTGAGGTCGATATCGCGCTCGCCCAGCCGCTCGAGCGCGACGCGGAGCCGTAGCTGATTGCGATAGGCGTGCAGCGAGAACCCGGTGCGCGCATGAAACAGCCGCGACAAGTGAAACACCGAGGTCTCGACCTCGCGCGCGATCGCCGACAACGACAGGTTGTGCCGGAAGCGCCGGGTGATCAAGTCTCGCGCGGCCTCGACAGCGTCGACTTCACCTCGGCGCCGCCGCGGCGTCACCACCGGCTGCCGGTCGCGCTGATACGCGAGCCGGGTGACCGCGCCGAACACCGACAGCATGGTTTCTTCCACGAACAACTGGTCCGGCTCAGCTTCCCGGCTGACATGCTCGAAGACGAGGCGTTGCCGCAAGTAACTACCGGCATCACCCGGGCCGTGGGTGAAGCGGAAGGGCCGTTCGACTCGATCGATGGCCGCGGGTTCGTGGACGGCGAGCGTGTCGGCAATGGCCTCGGGCGCGACGGCATACCATTCGCCGTGGTCGCCACGCTCGCTCAGTTGCCGGCGCCGGTAGCGCTGACCCTTGTTGTAGTAGGTCACGGTATTGGGGTCGGCCACGAACGGCCGGCCGCCGGCGTGCTGAATCCACACGCTTTGCCTCGGAAACACGAACAGCGCATCGGACGCCGGACCAGAGTCGAGAAAATCGGGGTGATCGGCTGGACAGCGCCAGCGGCCGACGCGGAGCAACGGCGAGGCGAACACCACGACATCAATCTGATGGCGTGGGCTCTCGGCCGTCACGGTCATTTCGGCCGCGCGCGACGGGTGTAGATCAGGTCGTAATTGACGCTCCACGTCCCATCCATGTTCAGCGCCTCGGAGAACTGGCGCACGGTGTCAGGCCCGATCGGGAAGAAGGTCAGGCGCACGGTACGGCGGCCGGCGAATCGCGACCCGGGGCCGAGTGGCACCTCGCCGGCAAACACCATGTTGCCGCCCTTCAGTTCACCCCAGTATTCGTGGCGGCCGCCGCCGTTGTCCACCCACGTCTGGTGCCAGCGCTGGCTGGCCCGGTCGTAGAGATTGAAGCTCTGCCCGGTCTGCCCGGGCGCAGTCCAGTTCTCGATCAAGACACAGCCATCATGCGCCTTCTCGATCACGTTGCTGGCCGGTTTCTGGCCGGCGACCGGGGGCGGCGCCCCCGGAGGGACGGTGGCCGGATTCGGGACCACGTCCCATTCGCCGATCCAGAAATCGAACTGCCGATGTTCGGGGGCGGTGCAGTCGAACGGCTTGAGCGCCGCGGGAGCCGGCGCGGCCGGCGCCTGCGGCCGCAGGGACGTCCAAGGGAGCACGGCGGCGATCAAGGCAAGGGTCAGCAGCATGAACGTTGATACCGCCTGCGGAGTAACGGCGGCTACCACGTTCTTGCCGGTGTATCCTGACGCCATGAGACGCGTGCTGCTGACATTGGCCCTGCTGGGCGTGATGGCCTCGATGCCGTCGGCCCAGGCTCCTGCCAACGGGATTACCAGGGTCGAAGGTCTCCGGGTGGGACACTTCACGTTGGCGGAAAAGCCCACGGGCTGCACCGTCATCCTGGCCGAGAAGGGCGCCACCGGCGGGGTGTCGGTGCGCGGCTCGGCGCCGGGCACGCGCGAGACCGACCTGCTGGATCCCTCCAACCTCGTCGAACAGGTCCACGCCATCGTGCTGTCGGGCGGCAGCGCGTTCGGCCTCGACACCGCCAGCGGCGTGATGCGCTATCTCGAAGAGCGCAAGGTCGGCTTCCCGTTCGGCGGCGCCTACGTGCCGATCGTGCCGGCAGCGGTGTTGTTCGACCTGCCCATCATGGGTAAGCCCCTGATTCGGCCGGATGCCACCTGTGGCTATGAGGCCGCCAAGGCGGCCACCACCGGCGCGATCGCAGAGGGCAGCATCGGCGCCGGCGCCGGCGCGACCGTCGGTAAGTTCGCCGGCGGCGGCAAGCCAATGAAGGGCGGGATTGGCACGGCGTCGATCACCCTGCCGAGTGGCCTGACGGTGGCGGCGATCGTCGCGGTCAACGCCGGCGGCGACATTGTCGATCCGGCCACCGGCCGCATCATCGCCGGCGCGCGCGGACCTGATGGGCAAACCTTTCTCGACGCGCGGGTCGTGATGCGCAACGGATCGCTTGAGAAGCCACGACCGGGCGAAAACACAACGATCGGGCTGATCGCGACGAATGCGAGACTGACCAAGGCACAGGCGAAGAAGGTCGCCGACATGGCGCACGACGGGTTCGCCCGCGCCATCGTGCCAGCCCACACCATGGGCGACGGCGACACCATTTTCGCCATCGCGACCGGCGGGCACACCGGCGATGCCAACGTGTCGTTGATCGGCGGGCTGGCCGCCGAGGTCATGGCCGACGCGATCCTGCGCGGCGTGCGAGAGGCCACCGGCCTGCCCAACATCCCCGCCGTGCGCGACCTGCGGCGGCCGTGAACATCTACGTTGCCCTTCTGCTGGTCTACTCGGCCGCGCTGACCGCGCTCGGCCTGTGGATCGCGCGGCGTGTCAAAGCCCCCTCGGACTTCTTCGTGGCGGGACGCCGGTTGTCGTGGCCACTCATCGGCGCGACCATGCTGGCGTCGAACATCGGGGCGGGTGCGACAGTCGGCGCCACCGGCCTCGCCTACCAGGAGGGCGTGAGTGCCTGGTTCTGGAACGGTTCGGCCGGCGCCGGCTCGCTGGTGCTCGCCTTCGTCATCGGTCCGCGCATGTGGCGGCTGGCGGCCGATCGCGGCTACCTGACCGTCGGCGACTTTCTCGAGGATCGCTACAGCCAGCGCGTCCGCGTCGTGGTGACCTCGCTGATCTGGATCGGCACGTTGTTCATCCTGGCCGGACAGTTGCTGGCCGGTGCGGCGGTGTTCACGGTCGTCGCCGGCATGCCGAAGTGGGCTGGCGTCCTGATCGGCGGCATCGTCATGACCGGCTACTTCAGCGCGGGCGGCCTGCTCAGTTCGGTGTGGGTGAACGTCGTGCAACTGGTCGTGACCTTCGCCGGGTTCGCGATCGCCATCCCGCTGCTGATGACCGCGGCGGGTGGAGTTGAAGGGCTCGCCCAGGCGCCGGGTGTGGCCGCCACCTACTTCGACCCGTTCTTTTCGGCGGGCGCGATGTCCGGCTTCACGCTGCTGCTGCTGTCGGCGCCCAACTTCATGGTCTCCCCAGGACTGGTCCAGAAGACCTACGCGGCCGACAGCGCCCGGAGCGTGCGGCTGGGCGTGGGCGCCAACGCCGCGGCGCTGATGCTCTTTGCGTGCATCCCGGTGGTGCTGGGCATGACGGCCCGCGCGGTGTTCCCGGGCATCGAGCACCCGAACCAGGTGCTGCCCACGGTGTTGCTCTACGGTCTGCCGGCCGGCATCGGCGCACTGGCGCTCGCCGCGGTGTTCTCGGCCGAGGTGAGTACCTGCGACGTGATCCTGTTCATGCTGGCCACCTCGCTTTCGCAGGATCTCTACAAGCGATTCATTAATCCTGATGCCAGTCCGGATCGCGTGCTTCGGGTGGCGCGCCTGTCGGCACTCGTGGGCGGGGCGGCCGGTGTGCTGATGGCCATCTTCCTGCTGGATTCGATCATCGGCGCGCTGTCGATCTTCTACGCCGTGATCGGCGCGACGCTGCTGGTGCCGGTGTTGGGCGGATTGTTCGTGAAGCGCGCGGGATCGGCCGAGGCGCTCACCTCAATTGCCTGCGGGATCATCGTGATGCTGGGCGTGCGCTTCGGCACGCCGGCCATTGGCTGGTGGAACCCGAACCTGTGGGGCCTGATCGCCAGCGCAGCGGGATTTGCCACAGTGTTGGCGGCGCGAAGCGGCCGGCCGCTGGCCCGCTGACGCGTCGCTCGCTCTGGCGCTACTGGGCGGCCAGCGCCTTCGTGATCGCCTCGACGGTGATGTTGGCCCTGATCTCGACCAGCTTCTGGCCGTTGGCGACGGTGGTCGCAAGCGGCAGCAGGGTCTGGCCATTGATCGACGCCTTGCCGGTGTCCTGGCGCTGCTTGAAGCGAATCTTTTCAGGGTCCACGGTCGCGATGATGCTGTTCACGCTGTAGTCGTCGTGAATGCCTTCATCCTTGGTTTTGGGCACGCCGAGTGACTCCCAGGCGCCATCGGCGGCGGTCCAGCTATCGTAGTACTCCTTGATGTAGTGGATGGTCGGGCCGCCGGTGGTCCATGCCGCCGACAACTTCCTGGCCACGCGTTCGAGGCCACGCTGGTTACCGCCGCTGTCGCCGATCAGGATGATGTGCTTGAAGCCATTGGCCTTGAGGCTCTCGGCCTGATCCTCGACCAGCGCGTCGTAGGTGGACTCGCGCACCTGGATTGTTCCCGGCGTGGTCGAGAAGTTACCGGGTTCAAACGGGATCGCCGGCGCAATCAGCGCGTTGCCCAGCTTGCGGGCAATAGCCTCGGCCGTTGCCCGCAGCACGAAGATGTGCTTGCCGGTCGGCACGTAGGGACCGTTCTGCTCGGTGCTGCCGGCGACGATCAACGCTGTCGTCTTTCCCGCCGTCATCGCGTCGCGGACTTCCATCCACGTCAGCTCTTCGATCCACACCTTGTCGGCGGCCGGAATCGGCCGCGGCGTCGTCAGGTCGAAGGCGCGGCGCTGGGCGTGGGCGCCGGCCGGCATCAGTACGGCCGCGGCCGCGAGCAACATCAATACACGTGTCATGGAGTAATCCTCAATTCCGCGCCGTAGAGCGCTGTGCGATCGTTATCGCGGGCCGACCAGCGCAACAGTGCCGCCGGATCCTTCTTCACCACGCCCTCGAAGGCGGGCTTGCCATTCACCGTCACGGTGACCGGCCTGGAGAAATCTATCGCGTCCGGCGACAACAGCAGCGTGAAGGCGGCCACGTCGCGCACCCTGGCGTCGAACGCGTTGCCACTTCGCGTCACATCCACGCGGCCGGACCGCTTCGTGTGCTGGAAGAAGCCCATATCCTTGAGCGCCGTCTCGCGCGACTGGTCCTGCCTCAGCTCGTTGATCACCAGCCAGCGGTTGCGATTGAACTTGTCGGTGCGCTCGGTTTCCCAAGAAACGGTGGCGGGATGGGCCGGCCGCGGATGCTCGCGCACGAACTGCTCGTAGGGCGCCCGCTCGGTCGGCCACCACGCCGTATTGTGACCGGCGCCGGCCTGGGGCCGAAACACCAACGCCATCCCCAGGGCCTGGAACCACTTGATATGCGGCTCGACCTGGTAAACCGGATACAACTGGTCCTGCTCGCCGTTGACGATGTAGAACGGCGCGCCCGAAAGATTGTTGCCGTACATCTCGCCGTCCGCGCCGTTCTGCGGGCTGCGAATCACGGCAATGCTGCCGTTGAGCGGCAGGTACGACGACCACAGGGTTGGTTCCTTCAGCGCCATGTAGTAGACGCCGGTGCCGCCATCGGAAATCCCGGTCAGGTAGACGCGCGATTCGTCGATGTTGTACTTGCGCTTCAGCACATCGACGGCGCGCAGGATGTTGTCAATCTGCTCTTCATCCCACCACTGCGCGGCCGCCCAGCCGCTGGGATGCAAGTAGATTTGCTTCTCGCCGGCGATGCGGTTGCCGGAGCGCGCCGGCTGCCCGGGCTGAGGCCTGCCCGCCGTAGTGCCTGGCGCGGAGGTGGGGTTGGGCGACGGCCGGCCGACGCCGCCGTGCAGTTGCACCCGCAACTGCCACTTCGTCGCCGGGTCGTAGTCGGACGGCACCTCAACGAGGTTGTTGAAGAAGGGACCGGACTTCGACTTCCAGCGCAAGGCGTACTCGCCCCGCTTCTCGTCGCCGTAGGCGCGGCCTTGTTTCAGGCGCGCATAGGCGGCCTCGAAGTCGACGCCGGCGGCCACCAGCAGGTCCGCCGCCACGGTCGCATCGCCGGGATTCTCGGCGGCGAAGAACTTCTCGAACAGCGGATCAACCGCCACTTGCCCGCCAGCCGTGATGGTGGCGGCCGCCACCAGGAGCAGCGCGAAGGCCAGGCGTCTCATAGCTCTGGGAGAATAGCGCAAAACTCCGCTAGTACCATGGCCGTGGCGCCCCAGACCTTCTCGTCGGCCAGGTCGAAGAACGGCACGTCGATCTCCTGTGCCTGATTGCCGGCGGTCCGGGTCTGTCGTTCGCGCTTCACGACTGCGGGGTCGCGCAGTTGCGCCAGGCTCGGCTCGATGATCCGCGCGACTTCCCACTCGGCCCGGTTGAACACCGGCCGGGCCGCCACGAAACCCACGACCGGGTGCAGGAGGTATCCACTCACCGGAATGTGTAGCGGGGTAAGGCGTCCCAGCACGAGCACCGAGCCACGGGCCACGCCAATCTCCTCCTCGGCTTCCCGCAGCGCCGCCGCCTCAATCGTTTCGCCGGGGTCGACGCGCCCGCCGGGCAGCGAGACCTGGCCGGTGTGATTGCGCAAGCCGGACCCGCGCACCGTCAGCGGCAGATGGAACGTCTCGAGGTGGGGATAGATCAGGATCAGGGCGGCGCCATCGCGCGTGCCGTCAGGCACCCTGAGCGGATCCCAGCCCGCCCGGGGGGCCGGCGCCATGCGCAACTGCGCGTCGAGGCCTGGCAGGGGCCGCGCGAGCGCATCCTGCAGGCGTTGCACCAGTATGGCGGGCACCACACAAGCGTACCGCAATCCATCAACGATGGTTTCAGCAGATACTTTGGAGGACGTGTCCTGGCTGGTCCTGCTCCTCGCAACGACGCTCTTCTTCCTCGCCATCTGGATGATCGTGCCCGCGCCGACCATGACACTGCTGGCCTTCAGTGTCGGCGCCCCGGAGGTCAGCCCGCTGCTGCTGATGCCGGCGATCGCCGTGGCGGTGCTGGCCTGGCGCGGCCGCGGCCGCGTTCGGCGCACGGCCCTGGTGCTGGCGCTCGTCTCGGCCGGACTGTTCACCATGCCGATGGCGCAGTACCCGCGGAACGTGCCGTTCTCGATCTCCACCCTGCTCGCCGGCGTCGACCTTGGCCAGTCGCGGCTGACGCGCGGCGTGGCATTCGCCGCGCCGGCCGGCGTCCAGTTGACGGCCGACATCTACCAGCCACTCTCGAATGGGCCCTTCCCGGCCGTGGTCCAGATCTACGGCGGGGCCTGGCAGCGGGGCACACCCGGCAACGACGCAGTACTCGCGGCGCGACTGGCGTCGCGTGGCTACGTGGTGTTCGCGATCGACTATCGCCACGCGCCGGCATGGCAATGGCCGGCCCAGTTGGACGATGTGCAGACCGCCCTGGCGTGGGTGCGCGAACATGCCGAGGAGTACGGCGCTGATGGTTCACGGCTGGCGTTGCTGGGCCGCTCGGCCGGAGCTCAGCTCGCCATGGTCGCGGGTCTCACCGATCCCGGCATCCGCGCCGTGGTCAGCTACTACGGCCCGGTGAACCTGACCCAGGGATGGCGGCAACCGCCCCGGCCCGATCCGATCGGCTCACGCGCCGTCCTCGAAGCCTTCATCGGTGGAACGCCGGATCAGATGCCGGAACGCTATCGCGACGCCTCGCCGATCACCTACGTGACGGCGAACGCGCCGCGCACGCTGCTGATCTACGGATCGCGCGACCACATCGTGCAGCCGCAGTACGGACGCAATCTGCATGCGGCGTTGACCGCCGCCGGCAATCAATCGGAGTATGTCGAGATCCCCTGGGGCGACCACGCGTTCGATGCGCTGCCCGCCGGCCTCAGCGGGCAGGTCGCCATCTATTACACCGAACGGTTCCTGGCCCAAATCTTCGGCCGCTGATTTGGTGGTCTGGTGATCTGGTGATGTGGAGACTTGGGATCAGGATTCAGGGGTTTCTCGATTTATCACCAAATCCTCATCCCAAATCTCCACATCACAAGATCACCAGATCACCACATCATCTTTTCGATTGGCCTTTTGCGCCAGCGCGGCCCGTGGATGGCCAGGTCCACGGCATCGCCCGGCGTCTGGACCGCCAGGCCGTCGGCACGCGCGTCGCGGATGAACTGGGCGTCGACCTTGTGGATCCTCATGCGCACGAGCTGCTCTTCGGACACCGTGACGAAGCCGACCTCGCGCAGGCTGCGGATGTAGGCCGGCGTCACGCGGTGGATGCGGAACTTCACCAACTGGTCGATGCTCATGCCGCCGAAACCGAGTGCCTTCAGCTCATCCATTTCCTCCGGCGTGACCTTGTGAATGCGCATCTTTACGAGATCCTCGGCGGCAACACCGCGGTAGCCGCGCGACTCGAGTGCGCGAATGAACTCCGGCGTGACCTTGTGGATGCGAAACCGGATCAGTTCGTCGACCGACTGGCCGCGCAGGCCGGCCGCCTGTAGCGCCCGGATATTGGCCGGGGTCGCGCCATGAATCGCCATCCGCACCAGGTCGTCGATCGCCACACCCTTGTAGCCCACGGCCGCCACGTCGCGAACAAACTCAGGCGTGACCCGATGAATCCGCGTCCGCACCACATCGTCGAGCGACAGCCCGGCGTAGCCAGCCTGCGCGAGGCCGCGCACGTGAGCGGTGGTGACATCGATCACCGCCATCCGGACGATGTCGCCGGCGGAGAGGTTGGGGTAGCCGGCGGCGGCCATGCTGGTGATGAAGGCAGCGTCGGCGCTGAACGTGTAGCTGCCGCTGCCACGCCCCTGGTCGAATGAGCCGGTGAAGCGGAACGTCCCGGCCTCGCGGGTCCAGGCAAACTGGATGTTGTTGGCGGTGCCAGACACCGCCGATGGCGGGAGGCCGGCCAGGTCGCGCAGCTTGACGCCGTAGCCCCAACGGCTGTTGCCGGCGGCGGTGTGCAAACTGATCTGCACCCGTGGCTCGCCGTCATCGTCGCGCCACGTGTTACGGGCATCCGCGGTCCAGTCACCCGACACAGATGCGGCCTGAAATTCCAGGGCCACCGATGACGCCGAGGTCATCAGAGCCGCAGAAGACACAGATGACGCAGACAGGAGAACCAGAAGCAGGGCAGGAATTCGTTGCATCGGCGGAAACCTCGATCTATTGGATGGATCGAGGTCTCCGGAGGGTTGGAAAGCTTGCCGCTACTGCAGAATTTCCTGGAAAAACTTGAGCGCACGCGGGTCCTTCGACTGGCCGAGCCAGAACATGGCCTGCTTGCGCACGACCGGGTTCTTGTTGGAGCGAGCCTGCTCAATAAGCAGCGGCACGCCTTCGGCCTGCGGCAGCTGGCTCAGCGCGAACACCGCCTTCTTCTTTACCTCGGTGTCGGGATCGTTGTCGATGGCCGAGGTGATGGTGCCGACCGCCTTTTGCCCCGCCCGCTGCGCCAGCCAGAACAGCGCCGACCCGCGCACCTTGGTGCTGGCGTGGTTGCGGGCAAGCGAGATCAGCGTGTCGAGCGCAGGCTGACCCTCGTGCATCGCCATGGCAGTCACGGCTGAATCGACCATACGCGTGCCGGCGGACGCCGGGGCGACAAACGTCTTCAGGTACGCGAGGCTGTCGGCGGCGGTGACGTTGGTGAACCAATGCACCGCCTTGCCGCCGGCATCGAGCGGACAATCTGCGGAGTAACTGCGGATGCGCGCCACCTGGCCGCCCTCGATTCGATAGAGGACGAAGAAGAAATCCGGCGTCTCGAGGTGCACCGGGGCATTGGAGACGGTGTTACGCACGCCGTCGTTCCAGTAGTCGCACATCTGGTGTTCGCCGGCGATGATCGGCACGGCGTAGCCGATCCACGTCGGCTCGGTCAGCCTGGCGGCGAGTGCCGGCAGGTCTTTGGCGAGACCGGCCGACACGGTGTGGTTTTCGAGACGCCCATTGGAGAGCCGGGGCGTTTGGGCGACCGCTGCCGTCGCCGTGAGGGTCACGAGCGCGAGAGCCGTCGCGAAGGCTCTCATTTGTTCAAGATCTCCAGGAGATAGTCCATCGCGACCTTGGACTTGGTCATCAGCGACAGCTTCGACACCATCTCGCGCTTCATCGCCGGATCGGTTTCCTTGCGGGCGATTGCCACCAGCGACTCGGCATTGTTCTGCACGAACAGCGCCTGGATGACCTGGCGCTTGATGCCGGCGTCCTTTTCCTTGGCGTAGATGCCGATCAGCGCGTCGCCGGTCTTGGCGCGGCTCATCGTGCCCAGATGACGGACCGCTGTCCGCCGCAGCTCGACGTTCTGCTCGGTGTTGGCCACCTCGATCAGCCGCGCGGCGTCGCCGCCGACAAACAGCGACTGCAGGATCTGCTGCTTGACCTCGACCGCCGGTTCCTTCTGGTACATCTGCCACAGCTCCTCGCGGGCGCCCATGACGCCCAGTTGGCGAACGGCTTCCTGGCGCAGCTCGGGCGTCTTCTCGGTGTTGGCGGCCGCCAGCACGCGCTCCTTGTCACCGGCCACCATGAACGAGCGCAGGATCTGGCGCTTGATATCGACATCGCTGGCGCCGGCGTAGATCTCGGCCAGCACCGCGCGATTCTCGCGCGACCCATGCACCCCGAGATACTGAATGGCGCGGCGTTGCACGTCGGGGTTGGAGCCGCCCTTGGCGACGGTGGCCAACACGGTGCGGGCGCGAGGCGAGTTGCTCTGGGCGAGGACAAACAGCGCGCGCGCCTTCAGTTGCGGCGAGGCCGTGCCCTGCAGCAGCTTTTCCAGCATCGGCACCGCCTGCTCTGGATCGGAGTGCTGCAGGCCCTGAATGGCGAGCAGCTTCAGTTCCTCATCCGACTCGGCCTCGGGACTCGGCGCCTGGCCGGCATTCTGGCGCACCTGCAGTTCGAGCGCCCTGGCGTCGGTGAGCCACCGGCTCTGCGGAAACGATTTGATCAACTGGGAGACGGCGGCCAGCGCGTCGGCCTGCTGGCTCAGCTTGTCGAGGGCGTAGGCCTTCCAATAGAGCGCCGCGTCCATGCGGGGCGAGTTCTGGACATCAAGCACCGCATTGAACGCCTCGACCGCGCGCGACCAGTTCCGGCGTTCCAGCGCGTCCTGGCCGCGCTGGTAGGTTTCATCGGCGCGTTGACGGCGCTCCGACTCGCGCTGCTTGGCTTCGTCTGCCCGCTGCTTCGCTTCATCCTCACGCGATCGCTGCTCATCGTCGCGCGGACCCTGCCGCTCAAGGCGGTAGATGCCGGGCATGACGGCGGCGGCGCTGTCGATCGCCGCCAGGCGCGCCGCATCGAGCATGGCCGGCAGGCCGGCCAGATCGGGCAGGTCGGCCAAGCGTGGCAAATCGGCCAAGTGTGGCAAATCGGCCAGGCGTGGCAAATCGGCCAGCCGGATCACGTCGGCCAACCGCGGCAGGGCCGTCAAATCAGGTACCAATGGAGGTTCGGGCCTCGTCAGTAACATCGGCGGCACGGGCGGCACCGGGGGCACGGGTACGACCTGCGCGGCGGCGGCCGACGGCACGATCAGCGCGCCAACGACGACCGCGATCCGACAGGTGTTGCGTACTGCTCTCATCGTGTGTTTCTCCAAGTTTGACCGGCCATCATGGCGGCCCTGCGGTTACTCTCAGGCGCTACGACATCGAGGGCCGGAGCGGGCTTCGATCGCCAGCCTCGCGATCGTTACGGGTTCGGTTACGCATCTCCGAGGCGATCACGCGCACACGGAACAACAGGTCCTGGGCGGTGATTCGCGCTTTCAAGTCAGACAACTCGTTAGACGTAACATCGGCCGGCGCGTTGGCAATCTCCTGGAGCACGCGCTCGAGGTCTTCCAGCACGTCGGCAATGCCCTCGTCTCCCGATTGCGCCGCCGACTGGCGAATCAGGCGATTGGCGGCGACCAGATCGCCGGCGCGCGCCTGCTCGCCGGCGAACGCGTCAGCCTGATTCACCCCGCTGTTCACCAGCTCGGTCAGCATGATCTGGGTGCGATCGAGGTGATCGCTGACTGCGGTGTGCAACACATCGGAGTTGCCGCCGGCTTGGGCGAGCCCCGGCGCCGCGGGGTTGGTTCCGGCTGGATCGCTGCCAGAGATACGGCCGGCGACAAATGCCATCAGCACGAGTGCGGCGACGCCGCCGGCCAGCGCCCACTGCGGGAACCAGAAGATGGCCCTGGTCCATCGGCGCTCGGAACGCGGCGATGGCAGTCTCGGTTCGAGTCGCGCCCAGGCGTCGCGCTCAAAGCCTGGGGGCGCTGCCACCGGCGCCGCGGTCTCGACCAGGGCCAGCACGCGTTGCAGCTGCGCCTTGGCGGACTGGCACTCGCCACACTCGGCCAGGTGCCCATCGAGGCGCGCCTCGTCTGCGCGATCGGTTTCGCCGTAGTAGTGGAGGATCAGCTCTTCTTCCGAGAGGTGGTTGTTCATTTCGATTCACGGCCCATCAACTGCGACCCGGCGTGTTCCCGCGACGGCACGAAGGGTTCGAGCGCCTGCCGCATCTTCTTCACCGCGCGAAAGATGCTGTGCTTGGTCGCGCTGGTCTTCATGCCAAGCTTCTCGCCCACTTCATCGATCGACATGCCCTCGACGTGGCGCAGGGTGAAGGCGGCGCGTTCGAGCGCGGTCAGCAACCCCAGCGCCTGGTTCACCCGATCCGAGATCTGCGTGCTGGCGGCCATGCGCTCCGGCGTCGGTTGCGTCTCGGCGCCACGCTCGCTCAGGGGACCTTGCTCGAGGTCGGCCGGATCGTGGGCGTCTTCGCGATGACGCCGGCCGCGGATCAAGTCGATCGAACAGTTCACGGTGATCCTGTGCAGCCAGGTACGAAAATCGGCCCGGGCCTCGAACCGGCTCAACTGCTTGTGGGCCTTGAGCCACGCCTCCTGCACCACGTCCTCCGCATCCTGCGCGTTGCCGGTCATCCGGTGCGCCAGCGAAAAGACGTAGCGGGAATGGCGCTCGACGAGCGCTCGAAACGCCTCGCGGTCGCCGTCGCGGGCCTTGGCGACCACTGCCGCGTCGCGTTCATCCATTCCTCCTACTTCGACGGGATTGGGCGAAAACGGTTGGCTTTTCAAGGTGCTGGGGTGCTGGGGTGCTGAAGTGCTGGGGTGCTGAGTGCTGGGGGTCAACAGGTTTAGAATCAACACTTTACGCTTGTATTAGCGACGGGCATCGGCGCATGATCGTGCCATGGATCGACGATTTCCCACCGGCAGGTTTGCCTTCGACCCAAACCCGACCGCCGAAACCCGCCGGGTCGCCATTGCAACCATTGCCACCTTTCCGGCCGAATTGAAGGCCGTCATGCCGATGGCGCGAATCGACCAGCCCTATCGCGAAGGCGGCTGGACCGGCCGGCAGGTGGTGCATCACCTCGCCGACAGCCACATGAACGCGTTCATCCGCTTTCGCCTGGCCTTGACCGAGGACCAGCCGACCATCAAGCCGTACAACGAAGCGGAATGGGCCAAGCTGGCGGACGCCAGCGCAGATCCGGCGGTGTCCATCCAGATTCTTGACGGACTCCACCACCGCTGGCACCGGATGCTCGAGTCAATGACCGGCGCCGACTTCACCCGCGCCGCCATCCACCCCGAACATGGCGCGGTCACGCTCGACTGGTTCCTTCAACTTTATGCCTGGCACGGCCGGCATCACATCGGTCACTTGAAGCTGACGGCGTAGTAGCAGGAGGCGAGAAGATCAGGAGAAACACTTTCTTCTTCTGATCTCTTGAATTCCTGGAAAAGGGAGCATCGATGCTGAGTGAGTTCAAGGAATTCATTGCCAAGGGCAACGTCATGGATCTCGCCGTCGGCGTGATCATCGGCGCCGCCTTCCAGAAGATCGTCGACTCGCTGGTCAACGACATCGTCATGCCGGTGGTCGGTTTTGCCCTCGGCGGCACCGACTTCAGCGGGATGTTCGTGATCTTGCGCGAAGGCACCAAGGCGCCGGCGCCGTATGCCTCGCTGGTGGAGGCGAAAGCGGCCGGTGCCGCGATCTTCGCCTACGGGTCGTTCATCACCCAGGTGGTGCAGTTCCTGATCCTGGCGTGGATTGTCTTCCTCATGGTGAAGGCGGTCAACCGTGTGCGCCGAACTGCTTAGGCGCTCTGCAGGGCCGCCTCCGACAGCGACGGGATCGCAACTCTTGGCGGGAGGGCACTGCTTGACGGAAGGGTGATCCTTGTCGGGATCCCGACGGAAGTTTCCCTCCCGACCAGCAGTGCCCTCCCGCCCGGGTCAGCGAAGTACAATCCCGTGATGCCTGTTTCCCTCACGCCGCGCGAACGCGCTCACCTCAAGGCCCGCGCGCACGCACTCGAGCCCAAGGTCATGGTGGGGCACGGTGGTGTGACGCCTGCGGTGATCGCCGAAGTGGACCGCGCGCTGACGGCGCATGAGCTGATCAAGGTGAAGATTCTCGGCGACGACCGCGAGGCGCGCGAAGAGATTTGCGAAGCCATCGCCGCGGCGACGGATTCAGCGACGGTTCAACGCGTGGGAAAAGTGCTGGTGTTGTGGCGGCCGAAGCCCGAGGAGGCGAAATAAAGCGGAGCATCTTTCTCGGCGTGCTGATGATCGCGGCCTGTGGGTCGAACGCGGCCGCGCAAACGGCGCCTCCCGCCGACCCGATCGTCAAGGAGAACGCCACCGTCAGGGTGCGCCGCACACCTACGTCATTGTGACGAGCAAGCAGGCGTGGCTGGCCGCATTCAACGCGTTCGAGGCCATGAAGCCGAAGATCATCGTGCCGTCACACGGCGCCGTCGGCGACGGTTCGCTGATCGCCGTGAATCAGGCCGTGATGCAGGAAGTGCAGGAACTCGCGCGCGATCTGAAGAGCCAGGGGCGTTCCGCTGACGACACGGCGACGCTGGTGCAGAAGAAGATGCAGGCGAAGCATCCGCAGTGGCCCCGCCAACGGCCTCGCCGCCGCGGCACCTGCCGCTTACCTGGAAGCGCCGTAGGTGACTTCCGCATAATTCGTATCTCCGTGGTTCAAAATGCACCACTTACTCCAGCGGGATCCGGGAGTATTGGGGGAATCGGCGCGAATTACCTGATGGGTTAGTGGCGACCCTTTTGCAGCCCGAACGATCATGCTGCAACGACCTCCCTCGTTCGGCGACGAAGTTCAGACTGCTTCGCAGCTCGGTGATGCCCCGACGGACAGGCGCATCGGCAGCGATATGACCCGGATCTGTGCGTGGTGCCGCAGGGTTCAAATGCCCGACGGCACGTGGCAAACCGGACGCCGCGCAACTGACGCGACCATGCCCACCCATGGAATCTGTCCCGACTGTTCTCAGCGGGTGACGTAGCGCAGCGACAGTCGATTTCAGTCTGGTACGTCCGGTCGCGCCGTGCTTGATTTTCAATGAGTAAGACGATATCTTACCTCCATGAAGACCACGGTTTCCTCCAAGGGACAGATCGTCCTGCCCTCGGAGCTCCGCCAGCTGGACCGCATCGAGCCAGGGCAAGAGTTCGACGTCGAACGCCTCGACCGCGGCGACTACCGCCTGGTCCGCCGCGCCGCCCGGCCGAATGATGGCGCCATCGACTGGCTGCTGGCCTGTCCGCAGAAGGGTTTCTTCGAGCCCATCGACTCTGAGTCGACCGACAGCCTGTGAAGTACCTGGTCGACGCCAACGTCCTCAGCGAGCCGACCAAAGCCGCTCCGGATCAGCGCGTGATTGACTGGTTGCGGCTCCACGAGCAAGACATCGCGGTCGACCCGATCATCCTCGGTGAACTGCGATTTGGCATCCTGCTGCTTCGCAAGGGAAAGAAGCGGGTCGCACTCGAGCGATGGTTCGACGCCGGTGTCCAGCGCCTTCAGTGTTTGAGCTGGGAAGCAGAGACCGGCATGAAGTGGGCGGAGTTGCTCGCGCGGCTTCGCACGGCCGGGAAAGCGATGCCGATCAAAGACAGCCTGATCGCAGCTACAGCGCTAACCAACGACCTCGTGGTGGCGACGCGAAACCGCGCCGAGTTCGCGAAAGCCGGTGTGCGGATCGTCGATCCATTCGCCGGCTAAAGTCAGCGTCCGTCAGTCCTTCTTCAGCAACGCCGGCCAGTTGGCCAGTAGAGTCAGCGGTGTCTCCGTCGCACGCGAAGCCAGCACGATGTGCAGGAAGCGCTGGCCATCCGGCGACACGTCGTAATAAGGGCGCGCGCCGCCACCGGGCCGCGACATCTCGAACAGCGGCTGCACCGACTCGACCTCCACGCGGTCGGCCCCGAGGCCGACCGCAGCCGCCATCAGCTTGCCAGTCGAGAAGTAAAACAGCTCGCGGCCGTTAGCGCGCCATCGTGGATAGCCACCGCCGGCATTTGAAATCTGCCACTTCGCGCCAGGCCCTGGAAAGGGCGCGACGTAGACTTCGCTTCGGCCTGACTCGTCCGAGGCGTACGCCACCCAGCGGCCATCCGGGGAGAACTGGCCGAACCCCTCATCGAACGGCGTCTTCACAAACGGGAAGGGCTGACGCTCTCCGAACATGGGGAGCGCCCAAATATCGCCTCTGCCCTGGACACTGATGTCGGTGTAGAGAATGTGCTGCCGATCGGGCGACCAGCTGGTCGGGCTCTTGTCGAGCTGATCGGCGTGCAGGAGCTCCTCGGGTCCGGCGCCGCTGGCCGCCTTGCGATAGAGATCGAAACGGCCCTTGCGGCGGGAGTTGAACACCATGTCGACACCATCCCGAGACCACAGTCCAGAAAACTCGTCGGCGGGATCGAATGTGAACTTGGTACTTAACGCCCGCATCACGTCGATGATCCAGATGTCGCTGCCACGGAGACCCTTCTCATCGAACAGGCTGACGGAGGCGTGCTTGCCATCTGGCGACAACGACAAGTCACGATAGGGCATGCTCTCGCTCAGCACTGCGGCCTGGCGGCCGGTCCGGTCCGACCACACCACGCGAGAGTTGCCGCCGCCGCTGACACCGGTCTGATAGACCAAGGCGCCGCTTGCCGAGACCGAGAACGCGCTGGCCCGCAGGGTCGCCGTGTTCATCTGCACTTGGTCGCCAAGCGGCGTGGCTTCCCCACTCAGAGCAAGCGTCGTGGGATCGAATGACTGCGCCAGCAGCGTCGTACCCCTCGTGAAGACGAGCGAACCAGCGGCGTATTGCACATTGCTGGCGTCCTCGAGGACGCGTCGCCGCTCCGATGAGTCGAGGGATCCGACATACACGCCGACCGGCACGAGACTGTTGTAGGCGACATACAAGAAGTGGCGACCGTCCGGTAGAAAGTACGGGTAACCATGGCTGGTTTCGCCGGCGTTGGTATCGAGGGTCGTCACCGTAACTGTCGCACCTCCAGCGGCAGTGACGCGACCGAGTCCGGCACGGGATTCGGGCGGAAACAGGATCACATCGTCGCGATTCCAGGTGCCATAGGTGGTGCCCCCCAAGTCGGAAGAACGGAGGTCGTCGCTGATGGTAACGGGTGTGCCGCCGGCCGCATCGACCTTCTTGAGTTGCCGGCCGACGGTGAAGGCTATGAAACGGCTGTCGGGCGACCAGAACAGACCTTGCGCGCCTTCGGTGCCGGGCAGGGCCTGCGCGACTGAACCATCGAGCGCGCGCAGCCAGAGCATCCCGGGGCCGGCGATATAAACCAGGCGAGTGCCGTCCGGAGAGATCGCAAACCGGTTCGAGGGCGGCCGAACGTTGAGATCCCCGGTGACGAGAATGGTGCTGCGATAGGCAGGCGTTTCAATCGGCGGGGTGCGGAGCGCGATGGCGAGGGCAAGCGCTGTCGCCACGACGGCACACAGGGCAACGAGCGACCAGGCCACCTGCAGTCGACGCCGCGACCGGGTGCTCTCCTCCACGGGCGCTCCGTGCGCGACTTCGGTGGGCGACAACAGCGCCTCGTCTATCTCCAGCCGAGCATCGGCGGCATCGGCGAGCCGTCGCTTGCGATCCTTCTCGAGGCATCGCTTCAGCAACCTTCGGATCGATGCCGGCGTGTCCGGCGGCAGCGCCGTCCAATCCGGCTCATCTTTCAACACCGCAGCGAGCACATGCGAGATGGACTCCCCGCCGAACGTCTGTCGGCCGGTCAGCATCTCGAGCAGGACGACGCCAAAGGCCCAGAGATCGCTGCGCTTGTCGACGGCTTTGCCCGCAGCCTGCTCGGGACTCATGTAGGCGGCGGTGCCGAGGATGAGGCCGGCCTCGGTCGCGTGGATCGACAGCGTCGGCGAGTTCATCGCCGTGGCAGATGATCCGGCGGTCGGATCGACGGCTTTGGCGAGGCCGAAGTCGAGCACCTTCACGGTGCCGTCTGGCCGCACCTTCACATTGGCGGGTTTCAGATCGCGATGGATGATGCCGTGGTCGTGTGCGGCTTCGAGCGCTTCCGCGATCTGTCGCGCGATCGGCAGTGCCTCATCGATCGGAATCGCTCCGCGCGAAATGCGCTGCGACAGGTCCTCGCCCTCGACCAGTTCCATCACCAGTGCCGTGACGGCGCCAGACTCTTCGATGCCGTAGATCGAAGCAATGTTCGAATGATTGAGCGATGCCAGCACCTGCGCTTCGCGGCTGAACCTCGCCAGGCGATCGGGATCGTTGGCGACAGCGGGCAACAGCACCTTGATGGCCACATCGCGATTCAACTTGATATCGCGCGCACGATACACCTCGCCCATTCCGCCTTCGCCCAGCCTGCTGACGATGGTGTAAGGCCCAAGAACCTGGCCGATCATGACGTCACCATTCGCTGGGTTGCGGCCCGCCTGCGCTCGCTGGCTTGCAGCGGCGAGCTGCGGCGTGGTCTCGCTGTAGCCACTTCGTGGCGAAAGCGGACGAGACCTCGCCGAAGCTCGCCCACACCATGCGCGAGCGAGGGCGGGCCCCCGGCACCGAGCGCGGAGAGGATTTCGTAAACGCCGATTCGCCGTCCGGCTGTCAGGCTCATGGCGTGGTCTTCGCGGCCAGCAACGCTGGCCAATTCAACAGCACGTGCTGGGAGGGATCACTTTGCCGCACCACCGCATTGACGATGAAGCGCTGGCCGTCTGGCGCTACGTCGTAGGGCGGCTTCCCCGCGGGCAGGCCGCGGCCCGCCGAGGCGAACTTGAACAGCGGCACCGGCTGGCCGAACTCGAGCGGCTGCGTGGAGAGGACCGGCACGGTCATCAGCGTATCGTCGGGCGCCAGGTAGAACAGTTCCTTGCCGTCGCGCGACCAGCGCGCGGAATTGCCGCCGTTGGTCGAGACCTGAACACGGGTACCAGGCTCGGGAACGCCGTCGACGTAGACCTCGAACCTGCCCGAGGAATCCGACGTGTAGGAAAGCCAGCGCCCATCGGGTGAGAACACGCCCTGGGTTTGCGCGCTGGTGGGCAGACCGTGTCGCGTCGCGCCCGGATCGCCCGCCAACGCGCGCACCCAGACAACTTGCCGGTCATCGGTCTCGTACGCGAGGTAGCGACCATCAGCCGAGACGTCGGTGGCGTGCGCGTGAAGGCCGGCATCGGGGCCAAGCTCGTAGACTACGGTTTCCTTGGCGGCACTGCCGACGACCGCACTGAGAATGGCGTCCTGGCCGTTACGAAACAGGGTGCGGTGGAACACCAGGCGTTGGTTGTCCGGTAGCCAGGACGGGCTGAAGTCGGACGTTGTTCCAGTGGTCACGCGGGACAGCACCGCGCGTTCCAGTTCGAATACCCAGATGCTGGTGCGCAGGTTCATGGCTAGACGGCGGCCGTCGCGGGAGAGCGCCGGGCTGGCTGCACCGCCGGCCTGTTCGATGCGGCCCATCACACGGCCGGTGCGATCGACCCAGGTCAGTTGGGTCGACGCAGCCTGTTGTGACGCGATCAGTGGAAGGTACGCGATCGCGCCCGTGTCTGACGCGCTGAACGCCGAGGCGACCGACTCGGCCAGCGGCACCGGCGTGCCTGCCAACTGCCGGCGCGTCAAGTCAAACGGCTGCGCGTAGAGCACACCGTCGCGGACGAACATCAAGTGTCCCAGCGCGTATCGCGCCGTCGTTGGGAAGTCGAGGATTCGCGTGCGGTCGCCGCCGTCGACGCCGACTGCGAACGTGCCGGCCCTCGCGCGGTCTGGACTATTAACCGCGATGAGGAAGTGGCGCCCGTCCGGCAGGAATGCAGCCGAGTCGTAGGATTCATTCGACACCACCGGCATGACGTTCACCGGCGCTCCGCCCTTGATGTTGATCGTCCATCCGCCTCGCAGCCCCGTGTGGAAGATGGTGCCGCCAAGCCCCCATGCGAAGCCGGTGAGGATGTTCATGCGCGGTGAGGCGACGACCTGCGGCGCTCCGCCGGTAATCGCCGTTGTCTTGACTTGGCCCGCTGCTGAAAACGCCAGCGATTGACCGTCGGGTGACCAGCACAGGGAGACGGCGCCCTCTGTTCCGGGAAGCGGTCGCGCCTCCAGGACATCGAGCCCGCGGATCCAGATGCGCGGTCCGCCCTCGCCAAACCCGATGAATGCCAACAGACGTCCATCCGGGGAGATTGCAACGTGGCGTGGTTCGCGAGAAATGACGACCTGATCGGTGTCGTGAATGGCAAAGCGTACCGCGTTGGCGCTGGATGCCGAAGGATTTCTCCCAACCATCCATAACGCTGCTGCAAACAGAAGTCCGCCAGCCAACAATGGGCCGATAAATGACAACGACGCGCGCGGCCGCGGCGCGGAGACGCGCGCGGGTTCCGGCGCCTCGTCGATCTCCAGGCGGACATCGGCCGCATCCGGCAATCGACGCTTCCGATCTTTCTCCAGGCATCTGCGTAGCAACCGGTGAATCGACGCCGGCGTGTCCGCCGGCAGCGCGCTCCAGTCCGGCTCGTCTTTCAAGACGGCGGCCAGCACGTGCGAGAGGGTGTCGCCCTTGAACACCTGGCGCGCCGTCAGCATCTCCATCAGCACGACGCCAAACGCCCAGAGATCGGTGCGCCTGTCGACGGCCTTCCCGGCCGACTGCTCGGGACTCATGTAGGCGGCGGTGCCGAGAATGAGTCCGGCTTCTGTCGCATGGACGGACAGGGTGGGCGAGTTGGCAAGATGTTCAGATCCCGGGTCCCGGGTCCCGGGTCCCGCCGTCTTGGCCAGGCCAAAGTCGAGGACCTTGACGGTACCGTCCGAGCGCACCTTGATGTTCGCCGGCTTCAGGTCGCGATGGATGATGCCGTGGTCGTGTGCGGCTTCGAGCGCTTCCGCGATCTGTCGCGCGATCGGCAGTGCCTCATCGATCGGAATCGCTCCGCGCGAAATGCGCTGCGACAGGTCCTCGCCCTCGACCAGTTCCATCACCAGTGCCGTGACGGCGCCAGACTCTTCGATGCCGTAGATCGAAGCAATGTTCGAATGATTGAGCGATGCCAGCACCTGCGCTTCGCGGCTGAACCTCGCCAGGCGATCGGGATCGTTGGCGACAGCGGGCAACAGCACCTTGATCGCAACGTCGCGATTCAACTTCGTATCGCGCGCCCGAAACACCTCGCCCATTCCGCCTTCGCCAAGCGCCGAGAGAATCTCATAGGGCCCGAGACGCTGGCCTGAACTGAAACTCATGGAGTCTTCTTCGCGATCAACGCCGGCCAGTTGACGGTCACTTCGATGGCGGGCAACGGCGCATTCTGGCTTGTCACGTAAAGCAAGAAGCGTTTGCCGTCGCGCGAGATTGCATAGGGAAAACGCTGCCCCGAACCCAGCGGGCCGGCGATGCGCGTGTCGAACAATTTCGTCGGCGCACCAATCCGCGGCGTCGCGGCCAGGTCGATCGGAACGGCCATCAATGCCTTGGTGGGACTCAGGTAAAAGAGTTCCTTGCCATCAGGTCGCCATCGTGCATCGGTGCCGCCGTCGATCGACACCCGCCACTTATCTCCGCTCACCGGCCATCGCTGCACGTAAATCTCGGCGCGGCCGGATTCATCCGAGCTATAGGAAAACCAGTGACCGTCCGGGGAGAACTGGAACTCGATCTCGAGAAATTCGCTCGTCGATACCGGGACCTCTGGGGTGCGCTTCACGAAGTCGAATACCGACAGGCCGCCGCCCCCCGTCAATAAGGCGATGGTGTGTCCGTCCGGGGACCACGACATCGTCGGGGTGTTGCCGACGGTTTTAAGTACGAGCTGCTCTTCCGAAACTCCTCCCACGGCTTTCTGAAATACATCGACCGTTCCCAATCGATCCGACACAAAGACAATGGTCCGCCCGTCCGGCGACCACAACGGATCGGCGTCGTCGGCGGCGTCGACGGTAAGGCGGGACGCCACGTTACGCGCGAGGTCATACAACCAGATGTCTCGTTGCTGGTTAGCGGGATCAAAACATTCGAGCGCGACACGATCGCCGCCGGGCGACAGTTCTGGGTTGCGACAGTTACGATCCAACTTGAGGCTGGCGCCTGGTACACCGGCGCGATCGAACCATTGGACCCCTGTGAAGTCGACGTCATCGACCCTGTCCGATCGAACGGCCAGCACGCCGGTCTGCGACACGGAGAAGAAGCGGGTTTGGTTGCCCAGATTTCTTCCGACCATGATTGGATTGATGGTGACTGGATCGCCTTCGATTCGACCCTCAGCCAGGTTCAGTTTCCATGCTCGCAGTCGCGACTGGTTGACCGCAAGCAACCAGCCGGGGGCGGCATACATGGGCTGCACGCCCTCGACGAGAGGTATCGGCGGAGTCGAACCGTCGATGGTGACGAGTAAGACGCGACCGGTTACCGCCGCCCTACCTGCACTTTGCTGCACGAGAACGTGTCGGCCATCAGGAAGTGCGGCAGTACCGACGTACGGGGCGGCAACCTGTGATGCAGCAACGACGCGCGAGGCGCCGCCGCGATCCGAAATTGCGACCACGGCGCCTTCACGCACGAAGAGTATTTGTCCGGTGGAGGACCATGAACCGCCGGTGCCGGCGGCGGCGCCGCTCGCACCAAGCGCAGTCAATAAGGCGAGGCCACTGCTGTCGGCGTCGACGCGGAAAAGTGAATCATTCTTGAAGAAGCCAATCGAGCGGCTATCGGGAGACCAGAATGGTGTCCCGCGTGAGCCTGTCAGGCTATCCAGCTGGCGGACACTGCCGTCCGCCAGCGACCGGGCAGACCACGTGAATGAACCTCGACCCTGATCGCGTCCACGCAACAGAATCTGACGGCCGTCCGGAGACAATACATAGTTGACGGCGAACCCATCCTCAAACGACACACCGTCACGTGGAGTGATCAGGAACCGGATGGGCGACGCGGTATCGCCGGCGGGGGCCATTCGATTCAGCCACCCCGCGATCAGCCCTGACGCAATTGCCGCGCCCAGGACGAATATCGCGGCAACTCTCAGAGCGCGCCCGACGCGCGATGGCTGCGGTGGTGCGGCTGCGGCCTCCCGCACTTCTGGTGCCTGGCCGTCGAGCTCTGCCCGCGCATCACCGATATCCCGAAGCCGCCGTTTGGGATCGCGTTCGAGGGCGCGCGTGAGCATGCGACGCACGCCGGCGGGAGTATTGAGCGGCAGCACGGTCCAATCGAACTCGCGCGTCAGGACGAACGCGATCGTGTCACTCAGCGTCTCACCAGCGAACGGATTGCTGCCGGTCAGCATCTCGTAGACAACGACCCCGAAGGCCCAGATATCGGCGCGCTTGTCGACCGCCCTGCCGCGCGCCTGCTCCGGTGACATGTAGGCGGCGGTGCCGAGGATAATGCCGGCCTCGGTCGCATGGATCGACAGCGTCGGCGAATTTGCCACGTCCGCCGGGCGACGGCTAAAGCCATCGCCCTCCAAACGATCGATCGCTTTCGCCAAGCCGAAGTCGAGCACCTTGACCGTTCCGTCAGGACGGACCTTGATGTTGGCCGGCTTCAGATCGCGATGAATGATGCCGTGATCGTGCGCGGCTTCGAGCGCTTCGGCGATCTGCCGTCCGATCGGCAGCGCCTCATCGATCGGAATTGCTCCGCGCGCGATCCGCTGGGACAGATCCTCGCCTTCGACGAGCTCCATTACCAACGCCGTGACGCCACCCGTCTCTTCGATGCCGTAGATGGCTGCGATGTTGGGGTGGTTCAGCGACGCCAGCACCTGCGCTTCCCGACTGAACCGCGCAAGGCGATCGGGATCGTTGGCGACTGCCGCCAGCAGCACCTTGATCGCAACGTCGCGATTCAGCTTGGCATCGCGGGCACGATACACCTCGCCCATTCCGCCTACGCCAAGTTTGGCGATGACCTGATAGGCCCCGATTGATTCGCCTATCTGCATCGCGTCTCCTTGGCTCCGGCGAGACCTCGCCGAAGCTCGCTTGACGGATGCGCGACCAAAGGTGGGCCGCCTACGCCGACTGCGGAGGGAATCTCGTACGAGGCGAGGCGCGTGCCTGGGGCGATGCTCATGGCGTGGTCACCGGCGCCGGTCCATCAAAGCGGACCGTCCAGATGTCACCGCTACCGGTGCCGTGCGCGAAATACAGATACGAACCGTCCGCGCTGACGCGGCCGCCGCCGACTCCCTCGCCCGGGAGCGCAAACACCTCGCGCCGATCGCCGGAAATCGAATCGACGACCCACAGTGGTCCGTTACTGATCAGCACTCGGCGACTGTCGGGTAACCAGCTGGCAAAGCCGTCCGCACCTGGAATGCGCCGATAGGTTCGTGCCGTGACTGAATAGACCAACGGGCCGCCATCGGCGGTGAACAGGAGCATCCGGCCATCCGGCGACCACTCCTGAATGATGGTGCTCGACGAAGCGAGTTCTGGCGGGAGCGCGGGCAATGTCTCGATGGGCTTCGAGAAATCGCGGACGTCGTACATCTGGAATCGCATCGGATTCGGCGACATCGCGACGACCCTCGAGCCATCCGGTGATGGGCTCGGATGAAACCGCCCGCCATCCGAGGTCGTCAACTGGCGCAGGCCGCTGCCGTCCTGGTTGATGATCCACAATTCCATTTGTCCGCTCTGGTCAGAATAGAAGTAGAGATGCATGCCGTCGGCGGACCAATGCACCTGACGGTTGCGCGCGGCGTTGTTGGTGAGCTGCCGCAGTCCTCGACCGTCGCTCGCCATCACGTAGATGTCCTCATGCTCGCGTGTGCCGGTCGTGAGGACGAGTTGCTGCCCGTCCGGGCTGACGTCCTGAAGGAAGTACTCACGTGTCCCGCTGGTCAGCGGCTCGAGCGGCCCCTGGACGGCGCCGGTCCGCGCATCAAAGCGGACGCGCGCGATGTTACTCGTCGGTGACGATGTCGCGTACAGGCCGAGGCGGCCGTCGGCCGATAAACTGAAGTCGCGGACGTACGCGGCCGGGACCGTAACCGCCTGCGGCGCACCACCTGGCACTCCGCTCGTCTCGTCGATGGCAATCCGCCACAGGTTCATGCTGCCTGCTCGATTGCTGAGGAAGTAGAGCCAGCGCCCATCCGGCGACCAGCTCGGATTCCAATCATTGGCTTCGTCTGCCGTCACCCTCACGGGGTTACTGCCATCGGCGGCGATGGTCCAGATGTCGCGCGTGCTCCCCGAGAACTGTTTCGGATCCCCGTCGGTGGGAAGACTCCAGAACGCGATACGGCGCGCATTCGGCGACACGCGCGGCTGCACGGCATCTCCGGCAAACAGCCGGCGCGGCTCTCCACCGGCGGCCGCAACGACCCACAGGTCGCTCACACTGCCAGAGCGCGTTTCAACAATCCCGCCCGCGTCTGTCGCAAACACCACCTGCTTGCCATCCGGGAACCACGCCGGGTTGAACCCACGCTGGGTGAGACGCCGCACTGATTCGCCAGTCCGGCCCATGATGAAAAGGCCCCCGCCGTCGCGCTCCGAGCGAAAGGCGATCGACTCGCCATCGGGCGAGAACACCGGCATGAAGTCGGTGGCCGTGGAGTCTTTCGTGAGGTTGATCGAGGTCTGTCCGGTCGTCGCTTGCAGATAGATGTCGGGGTTGCCGCTTTCGGCGTTGACATACAGAAGCCACTTGCCATCGGGTGAAAGCGATGGCCCGGTCGTCAGGCCCGACTGCATCGTCAAGCGACTGAAGGTCATCTGCGGTGTCGCTGGGTCGGCGGTCAACGGCGGCCCCCGCCATACCAACGCGCCGATGGCAACGACCGCGGCGATCGCTGCGACGAGCGCCACGGCAGGCCACACGCGCGACGACTTCGCAGGAGTCACGAGCGGTACCGATTGCAAGTCGCCGGACTGAATCAGCTGCTTCAGCTCATCGAGATCGTTCCGGAGATCCTTCGCCGACTGATAACGGCGATCGGGATCCTTGGCGAGGCACCTCCGGACGATGCGCGAGAGCTCGCGCGGCAGCGCGGGATTGAGATCGGTGATCGGCGCCGGCGTCTCGCGCAGGATCGCCGACAGCACCGACAAACTCGAGTCGCCCTTGAACGGCCGCGTACCCGTGGCCATCTCGTACAACAGCACGCCAAACGAAAACACGTCTGAGGTGGCGTCGACGGGCTTCCCCTCGGCCTGTTCCGGGGACATGTACGCGACCGTGCCGAGAATACGCCCTTCTCCGGTCAGCTCGGGGGAGGGCGGCATCGTCGCTTCATCGGCGGACGTGGATTCGCGCAGCTTCGCCAGGCCGAAGTCGAGGACCTTGACGCGACCGTGAGCGCCGACCATCACGTTGGCGGGCTTGAGGTCGCGATGCACGATGCCGCGCTCGTGCGCCGTTGCGACAGCATCGGCGAGCGGAATGGCGATGTCGAGCAGACGGCCGAGCGCCAGTCCGCCCTTGGGAATCACCTCTGCGAGCGTCTGTCCTTCGACGAGCTCCATGACGATGAACTGCGTGTCGTCGCTACGTTCAATGCCGTGAATGGTGACGATGTTGGGGTGATTCAGCGCCGCAACAGCTTGCGCTTCACGGCTGAAGCGCGCGAGGCGATCCGGATCGTTGGCGACCGTGGGCAGCAACACCTTGATCGCAACGTCGCGATTCAACTTCGTATCGCGCGCGCGATAGACCTCGCCCATACCGCCAGCACCAAGCGGCGCGACAATCTCGTATGGACCTACGCGTGAGCCTGGGAGCAGCGGGATGCGGGGAGTATAGATGAGTTCGAGGAACCCCTACTTGAGCTATTTAGGCTATAATAGCTAAACTAGCTGATTACGAGGCCCCATGAAGAGTGTCGCTGCCACCGAAGCCAAGAACCGACTGGGCGCCATCCTTGATGAAGCGCAGCGGGAGCCCATTGTCATCCGTCGCCAGGACCGGGACATCGCGGTGGTGATGTCGATGGCCGACTACGAGCGGCTCCAGTCGGGAAACGTCCGCGCATTCCTGGAGCTTCGCAACGAGGTGGCGGCCCAGGCCGACGCCGCCGGACTGACGGAAGACCGGCTCGCCAAGCTTCTGGCCGATGGCGCGTGAGCGAATCGTCTTCGACACCAACGTCCTGATCAGCGGCGCGCTCTCGACCACTTCCACGCCGGCGCGCGCACTGGAGGCGGCGATCACGAGCGGTGACCTGCTGGCATCGACGGCGACACTGCGTGAGCTGACTGAGAAGCTGTTGTCGGTCAAGTTCGACGCCTACGTCTCGCGCGACAAGCGTGAAGCGCTACTCCTGCGGCTGGCGCCCCTCGTCGACATCGTGGCCGTCGTGCAGACTTTTCATGCGTCGCGCGATCCGAAGGATGACAAGTTCCTGGACGTGGCGGTGAACGGGCGCGCGGACGTGATCGTGACCGGTGACGGCGATCTGCTGGCCCTTCACCCGTTTCGCGGCATCGCGATTCTCACCCCGGCGGCATACCTGGACCGTCAGGCTCAACGCCCGGACCAATAGCGCGCCGAAGGGAGCCATCTGCGCCGAGGGCGGAGAGACTTTCGCGGGGACCGATGCCGGTGCCGATGGTGACGCTCATCTGATCGGCACCAGCCGCTTCAGCTCTTCAAACCAGTTCGTGACGATGTTGATTCGGCGCAGAGCTCCATCGCCTACGGCTGCCTGATTGTTACTAATCACGAACAGGCGCTGACGATCGCGCGTCACGTCAAACGAACGGTAAGCGTTCGATTTTGTGTAGGAGGTAAACGCGCTCATCAGGACGGGCGCGCCGATGTCGACCATGCCGGCCTGATCGACGCGAACGCTTGCGCGCATCACCGCGTTAATGGGTCCCCTGCTGGGACCGCTCAGATAAAACAGCTCGCTCCCATCGCGCGACCAGATCGGCATGTAACCGTAAGTCGACCGCGCGCCCGATATTACTCGCCGCTCACCCAGGCTGGGAAAACGCTGCAGGTAAACCTGGGCCGAGCCGCTCTCCCGCGAAACGTAGGCCACCCAGCGGCCATCTGGCGAGATCACCGCTTGCCTCGCGGACTGAAGCAGTGGCTTCGGCGGCTCCTTGGTCCCAGCGCTGACGCTGACCATCGTGGCGTCGACCTCGACCAGCAACGTGCGTCCGTCCGGCGACCACGACGTGGGCTCAACATGGGCAGGTTTGTCGAAGGCGGCGAGCACCTCTGGACTGCCGGTGCCGTCAGCCGCCTTGCGTTCGATCGTCCACTTGTCTTCCCGCACCGACGCAAACACAATCGAGGCGCCGTCATGGCTCCACAGCGGGCCGGCCTCATACCCCCTCTCATTGGTTACGCGCGTCAAGGTGCCGCGCGCGATCTCCAGGACCCACACATCAGAGTCCATGCCGGCGCCGATCACGACGGCGAGACGGGTTTGATCGGGCGACAATGCCAGGTCCTGGTAGTCGCGCGAGGGCGCGGTCAACGGCTCAGAGGTGCCGTCGCGATTCGCAATCACCACCGACCTCATGCTGCTCACCACCTCGACCCCGGGGATGTAGGCCAGCGTCCCTTCGTCAGAGACCGAGTACTGCACGGCGCCGCCGCCTTCAACCCGCACGCCTTCGATGACCGGAACCGGTGCGCCGGTGGTTTCGACGCGGTCGCGATCGAAGGGAACGGCCCACAACCCGCCGCCACGCACAAACACCAGGTGCCCGGTCGGGAGCACGCGTCCAGCCACGGCGTTTGGCAAGACTTGCCGGGACTCGCGCGAGGCCAAATCCAGAACGTGAAGGCTGCCTGTGTCGGGCGCGTTTGTCGAGAGTGTGTACAGCACGGCCTTGCCGCCGGCCAGGATCTGCGGATACCAGGCGCGATTCACGCCGTCCGGTTTGGAAATTGGGGTTAACTCCCCGCCGGCGGCTGGTATTGTGAACAGGCTGCTGCCCGGGGCGTCGCCGCCGAAGATGAGGAGACCGTCCATACCCCAGGCCCCGCCGCGCGTGTTGACGGTCTTCGCGGCCAGCGTTCGCGGCGGCCCGCCCGCCATCGCAATTGTCTTCAGCGTTTCGTCGGCGCGGAACGCCAACCACTGGCCATCCGGCGAAAAGAACAGCGGTTCGCGGCCGCTCTCGGTCCCGGCGATCGGCGACGCTTCAAACTGATCGAGCGGCCGGCGAAACAGCTGTGAGGGGCCGTTATTCTGTCCAGCGCGGTAAATCAAAGTGCGGCCATCTGGCGCCATCGCCAGGAGGGTGCCTGACGATGGCGGCATCACGTGCGAGTCTGGCAGCGCGATGGTGAAGCGCCGGGTCACTTGTGGCGCATCAGGCGCGCGAACGCCCCACAGCGACCAGGCAGTGACTGCCACCATGGCAATCAGCGCCAGGGCCATCGCCGGCAACAGCCAGCGATACTGCGGTGGCCCTATCGCGTGCTCGTTGTCGGCCACGGTGGTCGACTGGCCGCTCGTCGCGTCGTCGATCTCAACAATCGCGGTGCCACATTCGCGCAATCGCGATTTCGGATCCTTGATCAGGCAACGCTTAAGCAGGCGTCGGATCGCGGGCGGTGTCTCGGCGGGCAGCAGATTCCAGTCCGGGTCGAACTTGAGCATCGTCGCCAGCGTGTCGGAGATGTCCTCACCTGGAAATGCTTTCGCGCCAGTGAGCATTTCGTAGAGCACGACCCCAAACGCCCAGACGTCCGCACGTTTGTCGACCGGCTTACCCTTCGCCTGCTCGGGCGACATGTAAGCGGCAGTGCCGAGGATGATGCCGGCTTCGGTGGCGTGGATGGACAGGGTTGGCGAATTTGCGACGTCCGCCGGGCGACGGCTAAAGCCATCGCCCTCCAAACGATCGATTGCTTTCGCGAGTCCGAAGTCGAGCACCTTCACCGTGCCGTCGGGACGGACCTTAATGTTCGCCGGCTTCAGATCGCGATGAATGATGCCGTGATCGTGCGCGGCTTCGAGCGCCTCGGCGATTTGCCGGGCGATCGGCAACGCTTCATCGATCGGAATCGAACCGCGCGCGATCCGCTGCGCGAGGTCTTCGCCTTCAACGAGCTCAAGGATGAGCGCGGTGACTCCACCGGACTCTTCGAGGCCGTGGATGTGCGCGATGTTTGGGTGATTGAGCGACGCCAGCACCTGCGCTTCACGGCTGAAGCGCGCGAGGCGGTCAGGATCGTTGGCTACTGACGGAAGCAGCACCTTGATCGCGACCTCGCGATTCAGCTTCGCATCGCGGGCACGATACACCTCCCCCATACCGCCTGTGCCGAGAGGCGCGACAATCTCGTACGGACCTACGCGCGAGCCGGTGGGCAGCGGGATGCCGCAGTATAGGCGGGTTTCGGGCTACAAAGACTAACAAGAGATCAAGAGATCAGAAAACGCTTCCTCCTGATCTTCTACGCTCCTGTTAGACCTCCTGACCTCCTGTTACATCCGGAACAGGTAGCTCACCTTCAGGAAGAACCCGTCGGCCGTCCGACGCAGTCGCGACGTGCGCGGGTCTTCGTCGAGGTCGGCGAGCGTATTGCCATAGCCCGCAAACACCACGGTGCCGGGCGTGGGCTGGTACGAGAACAGCCAGTCGGCGCGGAACGACTTCACGTAACTCTTCGCCGCCCGGTCGTAGCCACCCGCCGCATTGCGGACATAGATCGGCAGGTTGGTGCGCGAGTCGTCTCGCAGGTCGTCCTGCCAGTCGCTGTTGAACTCCCCCACCATGCGGACAAAGATCGACCGGCTGAGTTGATACTCCGCCTTCAACCGTGGGATGCGGCGAATGCCGACAATCGAGCCGTCGCTACGCCGCCGGAACGACTGGAGCTGGTAGCGGGCGTCGACGCGCAATTGCTCGGTGGGCCTCCAGGCCGCACCGAGGTTGAGGAAGACGATGTCGGCCGACGACCACTCGTAGAAATTTTCGTCCTTGCCCCAGAGCACGAGTGCGTCGAACTCCACGCCGGCGCGCTGAGGGGTATTTGCCGAGAACACGTAGTCCAGGTTGGGCAATCGCGGCTCGCCGACAAACGGCACGAACTCCAGGCCATCGCCCTCCGGGCGGCCCAGGACGTAGTTCGAGTAGAGGCCACCGTCATAGCCAAACGTCTCGAACAGCACCGACCCGCCCACCCGCCAGCCGCCGCGCAGCGTAAAGTTGTTATTGAAGTGCAGCTTGCGATCCTGCGACGACCGCCCCGCCATCAACTCGTCGTACTGCCAGGTCCCGTCGAGGACGATGTCGCTGCTCCAGCGGTCGAGGACGCTGCCCGGCTTGCCGTAGGTGATCAGCTGATGGTTGAGATTGGCGGAAGCGACGCCGGTCCGGGAAATGAAGCCGGCCGCGGCGCGAAAATCCGGGTCGACGCCACGAGCGGTATAACGCACGGCGAACCGGCGGCCGGTGCGGGCGAACACGCCCTGCCACAGCGGCGCGGTGGTCACCGCAAAAGGCGTGGCGGTGCGGCTGAGGGCGCCCTGCACCGTGACGCTGTAGATGTTGTTCCAGAGCAGCCGTGCATCGGCGCCGATCACCCGGTTCGAGCGGTTGCCGTCAATGCGATCGGTGTAGACCAGCGCCGCCTTCGAGCGGGCCCCGACATCCTGTTGCACGCGCAGGATGTTGAACACCGGATGGTCTTCACCGCTCGCCGACAGCGCCGCATCGTCCACCGCCGACAGGAAGGCCAGGTTGGTGCGGCCGGTGACCTTGCCCGTGATCTTGGCGGCCGCAATCGGCGCCACCACGCGCCGGGTGTAGATCAGGTTGTTGGGCGTGGCGAACTGCTCGATGCCATCGAGAAAGAACGGCCGCTTCTCCGGGAAGAACAGCGCCTGCCTCGGATCGAAGCTGAACTGGCCGGCGTCTGATTCCACCTGCGAGAAGTCCGGGTTCACGGTGCCGTTCATCGTCAGGTTGGGCGTGATGCCCCATCGCAAGTTCATGCCGATCTCGGGACGGGATGGGTCGTAGCTCCAGCCGTCGGCGCCGGTTTGGCCGTCGAGCTTGGCTGTCGCCACCGGATTCAAGTCGAGCACGAGGCCGCGGCGAAGGTCGGTCAGCGCCTTCAAGTGGCCGGCCTGCGCAAGGAATGACGAGGCCTCTCGCTTGGCTGGCGCCCAACTGTCCTCGATGCCGCGCTGGGGGATGACGCGAGTGACGTGAATGCCCCAATCCTGCTGCGCCGCGGCCTGGTAGCGAATGCTTTTGAAGGGGATGCGCACCTCCACTTCGTAACCGGTCGCGGTCACGCGGCCTTTCGACTGAAACACATAGTCGGGGTTGAGGTCCGGCGTCTCCCGTCCCTGGGCGAGGCCGCTGAAGCCGCCGCCACTGCCGCGCGTGCCTTCCGACAGCGCGCCGTCCAACTGCACACCCAGCGGATTGACGCCGAAGACAAAGGCCTGCCGGCCGTCGTTATAAGTGCTGAGAAAGAGGATCACGTGGTCGTCGGACTGGATGCGGTCGCGGTCGGCCAGGGTCGCGCGCACCGAACCGGCCGGCGCCGATGCGCGAATTCCGAAATGCAGGGCGGTGGGCGAATACCACACGAGGACATCGGTGGCGTCGTCGGCCAGCGCGCCATCGACCGGCGCGTAGCGCGAGAAGCCGCCCAGCACGGCGGCCTGCGCCCACACAGCTTCGTCGAGCCGGCCATCAACCTCGATGGCGTGATCGAGCCGCGGAGGCACGACATCGAGCCGGCCCGCACGCCCGTTGTAGCTGCGGTCCGGCACTGGCGCACTCGCCGGCGCGGAGGGCTGCGCGGCCACGGGTAAGGACGCGGCTACCGCCGCCAGAAGCAGAAAGACCAATCGCATGATCGATTTTTGACCATAGCACGCACCATGGAGTTGGGACGAAAGTTGTGCCCGGTGGACAGCCTCGGTCAGGTCCAGGCGCGGAACGAACCGTGCCGCGCGTCGAGAATCTCGCCGATGGTGATGGCGGCGTGAATCAGCCCGACGTGGGTGTAGGCCTGGGGGAAATTGCCGAGCAGCTCGCCGGTCGCCGGGTCAATGTCCTCGGAGTACAGCCCGAGGGGATTGGCGTAACCGGCCAGGCGGTTGAACAACGCGACGGCCTCGTCCACCTCGCCCATCATGGCCAGCGCCTCGGCCCACCAGAACGAACAGATCGAGAAGGCGCTGGTGGTGTGGCCAAAGTCATCGAGGTGCTTGTAGCGCAGCATCAGGCCATCGGGTGCCAACAGCCGTTCATAGGCGCGGACGGTGGACCGGAAACGCGGGTCGGCCGGGTCGATGAGGCCCAGCTGCGGCAGCAGCAGGTTGGAGGCGTCAGGAAACTGGCCATCGAGGGCCTGGGTGAAGAATCCCAGTTCGCTGTTGTACGCCTGCTTGAGGATCCGCGGCCGCTCCGCATCGGCCCAGGTCCGCCATTCGTGCGCGCGATCGGGCATGCCGAAGTAGTCGGCCAGCTTCGCGCCTCGGTGCGCCGCCACCCAGCACATGGCCTTCGAGAATGTGTAGTGCCTGGGCTGGGTGCGGTACTCCCACAGTCCGGTGTCGACGACCGATGACGCGGCCATGGCCCGGTCGACCAGGCGCACCAACAGGGGCGCCAGCGACGGGTCCTCCCACACCACTCGCGGGTCGGTCAGCATGGTCTCGAGGCAGAGCACCATCTCGCCGTGCACATCGTGCTGCTGCTGCACGTAGGCGGCGTTGCCGATGCGAACCGGACCGACGCCGTCGTAGCCCCGCAGTTGCGGCACGGTCTCCTCGTCCAGGTTGCGCTTGCCGGTGATGCCGTAGATCGGCTGCAGCGGGCCGGTGTCGGCCATGTCGCGCAGGAAGCGGACAAACCCTTCGCCTTCCGCCAGGTGGCTCAGCCGCCGTAACGCTTCGACGACAAACGCGGCATCGCGCAGCCAGCAGTAGCGGTAGTCCCAGGTGCGGCCCGAGCCAATGGCCTCGGGGATGCTGGTGGTGGCGGCGGCGATGATGGCGCCGGTGTCGGTGTAGGCGTGGAGCTTGAGGCACAGGGCCGAGCGCAACACGGCCTCGGCCGCGAACGAGGGTAATGCGCAGGTCCGGGCCCACACCCGCCAGCCACGAATGGTCTGTTCCAGCGCCGTTTCGGCGGCCGGTCCCGAATCGACGCCGGGGGGCCGGCCGGCACTCAGTGAAAAGAACCGCGGGCGATCGACCCGGAACGGCGTGCCGTCAATGATGTAGGGCGCCGGCACGTTCGACGTCAGGTACAACCGCGTGGGGCCGCCGACCACCTCCAGGCCGTCGCCGGCCACCACCACCTCGATGCCGGCGCGACTGTAGTCAGGTCGCGGATCGAACCGCACCTGGACGAGCGGCGTTCCCTCGAGCGGCCGGAGCAGCCGGCAGATTTCGACCGGCGCGTCGACCCGGTAGCCGTCGAGGATGCGCGGCGCGAAATCGAGAATCTCGAACCGGCCGTCGGCGCAGGTCACCTCGGTGCGCACCACATTGGTGTTGCGCACGTAGCCGGCCTCGGTCGTGAAGGACTCGACCGGTGCAAACGCCCACGACCCGCCACGCTCCTGGTCCAACAGGCGGGCAAACACCGACGGGCTGTCAAACCGCGGCAGGCACAGCCAGTCGATGCTGGTATCGGGGCCGACCAGCGCCAGCACGCGGCCGTTGCCGATCGCTCCATGGTGGAGCGGAATGGGAGTCAGCGGTCGCTCTCCAAGCGGACCGACGCCTGCAGCAGCGACGCGGCCCAGTCGAAGACGGTATGAGAGGCGACGCGCTCGCGCAGCGCATGCATCCGCCGGGTCTGCTCGGCCGGCGCCATCTCGAGCGCACCCTGCATGGCCTCGGCAAACTCATCGACAGCGAACGGGTTGATCTGGATCGCCTGGTCCAGCTCGCGAGCGGCGCCGGTAAACTTCGACAGCATCAGCACCCCTTGCTCGTCGGCACGCGAGGCGATGAACTCCTTGGCCACCAGGTTCATGCCGTCGTGCAACGACGAGACCACGCAAACGTCGGCGGCGCGGTACATCTGGGCAATCTCTTCGGGGCGATGATGCACGGGGCGGTAGATCACCGGGGTCCAGGTGTCGGTCTTGAACCGGTTATTGACGGCGTCGACCGCCGACTCCACCGCGGCCAGTAGTGCCTGATAGCTCGCCAGGTGTTCACGGCTCGGCGCGCCGACCTGGACCAGACTCACCCGGCCGCGCCACCTGGGGTGGGTCTCGAGCATCCGGCCAAAGGCATGCAGCCGATCGGGAATGCCCTTGGTGTAGTCGAGCCGGTCGACGCCGAAGATGATCTTTTCGTTCTTCAGTCCGAGCAGGGCGCGAATGTGCTTGCGTTCGGCCGCCTGGTCGCCGGCTCTGACCGGCCCCTGCCACAACGACGGGTCGATGCTGATCGGGAACGGCTTGACGAACGTCGGCCGGCCGCCGCGCCAGGCGGCGAAGTGCTCGTAGTCAACCCGCGACTCAATGCCGCGGTCGACGGTATCGAGGAAATTGTTGCAGTGATACTGCACGTGGAAGCCCAGCAGGTCGTTCCCGAGCAGCCCGTGCAGGATTTCCGCGCCCCACGGGCACACGCGAAAGGCTTCGCGGTTGGGCCACGGGATGTGCCAGAAGTGGCACACGGTCACGTCGGGCCTGGCCTGCTTGATCAAGCGCGGCAACAGCGCGAAGTGATAATCCTGGACGAACACCACCGCCCGGCGGTCGCCCACTTCCTCGATCACGGCATCAGCAAACCGCTGATTGACGCGAACGTACTGACGCCAATCGGCTTCATCAAACACCGGCCGGGCATAGGCGATGTGACAGAGCGGCCACAGGGCGTTGTTGGCAAAGCCGTAGTAGTAGCCCTGCTCTTCCTCCGGCGTCAGCCACATCCGCCGCAGCGTGTACGACGGCTGGTCGGGTGGGACCTTGACGAAGCCACGGGCATCGGCGGCGTCGCGGTCCGCGCTGCCGCTGCCATGCGCGATCCAGGTGCCGCCACACGCCCGCATCACCGGATCAAGCGCGGTCACCAGGCCGCTGGCCGGACGAGTCCACTCGATGGCACTCGACTCGCGGCGGCCGCGCAGCCAGTTCCAGATCCCACGGGTCGGCTCACTGGTCCGGACATGGATATAGGGCTCACGATTGGCCACGACGATCAGCCGGGTATCGCGCAACAAGTCGCCAACCGCCGCTGCCAGCTCTGCTGCATTCATCTTGAAGTCTTCTGACCTTATCCCCTGGCCGCCAGCCATCTCAAGAGCTGATCGACCTCGGCAATGCCGTTCACCTTGTGGGTGGCGGCCGTCGGCCTGAGGCCCACCAGCACACTGATGCCCTCGACGATCGCCTTGAACGCGTCCTCGTCCGTGATGTCATCGCCAATGTAGGTGACCCACGCCTGGCGTTGGCTGCGGGCCTCGACATCAGCGACGATCCAGCGCGTCGCTTCACCTTTGTGCCCGCCGATATTCGGCAGGTACTCGACCACGGCGTTGCCCTCGAGCCGGCGGACCAGACCCTCGGCCATCCAGGGCACCGCCAGGATCTCGGCACGGTTGAACACCTTTTCCCGATCGCCCGCGGCCATGCCGCGCGTGTGCACGGCGACACTGGCACGCTTGTCCTCGATCAGCGATCCGGGAAACTCCACCGTCAGGCGACGCAGGGTGTCGGCCAGGCCGTCGAGACGATCGGTCGCGTTGTGCAGGTCGGGATGATCGATGTGGCGGCCCTCGATCTCGATTTCGAGCCCATGGAGCCCTGCATGGTAAACGCGGTCGGGCAGCCTCGTGCGCGCGCGCAAGTCATCAAGGCGGCGGCCGCTGACAATCCCCACCGAGACCCCGGGCTGCCGCGAGATGCCTTCGATCAGGTCCCACCGGGCCGGTGTCAACCGCGGCGCCGCCGGATCGGGGTTGAACTCCGCCAGCGTGCCATCGAAGTCGAGCAGGAGCACGAAAGCGCTGTCAGCGGGGCGGGCCAGGACGGCCGCCTTCACTTCATCCAGCATCTGGCTATTGTGGCGGGAAAACCACTCCGGGCGCGAGGACCGAGTTGGGATCGAGTGCGCGCTTGATCGCGCGCATGGCGGCAATCCCCTCGTCGCCATGGAGGCGCCGGAGCAGTTCCTGCTTCACCTGATTGCGGCCGACGCCATGTTCGGCCAGCGGACTGCCACCCATGGCAATGACCGCATCACCCAGGGCCAGGATCGCCTCCTGTCCCCTGATCACGTCGCCGGCGCCGTGCGGAATGACATTGGGATGCACATTGCCGTCCGAGATATGCCCCCACACCGCGAGGTCAAGCTCGCGCTCGGCGAACAGGCGCCGGCAGGCGCGCATCATGTCGGCAAACCGATCGAACGGGACGATCATGTCGGCGGCGGTCTTATGGATGGACGAGTCGACCTGCGACTGGGCGAGGGCCACGCGGCGGTTGACGCCCGCGGGCACCGCCTCGCGCAACTGGGCAAAGGCCGCGGCGCGGACGCGGTTGCCGGGCAACGCGACCTCGGCGGCGTCGAGCGCGCCGTGCGCGTCGAGCAACCGGCACAAGCGGCGCAGCGGTGCATCGATCGACGCTTCGTCGCGGACAGTCTCCAGTTGCCGCCACCACTCGGCCGGATCCGCCGGTGGCAGTTCCATCTCGATCAGCAGGACGATGCCGGCACCTGAAGGCAAGGCGAGGTCGAGCTTGCGATCGACGCCGTCCTCGCGGACTACGGCCAGGGAGCGGGCGTCGAGGTGCTCAATGGCGGCAATATCGACACCCAGTGGATCATGGCTTTGCCAGGTCGCTTGGGCGGCCGCGCGCAGCTCGGCCACCAGGCGAATCCCGATCTCCTCATCATCGACCGGCACCAGGACGTGACAGCGCGCCGCGGGTTCGGGCGCGGTCCGCAACTCCACGCCGGCAATCACCCCGAGGGTGCCTTCCGACCCGATGAACAGATCCACCAGGTCCATGTCGGCGGCAATGAAGTATCCGGCCGAGCTCTTGGGGACCGCCGGCATGCGGAGCGCGGGCAGCGGCACGAGGCTGGCGGCCCGCCGTTCGCCACGCCTCACCTCCAGCACCTCGCCGCTGGCCAGCACCACGGTGAGAGCCTCGACCCAGCCGCGAATGGTGCCGTACTTGAACGTGGCCGCACCGGCCGCGCACGTGGCCACGGCACCGCCGGCGGTCGCGCCGAGATAGGTGGGGACTGGCGGCAGCCAGCGGCCGGAGAGTGCCAGCGTGTCCTGAATCACCTGGAGCGTGACGCCGGCTCCCACGCGAACGCGATCGCCTTCCACCTGAAGATCCGCCAGCCGCTCGGTGCTGAGCACCACGTCGCCGAGCGGTGTCGCGCCGCCGGTCAACGACGACTGCGCGCCCACTGCCAGTAGCCGGGCGCCGCGCGGAAGGCTGGCGCGCAGGAAATCGGATAGCTCCGACACCGTGCGCGGCCGCACCACGCCGGCCGCGTGGCCGCCGGGATAGTGCGCTGCATCATGAAGGAATCGATCGACGAGATCGCGGCTGGTGTCGATGGCCACTGCGCTCCCGATTCTAGTGCGTGTCGCGACGCGGACTCAGACCAGGACGCGGGCGGCCAGGCCTACGAGCGCCAGCCCGGTGGCCGCTTGCAACCCGCGCCGGGTCCAGGGCGCCACGAACCACCGCCGCAGCGCGCCCAGTGCCGTGGCCCACGCCGAATGACACACGAGTGCCAGGCCGACGTGCGAGGTCGCCAGCATCGGATAGTAGAAACGCGACGCCCCGGCCGGGATGAACGCCGGCACCACCGACAGGTAGAAGCTGATGATGACGGGACTCAGCAAGTTGATGGCGAGGCCGTCGCCGAACCAGGCGCCGGTGTGCCTCGGCACGGCAGCGGCAGACGCCTCCGCCAGGCGGATGCCGCCGTCGGGTTGGTGCCAGGCCCGCCACAAGCTGGCCACACCCAGCCACGCCAGGAACGCGGCGCCGCCGACCCGGATCACCTCGAGCGAACCGGGCCAGTAGGCGATCAGCACGGCCACCCCGAAACCGCAGGTGGTGGCGATGATGGTGTTGGCGGTGGCGGCACCGAGGGCGGTGACATAGCCGGCCCGGCGGCCGCCCTCAAGCGTATTGCGCACCACGACCGCCGTCGTCGATCCGGGCGTGACGACGAGGAGGAAGGTCAAGGAGAGGTAGGCGAAAAAACTCGCGTCCGCTCCGGCCGGGATCACTTCTTCAAGACGGCGGCAGTCGAGGTGGCTTCCGCGTGATAACGCTTCTCGCCCGCCTCAATGCGCACGGCCAGCTTGTTGGCCGATGGCGGCAGCGGGCAGGTCGTCCACGGGTTGTAGGCACAGGGTGGATTCTGCGCGCGATTGAAGTCGAGCGTGACCGTGCCGTCGGCGGCGGGGGCGTCGGTATAGAGGAAACGCGCCGAGGGATAGGTGGCATCGGCACTGGTGAGATCGCGGAACACGAACCACAGCCGCTCGCCCGATCGCCACGCTTCCATGTTGGCCGACTTGCCGCCGATGGTCACCGCGACGTGGCCGGGCACGGTAAACGGCTCGAGGTCGCCGAGAATGGTCGGCGCCTGCACCACCCGCGGTGTCGCCAGCGGCGTGAACTTTCCGGTGACCTTCATCGCGGCGTTGACCGGGAACCACTTCAGGCTGGTGAACCCCGTGCGCAGCGGCGCTTTCTGATCGCGCACGCGGATGGCGAGGCGCGGCCCGCTGAAGTGCAGAAAGAACGAGGTCGACTTGTAGGTGATGAGGTCGGCCGGCCGCCGGCCTTCGGCGAGCCGCAGCGGCGCCTCCTTCACGGGCGCGCCGTTGTAGGACAGCATCTGGCCGTCCGGCGCCTTGATGGTGACATCGCGCCCATTCATCGTGATCACGCCGCCCTGCTTCGGCACGTCGCCAAACTCGAGGACGATGTCGTTGAGCGGGTCGGATCCGAACGTGTTGTCGCCCGGGTTGAGGAAATGCAGGCCGGCGACGGTGAACCAGCCGTTGTCGGCCAGCAGCACTTTCTCGCGTTCGGCGCGGAACGCCTTGAGCGCGGTCTCGTCATAAGTCCCCTGCGCCGCGGCGCTGGTGGCCAGCAGGATCAACAGCAAGCTCATGCGTTTCACTAATGTCATGTATGCCATCCGTGCGGTTCGTCCGGTCCGGGTCAACCCGGTCATCTTGGGCTTCGGCGAGCAGTATACAGATCATCGCCAAGGGTGACATCAGCCCCGGCCCAGGCCCGATCGAATGCGGACCGAGTCTCCTGGGAGGCCTGCTTCCGCTGCCCGTCGAGGCTGCGTGACAAGCCGTACAGCGACCGCGGGTTCCCCACGTTCTTGGCCAGGTCGGCGCGAAACACCTGTTCGGCATCGGCGAAGCGGCCTGCCTTGTTCAGCAGGGCCCCCAGGCGCTCGCGCTCGGGAATCAACCAGTCAGGCGGTTCGTTGTAGCCCAGCCGGTCTTCGGCCGCAACCGCGGCGGTGAACGCCTTGATCGCGGCACTCGTGTCGCCCTTCGCTTCGGCCACCCGGGCGGCCAGGTCGGCAACAGCGACGGCAATCACCGCGGCCGCCGTATTGGCCGGGCCAACGACGGCATCAGCCGGAATCTTCGCCGCGGCCGCCGTCAGGGCCGCCAGTTGCGCTTCGGCTTCGGCCAGCTTGCCGCTGCCCGCCAGCGCCGCGCCACGTCCGAAATGATAAAGCGAGGTCTGCACCGTGCGGGATGGCGGCGGCGCCTTCAGCTCGAGAAGCGGCGCCCACTCGCCAAAGCGGACGAGAACGACCAGTTCCTGGGCGGCGAACGGCTCGACCATCACCATTTGATCGGCAACCGGATCGGCAAACGCAACCGTCCGCTGCGCCGCTCGGCGCGCCTGCGCGAAGTTGCCCGCGAACGCGGCGGCGGCCGATTCGAACTGCAAGTTGTGCCCGTAGTACATCAACGGGTACATGCCGTTGGCGCCGGTGGCCTTGATGTACTGCTCGTCGACGGCGGCGGCATCAGCATTGCTCTTCGCCGACTTGGCGTACTGCCCGGTGCGAATGTAGATATGGGCGGGCATGTGGACGAGATGACCGGCGCCGGGCACGAGCGTCTCGAGACGGCCGGCCGACGCGGTGGCGCGCCCGGGCGCGTTGGACGCCTCGACGGCGTGGATGAAGTAGTGGTTGGCGCCAGGGTGCTGCGGGTCTCGCTTGATCACGCCTTCGAGCGTGGCGACAATCGCCTCGGTGCCCGGCTCGGGAGTGCCGTCCTTCGCATAGAGGCGCCACGGCCGCAGGTTCATCATGCTTTCGGCGTACAGCGTCGCCACATCAAGATCGTCCGGAAACAGTTGCGACAACCCGCCCATTGCAATTGAGTAGGCCTGCTCGCGGACCAACTGGTCGCCCACCGGGTCGGCGACATAGCGTTGGCCAAGCGCGTTCACCAGGGCCTGCTCGACGTCACTGCCGGCGGCCAGTCGCTTCTGGGCTTCCGCCAGGTGGGTGTAGCCCTGCTGCAACCGCTCGGCGGGCGCGACGTCGTTGATGTTGGTGCCAAGCGCCAGTGACATGCCCCAGTGCGGCATCGGCGAGGCGGGATCGAGCGCCGCCGCCCGCTCGAACGACTTGAACGACTCTTCGTGGTTGAAGCCGTACAGCAACACCAGCCCCTCGTCGAAGAATTGCTGGGCCTCGGGACTGGTGGTCTTGATGGCGCGGTGATACGACCCCAGGTTGCCGAGCAGCGTCGTCCGCGGCGCGGTCGCCGGGGTGTGCGCGTTATGTTCGGACGTAGTGGCGGCCGGCGCCGCCTGGCGGGAGCAACTGACTGACGCGAGGACGACCAGCGCGATGAAGGGCACACGCATCTTCATACGGATCCTCTCCAGCTCACGAGTAACAGCACGGTTTCGGCGCCGAGTAACAGGCTCGCCAAGGTTAGATGCACGACCTGGGCGGCTGGTAACAACGAAACATATGCCAAGACGACGCCGACCGCTACCTGGGTCGCGGCCAGGCCCAGGACGGCCCACGACCAGCGAATCAGCAGGGCATCGGCACCCTTGGCCACCACCCAGAACACGAGCAGGATGGCCGCCACCAACGTCACGAAGGCGGCGTCGCGATGCAGAACATCGATCGACCCGACCGTCGCCAACGCGGCGTCACGCGCGACGCCCCCATCGAGCGCGGCGTCGATGCCGCCTCGCACCTGGGTGCCGAGGCCAACCTGGATCAGGGTGATCGCGATCAGGGCACTCGTCAAGGTACTGAGGTGCTGAGGTGCTGAGGTGCTCGGGTGCGACGGCGGGAAGGCTCTCACCGTGACGTAGAGCAGCATTTGCACAATCACCAGCGCCACGATCATGTGGACCGTCACGATCCAGGCTGCCAGTTCGTGCGCGACGACGCGGCCGCCGAGCCAGCCCTGGAAACCGGTCAGCAGCAGCGCGCCAATGGTGGTCCACAGGATTCGAGGATCGCGCCGGTGATGGCGCCAGGCCGAGATCGCCGTGGCCAGGATCAGGAACCCTACCGTCACGCCGAGCAGGCGATTGAGATACTCGGTCCACATCAGCGTCTGGTTGAACTGCGATGGGTCAAACTGCGGCGGCAACTCGGCCGCCGACATCGGCGGCACCCACCCGCCGAAGCAACGGGGCCAGTCCGGGCACCCCAGCCCGGCCCCCGACGCGCGGACCAGGCCGCCGACCAGGATCAAGAAGTAAGTGGTCGCCGTGGTCCACAAAGCGAGGCGCTGGAACGATGAGAGCCGGTTCAAGCCCCTATTATCCGCCCGTCGTCACAGGTCTGTGTCATTTGGTCATCGGCAGCCAGGTGGCCTGCGTCATCTGTGGCTCTGATGAAACATTTTTCGCTCAATCTCAGTCTAGTGACGTCATGGCCATCCTTTCCGACCTGCGGTATGCCGTCCGCCTGCTGACCCGGACACCGGTCTTCACGCTCACCGCGGTCCTGTCGCTGGCCATCGGCATCGGCGCCAGTACCACCATCTTCAGCCTGGCCGACGCCCTGCTGTTCGCGCCGACCATCGGCGTGCGCGACGCCGCCAGCGTCGTGGATATCGGCCGCTCCAATGAGGGCTCGGGCTTCGACAATTTGTCGCACCCCGCCTACCGCTACCTGAGCGACCACACCACCACGTTGGACGGCATGGCGGCGGTGGAGTTCGGTGGCAGCCCGATGAGCCTGATCGAAGAGGGCGCGAGTGAGCGGGTCACCGGCGTGTTGGTGTCAGGCTCGTACTTTGATGTCCTGGGCACCCGGCCCGCCCTGGGACGTTTCTTCCGCGCCGACGAGGATCAGGTGGTCGGCGAACGCGCGGTGGTGGTGATCAGTCACGGGTTCTGGCAACGCCGATTCAAGGGCGATCCGGACATCCTTCAGAAGCCGATCCGGCTCAACAACCAGGTGTTCGCGGTCGTGGGCGTGACCGAACCGGGCTTTGAAGGCCTCACGTTCATGGGCACCGACTTCTGGCTGCCGATGGCCATGGTCGGCCTGACTCGGGGCCAGGACAGCATCCGCATGCTGACCGAGCCCGGCAGTTCGTGGCACATGGCGGTGGGCCGGCTCAAGCCCGGCGTCAGTCCGTCACAAGCGCAAGCCGAACTCAACACGCTGCTGGAGTCGTTCAAGGCGGGCGAACCACGGGCGAACCAGCGTCACCAGATCGTGGTGCAGGGCACCAGCCGCGTGCCGGCACCGGTGCGGCTGCCGTTCCTGGCCTTCATCGGTTTGCTGTTCGCGCTCACCGCCGCGTTGATGGCGATTGCCTGCAGCAACGTGGCCGGCATGTTGCTGGCGCGCGCCGCCACCCGCCGCCGCGAGATGGCCACGCGCCTGGCCGTGGGCGCCGGGCGTGGCCGGCTGATCGCGCAGTTACTCACCGAAACGCTGGTGCTGTTCCTGGCCGCCGGCGCCGCCGCCCTGCCGCTCACCATGTGGCTCATGAGCGGGATGTTGAGCTTCCTGCCGGCGCTGCCGGCCGAAGTCCACCTCAACCTGGCCATCAACCCGCGTGTGGTCGCCTTCGCGCTCGGCTCGGCGCTGCTGACCGCCGTAGTCTTCGGCCTGGCGCCGGCACGCCAGGCGCTTGGCGTCAATCTCGCGAGCTCATTGCACGGCGCCAACGCGACCATCGACCGCCGCCGATTCCGCCTGCGCAACGCGCTGGTGGTCGCGCAGGTCGCACTGTCGCTGATGCTGGTGGTCACCGCATCGTTGTTCGTCCGGACATTGCAGAACGTCGCCGACACCAATCCGGGCTATTCGTTTGCCGACGTCGCGCTGGTGAGCATCGATGCCACCATCTCTGGATACCGCGACCAGCAGGCCGTGGACCTGGTCGAACGGCTCCAGGAGCGGCTGCGGGCCATCAACGGCGTCACGGCGGTCAGCTCGGCGCGGATGATTCCGCTCCAGGGTGGTTCGCTCGGCCTGGGCCGAATCCAGGTACCCGGTTACCAGGGCCCTCTGAACGATGGCACGGTCGACGCTGACTGGAACGTGGTCTCGCCTGGCTACTTCCCCGTGGTCGGTTCGCGGCTGCTCGACGGCCGCGACTTCTCCGGCCAGGACCGCGCCGATGCGGCCCGGGTCGCGATCGTCAACGAGACGTTCGCTCGCACCGCATGGGCGGGTCGGTCCGCCGTTGGCCAGCAGTTCCTGCAGGAAGGCCAGGGCGATGAACAGATCCCGGTGACCGTCGTCGGCGTGGTCGCCGACGCCAAGTATCGCTACTACAGTGACACGCCGCAGCCCTTCGTCTTCGTGCCGATGGCACAACAACCGATGGGCGACGCCACGCTGTTCATCAAGCACGCGGCCGGCCGCGACCTCAATCGCGAAATCCGCGCCGCCGTGACGCAAGTCGACGCCAGCGTGCCGATCATCGTGCTGCAGTCGTTCGCCGACGCCACCGCGATCGGCTTGATCCCGCAGAAGCTGGCCGCCTGGACCGCCGGCAGTGTCGGCGCGATCGGCATCTTCCTGGCCGCGCTCGGACTCTACGGCTTGATGGCATTCCTGGTCACCCAACGCACGAGAGAGATCGCCATTCGCATGGCGCTCGGCGCCTCCGAGGGCGACATGCAATCCATGGTGATGAAGCAGGCAGCCTGGCTCGGCGCCACCGGCGGCGCCATCGGACTGATGCTGGCCGGCGTGGTCGGGACGCTGGCGCAAAGCCTGCTTGTCGACGTGCCGGCGATCGATCCGGTCGCGTTCGGAGGGACCACGTTGCTGTTTGCGGTGGTGCTGACGGCCGCCTGTTGGACGCCGGCCAGGCGAGCAGCGTCGACCGATCCGGCGGCGGCACTCCGGGCAGAGTGACAGGAGGCCAGGAGGGCAGCCGCGTACTGTTCTCCCGACCTCCTATTGAGCGGGCACCACTTCGAATATCCGCACCATCGGCGTTTCAGTCGCTTTCTGCGTGGGCTCGCGAAACTCCTGGACCACGCGCAGGCCGGTGACGGGCGGCACCGGGAAGGCGGGTTGCCATGGGGTACGGCCGACCACCCTGAACTGAGGCCCGCGGCTGGCCGCCACGCGGCTGGCTTCCTCGGCCGACCTAAACACCTGCGCCTCCGACACTTCGCAAAACTCCTGCCCCGCTGCGTCGCGCCGTTGGTCGGTGCGAACGACCCAGGTATTGTTCGCCGGCGCAGCACCCCGGCCGCCCAACACCATCAGCCGGTAGGCCATGGTCTGGTAGTAGGCCTCGGTGTAAAGCCACGCAGGCGCCCACGGATCGCTCTCGCGCTGCCGCTCGTAACACAGCGAGTAGAAACGCGACGTGGCAATGCCGGCCCAGTCGGACAGGTGCTGGAAGCGGCCGGCAATCGCGCCGTTCTCGCCGTCGCGAAACGGCAGTTCCCAATCGACCAGCACGTAGCGCGCCCGTTGGGCCGCGAGGACCGCGAGTGCGGCGGCTTGGTCGGTCGCGGTGTAGAACGCCGCCGATTGAGGAGCGCCGTTCTGTGTCGGGTTCGACACCGGTACACGATGCGCGGTCTGAATCAGCCAGTAGCCCTGGTCCCACCAGTTCATCACCGTGTAGTCCGCCGGCGGATTGGCCGAGGCGTAGCGGGCGAGATAGTACGACGGGGACGCGAACGGTTTGGGCGTCGCGGTGCGAAGCCACGTCATGGCCGCCGCCCAATAGCCGGCCATGCCACCGGCTCGCGCCGTGCTCTGGGCCGCGGGCACGAGGTTGGGCGCCACCACCAGGCCGGCCACCAGCACCACGGCCAGCTCGCGCCGCAATGGCAGGCGCGAGGTCACTCCTGGTTGCGGGTTGCCGGCATGGGGCACGCCGCCCCAGTCGAAGACCCTCGCGCATAGCCACCCGGCGACCAGGGCGGTCGCGGGAACCAGGTAGTAGCCAAACCGATTCTGGCCCACGGTCGCGGCGAAGTTCGCAGCAGTGAACACCGCGATCAACAGGTGGTCGAGCCGGCGTGATCGCCAGATGTCGAGGCACAACCACGCGAGCGCGAGCAGGCCGACGTAAAACCCGCTGCGAAAGAACACCCACGGCTGAGCCCAATCCCAGTTGCCGGAGTACATGAATAGCGGCCGCGCCTCGAGTACCGCCATGCGGGTGGGATCGGGGCTGAACCGAGCGATGTCACTGCCGATCTGCCGCAGCACGTCCGCCTGCCACACAGATACCGCCAGCACCATGAGTAATACCAGGGCCGCAGATGACACAGATGACACAGATACCGCCGACACGACTGGTTTGGGTCGGGCGGCCAGCCACCACACGAGTGCGGACGCGGCGAGCAACACGGCGAGCGACGCTACTTGCGCGTCGTAGCGAAAGAGGGCCCGGTCCTGGAACACGAGGACGATCACAAGCGCGGTCGCGGCCAGGGTGGCGGTGGCGCGCGCGGCTGACCTGACGGTCTCGGATGTTCCGACCACCGGCGTCAGGAGGATCCAGCCGGCCAGAATGGCCACGAAGTAGGCGCCACTGCTCCACGTGAGGAGGTACAGCCCGAGACAAAGACCGGCGGCAGAGGCGGGGATCAGGGATCGGGGACCGGGTACCGGGGGTCCCGCCAGACGAATCGCCCACGTCAGGCTCACGAGGGTGGCAAACGCCAACAACACCTCGAGCGCGTGGTGGTCGACGAAGCCGAGAAGCGTCCGATCGAGAAAGTGACCGGGCAGCACCGCGGCCAGCAGGCCGGCCATGAGGCCGGCACGCCGATCGAACGCGATGGTGCCAAGCAGCCAGACCGCCGCCACCGCAAGCACGCCCATCACCGCCGGCGCGAAGGCGGCGACGCGGGCAATGTACTCGGTGGACGCGGCCGGGCCCTGGGTCAGGAGCACCGCCGTGGCAATCAGGATGTCGAGCAGTGGCGCCACCGCCACGTATTGGCCGTTTGGCGAGGCATAGGGATCGGTGGTGATGCGATGGGGAAAGTTATGGACCTGGCTCTCGACCAGCCGGACGTGGTACCAGGCGTCGGTCTCGAGAAAGTTGACCCGGGGCGATCCAAGCACCGCCTCCCACGGCGCCCACAGCCGGAGGGTCGCGGCGATCACGAGAATCGCCGCCACCAGCAGCAGATCCAGCTTCCTCATGGGTGCCGCGGATCATAGTCCGAACCTGCCCGTCTGCTGTTAGGATGCGCGCGGGAGACTGTTGTCATGCCGAAGAAACTGACTCGTCGCGAATTCGTCCAGACCTCAACCGCTGCCGGTCTTGCCCTCGGCGCGCCGGCCGCGGTGTTCGGCCAGGCGCCGGCGGTCGTGACCAACACGGTCAAGCCGGTGGTCATCGCCTCGAACAACGGGAACGTCTACAAGAACGGCGGCACTGAGGTTGGTGTTGCGAAGGCCTTCAACCTGATGACCCGGGGCACGGATGTGCTCGAGGCGCTGGTGGCCGGCGTCAATCTCTGCGAACTCGATCCGGCGGACACCAGCGTCGGTTTCGGCGGCCTGCCCAACGCCGATGGCATTGTGCAGCTCGATTCATGCTGCATGCACGGGCCGACCCGGCGCGCCGGCGGCGTCGCCGGGCTGGAGGGTGTGCGCACGCCGTCGCTCGTGGCCAAGGCGGTGATGGACCACACCGATCATCACCTGCTCGCCGGCCGCGGCGCGCAGGAGTTTGCCCGCCAGATGGGCTTCACGATCGAGGACGACCTTAATACACCCACCTCGCGGCGGCTGTGGCTGGAATGGAAGCGCCGAATCGATCCCGAACACTATCTCGACCCCAAGAAGCGCGGCGAGGCGATGCAGATGGCGGGCCTCAGCATGGTCCGCGACGGATTGATCGACCCGGATCACTACTACGGCACGATCAACTGCGACGGCGTCAACAGCAAGGGCGAGGTGTGCGGCGTGACCACCACCAGTGGGCTGGCCTGGAAGATTCCCGGCCGCATCGGCGACTCGCCGATCCTGGGTGCCGGACTCTACGTTGACGGCGACATCGGCGCCGCCGGCTCCACCGGGCGCGGCGAGGCCAACTTGTACAACTTGTGCTCGTTCCTGGTAGTCGAGCAGATGCGGATGGGCAAGTCGCCCAAGGATGCCGGCATGGAGGCGCTGGGGCGGATCGAGAAGAACACCGTGGAAAAGCGCCTGCTGAATGCCCGTGGGCTCCCGAGCTTCGGCATCAACTTCTATGTCGTCAACAAGAAGGGTGAGTACGCCGGCGTATCGATGTACGCCTCGACCTACTCGGTGTGCACCGAGAACGGGCCGCAGACGCTCAACTGTGAAGCGCTCCACCCGGGCCGCGCCTCGGACTAGCCACGATCGGTGAGGCGGCCCGCTAGGGTTGCCTCACCGTCTGAACGCTGCCGCCGCGCAAGAACACCTCGCGATCGGCCAGCCGCCAGACCAGCGTCCGGTGCGAGGTTCCCGCCTCGAAGGCCGGCGGCCACTCAAGCGACATCGCGGGCAGGGCCGCGTACTTGGCGCGGAACGGCTCGCGCTCCCAGGCATCGAGCGCCATCACAATCGGCCGGCCCTCGCCGTGCAGCGTCGTCACCGCTGCGGTCACCGCCTCCGCCGGCGCGGCATCCCACCGCAGGATTGGGTGGCCCGTGTAGTAGCGGATGGCGCCGCTCTGCTCGCCGGCCACGATCACGGCCTCGGGCGGCAACGCCGCCGAGACATAGGCCGCGACTTGCTCGACGCGCCGTTGCTGATCGGCGAGACGGAAAGCCTCGAGCGCGCGCGCCTGCGAGATGCCGTGTGCCGAGACGGCCAGCACCACGGCCGCCAGCACCGGCAATCGCCACGACCCGCCGATGCGGCCGATGGCGGCGGCCACCGCGACCGCCGCGAACACGGCACCCACCGCCAACACCGGCAGCAGAAACCGCAGGTACGACCAGACCTCGAACACCGCGTAGACCAGGTAGGCGCCGACGACGAGCACGGCAAATGCCGCCAGCGGCCTGGTGCCAGCGCGGCGCCACGCCAACCAGGCGCCAGCCGGCGCGATCAGCAGCAGCGGCGAGGTCGCGGCCATCCAGGTGAGGTATCGAGAGGCATTGGCGCCGGCATTGCCAACTGCGAAGAGTTCGTCAGCGGCACCATACCCCGACCGCCACGGCGATCCGTACCACTGCCACTGCAACCAGGCGAGCGCCAGACCAGCCAGGGCCACCGGCATCGAGAACGTCACCAGCTTGCGAACGTGCCAGCCGATCGCAAACAGCGGCACCACGGCCAGCGGCGCAAGGTTGGGACGAATCAGCACCGCCAACGCGCAGGCCAGGCCGGCCACCGTCACCACTCCCAGCTCCCGACTCCCGACTCCCGGCCGTATCAACAACGCCCAGCACAGCATCCATGCCGCCGTGACCGGCACATCGCTCATGGGCTGGACCGCCTGGTAGAGGAACACCGGAGTCGTTGCGACCGTGATGGCCGCGAGGATTCCGGCCACGCCTCCAGCCAGTGACGTGGCCATCAGTCCCGTGGCCCAGACCGCCACGGCGGCGCTCGCCGCCACGACCAGAGCGGCCGCCGGCGCGCCGCCGATCGCGTGCGGCAGCGCCATCAGCAACGGCAGTCCCGGCGGATAGGTCGGCGATTGCAGGCCCGTCAATGGACCGGGCCGCCAGCCGAGCGGTACGGTGACCCACGGGTCGCCCCCTGCCACGACACCAGCAAGGGGATCGCGATGGAAGAGTTGGCCGGCGGCCCATTGCGCCGCCTCGCTGAGATAGCCCGAGGCGTCGGCGCCAGCGGCTGAGGAGGTAGCGAACACGGCCGACACGGCGGCGCTAATCGCGGCGATGACCAGGATGGCCAAACGGCTGTGACGCTCGAGCGTAAGCCACGCCAGGTCGAGGTCCGAGCCGGCGGCGTTCGACCGGCGGGCGCCTGCCCACCACGCCGTCGTGACGAGGAGAGCGGCCAGGCCCGCCGGCCACGGCGATCGCGCGGAAATGCGAAGGCCGCCAACGGTGGCGCGAACGCCGCCGCTCGCGGCCAGCAACACAGCGACGGCGGCCAGGCCCGCCGCCGCCAGGAGCAAGTGGCGACGATTCAAGCTAGCGCTTGGGAATCGTCCAGAAGTAAACCTTGCGCCCTTCCACATCCAGTTCCTTCTCGGGCTTCCAGTCGCCCATGTCGAAGGCGTGCGAGACAATCCGTGTCCCGGGCTTCAGTTCCTTCATCAGCTTCGGCATCAGCTTCACGTTGAGCGAAGGCAGCAGATACAGGGTAATCACGCTGGCGCCGCTCAGATCCTGCGTGAACAGGTCGCCTTCCACCACCTTGACGAGATTGCTGACCTTGTTCTTGGCCACGTTCTCGTTGGCCTCGGCAATCCGCACTGGATCGATGTCGAAGCAGACGCCGTGTGCGCCATACTTTCTGGCAGCGGTCACCGGAATGCGGCCATCGCCACAGCCGAGGTCGTACACGGTGTCGCTCTTGGTGACATTGGCCACCTGGAGCATGGCTTCCACCACCGCCTCCGGCGTGGGCACGAAGATAACGTCGGGCCGGCGGGCCGGTGCCGCGGTCTGCGCGAACGCCGACGTCGCGCCGGGAAGTGCCACGACGACGAGGGTGATGGCCAGGGCCAGAAGACGATTACGCATGTGAAGCAACCTCCTGTGGACGTGAAGCTGACAGTATATCCCCTGCTTACCGCGCTCCTCGCCGCGCTCGCCTGGCCGGCGTGCCGGCCGGTCGAGCTCGCGGAGCCGGCAGCGCAACGGCAGACACCGCTGCGCGGATCGTGGATACCACCCGACACCGTCGAGGTGGGTGCCGGGGCCGAGCACCCCTTTGGACTGGCGCTCGGTCCGAATGGCCGTCAGCTCGTCTATCCGGCGGCGCAGGCCGGGCGCGTCACGCTGTGGCTGCACGATCTCGCCACCGGCGCGACGCGATCGCTGCCGTCCACCGAGCGAGCCGCCGCGCCGTTCTGGTCGCCAGATGGCTTGCACATCGGATTCTTCAGTGATGGCAGGCTGCGCACCATCGAGCTGTCGTCAGGCGCGACCCGCGACCTCGCCGAAGCCCAGCCGGAGCGTGGCGGCGCCTGGAACGCCGATGGCGACATCATCTTCGCGCCGGACGTCTCCGGCGGCCTGGTGCGTCGCGCCACCGACGGCACGCTGACGCCACTCACCACGCTCGATCACGCGAGCGGGGAGACCGCCCATTCATGGCCGGCCTTCATGCCCGATGGCCGTCACGTCGCCTACCTGGCGACCGCCGGTGACCGCGCGCACGCCGGCATCTGGCTGACGTCACTCGCTGATCCGGACACGCGCACGCGACTGTCAGCCGCCGACGTGCAGCCGGTGATCGCCGGCCACACGCTGCTCTTCCTCAGCGACGCGGCGCTCATGGCGCAGCCGCTCGATCCCACGACCTTTGTGCCCGCCGGCCGGCCGGCGCTCGTGGGCCTGCCGGCCGGGCGCGGTCCACTCGGACAACTGTTCGCGACCGCGGCGGCCGATGTGTTGATCTACGGCGCACCGGGATCGCGCTTGCGTGAACTGCGGTGGGTCTCGCGCGGTGGGGACCCGTTGGGCCGCGCCGGCGAAGCGGCGGAATCGTGGGACTTGCGAATCGCGCCAGACGGACGACGGGTGGCGGTGACCGAACTCGACCCGCAACTGCGCACGCTCGACGTGTGGATTCGTGAAGGCACGCAGCCGGTGCCGACGCGGCTGTCGCTCGGCACCGACATCGACGAAAGCGCCACGTGGTCGACGGACGGACAGCGCGTGGCGTGGGTCGGCAAGCGGCGCCACATCATGATCCGCGGCGCCGGCGCGGTGCTGCCGGAACAAATCAGTGCGACCTTCGACCCGCCGGTCCAGCTCTGGGACTGGTCGCGTGATGGCCGCTTCCTGTTGGTCGGCCGGGGCGATGCCGAAACCCGAGACGACCTCTGGGTGGTGCCGCAGGCGGCAGGCGCCCAACCCACCAAGTATGCGGCTGGGAGCTTCAACCAGACCTACGGCGCCTTTTCCCCGAACGGACGCTGGGTGGCCTTCGCCTCGGACGAGTCGGGGCAGCCGGAGATCTACATCGACTCGTTTCCGGTCCCCGGCAAGCGGGTGCGGGTGACCACGGCCGGCGGCATCGAGCCGCGCTGGCGGCGAGACGGCCGCGAACTCTACTTCCGCCGCGGATCCGAGGTGCATGCGGTGCGCGTCACTGATGACATGACGGTGGCGGCGGTCGAGCGCCTGTTCGATGCCGGCGCGATCATTCGCGCCTTCGACGCCGTGCCGGATGGCACGCGGTTCCTGCTCAATCTGCCAGCCAGCGACACCGCCCCGCGTGCGGCGACCATGGTGGTCAACTGGCTGAACCCGCCTCCGGCCCCCACTCCATGAAAATCGCGACCTGGAACGTCAACGGCATCCGCGCCCGGCAGGGGCAACTGCTCGACTGGCTCGCCACCGAACAACCCGACATCGTCTGCCTGCAGGAGATCAAGGCGTCGATCGATCAGCTACCGTTCGAGTTGCGTGACGTCGAGGGCTACTGGAGCTACTGGCACGGCGAGAAGGGCTACTCGGGCGTGGCCCTGCTGCTCTCGAAGGCACTGATCACGGCGCCGCCGGTGACCACGCACCCCGATTTCGACTTCGAGCAACGCATCGTCTGCACCACGGTGCCCTCGCCGCTTGGCGCGATCACGCTGGCCTCGATCTATGTGCCCAACGGCGGCAAGGACTACGAGGCCAAGCTGCGCTTCCTCGATGCGCTCGACAGCTTCGCGGCCAGCGAGGCGCGCGCCGGGCGCCTGGTCGTGTTCTGTGGCGATCTCAACGTCGCCCGTACCGAGCGCGACATCCACGAGCGCGAGCGCAAGCCGAACCAGATCGGCGCCCGCGCCGATGAGCGGGCGCTCCTGGAGCGGGTGGTTTCACGCGGCCTGGTCGATGTCGGCCGCGCGCTCGACCCCGACAACGACAACCTGTTCACGTGGTGGGCGCCGTGGCGCAGCCTCAAGCAGCGCAACATCGGTTGGCGGATTGACTATGTGCTGGCCTCGAGCGCGCTGGCGGCTACCGCGCGGGCCTCGGTCGTGCAGCGCGAGATCGGCACCAGCGATCACGGCCCGGTCGTGGTGACGTTCAGCCTCTAGGGCATCTTCTCGATCGCCAGCTTGAGCGCTTCGCCCTTCTCCTTCATGCGCGGGTGGGCAATTGCCCGCTCGACGTGCGCGAGCGCCAACGCCTTCTGCCCCATACGGGCGAAGCCCTGGGCGGCGTTGAAGGCGGACTGCGCCGACCGTTCCGCGGCGACCTCCATGTCCCGGGTCAGCCTGGTGCGCTGACGCTGCTCCCGCCCGGGCGGCCGCAGCGTGCCGCCGGCGCGCCTGACTTCGGCATCAAGCGCCGCCAGGTCGGACTTCGCCTGCGAGGCGGCATTCGAGAAGCAACTCATCGCGCGCGCGAATCCTGGCGAGGCCCCCGGCCAGTCCTGCTGATCGACGCGCACCAGGCTGCCCATCCACACCGCGTCGCAGTTGGTCACGTCCAGTTCAAATGCGCGATCGAAGCGCAAGAGCGCTGTCGGCAGCTCCTGGCGATCGTAGGCAATCAGTCCCGCCAGCATGAAGACGTTGGTGGTCTGCATCAGCTTGATCGCGATCTCGGCATCAGCCCACGCCGGCTCAAGCGCCTTGAGGTTGTAGTGGTTCCACGCCCGCCAGTAGTGGGCGTCGCCAATCAGCCAGGTGCCGAGCTCAATCATCCGCGTCGCCGTGACGATCGCCTCCTGGTGCCGCATCAGGTAGCTGAGGCTGGTGACGCGGCCGAGCATCGCGTCTCGGTGCGTGGGGGTGTCGGCCAGCACCGCGTCGAACGCCGTGAGCGCGGCTTCGAACTCAGCAATCGACTGGCTCGATCGCGCGAAGGAGATGGCAAGCCAGGGCGACTGCGGAAAGGCCGCGTGGGCCTGGCCGAACAGCGCAGCGCCCTGGTAAAGGTCGATGGCTTCGGTCTGCGACCCGACGAGCGCCCGCCGGGCCTCCCACGGCAGGGTATCGAGGAATCGCGGGTGAGCTTCGCGAATGGGCGCGGCCGGCGGAACGCCTGGGCCGCCGCACACGGCGAGGCGGAACTGAATCAGCGGCACGCCCTCGTAGTTGGCGAGGACGCCGGCCGGGTTGATCGATGCACGCAGGCGGGTCTGCTCGCAGTCGATCATCAGAGCGACGTATTGAGCAACCGGGTTGGTGTCGACCCACGCGTCGAGAGCGCGGCGTTGCAGGTTGGCAGGATCCAGCGCGACCCGGGTCCGGCCGGTGAGTTGCGCGCGTTGTTCGGGGTCGAGCCCGGCTGTCTCGCCAGCCACCAGTGCGGCGGCGTCCAGCAACACCGTCGGCGATACCGCCGGCACACTTCCCGGCTTCGGACTGCTGATTCGCGCGGCCCACTGCCGTGCGCGCTCAAGCGACGCGTCGGCGGGAATGCCGAGCTCCTTCTCGCGCATCGCGATGAGGAGCGCGGCGTCAAACGCGCCCGCTGCCGCACCAGTGGCCGGGCGCGGCGGCATGGAGAGCCGTTCGAAAATGGCAAGGGCGTCCTGCAGGCAGGCGTAACAGCCTTCGCGCACCAGCGCCGTGGCTTTGCCGAGTTCGGCCGCCACTTGTGGCGAGGGTCCGCGTGCGGCGCACCCGGTGACCGCGATGGCCAGGCACGCAACCAGAAACCGCGTCATGCGCAGGTTAGACACCGGACGGCTCGATAAGTTCGCGGCGCGGTCGAGGCGATTACGGCAGCGCCAGCGCCACCAGCTCCGGCAACGAGGTCGGGGTGGCACCCTGGACGGTGATGGCCACAAACTGCTGGCCGGCCACCGCGTAGGTCATCGGTGTGCCGATGGCGACGCCCGGTAGATCCACCGACGCGATCTCCTGGCCGGTGGCCTTGTCGTACGCCACCAGCCGCGGCCCGCCATTGGTCCCGCCGGTCGTGAGCGCATACATCAGCAACGTCTTGGTGAGCAGCGGACCGCTGAACGTGCTGTCGCCACCCACCGGCGGAAGGTTGAGCCCCTTCAGTCGCGGGTTGTTGCGAATGCGATCGCCGTTGCCGGCCGGGGTCATCCACACGTGATCGCCGGTGTTCATGTTGATAGCGGTGATGCGCGAATAGGGCGGCTTGAACAGCGGCAGGCCATCGGGCATTTGCGGGCTGCGTCCAGGCTGCTGCATGTAGAGCAGGTTGCTGCCCACCGCTGCTTCGGGCACCCCCAGCTTGACCACGCCGTAAGCATTGCGCGACGGCACGTACAGGAAACCGCTTTCGGGATCGACCGCGGCGCCCTGCCAGTTGCCGCCGCCGGTGGTACCCGGCCGCACGATCGTGCCCTGCACCGACGGGGGCGTGAACAGCGGGCCGTAGTGGAACCCTTGGATCGCCTTGATTGCCGCCGCGCGGATCTCAGGCGTGAAGTCGGCGAGATCCTCCACCGCCACTCCCTGGTATTCATAGGGGGCGGGCCGTGACGGAATCGGCTGAGTGGGCGACGCCTTTTCGCCCGGCACGTCGGAGGCGGGCACCGGCCGCTCGACGATTGGCCACACCGCAATGCCGGTAACGCGATCGAAGGTGTAGACGTAGCCCTGCTTGGTAATCTGCGCCAGCGCCTTCACCCGCCGGCCGGCCACCGTGATGTCGAGCAGGTTGGGCGCGGCCGGGTTGTCGTAGTCCCACAGACCGTGGTGCACGGTCTGGAAATGCCACACCCGCTTGCCGGTCGCCACATCGAGCGCGACGATGCTTTCGGCGAACAGGTTGTCGCCGAGCCGATGGGCGCCGTAGAAGTCGGGTGCCGTGGTGTTGGTTGGCAGGTAGACGTGCCCCAGCTCCTCGTCCGCGCTCATCATCGTCCACACCGTGACCTTGCCGGCGTACTCGTTCGAGCCGTCCGACCACGTTTCGCTGCCGAACTCGCCCTTCGACGGCAGCGTCTGGAACGTCCAGCGCACCTGCCCGGTGCGCACGTCGAACGCGCGAATCCAGCCGGGGATCTGTTCCTTGTCCTTCACCAGCGACGAAATCGACGCCGGCGTGATCACCACGTCCTTGACGACGATCGGCGGCGACTGCACGGAAAAGGTCAGGGCATTGAGGAAGTCGCGCGTGCCGCGCTTGGCTCGCGGCAGCCCCTGCATCAGGTCCACTTTGCCGTTTTGTCCAAAACCCGCGACCGGCTTACCGGTCCTGGCATCGACTGCGACCAAGTAGCCGTCGCCGGTTCCCCAGTAGATGCGCTCCTGCTTGCCGTCGCTCCAATACGCCACACCCCGCTGGTTCCAGCGCAAAGTCAGCGTGGTCGTGCCGGCCTCGTAGCTCTTGGGGTTGTAGACCCACTTGAGCGCGCCGGTGCGGGCATCAAAGGCGGCGCCGACCGAGGCGGCGGTGTTGACGTAGAGCGTGCCGTTGACCATCAGCGGCGTCGCCTTGAAGTTCTGCACGAAGGGGGGCTGGCCATCGCGCCAGCGCTTGGGATCGAGGTGATTGAGCTCGTCGAAGATCAGCTTGGAATCAGCGAACCACTCGCTGCCATCGGGGAGCGTCAGACTGAGGAATCCGTCAGGCGACTTGGCCCGCCATGCGGGTTTGAGTGTGCCGAAGTTGGTGGCGTTGATCTGATCGAGCGGCGAGTATTTACTGCTGGCGAGATCACCGCCGTAGGTTGGCCATTCACCGAGGGCTGTCGAGTGCACGACTGGCGCCTGGGCCCCCAGTACTGTTGCCAGGCCGAGCGAAAGCAGCAACGTCGTGACTCGTCTCATCGGGTATCCGGCTCCTCGGATCGCCGCTGGGCGGCATTCCCAGGGTCGGCACATTCTACGGGCAGTCCAGTCGGTCGGCACGCGTCCATGCACCGTCTGCCCTACCTCGCGACCCGGAATGCCACCCACTGCTCCGCCGAGTGCTCACCGGCGGTCGCCGTGATTCGGAGGATGTAGGTGCTGTTGGCCAGGCTCGAGACCGGCAGCGGCAGCCGCAGCCGCCCGTCGGCCGGCGGCGGCGCGTCGAGCGCCCGCAGAACATCGCCCCGGGCGTTGAGCAGGTCCACCTTCATTACCGGGACGCCACCGTCGGTGGTCGCGTAGTCCACGTCCACCAGCACCCGCTCGGTCGGGCCAAATCGCATGGTGGCGGTGGGCGCGGGCGACGGGTTGGCCTCGATCGCGCGCAGTTCGATCATGGTCCGGGCGCGCAGGAACCGCGGTGTCGACAGCACCAGTTCGCTCTTCGAGAGGTCGGGCACGGCCTGCGTCTGGATCCAGCGATCGAGGGTTTCACCTGCTGCCGTCATCGAGGTGAGCCTTAGGCGCTGCCGCCCGGCCGGCCACTCGAATCGCGCCATCATCGGCAACTCACCGGGGCCGCCGCCAATCACCTGCGCCGGCATGGTTTCCTTGCCCGCTTCGTCTACCGGCACGACCTCCAGGCGCACGGGGCGATCGGCGGCCGGCAATCCAGGCGTCGCCTCCCAGGTATACGTGAGCCGGGTGCGATCGCCTTCGCCCTTCGACACGCCGGTCCACACGCTCACTGCCCGGGTCGAGGCCGAAGAGTCGGCCACCGCCGCCAAGGCGGTCGTCAGCGCCGCGTTGACCGGCGTGGCGGCCGCCTCCGCCGCGGCCGTCATTTCCTTTTCGCTCGCCGCCCAGTAGCCGCGCCGCGCCGTCACCCTCACGCCGCGGCGTTTCACGCGCACCTTGATTTCGTGGAACTTGCCGTCGTTGTCGCGGCGGGTCGGCGTATAGCCGACCAGGTAGTAGGCGCTGGCATCGGCCATCACCGACTTCAGGTGATGCTCCGGATCGTTGGTGCTGACAATGGCGCGACCGCCGGTGTCGTAGGCAATCCGGCGCAGGATGTCGTCGCCGCCAAACCCGACCGAGCCGAGCGGCCGCGGGTCGATCACGTGGATGGTGACGTTGCCGCGATTGGCCGCCTCCATTGCCTCTTTCATCACCACGTCGTTCGGACTACCGGGCCGCACCGGCGGCCCCTGGCTGAAGAACAGAATCGATTTGCGGCCCTCGCGCAGCCCGCCCATTTGCGTGGCCAGGGCGCCGAGCGCCGACAGCGTCACTCCGGCCCGCAACTCCATCCAGTTGCGCTGCGACATCTGCGCTTCTTCGGCGACGCTCTTCAGGGGAAAGGTCTCGCCACGGCGGCCTTCGAACTTCTGCACCCGGGCCAGCAGGTCGGACTTCGAACGCGTGTACTTCAGGTCGCGCAGGCTTTCGAGCGGTTCCATGATCACCGCCAGGTCGTTGGGACCGAGCAAGTTGATGAAACTGCTGACCGCCGCGCGCAGGGGCAGCGTGATCTCGGGCCGCTTGTCGATGTGGTAGTCGTCGAGAAAAATCCCGAACAACCGCACGTCGTCGCGCGCGGCCTCCAGCAGGGCGTGCTCGCGCGACCGGATCTCCAACGGTTCGTTGAGATCCGTGGTGCGCGCACCGTCCACGCGCACGAACTTCATGGTCTCGATCACCTGTGGCACGTCGTCTTCGGTGAGCTCGAAGTCGGAGAGATCGAGGTCGGCGACCGGCTCGTCGCCGCGCACGGTCGCGGTAACGTCGACTCGGACCAGGTCGGTCCCGGCACGAAAGATCGGCTGCTGCGGCGGCGGCGGCTGCTGGGCGGCCGCCAGCACACCGAGGGCCAGCAACCCGGCCGCGACCGATGCGGAGTGCCTGATCATCGTACTCATCCTATACTCGACGCCAATGCCGGCTGGAAAGACTTGGGACGTGGTGGGTGTGGGCGCCAATTCGATTGACTACGTCTATCGCCTGCCCGCTTCGCCACGGGCCGACAGCCCAACCGCCAAGCTTCGGATCACCAGCCACACGGTGTCGGGTGGCGGACAGATGGCCACGGCACTCTCGGCATGCGCCGCGCTCGGGCTGCGCGCCGCCTATGTCGGCGCAATCGGCACCGATGAGAATGGCCGCCGAATCCAGGCCGAGCTGGCCGGCCGGGGCATCGACCTGAGCCACCTCGTCACCCGCGACGGCGCCAACCAGTTCGCGGTGATCACGGTGGACGAGCGGACCGGCGACCGCATCGTGCTGTGGGATCGCGACGATCGGCTGATGCTGGCCCCTGGCGAGATTCCAGCCGCGCTGATTGCGTCCGCACGGCTGGTGCACGTGGACGACGTGGACGAGGAAGCGGCGATCCGGGCCGCGACCCTGGCCCGCGCGGCCGGCGTGCCCTGCACGAGCGACCTCGATCGCGTCACCGATCGCACGGCCGCCCTGGTCGCCGCCGTCAGCATTCCCATTTTCGCCGAGCACGTCCTGCCGGCCGCCACCGGCGAGGCCGGCCTCGAACACGCGCTGCGCAAGTTGCGCGAGAGACACGACGGTTGGCTGTGCGTCACGCTGGGGCCGCGGGGGTCGATGCTGCTGGTGGGAAACGATCTTGTCGCCGAACCCGGCTGGGCCGTGGAGGCGGTGGACACGACCGGTGCCGGCGACGTGTTCCGCGCCGGCTTCATTCACGGCTATCTCGCCGGCGAGTCCCCGCGCGAGATCCTGCGATTCGCCAACGCCGCCGCGGCCGTCAGTTGCACGCGCGCTGGGGCATTGAACGGCGTGCCAAACCTGGCCGAGGTCACCCGCTTCATGGCTTCGGCGTCAACGCTTCGATAAGCACGCGCCCGGTGGCGTCGGGCAAGGTGATCCCGGTGAGAAACGCCAGCGTCGGCGCCACATCGATCGGCATCGACGGCTGCAGGTACTCGCCGCGCTTGATGCCGTAGCCAAACAAGATCACCGGCACATGGGTGTCGTACTGGTGACCGGTGCCGTGCGTGCTGGTACTGGATGAGGTGATCCAGTAGCTGCGACCCAGCATCTTGATGTCGCCGCTGCGGCCCTCAAAATGACTGAGTGCCGATGGCCGCGTGAGCGGATCGATGTTCGAGAGGTCCTCTTTGCGATATACCCGCCACACGCCCTCGGTCTTGCGAATGGTGTCGAGGACGGCCGCCATCGCGCCGGCGTTCTGGTTCAACTGCGCGTAGACACCGTCGTTGAAGTAGATGTCGTTGTAGATGACACGGGTCCGGTAGGCGCCAGGACCGAGCGTGCGGACCAGCACCTCGTCGATCTGGCGACCCATCGCCGCCGTGTTGATGCGGCCGGCATCATAGCCCTGGGCCTTGATGCGTTCGGGCACCGGCGCCACGCCGTGATCGGACGTCAGCCCGACTACATAGTTGCCCTTGCCAACGTCGCGGTCGAGCTTGTCGAGCAGCAGCCCGAGCTCGGCGTCGAGCCGGATCATCACGTCCTGCACTTCGTGCGAGTGCTGGCCGAAATCGTGGCCGACCTTGTCGAGCGCCGAGAAGCTGATGCCCAGGTAGTCGGTGGCCGGCCCGCGTCCCATCTTCAACCCGTCGAGCGCGGCGCCGGCCAGGCCGGCCAGGTAGGCATCGGAGTGCGGGCTTGATTCCCAGGCATCGGTGAATGCGCCCCCGACCTCGCTGCCGTCGCCCTTGACGATGTGAGGGAAGTCCTTGGTGATGAGCGCGGTCTTCTGCCGTCCTTCGATCGAGCCGTCGTAGAGATATTGATTCTTCGGCAGGGCGCGATCCCAGCGCCGGCCCATCTCGTTCTGCAGCGGATGCCGGGCAATGTAATCGGCGAAATACGGCGCCGGCGCGGTGGCAAAAGCGGTGGACGTCACCCATTCGCCGTTGACCTCGTCCAGCCAGATCACGGCGTCTGGACGCTTGCCGCCCAGGGTGATGGCCGAGCGGGCCTTGAGGGAAATGCTCACCACCCGCGGCGGCGTCGGTTCCTGCAACCGCAGCTCGTCAGCCAAGGTCGTCGTCATCAGATATCGGGCGCTGTTGCCGACACCCTTGACCGGCGCGCCGTACGTCACCAATTGCACGTTGTCGTCATCCGTGCACCCGAGCAACCGGCTGTTATTGCGCTCCCACCACTGGTTGAGCACCATGCCGTGAACCGCGGGCACGGTGCCGGTGCTGAGGCTGGCGTGACCGGCGCAGGTGACGGTGTTGTAGTACGGGTAGCTGGCCTGGCGAAACCACGCGCCCTCGGTGACCAGCCGCTTCAACCCCTTGGACCACTGGTGCTGGAAGCGATCGACGTAGTCGGCGCGCATCTGGTCGACTGAGATCAACACCACAAGCCTGGGTGCGCGCGGCGCGGCCGGAGACTGCGCGAGCGGCGACGACACCGGCCACAGGGCAACGAGGATGGCGAGGACGGCAATTCTCATGTGGTTCAGGCGAAATGATGCTCGTTGATGCTGGTGGTAAACGTCTGTCCGTCCACGTCGAGGTAGAGCTGGCGCTCGGTGACCGACACCGAGACCTTGGCGCGCCGGTCGATGGTAGCCGCGACCTCTTCGATAAAGCCAGCGCCAAACTCGTAGACCGGAATGTCGCCGGCCTTGTAGATTCCCTGGCCGTTCAACTGCGCCAGCACCTGGCCGACCGCCCGGTGGGTATAGACCGCCACGCGCCCGGCCTTCTTCATGCCACGATGCACACGATCGGCGGCCGGCATGCCCACTTCGATCCAGCCGGTGATCCGGCCGGTGAGGTCGCGGACCAGCACGGCGGGTTCCTCGCCGCCCGCGGCCACACCCTCGGTGAAGGCGATGCCCTCGGCGTACTCCAGGCAGTAAGCCAGGTAGCGCACGAGCATATAGTCCGCAGTCTCAGACGGCTGACGCGCCATCCGGATCGCCAACGTCTCGTAGACACTACGATCGATATCTGCCAACTCGGTGTCGAGGTTGTAAACAGTTGCAGTCAGGGCCATGGTTACAAGGTGATTACGAACGGCGCGGCCACGAGCGCCAGGCCGATCACCAGCGTCCAGATGAAGCTGTCAATGAAGTAGGGAAATACGCACAAGAGGGCGCCGCACACCAGCGGCACCGGCCGCTGGGCTCGCTTGCCGTACAGAAAATATCCCGAACCGATGATTCCGAGGAAAACGGCGGCGACGAACGTGTCCATTAGTCTCTCAGTATGGTCTTTCTACGAGGGGTGCAGGCGCTAAAGGCGCCACGACCCGGCTAGCGAGAAACCCGCACCGTCACGGTCTTGCCGGGCACCACGCCCCGTTGCCACACCGGCACGCGGCGGCCGTGGCGCGGCGCGATCACCTGCACGTCGACGCGTGCCACGCCGGCGGGGACGCCGACGTGCGCGGGCATGTCGTTCTGCGCGTCGTAGCCGGAACCACTGTCCATTAAGCGGCTACCGATCAGGCGCGTCGTGCCGGCCGCATACACCCGCACCTCGGCCCCGGCGAGGGTGGCATGCCCCTGTGCGTCGACCACGCGGATGTGGAGGCCCCGAGCCGCGTCGGCGGCCGGCAACAGGTTGCGCATCACCAGGTGCATGCCATCGGCGCGTGCTCCAGTCAGGGCCAGATCGAGATCGCCGTCGCCATCAACATCGGCCCACTGCACGCCGTGGTCGGCCTGCAGGCGCCGGATCGACGGCGGGGTGACATCGACCAGCGCCGAGCCGGTATTGCGGAACAAGGTGTCCTGCCAACTGGCGCCGCCGGTGACCGTGCCGTTGACATACAGGTCGAGGCGGCCATCGTGGTCGACGTCGGCAAACGCACAGGTGTCGTAGCGAGAGTCGATGGCCACCTGCCATGCCGCGCCGCGATCCTCGAACACACCCTTGCCGCGATTGCTGAAGAAGCCGAGCGGGCCGTAGTTGGCGGCAAACAGGTCGAAGCGGCCATCGCTGTCGACATCGGCCGCGCATACTCGCACGGTGCCATTGCCCGGGAGCCTGGGCGCGCGGCCGCCCCAGGCCACGCCGGCGGCTTCGGCAACATCCGTGAATCGTCCGGCGTCGTTGCGATAGAGACCGTTGGCGTCGCCGTCCATGTTGGCATCGGCCAGGTCGAGATCGCCGTCTTCGTCGTAGTCGAACCAGACCGCGCCCACCGTCCGCCGCGTGTCTGCGAGCCCCAACGAGGGCGCCACGTCGGCGAACGTACCCCCATCGTTGCGATAGAGCGCATTGGCACGATCGCGATAGGCGACGAACAAGTCGAGATCGCCGTCGGCATCGACGTCGACCCACGCCGGCTGCCGCACCGCTCCGGTGGCCACCATCAAACCGATGCCGGCCGTGACATCAATGAACTTGCCGGCATCGTTGCGGTAAACCCGCAACACCGATGCGCCCGGGCTTGGCGTGAACCCGACCAGGAGGTCGGAATCGCCATCGGCATCGAAGTCGCCCCACGCCACCGCCCGCGTCGGCCGCGCATCGGCCACACCGGCCACCCGCGCGACATCGCTGAACACGCCCCGGTCGTTGCGATAGAGCCGGTTGGGTTGGCCGTCGAAGCCGACAAACAAGTCCAGGTCGCCGTCATTGTCATAGTCGGCAAAGGCATTGGTGAACGCCGATGGCGCGCCAAGCAGGTCGGGCTGCAATGCCTCGAACGCAGATTGGGGGATTTGGGCGGCCGCCAGGACGGAAGAGACGGACAGAAGCATCAGCGCGCGGCTCAGCATGCGACATCCTAACTACACCAGGGCCACAGATGACACAGATTACGCAGATCTTGATTTGGTGATTGGGTGATTTAGGGATTGCGGGATTGCGGGATTGCGGGATTGCGGGATTGCGGGATTGCGGGATTGCGGGATTGCGGGATTTGCCATGTTGAGGTCATTTCACCATTGCAATTTCCGCCACCAAGCCAAGTACCGGGCCGCCCGTCGCTCCCCAATTGCGAGCGCTTTCTCTGGGACCCCGTTGGGCACGCCGTTTGCGTCTGTGAGGGCATGACGACGAACTTCTCGGCACCGAGCGACCCTCGGACGTTTGCGATCATTGGCGCCGCGATGGAAGTGCATCGAGTCCTGGGATCCGGCTTTCTCGAAGTCTTCTACCGCGACGCGCTCGCCATCGAGTTCGGCCTGCGCGACATTCCGTTTGTGGCCGAAGCGCCCTGTCGGGTCGCTTACAAGACCCACCCGTTACGTGGGCATTACCGCATGGATTTTGTCTGCTTCGACTCGGTCGTGGTCGAGGTGAAGGCCCGCTTCGGCACCGGGCCGGCGGAGCAGGCGCAGGTCTTGAGCTACCTCGCCTCGTCCGCGTGTCAGTGCGGACTGCTGCTCAACTTCGGCTCTGCCAAGCTGGAGTACAAGCGGTTCATCCTGACTCAGACACGGTGAGCGACCGGCGGGGCCGCGTAGCGGCCCGATCTGTAGACCGGGGAAGCCCGAGGCGAACAAGCCCCGATCGCTCCGCTTGCTCGCCTCGAGCTTCACCGGTCTACAGACGCGGCTTCGCCGCGCCGCCGGTCCTGCACCGTGATATCTGCGTCACTTGCGTCATCCGCCTTCGCGCTGCCAGCTACGGCGGGACAGGTCTGCGGCCCTGAGCCCCTTGATCTGCGTCATCTTTGTCATCTGCGGCCCTGGTCCGTGTCTGCGGCCCTGGGCCCCTGATCTGCGTCATCTGTGTCATCTGCGGCCCCGGTCTGTGTCTGCGGCCTCGGGCCCCTGATCTGCGTCATCTGTGTCATCTGCGGCCCCGGTCTGTGTCTGCGGCCTCGGGCCCCTTGATCTGCGTCATCTGTGTCATCTGCGGCCCCGGTCTGTGTCAGCGGCCCCAGGCCCCTGATCTGCGTCATCTGTGTCATCTGCGGCCCCGGTCTGTGTCTGCGGCCCCAGGCCCCTGATCTGCGTCATCTGTGTCATCTGCGGCCCCGGTCTGTGTCTGCGGCCCCGGCATCTGTGTCTGGGGCTATGATCTCGCCGTGACTACTCGCCTTCTCTCCGCCCTGTTCGCCGTCCTTGTCGTCGTCCCTGCCTCTGGCCAGGCCCCATCGGTGTGGGAGGTGCACGAAGCCACCATCGCGCAGATCCATGCGGCAATGCAGGCCAGGCAGCTCACCTGTCGAGGGCTGGTCGAGCAGTATCTGCGACGCATCGACGTGTTCGACAAGAACGGGCCCGCCGTCAACGCCATCATCCTGACCAACCCGCAGGCGCTGGCGCAGGCCGACGATCTCGACCGGCGGTTTACGCAAGGCGGCCTCACCGGTCCGCTGCACTGCGTGCCGATGATCGTGAAGGACAACTTCGAGACCATCGGCCTGCAAAGCGCCAACGGCTCGCTCGCGCTCGAAGGCTTCGTCTCCAACAAGGATGCCTTCCAGGTGGCGCGCATCAAGGCGGCCGGCGCCATCGTGCTGGCCAAGTCGAACATGGCCGAGTGGGCGTTCACGCCGAACGAAACGCTCAGCTCCATCCTGCCGGGCTACACCAGGAATCCCTATGCGCTCGATCGGGTCACCGCGGGATCGAGCGGTGGCACGGCGGCATCGGTGGCCGCCAGCTTCGGCGCGGTCGGCCTCGGCAGCGACACCGGCAACTCCATTCGTGGTCCGTCATCGCATCAGGCGCTGGTCGGCATTCGCTCGACCATGGGCTTGACCAGCCGCGGCGGCGTGATGCCGCTCAACCTGCTGGCCGATATTGCCGGGCCGATGGCGCGCACCGTGGAAGATGCGGTCAAGGTGTTCCAGGTGGTGGTCGGCAGCGACCCGGCCGATCCGGTCACGGCGGCGGCCGCGGCGCACCTGCCCCAGGACTACGCGGCGTCGCTCGTCCGCGAAGGCTTGAAGGGCGCCCGCATCGGCGTGCTGCGCTTTGCCTACGAGCGCGACAGCACCGACCCCGAGATCGTCCAGGTGTTCATGCGCGCGGTCGATGACCTTCGGGCGCAAGGCGCTACCATCATCGATCCCGGCGTGGTCGAGGTTCTCGCTGAGATCAGGCGCACGCCGGGCATGGGCGCCTGTGGCGGATTCAAGTACGACATCAACCGTTACCTCGCGTCGCACGGCGACCGCGTACCGGTGAAGAGCCTGGCCGAGATCGTCAAGTCCGGCAAGTTCCACCCCACCGTCCGGCGCCAGCTCGAGCAGGGCGAGCAGGGACCCGAGAACGGGCCCGACTCACCCGAATGCAAGGCCGACGCCGAGTATCGCCAGCGCGTGCGCGACGCCGTCAACAAGACCATGGACGCACAGAAGCTGGACGCCTGGGTCTACCCCACCTGGAGCAACCCGCCACGGCTAATCGGCGACCTCAACACTCCTGGCGGCGACAACAGTCAGTTCTTTTCGCCGACGACGGGGTTCCCGTCGATCCAGGTGCCGATGGGCTACACGCGGGGCGGCCGCTTGCCGGCCGGCATCACGTTCTTCGGCCGGGCGTGGTCGGAGCCGGCGTTGATCAAACTTGCGTATGCTTACGAGCAGGCCACCCATCACCGCCGCGCGCCCGAGAGCACGCCGCCGCTGCGCTGATTCACAAGGGGGATTGATGGCAATCAACGGCTCGCACGTCTTGCTCTACACGTCGAAGCCCGAGGACCTTCGCGCGATGCTGCGCGATGTGTTCGACTTCAAGTATGTTGACGCCGGCCACGGCTGGTTGATCTTCGCGCTGCCACCGGCGGAGATGGGCATCCACCCCGACGAAGGCCCAACGTGGGATTCTGGCACCCGCCACCAGTTCACGTTCATGTGCGACAAGATCGACGAGACCATCGCCGACCTGAAAGGCAAAGGCGTTGAAGTGCTCGACGATCGGAAGGAAGAGCGCTACGGCATCACCGTGACGCTGAACCTGCCGGGTAATTGCAGGGTGATGATGTACGAGCCGAAGCATCCGATTGCGGCGGGCCTGTAGGGCAACCCGCAGCGGGTGCCTCGCTACACGTGCCTCGCTACAGATCGGTGGCGGGATCAGCCAGCAGCGCCAGCCGGTCGTCGTCGGTAAACTTCAGCGACTCCGAGTTGACGCAGTGACGCTGGCCGGTCGGCTTCGGGCCGTCGGGAAACACGTGCCCGAGGTGGCAGTCACAGCGCGCGCAGAGAATCTCCACCCGCACCATGCCGTAGCTGCGATCGGTAATCGTGGTCACGTTCTCGTCGGCAATCGGCTGGAAGAAGCTCGGCCAGCCGGTGCCCGACTCGAACTTGGCGTTCGACGAGAACAGCGGCAATCCGCAGCAGATGCACGAGTAGACGCCGGAGCGCTTGTTGTCGAGCAAGGTGCCGCAGAACGGCCGCTCGGTGCCGTGCGCGCGGGCGACCGCGAATTGCTCGGGCGTGAGCACGTCCTGCCACTCGGCATCGCTCTTCTCGATCCGGGGAATGGAGAGCGGCCCGACGAGCTGGCCGTGGCGATTGAAGACGAACAGGGGAATCAGTTTCATGGGGCGAACAGCTGGTCCAGCCGGAGTGTCAATCCCGGCAACAGTGGTGTGGTGAGCGTCGCATCGACGATCGGGATTGCGCTCGAGAACCGTCCCGTCTCATCACGACGCTCGACCGCGACAGTCTCGAGATCCGGGTCGACCATCCAGTACTCGCGTACGCCGCCAACCTCGAAGAGTTGACGTTTAAGCTGCTGATCGCGGCGCCGCGTGGACGGCGACAGGATTTCAACGACCAACGCGGGTGCGCCGACGATGTTCTTCTCGGTGAGAATGCCCAACTGGTCACCGGCGACGAAGAGCAGATCGGGCTCGACGATGTCCCATTTCGAAAAGATGACATCAAACGGGGCGAAGTACACCTCGCCGAGTGCGGGGTCCACGCGAAGGCAGTCAGCCACGGCCAGATAGAGCCGTCCCAATAGCTGTTGGTGACGCCGATTGCGTGAGGGAGTTACGTAGTGCTCCCCGCCAATGAGCTCGTGCCGTTGCCCATCGTCCGGGAACAGCAGGAAGTCGTCGTAGGTAAGGCGAGAGTCGGGCCGGGCGCTGGTGGACATGGCGTCGCTACCTTTTCTTCCGGCTCTTCTGGTAAATCGCGATCCACTGCGCCGGCGTGTGGCTGCCAATCAGCTTCGCGACGGCGTCGACCGGAATATCGTCGAGGCTGTTGAAGTGCAGGCAGGACTTGCCCATGTCCATCTTCTGGCCGGCCTGCTTGAACTGATCCTTCAGCCAGGCGTACTGCTTCGGATTGCCGTAGGCCATCATCAAGTAGAGCGACACGTATCGCTTCTGCGCCGCCAGCGCGACGTAGCAGAGCGGTTGCTTGTTGTAGGTGTCGGGGAACTTCGACAGGGGCACCACCCAGGTGATGGCGCCCCAGCCGATTTCTTCCTTGTAGCCCTTCGGCAGGTGCTTGCGCACCAGCGCCCGGGTGGCGCTCACCAGCTTCCTGCGGTCGGCCGGCAACCCCGCGAGGTATTCGGGGACGGTCTTCGCGCGGTTGGTGAACATCGCCGGCGTCCTACTGGATCGTGACGTAGCGCCAGAGGCGTTTCACTTCCTTGGCGTCGACATACTTGCCGATCTCTTTCTCGAACTGCGCCTGCGCCTTCCACGGGCGGTATTCCTTGAACTCGCGCACCATGCGGGCGCCGGCGCCGGGAATGCTCAGCACATCGGCATCAGTCGCGGTGTTGATGTTGACCGGGATGAAAGTGTACTGCGCCAGCCGCGCTACTTCCTTGGCGTCCACGTACTTGCCGATTTCCTTGTCGAACTGCGCGTACGACTTCCACGGCCGGTACTCGGCAAACTCGCGCGCCATCCGCTTGCCGGCGCCGGGCACGAGCAGAATCTCCTCGCCGGTGGCGGTGTTCAGGTTGATGTGGATGAAGGCGCTCTTGTAGAGCTCGTTGGCCTGCTCCTGCGTCAGCTTCTGGCCGAGCAGGAACGTGTTGAAGGCGACGATGCTGTCGAACGGCCGGGCGGCCACCACCGCCTTGGCGAGAGCCGGCGTCATGCCCGGCATCTTGGCGAGATCGGCCTCGGCCACGGTGTTGGCATCGACGACGCCGAGCGACTTGCCGACCTGGGCGAACCCGGGGACGGCGACGACGAGCGCGAGCAAAAAGACGATGGTGCGAAACATGGTGAACTCCAGAGGGGTTGACCCCACGGTTAATCCCCTTTCGGGGTCTGCCCCCGAAGCGCGGGGTGCTTGAACGTATAGGCTAGCCCAATCAGGCCGAGTTGAATCATCGCCCCCGGCGCCAGCGCCGGCGGCGCCTTGGCGACAATCGCCTTGCGAAACAGCGCCCAGCCGCTGAGCGACGGGTCCATCTCGAGCTGAAATTCGGTGGTCGCCCGGTAGTGAAACCATACGCCGACCAGGCCGCTCACCACGAACATCAGCATGATGGCCTGCAGCGCGCGCACCGTGGCCGCGGTGGGCCGGAAAGCCGACGCCAGGATGGCGATGGTGCCGGCGGCCGCCAGGCCCAGCGGAATGATCTGGTCCAGCTCCTCGTAGTGCCCGAGCAGCCACAGCTCGGCCGCGATGCCGCCAGCACCGACCAGGAAAATACCGAGCAGCATCTGCCTGACGGTGTCGTTCTCTCTCATGGGGCTGTGATCCGGTTGAGGGTGATCGCCGCGCGCCAGATCTGCTCGCCTTCAACCGTCATCGTGAGCATCGCCATGCTTCGCGGCGCCTCATGTTGATCGATGGTGGCCACAAAAGCGCGCTCGGTGCCGTCGGTGAAAGTCCCGACACCGGTGACGCCGGCCCAGCCCGGTGCCGTCTGGAGTACACCCAGTTGGGAGGCGGTCATCGACAGCCGGCCTTCCGGCAGGCCCAACGCCACCCGGCCACTGGCGCGGCGCGCGCCGGCCCGCTGCGTGACATCGATATCAATCACGGTCGGCGTGTTGGCGAACTTGAGACCAGCAGACACACTCCGCGCGCCGGCGGTCATCGGCCGACTGGGCATGTTCGGTCCACGCAACAACGCGCGCCCACCGTGATCGCCCGTCGGCTTCCCTTCCGCCAGTGCCACCGTGCCATTCACGACGACAAACTCGATGCCGACCGACGTCAACGCCGGCTCTTCGTAGGTGGCGCGATCGATCACGGCCGCGGGATTGAGCACCACGAGATCCGCCGCCATGCCGACCGCCAGCAGGCCACGATCGATCAGGCCGATGGTGGCCGCCGGCAGGCCGGACGATTTGCGGATCGCCTCTTCCCACGACATGATTTTCTGCTCGCGGACGTAGCGGCCGAGCACGCGCGGGAACGAGCCGTAGAAACGCGGGTGCACGCGCGTGGCAGTGGACGCGCCGCAGTCGCACGCCATCGACGTGGCGGGATGCTGGAGGATCTTGATGAGATCGGCCTCGGCGCCGAAGCGCAGGATGGCGCCCGGGTCGCCGGTCTCAAGAATCCTCAGGATGGTCTCGCCGCCACCCGCGTTCATCTCCTGCATCACCGCGGTCAGCTCCTGCTGTGTGCGCGGCAGGTAGACGCCGCGCGGCCCGCCGAAGCGCGCCGCCATCGTCTGCTCCGCCTCGGTGATGATTCGCGCGCGCTGGACCGGATCGGCAAAGCGCTTGAGCATGGCGCCGCGGCCGCCCTCTTGCGCCCAGCCGGGAATGATCAGCGAACCGAGTCCCGACTGCCCGGCGAGATACGGATAGGCATCGGCCGCGGTGTAGGCACCGCGCCGGGTCGCCTCGTCCATCGAGGCGAGCAGGGCGCCGGCCGTTCCCTGCTCGATGCCCTGCGCCTTCATGTGCGTGACCACCGGCACCAGCCCCGACTTCTGGCCGATGGCGACGGTCTCGGCCACGCCGGCCTTCGAGCTGTAGTTCGACTCGGGAGTAATCCGATCGTGATTGGTGAAGTTGGTGCGCGCCGATCGCGCGACCTCGACCACCTTGATCACCTCTTCGGTGCGGGCAAAGTAGCCGGGCTTGTAGTCGAGGCCGGCCGACACGCCCCAGGCCCCCTGCTCGAGCCCCCTGGCCACGAGCGCGCGCATCTGCTCGATCTCGGCCGGGGTCGGGCGCTTGTCGGCGGCACCGTTCACCGACTGCCACACGGCGTTGAAGCCGATGTAGCCGCCGATGTTGACAGCCAGCCCCGGCGCGGCGAGTACGGCCATCTGGTGCTCGAGGTCGAGCGGGCCGTTGCCGTCGGCGTTGAAGATCTCGGTGGTGACCCCCTGCGTCAGCATGTTGGCGGCGGTCGGCAGCGCATCCGGCGACGCATGGCTGTGAATGTTGATGAAGCCGGGTGTGACGAACAGCCCGCGCGCCTCGATCTCGGTCCCGGCGCTCGCCCCGGCCAAGTCGCCGATCGCGACGATGAACCCGTTGCGCACGCCGATGTCGGCGTCGTAGCGCGGATTGCCGGTGCCATCGACGATGGTGCCGTGACGCACGATCAGGTCGAAGCGCGGCGCTTGCGCCTGGCCGAGGGCGGTGAGCAGAACAACGGCGATCGCGATCCGGCACGCACTCATCACAATGCGCCGGATGATAGCACCCAGCCGTCGGCGTAATGAACGAGCAGCAGGTCGCTTTGCCGGATGGCTGCCGTGAGCAGCTCGACATCAAGCACCCGGCCGGCGGTCGCGCATTGACGAACCGCCTCGACCTTCAGCACCGCATCGGCGATGTCGGCCACCCGCAGCACGGCCGCCAGGCCTTCGTCGGTGTAGGCGGCCCACGACGCAAACACCTTGGCGGCGCGATAGCGTTCTGCCACCGGCGCCAGCACGGACCAGGCCGGCGCCACCAGCGCCCGCCAGGTGCGCTCGAGATCGGCGGGCGCTTCGGCCCACGACCACGGTGCCGGCACCGCCGCGCGCGCCTGCGCAAAGAGCGCAATCGCCGGCGGATCAGCGGTCACCGCGCCGGCACCGATCGCCGCTCGCTCCCACGCGCTGAACTCGTCCCACGACATGAGACGCGGCACTGCGCCGCTCGCCGGGCCGTCGGCGACGAGGGGTGGCAACGACTCGCGCGCGTCAAGTCCTTCCGGGATCTCGAAACCGGCGACCGGAGACGGGCCTTCGACGATCTCGACCGGCCCGTCGTGCGCAACCAGCATCGCGGCCGCCGTCGGGCAGTAGTGCGACAAGGTGACGTGCACGCCGCGCGGATCGATCAGGCAGACAAACGGGAAATGCGCACAACTTGACGGGCGGGCGGGATACACGTCACAGCCGGAGCCTGACGGGAGGGCACGGCTTGTCGGGAGGGCACGGCTTGTCGGGAGGGAACTACTTGTCGGGAGGCGGAAGAAGGTGCACTCGCCATTTGGCCGGACGGCCAGCGTGCCGGCCACGTCATCGGGCGCGTCTGCGACCGGCGCCAGCCACGCGGCGTCTGGCCGAGCCGCCAGTAGTCGAATGGGAATGACGCGTTCGACTTCGACCGGAATCGGCCAGCCAGACGAACAGCACGCGCCGCTGTGGCGGCAGGCGTAACCACGGTGGAAGCTGAGCCAGAGGAACTTCAAGGAGTTGAAAGTGGGCAGTTGAAAGTTGGCAGTTTCAGTTTCAGTTTCAGTTTCAGTTTTCAGTTGCAGTTCTAGTTGCAGTTTCAGTTTTTACGCAGTCGGACGGCAGCGGCTTGCTCGGAAAGTGCGTACCTGTGGTGGCCGGTTCTGCCATTCTCTCGCGATTTCGGCTGGATCCTGGTTTGCTTTATGCCAGAGCATGAAACCAATAACCGCAGCCCGCCAGCGAACCCTCGCTCTGCAGGAGCGTGCGCTCAAGTTTACGACCAGCGTCAATCTGGCGTGTCCAGGCCAGTTCAGCAACCTTCCGAGTGCCACCGTCTGGGGTCAGCTGGTGCGGGCGGCGGATTCGGTTTCGAACAATCTGGTTGAAGCAGAGGACGCCTCAAGCACCGCCGACTTCCTGTACAAAATCGAACTCACGCTGAGGGAAGCGAAGGAGTCCCGGATGTGCCTGGTCAAGCTTCGGCTCGGGAAGCTCGACGGATTCGAGCCATTGGCCGCGGCCGAGGATGAAGCCGGCCAGCTGTGCGCGATCTTCGCAGCGATCGCGATCAAGGTCGCCAACCGGCTACAGCAAGAGGGGAACCCCCGCCGCCGCTCCAAACCCTAAGGCGTGAACTCACCACTCACAACTGAAACTGAAACTGAAACTGAAACTGAAACTGAAACTGAAACTGAAACTGCCAACTTTCAACTTTCAACTTTCAACTCTCAACACCCGCCCCAAGTGATCTATCGTTCCCCGCAGGAGTCCTTATGAACCTTGACAGCCTCTTGCAGCAATACGAATCCGGCCGCCTGACGCGCCGCGACTTGCTGGGCGCGCTCGCCCTGCTGGTGGCGGCTCCCGGGGCGGCGGCGCAGGCCGCGCAGACTTCGCCGATCGGCGCGGTCAAGTCGATGAACCATGTCAGCGTCTTTGTGCCCAACGTGCAGAAGTCGGTGGACTTCTACCAGGGGGTGTTCGGGCTGCCCCTGCTCACCCGCCAGGACCCCGGCATCAACCTCAGCACCGGAGCGGGATTTCTCGGCATCTACCCGGCCCAGGCCGGGGCGACCACCGGCTCCATCAACCATGTCTGCTTCGGCATGGAGAATTTCGACGCTGACGCGGTGCTCACGGCCCTCGCCGGCAAGGGCATCAAGGCCAGCATCCGGCTGCGCGGCAACACGAAAGAGCTGTATTTCACCGATCCGGACGGCATTCGTGTGCAATTGCAGGACGTCAAATACAAAGGAGGCACGGGTCCACTGGGCGACCAATAGAGCCCCTCACGGCGAGGCTGATTTATGGCAAAATCCGCCTACCTACTGGTGGGGGAGGCTCGCATGATTGGTCAAGGTGTTCGACAGCGTAGCGTTCTGGCGGCAACACTCGGTGGCGTCATCCTGATCGCCGCCTCGGCATCGGCCCAATCGGCGGCGCCGACGTTTGCAAAAGACGTCGCCCCGATTCTGCAGAAGAAGTGTCAGGAGTGTCATCAGCCCAACTCGATCGCGCCGATGTCCCTGATCACGTTCGCCGAGAGCCGGCCGTGGGCCCGCTCGATCAAGACGCGCGTCGCGTCCCGGCAGATGCCACCGTGGCACATCGACCAGACGGTGGGCGTCCAGAAGTTCAAGAACGACATGTCGCTGTCGCAGAAAGAGATCGACACCATCGTGGCGTGGGTCGACGCCGGTGCGCCGCAGGGCGACCCGAAGGACATGCCGGCGGCCAGGAAAATTTCCTCCGACAACGAATGGAAGGGCGTGCAGGACGGCTTTGGCCAGCCCGACCTCGTGATTCGCAGTTCAGAGTACAAGATGCCGGCCACGGGACAGGACGTGTGGTACCGGCCGATGAGCGAGATCCCGATCACCGAGCCGCGCTGGGTGAAGATGGTCGAGATTCGCCCGACCAACCTGAAGGCACGCAAGGTGCTGCACCACTCGATCGCCTACCAGGTGCTGAGCGCCGAGAACGTGGCCTCGGTCAATACCGGCACTGCCAATGGCCCGGCGGCCGCGCAGACGCCCGAGGACCTGGTGAACCGCCGCCCGCAATTGATGGAGTGGGCGATCGGCAAGGGCTACGACCTGTTCACGCCCGGCACCGGCAAGATGATCATGCCCGGCGAGAAACTGTCGTGGGACCAGCACCTGCATCCGTCGGGTGAAGAGGTCGACGCCGGCTCTGAAATCGCCCTGTGGCTGTACCCGAAAGGCCAGGAGCCGGCCAAGCGCAGCTACCTGATCGGCTTCACCGGCCTCAAGCGGCGCGGCTTCCTCGACATCGCGCCCAACTCCATTTCGCACACGGAAGGCTTCACGGTGCTGAAGGAGAACACCATGATCACCAACTTCCAGCCGCACTTCCATCTGCGCGGCAAGGCGATGGAAGTCCGGGCCATCCTGCCGGACGGCAGCTCGGAAGTGGTGAGCTATGTCGGCAAGTTCAACTTCAACTGGATGACCAACTACATCTATGCGGATGACGCGGCCCCGGTCTTCCCGAAGGGCACCATCATCCAGGTCAGCGCGTGGTACGACAACACCAAGGCCAACCCGAACAATCCGGACCCGGACCAATGGGTCGGCTACGGCGATCGCACCGTCGACGAAATGGCGCACGCGTGGATGAACGTCGTCTACCTCACCGACGCGGAATACCAGGCGGCGGTTGACGCGAAGAAAGCGCGTCAGACCAGCGACAGCCCGCGGCAATAGCCATGCGTCCATTCCTGCCGACCCTCGCGCTCCTGGCGGGCGCGGGGGTCCTCTCCCTGACCTCGACCACTTCCCTTTCGCTCGCGGCGCAGCAGATCAGCGAGCCCTTTCGCAAGTCCGGCGCCAGCGTTACGCCGGCGTACGAAGGCTGGTTCACCAACGCCGACGGCACCCACACCTTGCTGATCGGCTACCTGAATCGCAACACCCAGCAGACCATCGAGGTGCCGATTGGCGCCGGCAACCGCTTCGAGCCCGGCGGCCCGGACCTCGGCCAGCCGACGGTGTTCCAGCCGGGACGGCAGGTCGGCGCGTTCACCATCACGCTGCCGAAAGACGTGGACCGGAAGGCCCGTCTGACCTGGTCGATCACGGCCAACGGTGAAACCCACAGCGTGCCGTTTTGGATGAACGAGCCCTACGAAGTGAATCCGTGGAACGACGTCGCAGTCGGCAACCAGCCGCCGCTGATCCGCTTCGACCCGGCGGGACCGGCCACCCAGGGGCCCATCGGCCTGTTGGCAAAAGCGATCGCCCGCACGGCCACGGTATCGGCCGGACTCTCGTTGCCGGTCTGGGCCACCGACGATGCGAAGTATTCGAGCGGATCGAATGCGCCGCTGCGCAATCCACCGCCGCCGGTGATCCTGCACTGGTCGAAGTATCGCGGCCCCGGCAGCGTGACCTTCGACAAGACGCCGCCGGTGTTTGAGAAAATCGCGGGCGAGGGGGTCTTCAACGGCAAGGCGACGGTGCTGGCCAGGTTCAGCGCACCGGGCGAATACGTCTTGCACCTGGATGCCGAGGATCTGTCGGGGCGCGGGGGCGGCGGCGAAGTGTGCTGCTTTACCACTGCCATGGTCCGGGTGACGGTGACGCCGTAGACGGTGTCTGACACCGCGGCAGAATCTGCGGGTCCGAAGTCCGAAGTCCAGTACGCAGATTCTGGCACGGTGTCTGACACCGTTCCGCTAACGGATGGAGTAGTCGCTCAGGACGAAGTCTGCCTCGCCGCTGGCGAGGTTGATCCCGTGGCCAAATGAACAACCGCCGCCGAAGGTCAGCCCCAGCCGCGACACGCTCAGTTTCGCGCGGGCAAACGCCAATCGCGTGGCGTCGTCAGCAGAGGCAAACTGGCCATTGACGCTCGACCAGTACTCGGGGAGTAACGGCACCGTAATGGTCGCGGTGCCGGCGGCGAGCGGCGCCGAGCGCGGGTTCGACCACCAGCGGTCGTAGGACCCATTGCCGTTGTCATTCGCCCAGAAGAACGGACGCACCGACACCGGAATGGTGCAGGTGCCGCTAATCGGGTCCAGGGAATTGAAGACCGCCGGTCCCGCCGTGTTGATGCGCAGCGTCACCATCACGGTGCCGTTGATCACCGCCAGCGCACTTGGGGTGTACAGATAGTGCATCGACCCCTGCAGCAGCGGAAAGCCGAAGGTCAGATGTCCCTCACCGTTGTTGGCCAGCGGGTAGGGCGACGGCGTACTGATGGTCTGCCACGAGCCGCTCTGCAGCGACACGGTTAGTGGCGTCGGCGGCTGCTGAGACGGATCAGTTGGTGATCCGGTACAGGCGGCCAGCGTCACGACGATCGACCACAGCACTGCGCCCGCCGGCCGCGTTCCGCTCACCTGTTCAGCATACCGCCGCCGGCTACCGCGGGCGCTCGGCCACGATCGAGGCGATGCAACGGCCGTCGACCTCCCCCTCGCGCGAGCGAATCGAGGTCAACGGCGCCACCAGGACCGGCAGTTCGCCAGGGTTGAGCAGGAACGCCGGGTTCCTGGGATGCCCACGCTCGGCCTGCTGCACAGTGAACGTCTCGTAGAAGAGCCGGCCGCCCGGCTTCAGGGCGCGACCAAGCGCCGGCATCAGCGGCCGGTGCAGGTAGTTGAAACCCAGCACGACATCGCAGCCATCCGGCAGCACCGGCGGCGGTTCGGTTTCCAGGTCGACCTGCTCGCAGGTAAGTGACAGGCGGAGCCGTTCCGCTGTCTCCTGCAGGAATGCCACCGCCGCGGGGTCGCGATCGATGGCGTGCACGTCAAAGCCGGCGCTGGCCAGCAACAACGCATGTCTTCCCCGGCCGCAGGCCACGTCCAACACCGTTCCGCCGCGCGGCAGCAGATCGGCGTTGTCAATCAACCACGCGGACGGTCCGCGCAGCGGACTGGCGCCGAACTGGCGAGGCCCGGTCCACGCCGCCAGGCCACCGGCCAGATTCAGCACGTCCGGCACGCCCGCTTCGGCAATCAGGCGCGACGCCGCGACGCTGCGGACGCCGTGCTCGCAGTAGACCACGACCGGCCGGCCATCGGCGGGCAACACCGCCGGCGCCGAGACGACCAGGTCCAGCGGCAGCAACCAGGAACCGGGGATGTGGCCGAGCCCGTCGTGCTCGCCGGCCGTGCGCACGTCGAGCATCACGGCGCCGTCGGTGGCGAGCAGGGCCAGGGCGTCGGCATGGGAGATGGTGCGAACGGCGCTCATGTCCCTGCAGTATAGCCGACCAGCCGTGATTCATATCTACGTATGTGGATATGTTTGCATCATGACCACGGATCCGGGCACAATGCCGCGATGGCCACTCTGTCGGCCGCCGGCCTCAATCCACGCCGGCTGGTCATCGACCATCGCTCCATCACCATTGAAGGCCGGGTCTTGACCGGCGTGCACTTGGGCGGCTGGGTCTACGGGCCGGAACTGGGCACCGCCCCGGTCATTGTGATCGTCGGCGGCATCACCGCGTCGCCGTTTCCCTTCGGCGACGGGCAGGCGGGCGACGGCCAACCGCGCGCCGCGTGGTGGCCGGCCCTGTGCGCCCCCGACCTGATTGATCCCGCCCGGCACACGGTCCTGTGCCCGTGCTGGCCGGGCAATGGATCCACCTGGGACGGGTTCGACGGCCGCGGTGCTGACGCGCTGTCGATCGCCGGCCTGGCCGACCTGGTCGCGGCCTGGCTGGACGGGTGCGGCTGCACGACGCCGGTGACCTGGGTGGGCGCCAGTCTCGGCGGCATGGTCGGCGTGGCCTTCGCCGCGCGGCATGCGCGCCGATGCGCGAAGCTCATCACGATCTCCGGCGGCCTGCGTCCCGACGGATGGGGCACCGCCACCCGGCACCTGCAGCGGGAACTGGTGCGCGACGGCTTGCGCAACGGCGATGTAGCCACCGGCATGAGCCGCGCCAGGCAATTGGGCATGCTCACCTACCGCGGGCGCGATGAACTGGATACCCGGTTCGGCACCCTGCAGCCAGGGTTCGATCGGCCGCCGGTGGCCGAGTACCTGGACCATCACGGCCGCCGCTTCGCCGAACAGTTTCCGGTCCAGACCTTTCTCCTGCTGAGTGAGGCCATCGATCGCGGCTGGATCGCCGATCCGCGTGAGGTCAACGCGGCCATCCAGCACGTCAGCGCCGAGACGCTGGTGATCGGCGTGCCCGGCGACATGCTGTTCCCCTGGGCGCTCCAGGTGGAGTTGCACCGGGCACTGCAGGCCGCCGGCGCCGACTCGTCGTTGTGGAAGCTCGACTCGGTGTTTGGCCACGATGCGTTCCTGGCCGACCAGGAGAAGCTCGCCAGCGTGCTGCGCGACGCGCAGGCGTTTGGCGGCGCCTTGCGCGCCGCGGCGCGGCCACGCTTTGAGGGCGTGGGCGTCGAGCCCGTGCGCGACATCCGGATCGGCCTGGTGGGATGCGGCACCGTCGGCCAGGGCGTGCTCGAGATGATCGATCGCCAGAGCGCGGCGGTGGCCGAGCGCTACGGTGTCCGCTTCCGCGTGTCGCGCATTGCCGTGCGCGACCTGACCCGGGACCGCGGCGCGCGGGCGGCGGGCATTCCCATCGGCGACCGGCCGCTCGAACTGGTGAGCGACCCGGAAGTGGACGTGGTGGTCGAGGTCGCGGGGGGCGCTGCCATGGAGCCGATCCTGCGCGCCGCGCTGGCCGCCGGCAAGCCGGTGGTGACCGCGAACAAGGCGCTACTGGCATCGAAGCTGGCCGACCTCGGTGTGCTCGCCCAGCGTACCGAGACACCGCTCTACTGTGAGGCGGCGGCCGCCGCCGCCATCCCGATCGTCCGCCACCTGAGTCACCGCGCCGACGAAGTCGACAGCCTGTGGGGCATCGTCAATGCCACCTGCAACTTCGTAATGACCCGGCTCGAGCAAGGGGATCTCACGCTGGCCGACGCCGTGGCCGAGGCACAGCGGCTGGGATTCGCCGAAGCACAGCCTGACGCGGACCTCGATGGTCACGACGCAGCGGCGAAGCTGTCGATCCTGGCATATCGGGCGTTTGGCGCCTGGGTCCGGCCCGACGGCTTCCTGGTGCGCGGCATCCGCGAACTCGATCCCGCCGACTGCGACCTGGCCGAGTCGATGGGCTGCCGCATCCGGCAGATCGCGCGCGCCGTGCGGATCAACGGCGCCCTCGACATGGCGGTGGAACCGCTGCTGTTGCCGGCCTGGCACCTGCTTGCCTCGGTCGAGGAGGAATACAACGCCGTCTACCTGCGCTGCGTGTCCTCGGGAGATTTGAGTCTGTTCGGCAAGGGCGCGGGTGCGCTGCCAACCGCCACCGCGATCCTTGGCGATCTGATCGACCTGGCCCAGGACAATTCGGTCCGCTGGCCGGTGCCGCGCGCGCTGCCGGTGGCGCGCGACGGTTCGGCGACCGCGCCGGCGCCGCGGCGTCACTACCTGCGCATCACGGGTCAGCCGCATCCGGGTCTCGAACGCAAGTGCGAGGGGCTGGTGCGCCGGCACGGCCTGACGGTGCAGAATCGCGCGACCCGCGTCGAAAGCGATCGCGTGCACGTCGCCTTCATGATTTCGGCGAGCACCGATACCACGATTGCGGCGGTCACCGAGGCCGTGGGCCAGTTGGCCCGGGTCGAGCAGCGGCTCTGTCTTGGGGTGATGGATTGAAATCAGGGATCGGGGATCAGGGATCGGGGATTGGAGAGTCGTCGATTGCCGACTGGCTTGATCCGCGCGGCTGTCCGGCCACGCGGCCGCCGTTGGCCGTCATGGCCGAGGCGACGCAGGGCATTCATCGCGCGATCGATGATCACGCCAGGCGCACTGGTATTCCTTATCTGCATCCCGACGAGCCAACCGTACAGCTCGACCTGCTCGGTTCGGCGCAAGTGATCGCGTGGCAGGAAGCCAAGGCCGCGTTCCTGTTCGCGAGCGAGGGCTGCTGGTCGGAGCTGCCCCACCTGTACGCCCGCTACGGGACCACTGCCACCGCCGCACTGATTGCCAAACTGAAGACCCTGGAACACGCAACGAGCGCCGTGGTGTGCGATTCCGGCATGCAGGCGACCGCCCTCGTATTTGACGTGTTGATGGAGCCCTTCGACCACGCGCAGGGCAGGCCGGGCGGCCACGCGGTGATCATGCGGCAGGTCTACAACAAGACGCGCAGCTACCTTGAATGGCTGGCGGCCCGTCTTGGCGGCAGCGTCACCGTGGTGGACGATGGCGACGGGGCGGCGTTGGCGGCGGCGATCACGCCGGCCACCCGCTTCGTGTTCGCGGAGACCTTCACCAACCCGCTGGTCCGCGCGCAGGACTTCGACCTGCTCCGCGCGGTGATGGCCGAGGCACGGGCGCGCGCACCGGGCGTCCGGCTGGTGCTCGACACCACGATCGCCTCGCCGTGGGCCTTCGCGGTGCCGCCGCTGGCCAGTGGGGTCGACGTGGTCGTCGCCAGCGGCACCAAGTCACTCGGCGGCAACGACCGCGACCTCTGGGGATACCTCGCCACCAACGACTCGCAGGTCGCCAACGCGGTGATGGACCTGATGGCCATGCGCGGCGGCATGCTCGACTGGCGCCGGGCCGAGGCGATTCTGCGGTCGTTCGACGATGCCGCCGGCGCGCACGCCCGCCGATCGGCGTCGGCCGCCAAGGTCGCGGCGTTCCTGGCAGCGCATCCGCGTGTCAGCGAGGTCTTTCATCCCTCATTGCCGGCGCACGCCGACCGGGCGGCGATCGCCCGGCACTACACGCGACCCGGATCGCTGCTCTCGTTCCGGGTCAAGGACGCCGACGAAGCGCGGACCCAGCACCTGGCCGACGCCCTCGCCACCTGCATCATCGTCCGCTACGCACTGTCGTTCGACGGCCTTGCCACCAAGGTCAATCATCACCGCACGGTATCCGAGTACTTCACCGCCCTCGATCAACTCAAGCGCAACGGATTCGATCGCCTGATTCGCCTGGCGCTCGGCATGGAAGAGGCCAACGACGTGATCGCCGCGCTAAACTGGACGCTGCACCACGGCGATGCCTTGAGTGCGGGTGATCTGGCCGACTGGCAACAACAGCGTGCGAGCGCATGGAGTAGGTGATGGGCGCGGCAACACATCTGGGTATCAACCTCGCCGACTATGACACGGTCATCCGGAGGCTGATTCCGCACTACGACGAGTTGATTCTTTCGGCGGCCGAGGCCGTCGACACACTGGCGGTCACCGCGCCGGCGGTGGTGGATCTCGGCACGGGATCAGGTGCGCTGGCCCAGGCGTTGCTGAAGGTCCGTCCCAAGGCGCGGCTGACCGGCATCGACGAGGATCCCGGCATGCTGCTGATGGCGCGCAAGCGCCTGCGCGGGCGGATCACGGGCATCGAGGGCAACTTCGAACGGACCGCGATCCCGAAGTGCGACGTGATTTCGGCGTCGTTCGCGCTGCATCACATCCGGACCGCGCGCGCCAAGGCGGCGCTCTACCGACGCGCGTTTGCCGCGCTGCGGCCCGGCGGCCTGGTGGTCAGCGCCGATTGTGTGCTGGCCACGGCCAGGCCGTTGCAGCAGCAGCATCGCGCCGCGTGGCTGCGCCACCTGCAGACCCGCTTCTCGCGCGCCAAGGCCGAGGGCTACCTGCGCACGTGGGCGAAGGAGGACGTCTATTTCACGCTGGCCGAGGAGACCGGCCTGATGCGGCGGGCAGGATTCGAGGTCGAGGTCGCGTTTCGCAAAGACAGCTTCGCGGTGCTGGTGGGGCTGAAACGACGGGTCGGGGCGGCACTAAAGCGCCGTCCTTCCGGCATCAGGAGAACTTCGTGACGACCACGTCGATGTGGCGTTCCTGTTTTTCGGCCGGCTGCCACTGCACCAGGATCGGGCTCTGGTAGGTTCCGCGCAGTACCCGCGGCTGGCCGGTGTCAGGATCGGTGCCGGCCAGGAAGCTGACCCGCCGCGACCGCACGAACCGGCGCGCCGGCAGCGACATCACCTTGGCGATCAGCCGTTCGAACGAACCGGCGTCGAGCCGCAGCGCTTCCATCAGCGAGTTGAGCACGCGGACGGCGTCGTACTTGGCGTAGTTGAGCGTCTTGCCGGGAATGGAGAACGGGTCGGCCACCATGTGGCTGGCCTTGGCGCGCGCGAACCGCAGCGGATCGCGCAATACTTCGACCAGGTCGTGCTGCATCAGCAGCGTTTCGTATTCGTTCACGGTGATGCCGACGTTGCGTTCGGCCGGGTTGACCACCAGGTCGACGCGGGCGCGATCGATGCCGGTGCTGGTGACCAGGTCGTTGACCTGCTCCAGCACGCCGAGCCGCGGATCGGCCAGGTTGACCGAGTCGATCGGGTGTTTCGAGACCGGGATGCGAATCGAGGTCCGCGCCACCACCTCCTCATGATCGTAGGCGACCACGGTGGTCTTGCGCTTGCGCATCAGCGCTTCGCTCTTGCCGTCGAGCTCGATGAAGTAGACCGGCGAGTCGGGGCGCGTGCGATAGGTGACGCAGTTGCGCATGCCGGCGCCGATGAAGGTGAGGTGCGAGTCGCCGTTGCGCGGCTCGACGACCTTCTGCTCGTCGCTCAACTCCGAGCGCAGGTCCATCTGGTCGTGGCGATACTCGCCGCCCTGCGGAAACAGCGCGTGGAAGGCGCTGAAGAACTGCGACAGCAGGTCCTGGCGATGATGCAGGCGCACCGACAGACTCTGGTCGAGGTAGCCGGCGGTGGTGTGGAACGAGGTGTAGAACGCGCGCTTGTGCTGGCGCAGCAACTCGCACGCCTCCTGGTTGATGCGCGAGTTGACGTCAATGGCCTCGAAACGCCGCTGCGGCGCCAGGGTCAACGTGAGTTCGGTCGGCTGTGTGGCCATCAGCTCATCTGCGCGCCGGCCGCGGCCCCGTCAGGGGCGGCCAGCTGGTCTGCCGTGCATCCGCGGGTGGCGAGAATGCGTTCCAGTACTTCGCCCACCACGCTGTCCGGGGTCGACGCCCCCGCCGTAATCCCGATGGTCCGGGGTCCCGTGGCCAACCAGCCGCCGGTGCGGGTTTCCTCGGCCGCGCCGACCAGCTTGTGGCGGATGGAAGTGTCCTCGATGCAGGTTGGGTTGTCGATGTAAAAAGTGGCGACGCGCGGGGCGCACATCCGCGCCAGCGCCTGGGTGTTGCTGCTGTTGTAGCCGCCGATCACGATCATCAGGTCGAGGCCGCCGTCCTTCAGCATGTCGAGCACGGCGTCCTGGCGCTCCTGGGTCGCCGAGCAAATCGTGTCGAAGGCACGGAAACACGCCTCGATCTCGGCGGTGCCCTCGCGCTCCACCAGCGCGGCGCGCAGGGTGGCCTGAACCTTGAGCGTCTCGCTCATCAGCATGGTCGTCTGGTTGGCCAGGCCCATGCGCTGCAAGTCGCGCTCGGGATCGAACCCGGGACTGGCGGCCTCGCCGAACTCGGCCATCAAGTCGGCGGCCGATCGCCGGCCGAGGATGAACTCGCACAGCCGCTCGGTCTCGGCGACATCTCGCACACACAGGTACTGGCCGCCCGGATGGGTGAGCGCCTGCGAGGCGGTGGCGCGCGTCTCTTCGTGGTGATGCTTGCCGTGGATGATCACGGTGTAGCCATCGCGGGCGTAGAAGTGCACCTTCTTCCAGACGTTGAGCACGCTGCCGCAGGTGGTATCGACCAGGACGCAGCCCTTGGCTTTCAGGTGCGTCAACTCGGGCACACTCACGCCGAACGCCGGCAGGATGACGACATCGCCGGCTGCCACTTCGCGAAACCGCGACTCGGGATCGAGCGAGTCCTCGAGAATCTGGATCCCCATGTCGCGAATACGCCGGTTCACGTCCGGATTGTGGATGATCTCGCCTGACAGGAAGACGCGGCGGTCGGGAAACTGCTGACGGGTCTGGTAGGCATAGTCGACCGCGCGGTCGACGCCGTAACAAAACCCGAATTCCCTGGCCAGCTTGAAGCGCAAACCGCCGGCCTCGGCCTGGTACCCGAGCGCCTTGAGCCGTTCGATCACCGGGCTCTCGTAGGTACGCGCCAGAATGGGCCCGACCTCAGATTTCAGGCCGAAACCCTTCTGAAAGTACATCTGCGTCACGTATCAGAATTATAACCGACGGGGGACTGGCACCCAAGCGGGCCTCGCCGGTGGCGGTGAGCAGCCTCTGCCGGCGGTACACTTCCCGGGTGACCATCGTTTTCGCCACTTGTTCGCACCAGCCGTTCATTACCGCTGACGACCAGCCGCTCGCCGACGCCCTGGCGGCGCTCGGCTATCCGGTCGAGCCTGAACCCTGGACCGAGATCGATCCGGAAACCACCATCGGCGCCGAGCCGGTCATTCTTCGTTCGACCTGGGACTATCACCGCGTGCCGACGATGTTTGCCGCCTGGCTGGCGGCGATGGCCGACTCGGGCCGGACGCTCTTGAATCCCGCCGACGTCGCTCGCGGCAATATCAACAAGATCTACCTCCAAGACCTTGAACGCGCGGGCATCGCCATCCCTGCAACGCACTGGATGGACGCAGCTACGCCGGAAGCCCTGGTGGCCCTCCTGCGCGAGGCCCGGTGGACGCAGGCGGTCCTCAAGCCGCGCATCGCCGCCACCGCCTACGGCACGTTCCTCATTTCGGAAGGCCGCCTGCCTGCCGACGACGAGCTGGCGCCGGCGCGCGCCTCTGGCGCGCTGATCCAGGAGTTCATCCCGGAGATCATCACGCAGGGTGAAGTGTCGATGGTCTATGCGGGCGGCTCGTTCAGCCACGCGGTTGTGAAACGAGCCAGTAGCGGCGACTTCCGCGTGCAGAAGGACTTTGGCGGCGTGGTCGAGCCGGCGACGCCCTCGCCTGCCCTGCTGGCATTCGGCGAGCGCGTGATGGCGCAGGTGCCGGCGTCGTGTGTCTACGCCCGAGTCGATGTCGTCGACAGCGCGCGCGGCCCGTTGTTGATGGAATTGGAACTGATCGAGCCCGAACTCTACTTCACCATCGTCGATGGCTCAGCTGCGCGCATGGCGCAGTTGATTACCGCGCGCCTGGGGTCACCGTAAATAAAGGGGTCGGGGATCTTTTACGCTGGCCGGCCGATTGCCGGGTGGCAGTTTCTACCATGTTTTCAAGATGGTCGCGTATACGAGAGCCCGACTGACCCCATCATCCAGCCTGGCCATCGTTGCTTCATGGGCTATTGAAGGGAAAAGATCCCCGACCCCTTTTTTAGGGCTGCGCGTGCTCGAGGATCAGGCCCACCGCGGTCCCGCGCTTGAAGCCCTTCCAGTAGGTGTGCGTCGGCAGGGGCTTGCTCTCGCGGTCCATCGCATAGACCCCATCTTTCCCATTCGGCACCACGTCGAAGTAGGCCTGCTTGTCCGATTCGCCCTTCAGGTAGCGGTCGAAGTAGGCCGTCGCGAAGTGATGGAAGATGTTGTTCATCCGCGCGGTGTCCCACACCGAATCGGCGTAGTGGGAAAATCCTGGCGCGCCTGATCCCGTGCCACGGTAGGCCTCGACCGGCGCCGGCATCGGCGCGGCGGCGTTGTGGCCCGCGTTGATGAACGTCAGCAGGTAGCGATCGGCATTCACCGCGCCCTGGTAGATGGCGCGCGTGCCCTTCTCGTACCCCGACACGTCATCCGCGCTCCCGGCCACGAACAGCACGGGTGTGCGAATGCCCTGCAATCCCTCGGCGTCCCAGAACCCGGCCGGCATACCCCACGGGCCGATGGCAATCGCCGCCTTGATCCGCGGATCGCGTCCCTGCCGGTACACCGGATTCGACGCCGCGCGTTCGGCCAGCAGCTTGTTCGGCGGCGCCTGCGCGCCGTTCACGCTGGCATCGCTATAGCCGCCGCCAATGACATTGACGACACCGTAGCCGCCCATCGAGTAGCCGACAATGCCGGTGCGGCTGGCGTCGACCAGGCCGCTCAGAAAGCTGCCCGCGCCGGGCCTGCCCAGACGCTCGATCTCGTTGATCACGAATAGCTGATCGAACGACCGGTTGTAGAGCGTGCTGCCAAACGCCTTCTGGTCGTCGTAGGTGCTGTCCTTGTGATCGATCGAGACGGTGACAAAGCCCTTGCTGGCCAGGTTCTCGCCGATGTGGCTCATCAAGTAGCGATTACCGGGATAGCCGTGCGAGATCACGACGAGTGGATAGCCGCCTTCGCCAGGCTTCTGCTGGCCGGGGGCGAGCGGCGCGGCGTCACGCACGGCCTTGCCGAGGATGGTGGCCGTTACGGCGGGATCGCGGGTGATGACGCGATACTCGCCGCCGGGCTGCTGCCCCGCCGCCAGTGAGGCCGGATACCAGACCTCGAGCGTCAGGGTACGGTCGTAACGCGCCAGCGGCGCGCCCTCCTTGGTGTTGAGGATGTCGGGCCGGTTCTTGTCAGTGACCTGAATGGTCCGTACGCCGATACTGAGCGGGCCATACCCAGCCAACTCAGGCGCATTCGGCGTGACGGTATCAATCCGGTTCTGCTGCGCGGCCACCCCAATGGAGGCCAGCCCCAGCACCATCAGCAGCACCCGTGAAACTCGTGAGAACTGTGTCATCTGTGTCATCTGCGCGATCCTCGCCCCGACGGATTATAAGCGCCGCCGATGATCACAGCTTCGGATTGCTGTCGGCCAGCGGCAGATTTGAACGCCGATTCGGGCGATCGCCGCAACGTGTGGAGAATGGTCCCCGTTCGGCTTAGGATCCCGACGTATGACCATCCGAATTGCGATCGCCGCCTGCTCGGCCCTCGTCCTGTCCGGCGCGGCCATCGGCGTGAACGCCCAGGCCGGCGCGGCCGTGCCGGTCCCGGCCGTCGACAAGATCTTCGCCAAGTGGACGCCGGCCACGCCGGGGTGCGCGGTGGGTGTGGCCATCGGCGGCAAGACCGTGCTGACCAGGGCCTACGGCATGGCCGACCTGGAGCATGACATCCCGAACACGCCCGACACTGTTTTCGAATCAGGCTCAGTGGCCAAGCAGTTCACGGCCATGGCGGTGCTGTTGCTGGTCCAGGACGGCAAGCTCTCGCTGGACGACGAGGCGCGCAAGTACCTCCCTGAATTGCCCGACTATGGCGGGTCGCTGACCATCCGTCACATGCTGAACCACACCAGCGGCCTGCGCGACTGGGGCAGCGTCGCCGGCATCGCCGGGGCGCCACGAACCACGCGCGAATATACGCATGCGCACGTGCTCGACATCGTGTCGCGGCAGAAGGCGTTGAACTTTCCGCCCGGCAGCGAGTGGTCGTACAGCAACACGGGCTTCAACCTGGCCGCCATCATCGTGTCGCGGGTCAGCGGGATGTCGTTCGCGCAGTTCTCGCAGACGCGCATCTTCACACCGCTTGGCATGACTCACACGGCCTGGCGCGACGACCACACGCGCATCGTCAAGCGCCGGGCAATCGCCTACGCGAGCCAGAGCGACGGATACCACATCGAGATGCCCTTCGAAAACGTGCACGGCAACGGCGGGTTGCTCACCACCGTGGGCGACTTGCTGAAGTGGAATGAGAACTTCGTGACGCCGGTGGTCGGCGACCGCGCGCTGGTCACGACCCAGATGACCGCCGGCCGCTTCAACGACGGCCGGCCGCTGGAGTACGGACTCGGGCTGTTCGTGCACGACTACCGGGGACAGCGCAACATCAACCACAGTGGCTCGACCGCGGGCTATCGCGCGCACCTCAATCGCTTCCCCGAGCGACACACGTCGGTGGCGGTGTTGTGCAACGTCGCCACCGGTGACGCAACGCGATCGGCCAACCTGGTGTCGGATCTATACCTGGCGGGGCTGAAACCAGTGACGCCGACGACGCCGGCAACGCCGGTGGCGGCGATGACACCGCCGCCGACCGCCGCCGAACTGGCGCAGTTCAGCGGCACCTATCGGAGTGACGAGGCGGAAGTGAGCTTCGCCGCCGCCGTGGTGGATGGCGGACTCGTCCTGAAACGCCGGCCCGACACCACGATTGCGCTGATCGCCATCAGTCGAGACACCTTCCGTGGCTCGATTGGCACGGTCACGTTCCGGCGCGATGCGGCCGGCCGGATCAACGAGCTGAGCATCAAGCAGGATCGGGTGTGGGACCTGCGATTCCTGCGGCGGTAGGCACGGCCGCAGGTTGGCCGCCGATTACGCCTTCGGCAGCGATGCCTCGTACTCTTCGTAGGTCCCCTTGAAGTCGGTGATCACGCCGTGGTCGAAGTGCCACACGCGCGTGCCCACTTCCTCCATCAAGTCCTGGTCGTGGGTCACCAACAGCACGGTGCCTTCGAATTTCTGCAATGCGATGTTCAGGGCGTTGATGGCCTCGAGGTCCAGGTGGTTGGTCGGCTCGTCCAGCACCAGCACGTTCGGCTTCTGCAGCATGATGCGGCAGAACAACAGGCGCGCGGTCTCGCCTCCCGACAGCGCCTCGGTCGGCTTCAAGCCCTCTTCGCCGGTGAACAGCATTTGCCCGAGCAGGCCGTGAATGTCCTGGCGTGAGGCGTCGGGGTCGAACTGGTGCAGCCACGCCGCCGCCGTCAGGCCCTTCTGGATTTCGCCGGTGTGGTCCTGCGCGAAGTAGCCAATCGACACCTCGTGCCCCCACTTCAACTTGCCGGCGTCGATGTCACCCGGCGATGGCGGCAGGCCCGGCGCGTCGGACAACAGGGCCTTCAGCATCGTCGTCTTGCCCGTGCCGTTGCGGCCGACCAGCACGACCTTCTCGCCGCGACTGAGGATGCCACTGAAGTCGTCGATGACCTCGAGCGCACCGTGCGACTTCGAGATGCCCTCGAACTCGAGCGCGGTCCGGCCTGACGGCCGCAGGCTGGTGAACTTGATGTACGGGCGTTGAATGTTCGAGCGCGCCAGTTCGGTGGTCTGCAGGCGCTCCACTTCCTTGCGCCGCGACTGCACCTGGCTGGAACGCGTGCCGGCGGAGAAGCGCTGGATGAAGTCCTGCAACTGGGCGATCTTCTTGTCGCGCTGCTCGTTCTGCGCCTCGAGCCGCGATCGAATCTGTGTCTTGGCCATCACCATGTCGTCGTAGCCGCCGGTATAGGTGATGATGGTCTGGTAGTCGATGTCGGCGGTGTGCGTGCACACCGCGTTCAGGAAGTGGCGATCGTGCGAAATCACGATCAACGTGCCGTCATAGCGCAGCAGGAAGTCGCGCAGCCAGTGAATGGAGTCGAGGTCCAGGTGGTTGGTCGGCTCGTCCAGCAGCAGCGCCTGCGGGTTGCCGAACAGCGCCTGCGCCAGCAGCACGCGGACCTTCTGTCCGCCCTGCAGTTCGCTCATCGCGCGGTGGTGCACCTCGTCCGGAATGTCGAGCCCCTGCAGCAGGATGGCCGCGTTGCTCTCGGCCTCGTAGCCGTCTTCCTCGCCGACGATGCCCTCGAGCTCGCCAAGGCGCATGCCGTCGGCTTCGGTCATGTCGGCCTTGCCGTAGAGCAACTCGCGCTCTTCGAGCGCGCTCCACAGCCGCTGGTTGCCCATGATCACGGTGTCGATCACGCGCAGCCGATCGAAGGCGAACTGGTCCTGCTTGAGCACGCCCAGCTTCTTCGGGCGCACGACGTCGCCCTTTTGCGGCTGGTTCTCGCCGGTCAGCAGCTTCATGAAGGTCGACTTGCCGGATCCGTTGGGACCGGTCAGGCCGTAGCGGCGGCCGGCCAGAAAGGATGTGGTTACTTCGTCGAACAAGACCTTCGACCCGAAGCGCATGGAGACGTTATTAACGGCAATCACAACCCACGATTCTAGCATTTCCTCCCGGGGTCCGGGGTCTGCGCTCAGGGGCAGGTCGCGCCGGGGCGGTGGACAATGGCGGCGCGGCCGAACTGCTTCAGGATCTGCACATTGGGACGGATTTCAGCGGGTAGCAGGTCGAGGTCGGCGACGGCATAGCCGCGGCCCTGCGAGGCGACCCATTGGCCCATGACTTGCCGCGGATCGAAGCGGTCAATTTCGGCGGTGTGGGCCGAACTTCTGGGATTGCCAAGCACGGCCAGGTGCAGCCAATACGCAGTGTCGGCGCTGCCCACCAGGTAGTCGGCGCAGGCAGGGCCGACGCTTTCGCGCATCGAGCGTCCGGCATCGTAGAGATCGCGCGTGACCGTCGAGATCTGGCGCGGCACGTTGATGGCCGGGCGCACAATCGCCAGCACCATGAAGGTCGCCATCACCCACCCGGCCACCGTCTGCACCGGTGCCGCCGCCCGAACCACGATGCCGTGAAGGGCCAGTGCGCCAAGAGCCGCCATCGGGTAGATCGCCAGGTAGCCCATCTTGTAGGCCATGTACGGAGTCTCGGCGCCGTTGGCCATCGACATCAACCCGAGCGTGAAGGCTTGCAGGGCACTCGCCAGGAGGAACGCGACGGTCACACGAGCGCGGCGATTGCGGGTCACGGCCAGCAGGCCAATCGCTGCCAGCAACGGAAACGCCCAGCCGATGGTCGAGAGCGTCGGCTGGAGCACCGCTCCGCTCGTCCGCACAATTGCCGCCCAGCCCAGGCGCCCCGAGGTGTGGATGACCGCGACGGCCGCGAGTGGCGCGACGCCCAGCATCAGGTGCCGCACCCGCCACCCAATCGAGACATGCCGGCGCAGCAACACACCGAAGAACACCAGCAGCGGCGGACCCACCCACACCGGCCACGCCAGAAACACGGCGGCAGTGAACAAGCCGAACACCGCGGCTATTTCCGGAGTCGGGTGCCGCTCCCACGCCACCAGCGCCCACCAGGCCGCCACACTGAAGCACACGCACACGGCCTGCGCCAGGAAGGCATCGTGAGTAAACGCCCCAACGAAATAGTCGAGCGGCAACATCAGCAGCATCACGGCCGCCAGGGCGAAGGGCGTCGGCAGGCGCAGGCGGCGGACGATGAGGAACACGAAGCCGGCGGCCAGGGCCATGGCGCCGCTGACCACGCTGTAGAACGCGCGAAAGCCGTCGGTGCCGGTCCAGGCGCCGGCCATCACGGCGAGAAGATGCGCGCCCGGTGTGTAGTGCGCCATCTCGCCCATCGCGCCGTCGAGCGCGCGATCGTGCACGAGGTGTCCCGACCGTTCGATGTAGTCGACCAGCAGCAGGTGATGTGCAAGGTCAGAGCCGCCGCCGGGGAGCAGTAGCGACGGCCACGCCAGTCGCAACAGCCACGCCAGCATCAACAGCACGACACCGGCCCACGGCACCAGGTCGCTGGCCACGCTTCCCGGGCTCGCCGCCAGTCGCCAGGCCACGGCGCCGGCGATCGTCGCCGACGCCGCCAGCACGGCTCCCGGCATGAGGCCGACACCGGCCGCGTCCATCAGGTAGGGCACGACCGCCGCTGATGCCAGGAAGGCAGTGAGTGCGGCGGCGACAATCTCGGCGAGGCTCATGCGCGGGGCAGCACCACGAAATACATATGGAATCATATGATCAACGCCAACGGTCGCTGCTGAAGGGCAGCGCAAGTCGATGGACCGGCAAGAATCGCGGGGAGTAGACTGCCGGAGTGGAGATCCGCGGCGCCTGTGGACATGATTGTCCCGACACGTGCGCATGGGTGGTTGACGTGCGCGACGGCAAAGCCGAGACGCTGGCCGGCGACCCCACGCATCCGTTTACCCGCGGCACCTTGTGCGCCAAGGTCAACCACTATCTCGAGCGCGTCTATCACCCAGACCGAGTCCAGCATCCACTGAAGCGCATCGGCCCGAAGGGCGAGGCCCACTTCGCCCGCGTCACCTGGGACGAGGCGCTCGCCGACATCGCTTCGCGCTGGAACACGATCGCCGCCGAATCGGGTCCCGAAGCCATCCTCCCCCACAGCTCGGCCGGTGTGCAGGGACTAATCCAGACCTCGTCTCTCGACGCCCGCTTGCTGGGCTCGATGGGCTGCAGCAACCTCGATCGCAACATCTGCGGTGCGGTCGCCTCCGCCGGCATGTCGGCCACCATCGGCGTCGGCTCCGGGATCGATCCCGAAGAGGTCGTGCACAGCCGCTACATCGTCCTGTGGGGCACGAACACGATTCACACCAACCTGCACTACTGGCCGCTCGTGCGCGAGGCGCGCAGCCGGGGCGCCCGGCTGGTGGTGGTCGACCCCATTCGCACCCGCACAGCCCAGGAGGCCGACTGGCACCTGCAGATTAAGCCCGCGAGCGATGCCGCGCTGGCCATGTCGGTCATGCACGTCATGATTCGCGACGGCCTGGTCGATCGCGATTACGTCGCGCACTACGCGGTCGGTTATGACGCGCTGGTCGAGCGCGCACGCGAGTACTCGCCCGCGACGATGGCCGCGGTGGTCGGACTGCCGCCGGAAGACATCGAGCGCTTCGCGCGGGAATACGCCACCACGCAGCCGTCGTTGCTGCGGCCGCTGATCGGCATCGAGCACCATCGCAATGGCGCGATGCAATTTCGCGCGCTCGCGTGCCTGCCGGTCCTGAGCGGCGCGTGGAAGCATCGCGGCGGCGGACTGGCGCGGTCCACCCACGCCCTCCACTTCGCCACCCTGGCCATGGACCGCGTCCTCATGCCCGAAGTGCACAAACCGGCGCGCGTGTTGAACATGCGCGACATCGGCAACGATCTGTGCAACCAGGACCTGCGGCCGCAGGTGCGGGCCTTGATGGTCTACGGCGCAAATCCGATGGTCTCGATGCCGAACCAGAACCGGATCCGCCAGGGGCTGCTGCGCGGCGACTTGTTCACGGTGGTTCACGACCTGTTCATCACCGACACCGCGCGCTACGCCGACTACGTGCTGCCGGCGACCAGCCAGATCGAACACCTGGATCTGTCGCCGGCATGGGGCCATCTGTATCTTGCGCTCAATCGCCCGGCCATTGCCCCGTGCGGCGAGTCGGTGTCGAACACCGAGCTGTTTCGCCGCCTGGCCGCCGCCCTCGGGCGCACCGAGCCGTACCTGTTCGAAAGCGACGAGTCGATGCTGCGCGCGGCGCTGGCCAGCGGGCACCCTTGGCTCGCAGGCATTACCTACGAACGGCTCTGGGAGGAAGGGCACGTGCGACTCAACTGCGGCGACGACTGGCGCCCGTTCGCAGCCGGCGGCTTTCCGACCCGGTCGGGAAAGGCCGAGCTCTACTCGGAGCCGCTGCGCGAAGCCGGCCTCGATCCACTGCCATCGTCCGGCGACCTGGCCACCGGCGACGGCCTGCAGTTAATCACCGGCAAGACCCTGCACTTCCTCAATTCCGGCTACAGCCACATGGATCGTCACCGGCGCCGTGAGGGGGAGCTGTTCATCGAACTGCATGCCGACGATGCGCGGCAGCGTGGCGTGGCGACAGGCGATGTGGTGCGGGTGTCGAGCGAGCGCGGCGAACTGCACGCCATCTGCCGGGTGTCCGATCGGCTACGGCCTGGCGTGGCGTGGATGCCTTTCGGCGCCCTCACCGACGCGCGCGGCACTCGCCAGGGCGTCAACGCCCTCACGCCGGAGGAGCCAACCGATTGGGGCGGAGGAAGCGGCCTCTACGACACCTTCGTGGAAGTCGCGCCGGCCCGTGCGACCGGTTGATTACCAGGTACCCTCCAGCGAGAACGGGCGCCAGCGATCGTCAGCCCGCGCGATCGAGCGCCTCCCAGAAGTTCACGGCTCGAATTCTGGGCACAATCTAGATGGCTCGGCCGCACCGGTGGCGAAAAACCCACGGCGACTCGCGATATTTCCCATCGGGAAATGGTGGGCTGCGCCGTCCCATGGGAGGGCCGTCGCCGCTGACATGGCCAGCTTCTTGCTCGCACTGTTGGGAGAGGTACGAGCCATGACGCTCCAAAGACAAATTGTCGCGACCTTCGCCGTCGTGGCCTGTCTCGGCGTGGCGGCGCTTGGGGCGGCCGCGCAACAGCCGGCCAAGCCGGAGCCCGTCAAGATTCCCGACAACGCATCGGGCCTGGAAGGCCTGCCGACGGTGAGAGTGGACGCTGCCGAAGACCAGGCCACCAGGCGGCAACTGGGTAGCGGCGAAGCCATCAACAGCGCACTGAAAGTCCGCATCGTCGACGGCCGTTACTATTGGGGGAGCCGGGACGACCGGCCACTGACGCTCAGCTCGAGCGGAGGATTCACCTACCTGTCGTCCGCGACCGAACCTGGTCATTACGTCCGGCTGCGGCAGGTGGGCGACCGGATCACCTACGCCGAGCATGTCGACATGGCGTCGGGCAGCGTCACCTACTGGGGCGAGTTACGGATCGTGATCGGCAAGTGAGAACCGGCCCGATCCCGGGATGGTCAACATGATTCGAACCTGTCGGCACTGTCAGCAGAAGAACCGCGTGCCGGCCGCACGGCTCGGTTCGCCGGCCAATTGCGGCAAGTGCAAGCAACCGCTGGGGCCGCTCGCTGAGCCAGTGGATGTTGATCCGGTTACGTTTGACGAAGTCCTGCGCGACAGTCGGCTGCCGGTGCTGGTTGATTTCTGGGCCGCGTGGTGCGGCCCCTGCCGAACCGCCGCACCGGAAGTGGCGCGCACGGCGGCTGGCATGGCGGGAAAGGCCGTCGTCCTCAAGGTCGACACCGAGCGCTATCCCGAAATCGCCGCACGGTACGGTGTCCAGGGCATTCCCAACTTCGTCGTTCTCAAGAACGGCGTCGTCCGCTTCCAGCAGGCCGGCGTCGCGCGCCACACCGACATGCAGCGCTGGCTTGAGGACGCGGGCAAGCCCGGGTAGGACAGCCCCCGAGGGAAACCGGCCCCTTCTTATTGTGGCCGCTTGAACAATCCGACGTAGACCGCCTTGCCCAGGATGTGCCCCTGCATGGCCTTCATCACGTTGGCGCGGGTCTCGAACGCGTCGGCGCCGTGGCCGACAGTCAGCGTGGTGTCGAGCGCATAGATCTCGAACGTGTAGTGGTGCAGGGGCCCGCTGGCCGGTGCGCCAGGGCCGCGATAGACCGGGCCGCTGGCGCTGGTCTGCAGGCTGCCGTCGGCCAGCTTCTCCCCTTTCGGCGCGCCTTCGGGCAACCCGGTGGCGGTGGCGGGAATGTTCCAGACCAGCCAGTGCACCTGGGTATCGGTGGTCTTGTTGCGGGCGACGTCTGGGTCGAGCATGTGCAGCACGAACGACATCGTGCCGGGCGGCGTGTTGGTCCACTTCAACTCCGGCGACACCTGTTCGCCGGCCTGCGTGTATTTCACCGGGATCGGGTCGCCGTCCGGCCACGCCGTGGTGGTAAGCGTCATCGCCGGACGCGGCGGCGCGCCGCCGGCGGGTGCCTGCGCGGCAGCAGGGCTGGTGATGAGCATGGTCGCGGCCATGGTGGCCAGACTCGACCTGATCAGCGTCGTCAGTTTCATGTTCGAAATCCTCAAGGCACGAAAGGATAGCAGGATCGGAGCTGCGCTGCTCAGACCGTGGACCAGGAGGCCGACAACAACTCGGCCTGCGCCAGCACTGTCTTGGTTGCTTCATCCTGCAGGTCGGGCGGGTATCCGTACTTCTTCAGAATGCGCTTCACCATCACACGGATGCGCGCGCGGGCGCTTTCGCGCAGGGTCCAGTCGATGGTCACGCTCTTGCGCACCTTGGTGACGAGCTCCCGTTGAGCCGCAACATCTCATGGGCGACTGTCTGTGCGCCTCGACGTTAGCAACCGCCTGCGCTACGCGATCCGTTCCGGCTCCATCACCTTCTCGACGACTTTCCCGCCGTCGACGCTGACGTAGTAGACCTTGGCGCCCACGCGCGCCGAGACGACGCGCTTGACGGTGTTGTCCTCGAAGTAGATGCCGGCGTCGTTGTCGCAGGCGTAGCCCGGCTTCATCTGGCCCGAACCGATCAACTTCTGATACAAGGGCCGGCGGCCCGGCTCGGCGTCGTAGTGCGGCGAGTGGCTGCCCTTCAGGAAGCCCAGGCACTGCACGGTCGAGAGTTCCTTCGGCCGCGAGTCGGTGGTGCCCTCTTCAAACCAGCACAGCGATCCGGCGCTGGCGCCGCCGAGCACAATGCCGCGGTCCCACGCCTGCCGCAGGATCACATCAATGCCCTGCGCCTTCCAAATGGCCTGCTGGTTCAGCGTATTGCCGCCCGAGCACACGATGCCGTCCACCGAGAGGAACACCTCTTCCCAGCTCCGGGCCTGCTGCGTGCTGGCAATGAAACTGTTCTGGTGCGACGGCTCGACGTTGAGCGGTGCGCAGTTGCGATACCAGGTAATGACGCCGTTGGGCGAGTCGGCCGAGGCAGTGGGCAAGTACAACAGCTTGGGCCGCGGCTTACCGGTCAACTCCGCCATGTAGCGGATGAAGGCGGTGTTGAAGCCGCCGCCGGCGATCAGGATCTTTCGGCCGGGCGCCGGCCGGGCCTGTCGGCCCTCGGCGGTGGCGGCGTCAGCGGTCGAAGCCGCCAGGGTGGTGGCCAAGGGAGCAAGCACGGAGGTGGCGAGGAATTCGCGGCGTTTCATGGAGTGTATATATCAGGGATCAGGGATCAGGGATCAGGGATCAGGGATCAGGGATCAGGGATCAGGGATCAGGGATCAGGGATCAGGGATATTTCGGCTACGCTGGAAGTGGATGGCGACGAAGGACGTTCCCACTGAAGACGTGAGCGCGATCGACTGGCTGGAGCGTGTCGCGCGCGACCGCAGCCTCTTGCGGTCGCTGCCCACTGAAGAACGCCACCGCTTCTTCCGGGCGATCGCCGAGCTGTCGGCCGTCGACCCCCAGGCCAAGCGGAAGCGCCAGAAAGCCGCCAAGGCCGCGGCGGCCAGGCAGGAAGAGGCGGTCCTGAACACCACCGGCATCCGCTCCATGCGGCGGCGGCCGATGGTCACGACCCCCAACGTGTTCCCTCCCGTGATCGAGCCGATCGACAACTCAGGCAAGCCTGATGGCGTGCCTCCCCCGCCGGTCGATCGTGTCTGTTACGTGTGCAAGACGCCCTACACCGAGCTGCATCACTTCTACGATCAGCTCTGCCCGGCCTGCGGCGACAGCAACTACGCCGCCCGCACCGAACTGACCGACCTGCGTGGGCGCGTGGCGCTGCTCACCGGCGGGCGAGTCAAGATCGGCTACCAGGCCGGTCTCAAGCTGCTGCGCTGCGGCGCGCACCTGATCGTGACGACGCGGTTTCCGCGCAATGCCGCCGACCGCTACGCCCAGGAGCCCGACTTCGGTGATTGGGGCCACCGCCTGGAGATCTTCGGGCTCGACCTGCGGCACATCCCCAGCGTCGAGGCGTTCTGCCGCGACCTGAACGCCTCTCGCGAGCGGCTCGACTTCATCATCAACAACGCCTGCCAGACCGTCCGGCGGCCGCCCGAGTTCTACACCCACATGATGGCGGCCGAACTGGCCTCGTCGAAGGATCAGCCGGAACATGTGCGCCGGCTGCTGGGCGAGGCCGGCCACGCGGTGGCGCTGGTCGATCAGGGCCAGGGCGTGGTGGCCGCCGCCCAACTGTCGCAAGTGCCACTGCTCGACGAAGAACTGGTCGCGCGATCGCACCTGTTCCCCAGCGGCCGCTACGACAACGATTTGCAGCAGGTCGACCTGCGCGACCGCAACTCGTGGCGCATGCTGCTGGCCGAGGTGCCGACGGTCGAGATGCTCGAGGTGCAGTTCGTCAACCAGATGGCGCCGTTCCTGTTCAACGCGCGCCTCAAGCCGCTGATGCTGCGCACGCCCGAACGCGACAAGCACATCGTGAATGTCTCGGCGGTCGAGGGACAGTTCTACCGCACGTTCAAGACGACCCGCCATCCCCACACCAACATGGCCAAGGCGGCGCTCAACATGATGACGCGCACGGCGGCCACCGACTACGTCAACGACGGCATCCACATGAACAGCGTCGACACCGGCTGGGTGACCGACGAGGACCCGATCGAGATCGCCATGCGCAAGACCGCCGACCACCGCTTCCATCCCCCGCTCGACATTGTCGACGGCGGCGCCCGCATCGTCGCCCCGATCGTCACCGGCTTCAATACCGGCACCCACGTATGGGGACAGTTCCTGAAGGACTACAAGACGACGCCCTGGTAGGGCCCGGCAGTGGCTCGAGGCCGCAGCCTGCTAGAGTAGGGCCGTCACCGTCACCACATGGAGCCTGGGATGCGCACATCAATCGCCCTGCTGACCGCCGTTGTTTTTTTCTCCGTCGCGCTGCAGGCCCAGAAGCCGAGGGAGCGTGACCTCAAGCTGCCAATCGGCGGAACGCCAGGCGCGCTCGATGCGATCACCGACGTCGCCGGCGTCGAAGTGGGACACACCACGTTGATCGCGGGCAGCGGCACGGTAGTGGCCGGCAAGGGACCGGTGCGCACCGGCGTGACGGTGATTCACCCACGAGGCAAGGCCAACCACGACCCGGTCTTTGCCGCCTGGTTCACGCTGAACGGCAACGGCGAGATGACGGGAACCACCTGGGTCCAGGAGAGCGGGCTGCTCGAAGGGCCGGTGGCAATCACCAACACCCACAGCGTCGGCGTCGTGCGCGACGCGATCGTCCAGTGGGAAGTGGCACAGCAGAACGCACTGCAGCCGTGGTGGCTGCCGGTGGTGGCTGAGACCTACGATGGCGGCTTGAACGACATCAACGGGTTCCATGTGAAGCCGGAGCATGTCTTCGCGGCGCTCGACAACGCCGCCGGGGGCTTGCCGCAGGAGGGCTCGGTGGGTGGCGGCACCGGCATGGTGTGCCATGGCTTCAAGGGCGGCATCGGCACGGCGTCTCGCCGCCTCCCGGCCGAGCAAGGTGGCTACACGGTGGGTGTACTGGTGCAGTGCAACTACGGATCGCGGCGCGACCTGCGCATTGCCGGCGTTCCCGTGGGCGAGGAGATTGCCGACCTGGCCGGATGCATCGCCCACAGCAGGCCGCTGCCGGCGGACTCGCCACGCCGCCGCTGCGACGACGTGCGCGGCGCCGCTCAAGACGAGGCGCCGGAACAAGGATCCATCATCGTCGTGGTGGCGACCGACGCGCCGGTCCTGCCGCATCAGCTGAAGCGCATCGCGACGCGAGTGTCGCTGGGCATCGGGCGGCAAGGCGGGTTCGGCGGCAACAGCTCCGGCGATATCTTCATCGCCTTTTCCACCGCCAACGCCCGGGCCTGGTTCAATGACCAGCCGGTCACGGACGTGAAGATGTTGCCCAACGATCGCCTCTCGCCGCTATTCCAGGCGACCGCGCAGGCCACCGAGGCCGCCATCACCAACGCACTGCTCGCGGCCGAGACCATGACCGGCGCCAACGACCTGCGCATCTACGCCATGCCGGTCGACCGCATGCTGGACGCGATGCGAAAGTACGGCCGGCTGCCGTAGACCACAGCCGGCTCAGCACTGGTCACGCCGCCGGTCACGCCCAAAGTGCATTTCCCTGATGGGAGCCGGTGGACATTCGCTAAGATCACCTCATGTTCAACAGGCGTCTGATGTTCGTGGCGGCGGTCGGGTTGCTCGCGGTGCTGGGGGGGGCGCTCAGCACGGCGAACCTGTCCGCCGTGGCGACGGCAGAAAACTGGACCCGCTTCCGTGGCCCCAACGGGCTGGGCGTGTCGGACGCGACCGGTGTGCCGGTGGACTTCGGCCCCACCCGGAACGTGAAGTGGAAGGCGCCGCTGCCCAACGGGCACTCGTCGCCGGTGCTGACCGACACGCACATCTTCCTCACGGGGCACTCGGCCGAGAAGGACGACTACAAGCTGTTCGTGCTGGCGCTCGATCGCAAGACCGGCAAGCAGTTGTGGCAGCACGAAGTGCCGCGCCTGCAGCACGGCCGCCGCGAGAACGTGAACGGGCCGGCGTCGCCCAGCCCCGTCACCGACGGCACCAACGTCTACTTCTTCTTCCAGGACTTCGGTCTGATCAGCTACACCGCCGACGGCAAGGAGCGCTGGCGCCTGCCGCTCGGGCCATTCAGCATGTTCTACGGCTTCGGCGCCTCGCCGATCCTCGAGGATGGCCTGATCATCCTGCCGGTCGACCAAGACGTCGATCCGTATTTGCTCGCGGTCGATGCCAACACCGGCAAGCAGCGCTGGAGGGTCTCGCGTCCGCACGTGATCTCGGGGTATTCGACGCCGACCATCTGGCGGCCGAAGAGCGGCCCGGCGCAGATTCTCATTCCCGAGTCCTTCCAGTTGACCGCCTATTCGCTGGTTGATGGTTCGCAGTTGTGGTGGGTCCGGGGACTCGCCTGCGAGATGAAGTCGGTGGCGAGCCTGGACGAAGACACGCTCTACGTGAACGGCTGGGGCTTCGGCCAGAACCAGGCCGGCACGCAGATTCCCACCGTCGACTTTGCCACCGGGCTGAAGCGGTTCGACAAGAACGGCGACGGCTTCGTCGGTCGCGACGAAGTCGTGAACCCGGCGTCGACCGACCGCATGGACCGCATGCTGCGGCCCGAAGTCGGCTTCGATGCCTTCGACGGCAACCGCGACGGCCGGCTCGACGCCAAGGACTGGGACGTCTTTCGCGCCATGCTGGCCGCCGAAAACGGCTTGATGGCCATCAAGCTGGGCGGCTCGGGCGACATGACGGCCACCGCGGTGAAATGGAAGTACCTGCGGCCGGTGCCGCAGGTGCCCTCGACGGTGCTCTACCAGGGCGTGCTCTACATGGTGAACGACAGCGGCATCCTGCTGTCGTTCGACCCCGTGACCGGCGACGTGCTCAAGCAGGGCCGCTTAAAGGGCGCCATCGACAAGTACTTCGCCTCGCCGATTGGCGCCGACGGCAAGATCTGGCTGGCCAGCCAGGACGGCACCATCTCGATCGTCACCGCCAGGGGCGACTGGGAGATGGTGCAAGTGAACACGCTCGATGACGAGGTGTTTGCCACGCCGATTCCGGCCGATGGCGAACTGTTCGTACGGACGCGCAGCGCGCTCTACAACTTCGTGAAGTAGGGCTTGGGACTTGGGGCTTGGGACTTGGGATAGGAATTGCTGAGTAAGCTGCTTGCCACGCTGCTGCTGTTTCCGCTGGCGCTGGTGCAGCGGCCAATCGATCTGCGCAACAACAACTTCCGCGCCGCCTCGGAACTGGTCACGACGGCGGTGACCGTGCGCGACGCCGACGGCCGGCTCGTGACCACCCTGCGGCAGGAAGACTTCACCATCGAAGAAGACGGCGTGGCGCAGCCGATCACGCAGTTCACGAAAGAGCGGGTGCCGGTAAGCCTGGCGCTGACGCTCGACATCAGCGACAGCATGCGCGGCCAGCGCATGGCCGACGCCCGCGGCGCGCTCGCCAACTTCCTCGACACGTTGCTGGCGGTGGACGACGAAGCGGCGCTGCTTGGTTTCAATCACGAGACCAAGATGCTGGGGCCGTGGACCACCGAGCGGGGCGGCATGCGCCAGAAGCTGGATCAGATCACGCCTTCAGGCGGCACCGCCCTCTACGACGCGATCGACGTGTCGCTGCCGCTATTTGAATCGCGCCTGCGTCCGCGCGCGGCGATCCTGCTGGTCTCGGATGGCGCCGACACCGCCAGCGACATCTCGCCGACGGCACTCAAGCCGAAGCTCATGCGCAGCGACGTTTTTCTCTACGCGATTGGCATCAACTCACTCGACGCCCGCAACTCCACGCGCATCAACCCCTATACCTTGAACGAGCTCACCAGCCAGGGCGGCGGTTATACCGAGATCATCGGCAGCGCCGCCGAGCTGGGGCCGGCCACCGAGCGGATTGCCGAGGAGCTCAATCACCAGTACATGATTGGCTACACCCCGGCCACCCGGGGCGACGGCAAACTGCACACCATCCGGGTCAAGGTGTCAGACACCTCTTACCGCGTGCGCGCCCGCAGGGGCGTCGTCCGCTAAACCCGCGGGCCGACCCGGCGGTGTCACCTTTTGCGCACTCGCGACCACTTGGAGTGCATGAACACCTTGATGGATCACCTCACCACCCCGGACGAAGCCCTGTGGCAGGCGTCGCGGCGCGGCGACCGCGACGCGTTCGGCCAGATTGTGAGCCGCTACCAGAACCTGGTCTGTTCACTGGCCTACAGCCGGACCGGGAACCTGGCCGGCTCCCAGGATCTGGCGCAGGAAACCTTCGTGACTGCCTGGCGGCAACTTGGCGACCTGCGTGATCCCGCCTTGTTGCGCTCCTGGCTGTGCGGCATCGTCCGCAACCTGTCGGCCAGCGCAGTGCGCGTCGAGCGCCGCCGCGGCGGTCCAGCGGAAGACCTGGCGCAGATCGCCGAGCCGGCGGCGCAGGAAGACAACCCCGAACAGCAGGCGGTCTCGAACGAGGAGGAGTCGCTGCTGTGGCGGGCGCTCGAGCGCATGCCCGAGCAGTACCGGGAGCCCATGGTCCTCTTCTATCGCGAGGATCAGTCGGTGGCTGAGGTCGCGGCCGGCCTGGACCTGTCGGCCGACGCGGTGAAGCAGCGTCTGTCGCGCGGGCGAGCCTTGCTGCGCGACGAAGTGGCCGCGATGCTGGAGTCGACGCTCGCGAGAAGCCGGCCAAACGCCGCCTTCACCGCCGCGGTCCTCGGCGCCATCGCCGTCACCACACCGGCGGCCGCGTTTGCCGGCGCCGCCGTCACGGGTGGCGCGGCGGGCAAGGGCGCCGCGGGCGCGGCCGGCCTTGGCGCCGCGGCCATTGCCGGTCCCGCGACCGGCCTGTCGATCGCGTGGATCGCATCGAAGGCCGTTGGTAAGACGGCACGCTCGGAACCCGAACGGCGGGAGGTGGCGCGCAGCTTCCGCTCGGCGATGCAGTTCGTAATTCCCGCGGTCGTGATCCTGCTCGGCCTGATTTACTTCGGGCGCACCGCAATCGAACCATCGCCGTGGTACTTCGTGATCGTGCCATCGGCATGGACTGCAGTCCTGCTGACCTACTTGATCCGGCTGGGCCAGCGATCGCAGAGAACCATCGCCAGGATTCGCCAGGAAACCGGCACCGAGGATGCGGCCTACGCCGCCCACCTGGCCGCGCGCGGCCTGAGCCTGGCCGGCGGCAAGCGATACGAGTCCGGCCGGCGGTGGCTCGGCTGGCCGATTTTCGCCTATGGCAGCGGCGGCATGGACATGGGCGCGGCGCCCTCGCGCGCGGTGCGCGCGTGGGTGGCCGTCGGCGACCTGGCGATCAGCCCGCTGATCGCAATCGGCGGCATCGCGATCGCGCCGATCGCAATCGGCGGAGTCACCATCGGGCTGCTGAGCTTGAGCATTGCCGGCGTCGCCGTCGGCGGTCTGGCCTTCGGCAGCCTGGCCGCCGGCTGGTGGGCCTTCGGCGTGGCGGCGGTCGGCTGGCAGGCAGCGGCCGGCGGCGCCGCCATTGCCCGGGAGTTTGCCGTCGGCGGCATGGCGCAAGCGGCCGAGGCCAACACCCAGGCCGCCGTGGATTGGTTCGCGGCGCAGTGGTTCACGGCCCCGGTTGGTTGGTTCACCGCCGCCATTCCCGGCATCGTGTTGCTCGCCATCATCGTTCCAATCGGGCTGCTGCTGCGAAGGGCGTGGCAGGTGCGGAAGTGACGGGGTCCGATCGCGGAGGTGCGATCACGGGGGAGCGATCACGGGCTTGAACCCCCGTGTTAGGCTACCGCCATGCGCGCATCCCTCCTGATCGCCAGCCTGTTGTCCACCTCGCTTCTTGCCCAGACGCCGGCCCAGCCCGACTGGGCGAAGATCGAGGAAGAGACCCTGCGTCACTTCCAGGCCATCCTCAGGATGGACTCCACCGATCCGCCGGGGAAGGAAGACCACGTGGTCGCCTACCTGAAGCAGGTGCTCGAGGCCGAGGGCATTGCTGTCCAGACCTACGCGATGGAGGCGCACCGCCCCAATCTGGTGGCCCGCCTCAAGGGCAGCGGCAAGCAGCGGCCGCTGCTGTTGATGGCGCATAGCGACACCGTCAACGTCGATCCCGCGAAGTGGACCCATCCACCCTTCGGCGCCGCGCGTGACGGCGGCTACGTTTACGGCCGCGGCACGGTCGACGACAAGGACAACGTGGTCGCCAACGTGGTGACCATGCTGATGCTGAAGCGGATGAACGTGAAGCTGGATCGCGACGTGATCCTGCTGATCGAAGCCGGTGAAGAGGGTTCGTCCCGGCTCGGCATCCAGTTCATGGCCAACCAGCACTGGCCGGAGATCGATGCCGAGTTCTGCTACGCCGAGGGCGGCGGCGTCACCCGCACGGGCGGCGAGGTGAAGTTCGCCCGCGTCCAGACGGTTGAGAAAATTCCGCGCGCGATCACGGTGACGGCCAAGGGCGTGGCCGGCCACGGCTCGGTGCCGCTCGAGACCAACGCCCTCGCGCATCTGGGCGAGGCGGTCGGCGCCATCGCGGCGTGGACACCACCCATGCGCATCAACGAGACCACCGCCGCCTATTTCAAGCGGCTGGCCACCGTCTCGACGCCGGAAGAGGCCGCGCGCTATCGCGACATCCTCAATCCCGATCCGAAGATCTCGGGACCGGCCGATGCCTATCTGCGCAAGAACGAACCGAGTCACTGGTCGATGCTGCGCACGTCGTTGTCGCCGACCATGATCAGCGGCGGCTATCGCACCAATGTGATCCCGTCGGAAGGCACGGCCACCATCGACACGCGGCTGGCGCCCGATGAGGACCCGACGAAGTTCCTCGAGTTGGTCCAGCAAGTGGTCAACGACCCCCAGGTCGCCGTGAGCTACGGCGCGCGCGATACCCGGCCGCCGACGCCCACCGCCAAGCTCGACTCCGACGCCTTCAAGATCATTGAAGCCAACATCACCAAGCACTACAAGACCGTCACGCTGCCGACCATGAGCACCGGTGCCACCGACATGGCGTTCCTGCGCCAAAAGGGTATGCAGTGCTACGGCATCGGCCCGGCGCTCGACAGCGAGGACGGCCCCAAGGGCTACGGCGCGCACAGCGATCAGGAGCGGATCCTGGAAAGCGAGCTACATCGCTTCGTCCGCTTCACCTGGGACGCCGTCGTCGATTTGGCGAGGGCGAAGTAGGGCAAGGACGACGGTTCAACCACGACGGTTCAAGGACGAGGGTTCGATCACGAAGGTGCTTCGGTATCCCGCAACCCGGAAGGGGGATGCGGTGGACGATTACGGCGGCACCACGGTGGCCGACCCGTACCGCTGGATGGAGGACCTCGAGTCGCCGGAGGTCGCGGCGTGGGTGGCGGCCCAGAACGCGGTCACGCGCGCACACCTTGATGCGCTGCCCCATCGCGCAGCGCTCGTTCGCCGGCTGACCGAACTCTGGAGCTACTCGCGCACCAGCGTGCCGGTCTGCGAACACGGCGTGCTGTTCTACTCGCGCAATTCCGGGTTGCAGCGGCAGGCGCCGGTCTATGCGCGCTCCGGCGCCGCCGGTTCCGAGACCGTGGTACTCGACCCGAACGTGCTGTCGCCCGACGGCTCCATCTCGCTCGCGCACTACGCGCCGTCGCCCGACGCCACCTTGCTTGCCTACGCCTCCGCGACCGGCGGCGCCGACTGGGAAGCCATTCGCGTCCGCGACCTCGCCACCGGCACGGACCGGGCCGACCAGGTCAACTGGGTCCGCTTCTCCGACCTGTCGTGGACCCGAGACTCACGCGGGTTCTTCTATTCGCGCTATCCCGAACCGCCGGCCCACAAGCTGCTCGAAGCGGCGCTCTCGGGCCACGCCGTCTACTACCACCGCCTCGGCACGCCGCAGTCGGACGATCAGTTGATCTACCACCGGCCCGATCAACCGGCATGGATCGTCAACGGCACGGTCACCGACGATGGCCGTTACCTGCTGATTCGCACCTATCGCGGCGCCGAGAACAACAACCAACTGCACTACCTCGCGATCGATGACGGGTCACCGGCCCTCAGCGGTCCGATCGTCCCGGTCATCGAGACCGGAGATGCCGAGTTCTCGCCAATCGGAACCATCGGGTCGCGCGTCTACCTGCGCAGCGATCGCGATGCCCCCAATCGCCGCGTGATCGCGATCGACCTCGAGCAATCCCATCCACGGGCCTGGCAGGTCGTCATCCCGGAACAGCCGCAGGCCATCGAACACGCCCTGCTCATCGGCGGCCGCCTGGTCGTCCACTACCTCGACGATGTCCGCAGCCGGGTGAGCGTGCATGCCCTCGACGGCACGCGCGAACATGACATCACGGTGCCCGGCATCGGCGCCGTCTCGCAGCTCGAAGGCCGGGCCGATGCTCCCGAGGTGTGGCTGGGCTTCAGTTCTCCGCTGGCCCCGGGCACGGTCTATCACTACGACCCGGTGGCGCGGCAGCTCGAGCCCTTCACGCCGCCGGTCGCGCCGATCGACGCCGGTCAATACGAGACCCGGGCGCTGTTCGCCACTTCCAGGGACGGCACCCGCGTCCCCTTCTTCCTGACCGCGCGGGCTGGCCTGTCCCAGGACGGATCGCACCCGGCGATGATGTACGGCTACGGCGGCTTCTCGATCAGCGTCCTGCCCGCCTATCGGCCCGACGTGCCGGCCTGGCTCGAACTGGGTGGCATCTTCGTGACGGTTAACCTGCGGGGCGGCGCCGAGTACGGCGAAGCCTGGCACCAGGGCGGGATGCTCGATCAGAAACAGAATGTGTTCGATGACTTCATCGCGGTAGCCGAATACCTGGTCCGCGAGAAGTTCACCAGCCCGTCGCGTCTCGGCATGATGGGCGGCTCGAATGGTGGCCTGCTGGTGGGGGCGGTGATGGAACAGCGTCCCGACTTGTTTGCCGTCGCGCTACCCGCGGTCGGCGTCATGGACATGCTGCGCTACGACCACTTCACCGGCGGACGGTTATGGGCCACCGAGTATGGCTCGGCGTCCGATCCCGCGCAGTTCCGCTACCTGATCCAATACTCGCCGCTGCACAACCTGAAGGCCGGCACCTGCTACCCCGCCACCCTCGTCACGACCGCCGACCACGACGACCGCGTGGTCCCCAGCCACTCGTTCAAGTTCACGGCGGCGCTGCAGGCGGCCCAGGGCTGCGACCGGCCGGCATTAATTCGCGTGGAGACGCAGGGCTCGCACGGCTATCGCCCCACCGACAAGCTGATCGAGGAGAAGGCCGATCAGTGGGCGTTCGCGGCCAAACATCTCGGCTTGGCCACGAGACCCATGCCCACCCCCAGGCCCCAGGACCCAGGACCTAAGTCCTCCCCCGCATCGCGTTGAACAATTCGATGTGGGTCTCGACGATGCGTTGACGTTCGGCTTCGTTGATGGTCAGCGACCAATCGTCGCGGATCGAAGTGCCGCCGAGCACAATGCCGTCCGAGCGCGGCATCATGTGGATGAAGCCGGCCTCTGGTGTCACCGGCGCCCGCGCCCCGCCGCTGGTCGAGTAGGTAATCTCCGATTGCGGCACCAGGATCGTCAACTGGCCCTTGAGCGGCATCAGCTCCGGATCGTTGAACAGCGCCTTCGAACCGAGGCCCGTGCAGTTGATGATCACGTTCTCGCGCAAGCTCGCGACATCCTGGGGCGTCTCGAACTTGCGAATCACCACCTTGCCGCCCCACAGCAGGAAATCGTTGGTCAGCGCGTCGAGATAGATCGACGGTTCGATGCGCATTTCAGGCCGCTCGATCGCGTACTTGGTGGGAAACGGGTGCTCGCCCGGCTGCAGCAATACCCGCGGGTTGGCGATATCGTCCGGCATCAGCACGTTGCCACCACGCGCGGCTGCCTCGTTGTCGGTCGGCGCGTAGTTGGTGATCCAGGTGATGCCGTACTTCGGTCCGGTCAGCAGTTGCAGGCGCCGGTAGGCAATGCGAACCGCGGTGCGAAACTGTTCGTCCCACTCGGCCGTGCGGCTCTTGAAATCGACCAGGCCCGAGGTTGGCGTCCAGCCCGCCAGCGACATGTTCGAGGTCGTGTCGGGCGGTACGGTGGCCGCATAGATCGTCACGGCGAATCCGTGCCGCTGCAGTTCGCGCGCCGAGGTCAGCCCGACGACCCCAGACCCCATGACCGCCGCCGTCCGCTCGCCGTGCGGCAGCGCCAGGTCGCAGGCCATCGACGCGGTGCCCCACGACAGTGACATGCCGGAACCGCCGTGGCCGAAGTTGTGGATGATGGTCTTGGCGTCGAGCTTGCCGGCCTTGAGGACAAAGCCCGAGGGGCGATGCGGCCGGAGCCCGATCGTGGTGCGAATCACCCGGTCCCACGCGGCGTGAACCGGCGGCAGGCGCACGGGCGGCCGGCTTGGCGCCGCCGCCTGCGGCCGGGCAGCGGTCCTCGGCGCGCAGGCCTGCGCGGCAAAACCGGCGGCGGCCAGGCCGCCGAACTTCAGCAGGGAACGTCGATCCATTTGCCGCACATCATACAGCGGCGGTGGGGCTCGGCGGCTCCGCCGCCTCGTGGGGGTCGCTCGCTACGCTCGCTTCCTGGGGCTCGCATCGCACGTGGGTATTCCCCACGAGGGCGCTAAGCGCCCGAGCCCAACGAGCGCCGCAGGCGCGAGCCCCACGAGCGAGCGAAGCGAGCTCGCCCTTCGGCCCAGCGATACTGCGGGGCCGCCCTAATCGTCCCGCAACACCACGTTGGGATCCACCCGCGAGGCGCGCCACGCCGGTATCCAGCACGCGACGGCGGCGACCAGCGTAATCGTCGCAATCACCGCCACCATCGTCACCGGGTCGGTGGGCTGCACGCCGTACAGGAGTGACGCGATCAACCGGTTGAGCGCGAAGGCGCCGGCCAGGCCGGCCACCACGCCCACCGTGGTCAGCGTCAGCCCTTGCCGCATGACCTGCGCGAGCACACTCGACTGATCGGCGCCAAGCGCCATGCGGATGCCGATTTCACGGCGCCGCTCGGTGACCATGTACGACAGCACGCCGTAGGTGCCGATCGCCGCCAGCAACAGGGCGAGACCGGCGAAGGCGCCCAGTAGCTGCGCCAGCAGCCGCGGCCGGCGGATCGATTCGTCGAACACGCCGTCCATGTCGCGCAGGCGGACCACCGGCACGGTGGGGTCGGCCTCGCGCACCACGCTTTCGATGGTCGAGGCGAGCGCGGCCGGCGGCAGCGTCGAGCGCAGCACGATGTTCATGGTCGATGGCGCCAGCGCCATCGGCGGCGGCACGTTGGCCGTCTGGTCGGTGAGGACGTAGAACTCGGTCCCGGTTTTCTGATCGACCCCGCCCTGCTTGACGTCCTTGGCCACTCCCACCACCGTGAACCACGGCACCTGGTCGCCGCAACACGGGCGCAGCCGCTGGCCAATTGGGTTCAGGCCTTTCCAGAACGTATTGACCAGCGTCTCGTTGACCACTGCCACCATGCCCGTCGCGGTGGCGTCGGTCGCCTGAAAGCCGCGGCCCTGCACGATCGGAATCCCCATGGTCTCGAAATAGTCCGACATCACGTTCTGGTAGTAGTCGACGTTTTCGTACGGCCCTTCGGGCGGCGCGGTGTAGTTGTCGATCTCGGTGTCGTTGGCATTGAGCGGCCGGTTGGGCGGCAGGCCGGACATTGCCGACACCGATTGCACGCCCGGCACGGATCGCATGCGGGTCAGCAGCCGTTGGAACATCTGGGCGCGGGCGGGGGCCGCCGGGTAGTTGGCTTGCGCCAGGGTCATGGAAAAGGTCACCAGGCGCGAGCGGTCAAAGCCGGCATCCACGGTCGACAGGTTGTAGACGGTCCGCAGCAACAGTCCGGCGCCAATCACCAGCATCACCGCGAGGGCCACTTCCGCCATCACCAGGCCGCGGCGCACATGATGCCGCGCCGCGCCGGTCGCGCCGCGGGCGCCGCCTTCCTTGAGCGCCGTGACCAGACCCGCGACCCGCGTGTGCATGATCGGCGCAAGGCCAAATACCAGGCCGGTCGCAATCGAGACGGCAAAGGTGAAGACCAGCACGAGCGGATCGACGGTGACTTCGCTCGTGCGCGGCAGGCTGATGGGATATGCCCGCAGCAGGGCCGCAACACCCGCTTGCGCCAGCAGCAGCCCCAACGCGCCACCGGCCAGCGACAACAGCACGCCCTCGGTCATGAATTGCCGAAGCAAGCGGCCGCGACCGGCGCCAAGCGCCGTGCGGACCGCGAACTCGCGATGCCGCGTCTCGGCCCGCGCCAACAGCAGGTTGGCAAGGTTGGCGCAGGCAATGAGCAGCACGAAGCCCACCGCGGCCTGCAACACCCAGATCGACTGGCTCGCGGCGCCGACGATCTCGTCCTGCACCGGCTTCATCTGCAGCATGTGCCCGGCGCCGGGAAAGGCGCGCCGCGCCGCCTCGTCCTTGGGCGGCGGCGCAAACACGTGATTCTTCGCGCCGACCCGTTCGCCCCAGTTCTGGATCAGTGCGGTTAACTCCGTCTGCGCGGCCTGCGGGGTGACCCCGTCCTTCAGACGGCCGACCAGGTAGAGGTAGTGGTTGCCGCGGTTCAGCCGGTTCGCCGCATTCAACCCGAGCGGCAGCCAGATCTCGGTGCGGTTGTCCATCACATCCATGCCCGGCGGCATGATGCCGATCACTTCGCGGCGAAGCCCGTTCACTTCAACCGTCTGCCCGATCATGGCCTGGCCGCCGAACGCGCTTTGCCAGAGTTCGTGCGAGAGCAGGGCGATCTGCGGCGGCAGCGGCGGTGGCAACGTCGACGGCCCCGGCGCCGGCGGCGGAGCGGTCACGTTGGTTTCGCCGTCGCCAAACAGCCGTCCGGATGCCGCCTGCACACCGAGCGCGCGCAGCAGGTGTTCGTCGACCGATGCCGAGCGGACCCGCAGCGGGCGGTCACCGGCGGTCAGGTTGACCTCGCCGGTCGTGTAGGCGCCGACCGAGGCAAACGATTGGTTGAGCTCGCGAAACTCCATGTACTCGGGCGGCGAGACCCAGAACTGTTCAAACCCGAACGCCGGAAACTGCGTCGTCAAATACATCAGCTGTTGAGGTTGCGGATAGCCGAGCGGCCGCAGGATCACGCCATTGACGATCGAGAAGATCGCGGTGTTGGCGCCAATCCCCAAGCCGAGCGTCAGGATCGTGATGACGGTGAAGGCCGGCGCGCCGAGCAGGCTCCGCAGAGAGTGGCGAAGGTCCTGGCGAAGGGTATCCATGCTCATGGGAGGTTGGACGGGATGGAACCTCGCAGGGTTCAGTATAAAGTGTGGCCTTGATTCGCCTGCTGCTGGCTGCCCTGTTGCTGTCTGGCGCCTGGTTCCCGCAGGCGGCCGAGGTCACGGCCGTGACCACGCCGGTCCCCGGCTTCTTCGACCTGCCAGTCACCGGTGGCACCGCGACCTATCGCGCCCTCGGGCTGGCGCCTGAAGAACGGGGCACGGCGCTAGCGATCCTGGCGCGCGCGCTGCACGGCCAGGGGACCGATCGCGCCCGCGTGACGCGGGTCATCGACGCGGCGCTGACTCCCTCCGGCGCACCGCTGGCGCTGCCCGACGGGTCGCAGCCGCTCACGATTGCCGCGCCACTCACCGCCGATCATTGGCGTGATGTTCTGGATCTGAAGGGCGGCACCGAGCTCTTCCCCGCTCTGGTCGCCGATCGGCCGGCACTGCTGGTCGCGGCCGCCACCATGTCGGCCGATGCCTCCATGCGACGGCTGCTCGATCGCGATCGCGGACTGCTCAAGTGGCTGGTGCGCACGGCGCCGGGCGCGTTTCTGGCGGCGGCGCGCGGCCTGCGTATTGAAGACGATCGCATCGCGGTCCCCGGCGGCCTGCCGGCGGTGCCGATTTGGGAGGCCCTCGTCGCCGAGAAGGTCACGCGGCCGGCAGACTTCGTGCGCGCGCTGGTGGTGCGCGACGCCGGGCGCCTGGCCTGGCTTTACGGCGCGGTCGCCACCATGACGCCCGATCGCATGTCGGCGGTCTTCGGTCCCGGCCCGATCGAGTTGCAGATCGAGCAGACCCGCACGATGCTCAGTGCCTTTCGCATCGGCGATCAGAACTGGAAGATCGAGGATCACCCGTTCCTGCGCAGCGTCGCCGACGCCTGGATGGTCACCACCCAGGTCGCCCTGAGCGGCGGCGAGGTCGCGGCGCCGAACTGGCAGTGGTTGTGGGAGGCAGTGTTCGAGCGGCCGGACCTGTCGCGCCGCGAGGCGGCCAGCGTGCGCCGCGAACCCGACACGCCGGTGACGCTGACCTGGCTGGCCGTGAAGATCGCCGCGGTGCCGCCACGCGAGCGCCGCGATCGATTCGAATCGGTGCGCTTCGCGCAACTCGTCTTCGGCGGCGCGACCGCGGCCGATGCCACCGACGTGCTGGTGACGATTGCGGGCTACCGGCGGTATCACGCGCTGATCGTCACGCTCGACCGCCTCGACATTCGCGCGCCGCGAACCTATGCGCGGGCCATCGAAGCGGCCCGGCGCATCAACCAACGGCCAGGCCGCGAACGCCGGATCGATCTCATCGCCTTCCAGGGGGCGCTGGCCATCGTCGAACGCGCGCGTGTCTCACGCGCCATCAGCGCCGCGACCGCCGAGCAGCTGGTGGTGTCGCTGGCCGACGCCGTCGACCGCGATGCGCCGTCCATGCCGGCAGTGGCGCGGTGGCTCACCACCACGCTGTCAGACGCGCTGCCGCCATTGACCCGGCCCGACCAGTGGACCGGCCAGACCGCATACGAGTCGAAGTTCCTGCAGGCCATGGCCGGTCCCGGTGAAGAAGACGGACGACCCGAAGTGGAGTGGGAGGGACTGTCGTACCGGCTCGACCTGACCGCCGCCGAGCATCAACGCATCAAGGAGGTGCGCGAGCAGTTGGAGTCACCCGGGCTTGACGCGGCGCTCGCGTCGGGGCAACCGCCGCAGATCGCCGAGGCCCTGCTCGCCCTGATCTACGCGGCGGCGCTCGGCGACCCCGCCGGACCGGCGATGCTCGGCGCCGACATCGTCGCCCGTCACGACTTTGGGCTCAATTCGCCGGTGGTGTCGCGCCGGACCGAACTGGCCTGGTGGCCGCCGCGCGACCTGGTAGGCGACGGCCTGCCCTGGCGAGTGGAGGGCGCACTGCTCGGTCTGGATCTGGGCCTGGCCCGGCTGTCGTTGCGCCGCCTCGCCGATAACGAGATGCCGGTGGAGCCCACCATCAACCTGAACGATCAGCTGACGATCGCGCGTACCACGGCGGCGCTCAATCCCCGCGAGTTGAACAATGCCGATCGCGACCGCATCGTCCTTGCGCTGGCGCGCGGCCGCCGCCGGGTGGCCGATGCTGCAGGGGACATGCCGGCAATGGCCGCGCTGGCCGCCGAGGCGCACCTGGCGGCCGCCGTTCGCGAGTCGCTGTCGTGGCTGGCGGCGCGAGCACCGGAGGTGCTGCCGGAGCTTTTTTCATTGCGGGACTTGCTATGGCTGGGCGCGCCGGATCTCACGCCGGCCGTGCTCGACCGATGGGGCGTCTACAGCGAAGGGTTGACCGGCCGGCTGGTGACCGCCATGCCGAGGTCGGCCCCCTGGGAGGACTTCGGCGGCCGGCCCGAAGGCGGCGTCATCGGCACCCAGGCGCCCGACCTGATCCTGCGGCTGATCGACGAGACGGCCCGCCTTGGGCTGCCGGCGCAACTGGTGCCGTCGCTACTGACGTTTGCCGCCCAGGATTACTGGCACGATGTGGCGGCCCGCTTCCCCGATGACTGGCCGGCCATGGCCAGACAAGCACTGGCGCTTTCGCCCTCGCGGGTAGAAGATTACGTGGCGGCGCTGGCCGGCAACGGTCCGCTGCGCCCCCAGTGACAACGGTGTCTGACACCGGGGGTCAGACGGCCGGTGTCAGACACCGTGGACTGGTTGTCTTTGCTATGTTGCGACTGATTGTCTTGCTCACGGCGTTCTCGTTGGTCGCATCAGCGCAGGAACCGCCGCCACCGCCGGCCGGGCTCGAACTTCGCATTGTTTCACCGGAGCCGGATTTCTATGTCAGCGGCGTCACCCTGCTCAAGGCCGAGATCCTGCCGCGCATGCTGGCCACGCGCGTGGCGCAACTCTTGTTCTTCGCCGATGGCAAGCAGGTGTGCAACGTGCTGGATCCGATTGCCGCCGAATGCACCTGGGACGCCGGCGCCGACGTCCGCCCCCACGTCTTCCGGGTGGTCGCCAACTTGATCGGCGGCGGCCGCATCGTCGCCAGCGCGCGCACCAGGGGCCTGGAGCAGGTCGAGAAGGTCAGTGTCGAGGTGGTGCAGGTGACCGCGGTGGTGACCGAGAACAATCGCTTCGTGTCCGGGCTGCCGCCGACGGCATTCCGCCTGATCGAAGACGGCAAGCCGCAGGTGGTCGGCCATTTCTCCGCCGAAGGGTCACCACTCGAGATCGTCGTCGCCATCGATGTCAGCGAGAGCATGACCGCGTCGATGCCACAGTTGAAGAATGCGGTGAAGAAGTTCCTCGGCGCGCTCGGGCCGAAGGATCAGGTCACGCTGGTCGCCTTCAACGACAACATGTTCACCCTCACCCGGCAGGAAACCAGCGTCGTGCAACGGACGCGCGCGGTCGATCGACTGGCACCGTGGGGCGGGACCGCCCTCTACGACGTGATCGTCCGCGGGGTGCAGCAACTGTCGCGCGCCGCCGGCCGGCGGGTGCTCGTGGTGTTCAGCGACGGCGACGACCGTTCGAGCCACGCCACCATCAGCGCGGTCGAAAAGGCGGTGCGGGCCAACGACGCCACGCTGTTCATGGTGGCGCTTGGCCGCGGCGTGCGGGAGGCGCAGCTCAAGTCCGGCATCGAACGCCTGGTCAACCTGAGCGGCGGACGCGCCCTGTTCGTGGACCGCAGCGATCAACTCGACCAGCCGTTCGCCGAGATCCTCGAAGAACTGTCGAACCAGTACATGCTGGGGTACGAATCGAACAATCCCAAGCGGGACGGGGCCTGGCGTGAAGTCAGGATCGAAGTGCCTGGCACCAACTACTCGGTGCGCGCCCGCCAGGGCTATCGCGCGCCGGGGCCCAAGTGATGGCAGCCGGGAAGCGGGCGGCGGGCGGTGGGAGAGGCGTCGCGACCCTGGCGACGGTGATCGTGGCAATGGCGGCGGCGACGGTGTTCGCCGCGCAGGCGACGCCGCAGTTGCCGCGGCCAAGTTTCGATACCAGGGCCGAACTGGTCCTGGTCGACGTCAACGTTGTCGATCGCGACACCAGGCCGGTAGCCACACTGACGGCGGCCGACTTCGAGTTGGAGGTCAATGGCCAGCCGCGGCCGATTCAGTCGGTGCAGTTCATCTCCACCGTGCCGACCAACGTCAGCCCGGCCACGCCTCGGGAAACCGGCTACTCGGCCAACGACACCGCCACCACCGGCCGCCTTTTGCTGTTTGTCGTGGATGAAAGCAATCTCCGGGTGGGCTCGTCGCGCTCGGTGCTGCGCACGGCGCAGTCGCTCTTCGACCGGCTGGCGCCGGGCGACCTGGTCGGCCTGGCCCGCCTGCCGACCGGGGTCGGCGGCGTCGAGTTCACGACCGACCGCAAGCGGGTCACCGATGCCCTGCTCAAGGTCACCGGCAGCGTCACCAACCGCGCCGGCATGACCAAGGTCAACATCAGCGAGGCGTGGGCGCTTGAGAACAACGACACCGCGACCTGGCAACAGGCCATCGACCGGGAGTGCGCGGGGGAAACCGGCCCCAGCCTGGACGCCTGCAGCAGCGCGGTCGAGGCCGATGGCCGCAGCCTGCTGCTCGACGCCAGCTCGCGCACGCGCATGACCATCGGCGCTCTCGAGGGACTGCTGACCGGCCTCACCCAGCTCAGGACCCCCATCAACATCGTGATGATCTCCGAGGGCATGTTCGTCGCTCGCGATCGCAACAACATGCGCGAACTCGGCCGCCGCGCCGCCGAGGCGCGCGCCACCATCCACGTCATCCGCCCCGGCCAGTCGTACTTCGACATGGACGACAACGCCTCGCCTGGCGTGTCGCGGTTCTTCGATGATGGGCTGCTGAGCGAGGGACTGGAGCAGTTGGCGGCACAAACCCGTGGGACCCTGGCGACGGTGAACGCGTCGGCCGCCGGCGCCTTCGATCGCCTCGGCCGCGAACTGTCGGGATACTACCTGCTCGGCTTCGAACCGACTGAAGCCGATCGCCGTGGCAAGGAGCACCGCATCAAAGTGCAGGTCAAGCCGCGCGGCCTGACGGTGCGGGCGCGGCCGACCTTCGTCCTGCGCGACGCCGAGGCGGCCGCCGACACGGCGGCGGCGGCCATGACCCCGATGGAGCAGCTCACCGACGTGCTGCGCCAGCCCCTGCCCAGCCGCGGCCTGCCGATGCGCGTGGCCACCTACACCAATATCGATGCGGACTCCGCCGCGAAGGTGCGCGTGGTCATCAGCGCCGAGTTCGGCGATCCGGCCGGCACCGAGATGGAGCTGCCGATCGGCATCGTCATCCTCGACAAGAACGACCGCGCCGTCTTCAACCGCGCCGGCATGAGCACGTTGTCGCCGGCCAGCGTGCGCGGCGAGTCGCCGCGGCTGATCCTGACCTCGCTGCTGCTGGATCCGGGCGAGTACACGCTGCGACTTGCCGCCGTCGACGAGCACGGACGCGCCGGCAGCGTGCACCACACCATCAACGCCCGCCTCACGCGCACCGGCGGCGGCCTGAGCGTGTCGGACCTGATGCTGGTGCCGCAGGCGCCAAGCGGCGGCGACCTCCCCCGGCCGCGGCCCTCCGGCATCATCGACAGCGAGACGCTGACCGCTTTGGTCGAAATGAGCGGCACCGACGCCGGCTTGCTGGCGCGGTCGCGAGCGACCGTGGAGATTGCCGACGCCGAGAACGGCAACGCGCTGGTGAGCGTCGAGGCGCGGCAGGCCATGCGGGCGAACAACCTGCGCGCGTTCGCCGCCACGCTGCGACTGGGCGTGTTGCCGCCCGGCGAATACATCGCCCGCGCGGTGATCAGGACCCCGGGCCTGGCCGAGTTGCGCCTGGTGCGTCCCTTTCTGATGGCGCCGGTCGTGGCCGACACCACCGCCGTCTCGATCGATACCCTGGTGCCACTCGATCCCGATGCGCCACCGGCGCCGCTGGCCGAGGTCAAGATCTTCGCACCGGTGCCGCGGTTCGTCCGCGAGAGCGTATTGATTCCGTCGGTCGTCACGCCGTTCCTCGATGGCCTGGCGTCCCTGCACCCGCCGTCGCCGGAGGTGGAAGAGCTGATCGAGAAGGCGCGCGGCGGCCAGTACGCCGCACCGCTGGAGACCGGCGGCACCGCTGATGATGAGTTGAACCTGGCGTTCCTGCGCGGCCTCGAGGCGTTGAACAAGGGCGAGGTGCCCCAGGCCGCGGCGTGGTTCCAGCAAACCTTGAAGGGCGCGTCCGACTTCCTGGGCGCGGCGTTCTATCTCGGTGCGACCCACGCCGCGCTCGGCCGAGACAAGGACGCGGTGGGGGCGTGGCAACTGGCGCTGCTCAGTGAGAATCCTGGTGCGGTCTATCCCGCGCTGGTGGATGCGTTGTTGCGTTTGGGCGACGGCCGCCAGGCCGTGGACCTGCTCGAAGAGGCGCCGTCGGCATGGGCCAGTGACAATGCGCGGCTCCGTCGCGAGGCCACGGCCCTGGCCATGCTGGGCGATTACCGCGGCGCGCTGCCGAAACTGGTCGACCTGCTGGACAGCGGGAGCACCGATGATCAGCCACTGCTGTTCATTGCCGTCCAGGTGCTGTATCGCATGCACGGGCAGGACAAGGGCCTCAGTCCGGACAACCTGGCCCGATTCCGTAACTACGTCGAGCGCCACCAGGCACTTGGCGGCCCCGACCGCGCGATCGTCGAGACGTGGCGACGGTTCGTGCTGAAGTAGCTAGGCGTCGTTTCCTGTCCCTCCCGCGATCCGCGTCAGTGCGGTCGAGAAGCTCTCCCACACAGATCGCTGCTTGGCCAGGACGCCGCGGCCGCCCGGCGTCAGCCGGTAGTAGCGGCGGCGGCGCGCGCCGGCGGTGGCCGCGGCGCGGCGGGGCCGGCCTTTTTCCACCCACCGGCCCTCGATCAGCCCCTTGTCTTCGAGGCGATAGAGCGTGGGATAGAGCGAGGTGGCGTGAAAGGTGATGACGCCGCCGCTTCGCGCGGCGATGAGCTGTGCGATCTGGTAGCCGTGCCGTTCCTCCTCTTCCAGTAGCGCCAGGATCAACAGCCCGGCGGTACCGCGCTTCAGCTCGCGCTCAAGAGAAGTCATAGCCATATATGGATATAACAAATATCATTAAGACGTTGCATAATCAAGACTTGAAGCAATGACACAACTATTACAGTGCGCCTGTTTGAGGCCTGTTACTGTCTGGCCCATGATTCCTGTCACTGAGATTTATGGCCGCAAGGCCGCCACGGGCATTAACTGGATCACCTTCATTGCCATGACGGCGTTCCATATCGGCGCCGTCGCGGCGTTCTGGTACATCGACTTCGGCGCCATCATGGCGGCGGTCATCCTCTGGTGGGTCGCCGGCTCGCTGGGCATCGGCATGGCGTATCACCGCCTGCTGACGCACCGCGGCTACAAGACGCCCAAGTGGATGGAATACTTCCTCACCACCTGCGCCACGCTGGCGCTCGAGGGCGGGCCCATTTTCTGGGTCGCCACGCACCGCATTCACCACCAGTACTCGGATCAGGACGGCGACCCGCACACGCCGAAAGAAGGCGCGTTGTGGGCGCACATCGGCTGGATCCTCATGGGCAAGGGCATGCACCACGACACCGAGGTGCTGAAGCGCTACGCGCCGGACCTCTGCAAGGACCCCTTCCACGTCTTCATGAGCAAGTGGCACTGGGTACCGCAGGTTGTCGTCGGCCTCGGCCTGCTCTACTTCGGCGGCATCGCCTATGTCCTGTGGGGCACGTTCTTCCGCACCACCTTCCTGCTGCACGCGACCTGGCTGGTGAACTCGGCCACCCACATCTGGGGTTCGCGCCGCTTCCAGACCAAGGACGACTCGCGCAACAGCTGGTGGGTGGCGCTGCTCTCGTTTGGCGAGGGCTGGCACAACAATCACCACGCGCACCCGGTGTCGGCGCGCCACGGCCTGGCCTGGTATGAGTTCGACATGAACTGGATTGCCATCAGCGCGATGAAGGCGGTGGGCCTGGCCTGGGACGTCAAGGTCGCCAAGGTCCGGCAGCAGCTGGAAGAGGAAGCCGCCTAGCCCCGCGGGGCCGCGCTGCGCGTTGGCCTAGAATGGCTGGGTGACCAGGCGCCAGACGGCCTCCATCGTCTTCGTCGTCCTCTGCGTCGTGCTGGTGGCGGCGGCGGTCACCCTCAATATTGGCTGGATACTCGTCAACGGGCGGCGGCTGGCGCCGCTCGTGCTCGGCGTCAGCACCTTCACCCTCATCATCGCCGGCCTCATCGTTTACACGGTGTTCCTGGTCCGCGAGATGGGCATCACTGAACAGCAGGACAGCTTCCTCAACTCGGTGACCCACGAGTTGAAGACGCCGATCGCCTCGATTCGCCTCTACCTCGAGACGCTGCAGGCGCGCGAGGTCGGTGACGCGCAGCGCAAGGAGTTCTACCGGATCATGCTGCAGGATGCCGACCGGCTGCAGCATACGGTGGAACAGGTGCTCAGGGCCGGGCACGCCAGACAAAAGCGCAAGCTGGATCATCGCGCGCCGGTCGACCTGGTGTGGCTGGTGCAGGACTGCATCGACACCGCGCGCATGCGACACCACCTGCCGGCCGAAGCGGTGACCATGGCCGGGCACGACCCCAACGCTCTGGTGGTGGTCGAGGGCGACGTCGATCAATTGCGGACGGCGATCGCCAACCTGCTCGACAACGCCGTCAAGTATTCGAGCGAGGCGCCGAAGGTGACGGTGCAGGTGGTGGGCGCCACGCCCGACACCGCGTGGGTGAGGGTCAGGGACAGCGGCGTCGGCATCCCGCGCGCGCAGCTCGGCCGCATCTTCAGCCGCTTTTATCGCTTCCAGCCCAGCGGCCTCACGGTCAAGGGCACCGGTCTGGGCCTCTACATCGTCCGCTCGATCGCCAAGGCGCACGGCGGCCGCGCGTTCGCCGAAAGCACGGGCGAGGGCAAGGGCGCCACCTTCACGCTCGAACTGCCGCGCCTGAAGACGAAATGAGCCGCATCCTGATCGTCGAAGACGAGGTGCACCTGGCCGACGGCTTGCGGTTCAACCTCGAAGCCGAGGGTCACACCGTTGACGTCGAGGGCGATGGACAGCTGGCGCTCGATCGGCTGCAGGCCAACCGGGCCGCCTATGACGTGGTGGTGCTCGACGTGATGCTGCCCGGCCGCACCGGGTTTGAAGTGGTGAAGCAACTGCGCACGGCCGGACATTACGTGCCGGTGCTGATGCTGACGGCGCGCAGCCGGCCGGCCGATGTGCTGCAGGGGTTCGAGGCCGGCGCCGACGACTATTTGCCCAAACCGTTCGAGCTGCAGATCCTGCTGGCGCGCCTGCGCGGCCTGTTGCGACGCCGGCAGTGGTTGCAGCAGGACCACGAGCACGAGCAATTGGTGTTTGCCGGCCGGACGCTGGATCTGGAGGCGCTCGAGCTGCGGGTCGGCGACAAGGCGTATCAACTGACGCAGATGGAGTGCGATCTGCTGCAGTACCTGGTTCGAAACGCCGGCCGTGCGGTGTCGCGCAAGTCGATTCTCGAGGAGGTGTGGGACTTGCGCGAAGACACCGATACCCGTGCGATCGACAACTTCATTGTCCGGCTGCGGCGCTACCTGGAAGCCGACCCCACCAAGCCGAAGCACCTGCTCACGGTGCGCGGAGTTGGGTATAAGTTCGTGGAGTAACGGTGTCAGACACCATTCCAAGAATTGCGTACCTCTTCGAGTTCATAGGGTACGCAATTCTTGGAATGGTGTCTGACACCGTCACCACAAGCCGAACAGCAGGAACGACGTGTTCTGCGTCGCGCGGAAGTTGTCGTCTGACATCACCAGCAGCGTGCGCGCGCCGGCCACCAGCGGTCCAAAGGCCAGACCCTCGAAGTTGTCGAGCTGAGACAGCGCGGGTGACAGGCGCGGCGCCAGTGTCGACAGATCCAGCAGCAAGGTCTTGCGGGCCTCATCGCCCGAGAGCGTCACGGCAAACAACTGAATCGCATTAGCCGCCGCCGTGCCGGCCGCGTTCATCCGGCACGCGCGTTCCATGGCGATGAGCGTGGTGTCGGTGAGCGCCAGCAGTTCCACCAGGCCGTTCTCGCCGTCACCACACAGCACGGGAAACCCGGAGACGGCCGGCGTCGGCGAGATCGCATAGCGCCACTGCCGGCCCGCCACCCAGCTGCCGTCATGCGGTTCGAACTCGACCAGGCGGCCGTCGCCGCCGCGTGTGGTGCTCGTGACCGGCCGATCGGCCAGCGGCTGCTCGAGACCGGTGATGATCCGGCCATTCGGCATACGCGTGAGGCTCTCAAAGCCCTGGTTGTCGCGCACGCCGCTCAGGCCGTCGCTCGCGAACTGAAACTCCGGTGGGAAGTCGATGACTCCCGTCACCACGCCGTCTCGGGTCACCTGAAGCAGGGCCGGCGGCCAGATGCCGTCTTTCGTGATGTGGCCCTCTTCGCTCATCAGGAAGGTGCCGTCCGGCAGCGCCACGATCGCCTCGAGGTCGGCCTCGGTCGCGATCCGGTCGGCGACGCCCGGCCCCGCCCGCAGGTAGGTCAGCCGCGTCGGCGATACCTCGAGACGCCCTGCCGGACTCGACACTGACAGCCACGCGAGCCGCGACCCGGCGCGGTCGTCGACGACCGCCAGCCACTGGCCGCTGGCGTCATCCCGCGCCAGGCCGGAAAGGCTGCCGAACGCGCGGCTGTCGCCGAGGAGCGGATAGGTGGTGCCGGCCGGCCGCGTAAACTCGCTCAGCCACGTCAGCCGCGGCAGGCCGGCGTCCGGCGGGATCGGGGTAATCCGGCCCGGTCGGGCGGGTGCGCACGCCCCGCCGACAACCGTCACTCCACTCGTCACGAAGACGGCCAGCAGCCACGCTACTCGTGGCAGAATCGTTCGGTCAGGTTTCACGCGTTTACCCAAGGAGTCCCCATCATGACACGCCAGATCACGGCCATCGCCCTCGCGGCCCTCGTTCTCTCGCCGGTTGCCGCGTTCGCGCAGGCCAACCCGTTCACCGACGCCGTGAAGGCGCAGCTTGCTCAGATCAAGGCGCCGATTATCCGCACGGCCGAGAAGGTGGGCGAGGACCTGTATGCCTTCAAGCCAACGCCGGAGGTTCGCAGCCTCGGCCAGCTAATCGGGCACATTGCCGATGGCAACAACGGCATCTGCAGTGCCGCCAGCGGCATGAAGCCGGCCGCGACCGGCATCGAGAAGAGCGCCACCACCAAGGCCGCCTTGCAGAAGGCACTGGCCGAATCGTTCGCGTTCTGCGAGCAGGCGCTGGCGTCGATGGACGACAAGAAGGGCGCCGAACTGGCCAAATCGTTCCTCGGCATGCAGCCGCGACTGATGGTGTTCGCCTTCAACAACTCGCACCTGAACGAGCACTACGGCAACCTCGTCACCTACATGCGCCTGAAGGGCATCGTGCCGCCGTCGTCAGAACCGGCAAAATAACCAAGAACGAATTGCGAAGAACAAACGCGCGGGTGGGGGCATGCTAAGCTTCCACCCGCGTGTGTAACAGCCGGCGGTCAATCTCATCCCTTTCGTTGTTCGCTCTGTGTTCTTCGTTCTTCTCATTTCTCCCACACCAAGCGTCTGCGCAAGCCATCGTCCCGCCTGTCGCGCACGCATTGAAAGTCACCGCGCCGCCACGGCTCGATGGCCGGCTCGACGATCCCATCTGGCAGACGGCGGTGGCGATCAGCGGTTTCAAGCAGCGTGAACCAGACGAGGGCCAGGACGCCAGCGAGACCACCACCGTCCGCATCGCCTACGACCAGGCCAACCTCTACATCGGCGCCGTGCTCGGCGACCGGGTGCCGGCCGAGATTCGCGCCTCGGAACTGCGGCGCGACAACACGCTCGACAGCGACGACACCTTCTCGGTGCTGCTCGACACCTATCAGGACCGCCGCAATGCCTTCGTCTTCCGCGTCAATCCGCGCGGCACCCGGTTCGACGCGCTGGTGCGCAACGAATCGCGCTTTTACTACGCCGACTGGGACGAGCAGTGGACCGCGGCCGCCGTGCTCACTGACACCGGGTGGTCGGTGGAGATCGCCATCCCGTTCAAGATCCTGCGCTTCACCGGCGCAGCCTCGCAGTCGTGGGGCCTCAACTTCGAGCGCGTGATCAAGCGGCGCAACGAGATGGCCTACTGGACCGGATGGGGCCGCAACTACGCGTTCCAGCACGTCTCGCAGGCCGGCCAGCTCACCGGGCTGGCCGACATCAAGCAGGCCGAGCGCGTGCGCCTGCGGCCCTACTTCCTCGGCGGCGCCGAGTCGCTCGATGCCGTCGCCACCCCGGCCGGAACCCGCCGCATCACCGAGTTCGGCATCGACGACCTGAAGTGGCAGGCCACCTCGACGCTGACCGCCGACCTGGCCGTGAACCCCGACTTCGCACAAACCGAAGTCGATGCGCAACAAGTCAACCTCACCCGCTTCAGCCTGTTCTTCCCGGAGAAACGCCAGTTCTTCATCGAAGGCGCTGACTCGCTGCGCATGGGTGTCGGGCTGCTGCACTTCGGCCCGCCGCCGCTGGAGCTCTTCTACAGCCGCAACATCGGCCTGTCGAACCAGGGCACGCCGATCACCATTCCGGTGGGCGGCAAGCTCACCGGCAAAGTCGGCGGATTCGACGTCGGCGTGCTCAATTCGCAGACCGCCGATTCCGGCTCGCAAGCGGGCGAGAACTTCACCGTCGGCCGCGTGCGCAAGGAAGTGCTCGGCCGCTCGTACGTCGGCGCCATCGTCACCAACCGGCAGGGCGGCGGGTTGCGCAACACCGTGTTGGGCGTCGACGGGCGATTCACCTTCTTTAACAACCTCAACGTCATGGCGCTGGCGGCGCGATCGGAAGACCGTGACAAGCCGGCGCAGTGGGCCAAGCAGGCCGGCGCGGAATGGCGAGACGACCTGATCGAGGCCGGGGCCAACTACATCGACATCGACCCGGGATTCAGTCCCGGCATCGGTTTCGTGCGGGCGCGCGAACGCCTGATTGGCGTGCGCGGATCGATCAAGCCGCGGCCCAAGCGGTGGGGCATTCGCCAGTTCGAGGTGACGCCGAGCACGGTGTGGTACCACGATCACGAGCGAGTGCTACGCAGCCGCGAGAGCAACCTGACCTTGGCCACGGCGTTTGAAAGCGGCGACCGCATCGAGATCGTGCCGTTCGACAGCTACGAACGCGTCGTCCGGCCCTTCCCGATCGGCCCTGGCGTGGTCCTGCCGGTCGGTAACTACGACTGGAGCGGACTCACGGTCAACCTGCGCTCGTACAACGGCCGCAAGGTCAGCGGCAACGTTTCGCTCAGTGCCGGGGATTTCTACGACGGCACCAAGAAAACCCTGACCCTGACGGGCGACCTGCGACCCAACAAGACCCTGTCGATTAATCCCAGCTATCAGATCAACGATGTGCACCTGTCGCCGGGGTCGTTTGTCACCCACCTGTTCGGACTGCGCACCAACCTGTCGTTCTCGAGGAACCTGCTGACCTCGGCTTTCGCCCAGTACAACAGTGCCGGCCAGTTGGCGGCGACCCAGGTACGCATGAACTACATCTTCCGCACCATCGACAACGTGTTTCTTGTCTACAACGAGACCCGTTACACCGACGGCGTGTTCGACGGGCGGGCCAACAAGTCCCTGGTGCTGAAAGTCACCTACTCCGTCCACCGCTAACGGCCCCTGCCCGCAGCCGAGGGTCATTTGGGCCATGGCGCCTCGTAATTTTGAGTCGCAGAACTTCCGCCGTCCCCCGCCGTATTCTCTTGTACCAACCGCTTCGCTACGGCGACGGCGGTCAGGCACACGCCGGCCACAGGCAAGCGACCGACGCAAACCGCTCTTCAGACAGGAGGGTGTGAAATGGCGCGAAAAGGTCGTCTACTCCCACGCACCGACATCGACTGGGGACACTTCTGGACAACGGATTCGTGAGGTCCGCGAACGGTTGTGCTAGCTGGATTGGTCGCGTAGTATTGGGTTCCGTTTTTCGGTAATTGGTCCCGCGACTGCGCCCATTCGCCCCGGATAACTGAAAGTAGTTCGCCCTTGGAGGCGTCGTCATGCGCTGGTTGGATCCCCCCATGTCACACCGCACTGCGATCGTACGGATTTGCCTCGGCGCCGCGGTGGCCGTCGCCCTGGCAATCACCACCATCCAGGCGCAGATTCCTGGCAGAAACGTCAACATGGTGTCGGGCACGAAGTGGCCCGAGGGCGACCCGTTCCTGCAGCGGCAGAACGAACCGTCGGTGGCCGCCTCGACCCGCAACCCATTGCACTTGCTTGGTGGATCGAACGACTACCGCACGGTGGATGTGCCGGGACTCCCCGACGGTGAAGAAACCGGCGATGCCTGGCTGGGCCTGTTCAAATCGATTGACGGTGGCCAGCGGTGGAGCAGCTCCCTGCTCCCCGGATACCCGCAGGACCAGTCGCCCGCCGGCCTTGCCTCGCCGCTCAAGAACTACCAGGCTGGCGCCGACGCGGTGGTCCGCGCCGGCACCAACGGCCTGATCTATTACAGCGGCCTGGTGTTTGACCGTACCGAAGACGGCAAGAGCGGTGTCTTCATCGCCCGATTCATCGACAACAACAACCAGGAAGCCGGCGACCCGATTGCCTACCTTGGTACCAAGCTGGTCGCCGCCTCCAGTGGCGCGAAGTTCCTCGACAAGCCGTGGATGGCGGTCGACATCCCGCGCAGCAACGGCGCCACCTGCACGGTCACCGACGACGACATTCTTGCCACGTCGCAGAATGGCCGTCGCCGCAAGCACGGTTACGACCGCCATGAGCACCGCAACGACGACCGCGGCCGCGGCACCGATCGCGACGACGACCGTAATGGCCGATCGCGCGGCCGTGGCGGCCGGCCCTCGCCAGTGCCGCCCCAGGCGCAGCGCATCCCCGCCGGCGCGGTGTATGTCGCCTACAGCTCGATCACCGGCGACGGCGCCGCGTTGCGTTCAGAGATTCTGCTGACCCGCTCGATGGATTGCGGCAACACCTGGAGCGCGCCGATCAAGGTGAGCCGGCCCGAGGATGCCGTCAACCAGGGATCGACGCTCACGATCGACCCCAGGACCGGCGCCGTCTACGTCGCGTGGCGGCGCTTCGATCCCGACCTGACCGACACCAACGACCTCGACGCAATCATGGCCGCGCGCCTGCCATTTGGCGCCAGCAAGTTCGACACGCCCAACCGCGCCCACAAGTTCCCCAGGCCCACGCGCAAGGTGGGACGCAAGCTGCACAAGCTCTTCGAGCATCGCGACAACCGCTTCAAGGACGTGCCGGCCAACGAAGCGACCGAGAATCTCGACCAGTTCGACCTCGGCACCACGGGCTACAACTTCCGCACGAACGCCTATCCGACCATGGCGGCCGATGGCACCGGCCGCGTCTACATCGCGTGGACCCAGCGCGGCTACGCCGCCGACTCAGGTCCGGCCGATGGCGCACGGATCGTGATCGCCACCACCAGGGACGGGCGCAGCTTCACGGCGCCGCAAGCGGTGGACGACCATGCCACTCCGGGGCGCGGCCATCAGTTAATGCCGTCGATGGCGTTTGCCGGCGGCAAGTTGATGCTGGTGTTCTATGACCTGCGCGACAGCCGGGCGCAGACCTCCAATCGCATCATGAGCGATTTCAACACCAACACCGGCCTGCGCCAGACCATCGACATCAGGTCGGCGCTGGCTTCACCGGGCGACAATCCCGCCTTTGCGCCGTCGGTCAGGGTCTCGGACTACCTGCTCGGCTTCAACCCATCCTCGGGTGAGGTCGAGGAAATGCAGGTTAATCCGCCCAACCTGCCGATGTTCAAGCTGGGCACGGTGCCGTTCATGGGCGACTACATTGACGTGACCGCGGCGCCGGCCTTTGTGCCGACGGGCAACGGCAAGTGGGCCTACAACACCGCCAGCACCGGCCAGTTACCGACCTTCCACGCCGTCTGGACCGACAACCGCGACGTGCGGCCGCCGCTCGCCGGCGATTGGTCGAACTACACGCCGGCAAAGATGAGCCCCGATCAGCTGCCGTCGAGCAGCATCTTCGATCCGTCGCTGCCGGTGCCGCAGTGTATCGACGGCGCCGGCAATCCCGGCTCGCGTAATCAAAACGTCTACTCCGCGCGCATCACCGGCGGGTTGCTGGCCGGATCGCCCGGCAATGCCAAGCCGCTGTCACCCGAACTGCAACGCGGCTTCGTCGTGTTCGCGCAGAACACCACGAAGGAGACCAGGAGCTTCCGCATGACGATTCTCAGCCAGCCGGTGGGCGGGCGGGCGTCGTTTGATCAGTTCCCGCTGCCGCCCTACACCAACGCGTCGCCGGCGCCGGAAACCGCAATCGAGATGATCGTGCCGCCGCTGTCGACGGCGTCGCGCACGGTCTATGTCACCTCCAGCGACGCCAACGCGCAGTTGAATGTTGATGTCACCGAGCTGAACGACCTGCGCCTGCTGGCCTCGCCGGCTCTCTACCCGTCAGCCACGCCCAAGTCGGCCGGCCTGGCCGCCCGCGTGGTCCTCAACCCCGATATCGAAAATCCCGACATCGAGAATCCCGACATCGAGAACCCGGATATCGAGAACCCGGACATCGAGAACGCCGAGGTCTACAACCCCGACATCGAAAATCCCGACATCGAGAACCCCGATATCGAGAACCCCGACATCGAAAACCCGGACATCGAGAACCCGGACATCGAGAATCCCGACATCGAGAATCAGCACATCCAGAACGTGCGCGTAGCCAATCCCGATATCGAGAACCCGGACATCGAGAATCCCGACATCGAGAACCCCGATATCGAGAACCCCGACATCGAGAATCCCGATATCGAGAACCCCGATATCGAGAACGGCGCCATCTCCGACATCACGTGGAAGGTGAGCAACACCGGCAACACCACCGCGTCGTTCAACGTCAATCTGTTCCTGGCGCAGCAAACGCTGCCGGCCGGACTGAAGACCCAGCTCGTGCTGCTCAAGACCTACCGCACGCCGGCCACGGTCGCCAACGGCTGCCAGTTGGGTTTCCAGACCCGCAACATCCTGCTGGCCAACATCCGCAACCCGATCCTGGTGCCGCCGGGCGGCGGCACGGCCAACGCCAACGACCCGGCCGAGACCAATGCCACGTTATGGCTCGCCCCCGGCGAAGAAGGCCGCATCGTCCTGCGCGTGATCGACGAGGACACCAGCAACAACGTGCCCGTCACCAAGCCCAACGGCTCGGTCGAGTACATCGATCCGGCCCTGATGCCGAGCGAAGACGTGTCGCCCGCCGTGCAGCAGCAGGCGGTCAATTCAAATGCGCCGCCCGGGACGACGGTGCCGCCGGTGGTGCCGCCACCGGCCCCGCCGGCGACCGATGACACCATCTGGACGTCACCGTCGACGCCGGTGCGCGTGAACGTGCTGACCAATGACGCGGCGCTCTACGGCTCGACCAAGATCGTGACGGCACACCCGGCCGGCCTCAGCCAGAGCCTGGGGAGTTCCGCGGCCGAGCTGGTGTACATGCCAACGACCGGGCTTCTGTACGTCGGCAGCGGCCGCAGCCTTGCAGTCATCGACCCGGCCTCCAACCACGTCGTTGGCAAGATGCTGATTGACCCGAGCGACCCTGGCGCCAGTTACGGCATCGCCAGTCCCCGCACCGGCATGGTTTTCTTCCGTATGGGCGGCAACGGCCAGCCTGCCGCCACGACTTACGGCATCGACGGGCGGCCTGGCAGTCCCACGTTCAACGGACCCATCGGACTCCCCCCGGCGACCGAAGCCGCCATCGACAACCTCGGCAGCACGTTCACCTTTGCGCTCGACACCTCCGGGCAGGTCATCTACTACATTGCCGGCCAACTGGTGGGTACCGGCCCCGGTTCGACCGCCACGTCGACGCTCTCGGCGATTAACGCTGATCCCGCCAGTCCCAACCTTGGCGAGATCCAGTGGACGGTCAACCTGCCGGCCAACGCGCGCGCCATGCATGTGGCTCAGAACCCGGCCACCGGCAAGGTCTACATCGCGGCGGTCAATGTCGGCGGCGGCCCGGCGCAAGGTGGCGTGTTTGTCATGAATCCGGCGGCGCCGGCCGCGCCGGTGAAGATTGCCGGCACTGACCAGGCAATCTCGCTGGCCATCAACCCGGCCACCAACCTGGTGTTCGCCGCCGGCAGCTCCGGCTCCTATCGCCTCAACGCGATCGACGCGGCCACCGACACGCTGCTCGGGCAACTGGCCATTGCCGGTGGCGGTCCGCCCCTGAACAATGCCGAAGACCGGTTGGTCACGCACCATGCCACCGGCCGGGTGTTCCTGCGCGCGGCCAACCAGGTGTTCATTGTCGACGGGCTGAAGGGCAGCCCGACGTTCAACACGCTGAAAGCCACATACGGTGTCGGGCCCGACTTCAGCCAATCCGATCTGGTGGTCGATCAGGCGACCGGCGTGGTGGCGGTGGCCGGTAACTTCCTCCAGTCGGTGGCGCTCGTCGACGCGACCACCGATGCGGCGACCTGGCTGCCACTGCTGCCCAGGGCCGGTGGAGAGCTGGCCGTTGATTCAGTGAACCAGCGTCTGTTCTTCGCCGACTTCCTCAACAGCGTGCACACCTACAGCGCCGCGTCGGTGGCCACCACCAGCCTGACCGCGTCGCTGACCGTCGCGCCGGAAACCGCGCAAGTCCTGGTCAACCCGGTCACCAGCCGTGCCTATGTCGCCTCGTCGACCATCACCAGCAACATCGACATCGTGTCTGGTGCGGGCATGGTCGGGCCGGTCGGCGGCCTGGCGCTCAACAAGGGACGCTGGGGTTTCGGGGGCCGGTACGACGCGACCAACCGCTACTTCTTCGTCAACAGCGGCTCCGACGCGTTGGGACAGCAAACGCGACCCGGGGCGATGGTCGAGATCAACGGCGCCACCGACACCGCGAGTCCGGCGATGCCCACCGTCGGCCAACCCTTCGGGCTTGGCGTCAACCAGAACCTCGGCCAGGTGATCGTGGCCGGCCTGAACGGACTGTCGCAGACTGGCGCTGCCGAGGCCGGCAAGATCCGCGTCCATGACGTCGCCAACCTGGCCTCGTACGTCGACGTCACTCTCACCGGCGTGCCGGCGACCAATTCGACCTCGATCAGCTTCGGCCGTCACGTCGTCACCGACCCGGACACCAACGGCACCTACGTGATGGTGCTCGGGGGCTCACCCATTTCGGCGGTCTACCTGCCGCCCACGACATTGCCCACGGCGCCGATCGCACAGGCCATCGACCTCACGCCGACCTTCTCGCCAAACGATCGCGTCGAAGTCATTCGCGTGATTCCGGCGAATCCGTCGCACCCGGCCTACAGCCTGATCTACCTCGGGTTATTCAACGGGGTCACCAACCAATACAACGTGGCGGTGCTGCGGGGTGACACCCGCGCTCTGGTGGGCACCTACGCCGGCGGCGGGCACAGCCGGCTGCACACGGCGAGTTGGGTGGCGGTCAACCCCTCGGCCAATCGTCTCTATGTGCTCGACTACAACGGCAACCAGTTGATCATGCTCGATGCGACGACGCTGGCGGTGGTGGCCTCGACGCCGCTCCCCGGCGGACCGAGCGCCATGACCATCAACCAGACGCTGAACCGCATCTATGTCAGCAGCATCGCCAGCAAGACCATCACCGCGATCGATGGCGCCACGCTTGGCGTGATCTCGTCGGTGCAGCTGCCGCTGCAGGCCTTCTTCCTGCACGCCAGCGAGGGCGACAACCGTCTGTACACCTCGGGTGGCAACTCGCAGGATGAGTCGGGCTTCATGGTGTTGAGCGATGTGGCCGGTCAACTTGGCCTGCCGGTCACGGTGACCTCGGCCACGAGCGGCGCCGGGACGACCACCGTGAATCCCGATTCCAGCGTCACCTATACGCCGGCGCCGGGCTTCTCGGGTATCGATACCTTTACCTACACCGCGCAGACGGTGGCCGGCAACAGCACCGCCACTGTCACGGTGAACGTGATCCCGGTGGCCGCGGCCCCGGTGGCCTTCAGCGACGCGTATGCGACGGCGCAGGGTGTGACCCTGAATGCCGGCGGACGCGGCGTGCTCGGCAACGACGCCGTGTCGAACTTCGCCACCATGCTGGTGACCGAGGTCCCGGCGCACGGCGTGCTTACGCCTAACGCCAACGGCTCGTTCAGCTACGCGCCCACCGGCCCTTACACGGGTCCCGATCAGTTCAAGTACGTGGCCGTCGACGGGGCCAACTCCAACGCCGCCACGGTCTCGATCAACGTGGTCGCGCCGCCGCCGGCGGTGTCGCCGTTGATCGTGGTGAATACCAGCGACACGGGCGCGGGTTCGTTGCGCAACGCGCTCAGTTACGCCAACAGCACACCCGGTCTCGATACCATCACGTTCAACATCCCGCCGGGTCCGATGGGCCCGCCGTACGTGATCACGCCGATGACGCCGCTGCCGGCCATCACCGACCCGGTCGTCATCGCCGGCCTGTCGCAACCCGGTGCGGGTGGCGTGCCCAGCGTGGTGATTTCCGGGTCCAGCCTGCCGCTTGATTCGAACGGCCTGGTCGTCAGCGGTAGTGGCTCGACGATCCGCGCCCTGGTGATCAACAACTTCGCGGCGTCCGGCATTTTCGCCGGAGGCAACGCCATCCTGCTGAGCGGCGACAACAACATCGTCGAGAACAGTTTCATTGGCACGGCCGTGAACGGCTCGGCGCCTTCCGCGGTGCGAACCTACACCGGCGTGAAGATCACCGGCAGCAACAACCGGGTCGGCGGTCCGGGCGAGGCGCAGCGCAACGTGATTGCCAACAACTACCAGGGCGTGTGGGTGGTCTCGGGCAACACCAACGTCGTGGCCTACAACAACATCGGCGCCAACTTCGCGGGCACGGCGGCGGTACCGGCGGCCATTGGCGACCCGATGATCGTGGCCAACCAGTTCGGCATCCTGGTCGACGGCGGCACGGGCACCACCATCGGCAACCAGGGGGCGTCGCTGAACAACGTGATTTCGGGCAACGGCGTCGGCGTGCTGCTGCGCGGCGGCACCGGCACCGTGATCGCTCACAGCAACATCGGCCTCGATGCGGCCGGCATGAACGTCATCCCGAACGGCGAGGGCATCTCGCTGTATCCCTCGGTCTTCGGTGCGCCGACGAACACGACCATCGGCGGCAATACGGCGATTCGCATGAATCGCATTGCCGGCAACACCGGGTGGGGCATCAGCCTGCAGGGCGACTTGGTGACGAATACCAGCGTGTTCAACAACCAGATTGGCCTGAACGTCGCCAACAACGCCGTCGCCAACTTGCTGGGGGGCATCCGTAACGCCGGCGCCATGGGCACCGTCATCGGCGGACCTGGCCGCGGCAACGTCATCTCGGGCAACGACGGACCGGCGGCCTTCGGCATCCTGATCACCGGCAACACCGACGGCGCGATCATTCAGTCCAACCGGATCGGCACCGATATCAACGGCACAAGCGCTCGGCCCAACGGTCCAGCCCTTGGTGACAACGCGGCCATCTTCGTCGACAACGGCTCCAGCGACGTGGTGATCGGCGGCAGCATCGCCGCCGGTGAAGGCAACGTGATCTCCGGCAATTCGGCGGTCGGCATCAAGCTGTGGGGCAACAACAACCACGTCAGGGGCAACCGGATCGGCACCACCGCGTCCGGCCTGGCGGCGTTGCCGAACGGGAAGTACGGCGTGCAGGTTGAAGTCGGCTCTAACAACACGGTCGGCGGCATCGGCGGTGACTTCCGCAACGTGATTTCCGGCAACGTCCAGGGTGGCGTGATTGTCTCCGGACAGGGGGCGTATGCGGGCGCCATTGGCACGGTGGTGTCTGCCAACGCCATCGGCGTCGGTTCGGACCTGACGACCGTGGTGCCCAACGGCGGCGCCGGCGTTGACCTGCGCGAGGGCACCTCAACGGCGGTGACCGACAACCTCATCCGCGGCAATTCCGGCGCGGGCGTGGCGGCGTGGCAGGGCACGACCGGGAATCTGATCGAAGCCAACGCGATCTACGACAACGGCGGCCTCGGCATCGACCTTGACAACAACGGCGTCGACGCGATCGACGCCGGCGACGGCGACACCGGCGGCAACAACCGCCAGAACTCCCCGGCGATCTCGAACGCGACCCATAACGGCGTCGCCGCCAGCGTCGGCTACGACACGACCAGCTTCGCGCCTGGATCGTACCTGCTCCGGTTCTACGCCAGCAGCATGTGTGACCCGAGCGGCTACGGCGAAGGCGAGCAGCTCGTCGGCTCGCTGACGGTGGGCGCCGGTGCCACCGGCACGGCGGCACTGTCGCCACTGGCCACGCCCGGCAAGCGCATCACCGCGACGGCGACCGATGCCAGCTACAACACGTCGGAGTTCTCGGCCTGCCAGCAGGTCACCAGCAACGCGGTGATCACGTCGGTGTCGCCGAACCCGTCCGCCCCTGGCTTCGGCCAGCACCTGCACATCACCGGCACCAACCTGCCGGGCGTGAACCCGGCTGACGTGATCCTGAAGTTCGGCCTGACTGACTACACCGCGCAGAACATCTGGCACATGTCGCCGACGCTGGTGGTCGCCCGATTCCTCCTCCCCACGCCGGCGGGACCGGCGACCGTCCGCGTCAAGTCGCCCGATGGGTCGATCGTGTCGAACGCGTTCCCGGTCACGCTGCAGGCCACCCCGGGCGCGCCGGTCCTGACGGCGGTCTCGACGATCGCCGGAGGCACCGGCTTCATCACGTCAGCGACCCCCGGCCAGACCATCTACGTCTCGGCCGAGGGCATCGACACGTCAGGTGCCACGGTGGTGTTTACGCCGACCAGTCCCGCCGGGCCGTCCGTCAACGGTACGATTGTCTCGACCTCGGGTGGGGCGGGCGGAACCTTCTCGATTTGGGTCAACGTGCCCGCCATCGCACCAGGCACCACGTTTGACGTCCAGGTGCGGACCACCGTGGGAGCCAGCACCAGTCCCCTGAGTAACGCGCACCAGATGTCGATTTCGAGCGCGGTCACCGTGGTGGGCCCGATCGGCGGCTTCGGCGGCAGCGCGTTCCCCGCCGTCGACTGCCCGGCAGGATCGGTCGGCATCGGCCTCGACGTGCGAGCGGGCGATGATATCGACAGCATCTCGCTGCGGTGCGGCACCTTACCCAGCCTGACGCCACTGGCGCCCATCTTCGTCGCCGGCAACGTTGGCGGTGGTACGCCCTACAGCCTCGGCTGCGCGGCCGGAGACATCATGACCGGTGTGTATGGAGCGCCGCGCGGAGGTGGGTTCCTGGACTATCTCGCGGTCCGGTGCACGACGCCGTCGAGTACGACCTACCAAACCGGTACGGTCGGCTTGGTTCAAGCCGGCGATCCGCCACAAACGCTCTCGTGCCCGGCAAGCACCGCCGTCGTGGGACTTGAGGGGCGAAGCGGACTGCTGATCGATCAGGTCTCGATTCGCTGCCAGTAAGCCGCCGCTTCAGCGGCCGACGCGCATCTTCGCATCGGCGACGAGACCCCCGGCCTCGTCGCCGCTTTTCTTGATGGCAGGATCAGGCCGTGATCGTCGTCACCACGCTGTCATCGTCGCCATGCGATTTCAACCGCGTGTCGAACGTCACGCCGCGGCCTTGGTGGTGCCGGGCGAGGCTCACAACGTACGCATCCATCACCTGCTGGTGCCCGGTGGCATGCTTGAACACGCTGGCGTCAACAGCTGGCAATTCCGTCCAGAACCGGTGCGTAGCATGCGCGGTCAGCTGGAGCAACAAGGTCGCCGCATCCTGCGGTGACACGGCATCCTCGGAGTACGAGGGATTCGACGACAGGCGGACAAACGCCAACTGCGTGAGCGCGCAGGTCGCCCATCCATGGCGCGACTCGCGGCGAAACCAGGCGTGGGCCGCGGCGTGGTGTTGGTGCGTCGGCCAGGCCAGGGCCAGCAGCACGTTGACGTCGAGCAAGCCCGGCTTCATGCCGCCCTACTCGTCGGCCAACAGGGTCGTGGCTCGGTCCGAAGGAATCACCGGGGAGTTTGCACTCACAGCAAAGGTCGGCAGGCCGTTGCGGGAGCCGAATTCGTTCTGCGCCTTGAGTCCTCGGCGAGCCAGTTGCGACAGCACCTGTCCCAACGTCCGTCCTGAGGTACGCATCAGTGCCTGAGCCGCTTGCGCGACATCGTCGTCGAGCGTGACGGTGGTTCTCATGTTGATACTATGATGTAATGATGTAGTGATGTCAACCAGGAGTCGACCGAGGCACTAAAGCCTATGGGGTCAATCGCTTGCGCGCATCGGCGACGAGCCCCCCGGTCTCGTCGCCGTTCTTCTTGATGGCAAGGAATGCGGCGAAGGTGTCGTTCGCGCCAGCGCTCTTCAATCCCGCTTGCGCCACGCCCTTGTAGTAGTCGACCTGCGGAAAGTAGCGGAACGTCGGCACGTCGTCCAGGGCCACGGCCACCGCCTCGCCTGACCGCGTCGTGGCGGCATCGAGCTCGGAGGTGGACGAGGCGAACTCGCCGAGCGCGATGTAGGCGCGCGCCAGGATCACGCGGCCGGGCCAGGTGTCGGCCAGGCGCTGCGCTTCCCGCGCGTGCTCGAGCGCGGCGCGGTTGTTGGCCTGCGCCAGCGCGGCTTCGGCACGAATCAAGCGGGCGTAGGCCTGGGGATCGGATTCAAGCTTGGCGGCCAGCGCGTCGGCAATCTTGAGCGCCGCCGCCGGTTGTCCGGTGCGCGCCAGCAGCAGGCCGCCGGTCAGCGCGATTGAATCGGAGCCGCTGCCCGCCACCGCCGCCTCGGCCTGGCGCAACGCCGCGGTCATGTTGCCCTGCGCCAGATACGCATCGGCCATGGCGACTCGCTTGAAGGCAGCGGCCGCGCTGTTTTTGGCCGCCACGTCGGCGGTGATCCCGGCGTCGAGGACGGCAATGGCGTCTCTAGTACGGCCTTCGTACAACGCCACGTCGGCGAGACCGAGCGCGGCGGACGAGGCACCAGCCGGCGACACGGCGGATAGATCGGTGTAGGTCTTGACGGCGTCGGCCGGCCGGCCCAGCGCGAGTTCGGCCAGGGCACGGGCGACATACGCCTTGACGAAGCCGGCATTGAGCTTCATCACTTCGTTGCTTTCGGTGATGGCGGTCTCGAACTGCCCGGCATAGAGCGCGTAGAGCGCGACGTTGTTGCGGCGGCCGACGTTCTTGGGGAAGATCGCCGAAGCCTTGCGGCCCAGGTCGAGGGCCGTGGCCATGTCGCGCTGCTGGAAGTGGGCAAACGCCAGGTTGGCCAACCCGGTGCTGTCGGACGGGAACGCCTCGACCAGGGCGGCAAACTCCTTGATGGCCTCCGGCGTCTTGCGCGCAAACAGGTAGTAGCTGCCACGCGTGCGATAGCGTTCGCGGGCGGTCATGCGATCGATCCGGGCCAGCGCCTCCTGGTAATTCTTCTCGGCCTCGGCACTGCGGCCGGCATTGGCGTACTGAGCCGCCAGGCCTGAGTAGGCGCGACCCAAATCCGGGTCGAGCGTAATCGCCTCGAGATACTTGGCCACGGCGTCGTCCGATCGGCCGGCGTCTCGCAACTCTTGCGCTTCGGTGTAGGCCTTGGCCGCCTCCAGGCTGCCGGCGGTAAAGGTCTCGTTGGCCGCCGGACCGTCTTGCGGCACTTCGGTATCGCCAAGCGCCGTGCGGACCTTGCCCGCCAGCGAGCCAACGGTCTCAAGCATCACGGCCTTACTGGCCGCGTTGGCTTCCAGCGTGTAGAGCGGTTCACCCTCGGTAGTGGGGCTGATGGCCCGGGTCGTGATGTGGTAGCCGCCGTCTCGGGCGGAAATGTCGCCGCTCAGAACCAGGTCGACACCTTCGCGCACCGCCACCAGTCGCGCCGTCGCGTCGTCGAGCGTGCTGCCGGCCTTGATCACGGTCGCGGCCCGCAGCGCGTCGCGACGCGGATACGCGGTGATGAACGATGCACCCTCGATGCCCAGACCCAGGGCTTGTTCGACCACGCCGTCAAAGACCGGATCGCCGGTGTCGTTGCGGAAGTTGGCGATCAGCACCGACAACGGTGCCCGCGACACGGCCGGTGCCACGATTGCGCTGGAGCCGCGATTCGAGATCATCCAGCCGGCCGCGCCACCGAGGATCACAATCGCGAGTCCGGCGGCCACCAGGTGCCACTGCGGCCGCGCCGGTGCGACGGCGATCCGCGCCTGCGGTTGGTCGCTGCGCAGGTGGCCGTCCGGTGTCAGTTGCTCGAAAGCCCTGACCAAGTCCATGGTCGAGGGATACCGGCTGTCGGGGCTGGGCTGCAGGCACCGCATTACGATCGCGTCGACCGGCTCGGGTATCGCCGGGTTGATGGTGCGAGGCGCTGCCGGCGACGCGGTGAGCCGCGCCAGCAGTTCGGTCATCGGATTGTCGCCCCTCGCCAGGCGCTGCCGGCCGACCAGCATGTCGTACACGATCAGCCCGAACGCGTACTGGTCGGCGCGTTGATCGACCTTGACGCCCTGCGCCTGCTCGGGCGCCATGTACTCGAGCGTGCCGATCACCGATCCGGCCGCGGTCTGCGTGGCGCCGTGCTCCACCGAACGCGCGATGCCGAAGTCCATGATCAGGGCGTCGCCGGCATCACGGTCGGGCCCGGGACGGCCCTGGGCCGCGGCCACCATGGACGAGGGCGACTCGATCATGATGTTCTCGGGCTTCAGATCGCGATGCACCACGCCCTTCTCGTGCGCCGCGGCCAGGCCTTGCGCGACCTGGTGGGCGATCTGAAGCACGCGCGCGAGCGGCAGCGTCCCGGCGCGCCGCAGCAACTGCGCCAGCGTCTCGCCCTCCACAAACGGCATCGTCAAGTACTTGATGCCGTCAATTTCGCCCAGGTCGTGAATGCGGACGACGTACTTGTGGGTGACCTGGCGGGCGAGTACCAACTCGCGCTTGAAGCGCTGTTCAAGATCCTTGGCCGCGGTCGCATCCGACTGCGCCGCCGGCCGGATCACCTTGATGGCCACGGCCACGCCCAGCTCATGGTCGAAGGCCTGGTAGACGGCGCCCATGCCGCCGATGCCGAGCAGCCGGATGATCGTGTAGCGCGGCCCCACTTGCTGGCCGGCCTGGAATGGACCATCGCCGGCGCCGACCGGCGGCCGCGGCGATGGATTGTCGAGCGACGTCACCATGCTGGTGGGCGACAGCGTCGGGGCATCGGCGAACGCCGGCGCATCGCCGACACCGGTCGCGGCACTGGCGTCGGACTCAGGTAAGCGGGTGGCATCCGCCGGCGCGGCGGGCAGGACCGTGACCGGGCCGTCGCCTGGCTTGCTCACCGAACCGTCGGCAGGGGCAAAGGTGGGCGCGAACGACGGGTCACCCATCTGCGTGCCGCAACTGGGGCAGAAGCCGGCCCCGTGCGGGACCGGTTTGCCGCACTTGCTGCAGGACGGGTTCGAGGATCGGCCAATCATTGCAGGGTTTCGGAGGGGCTATTATCGCGCATTCCCTTCGGGCCACCTCCCCGATGCGCCCCTACC
>JAKFYH010000005.1 GCA_021730945.1 Acidobacteriota bacterium | reverse complement strand
GCCGAACGGCGCCGGCTCGAAACTCGTCACTGAACTGCCGCCGGACTCGTCGGCCGGCCTTGCTTGATCCCATACGTGCCATCGTATCCACCTTTCGGAAGGTGTCCACGAAATCGGGTCAAGCTCAACCCAAGTCACAAAGGGTTCGTTCTACAGGGTATGTATATGTCGGCGCGGGAGAGGTTCGTAAATCGCTGACTGGTGGGAACTTACAAAGTCAGGAATTGGAATTCGGAGGGAATTCGAGGAAGAACGAGTAGCGATGCCGTCACCCGGCAAGCACCGCACCAGGTGGCGGACGTTCACATGGCGAGATGTCGAATGTGGTTGTAATTGAAAACGTCGGCGTTTTTTGAAGCCAGTAGCTGGTACAGGTTCCAATCGTCAGTGAAGATCGGAACACCTTCGGCGCTTATCTGTTCGATAGTTGCATCGGTGAACCCAAATGGAATGAACGCAACTGCTTGTGGTACGACCGCCAGATCGACAAGGCGTTCGGTGAATGCGGCAGTCGGTAGAATCTTCGCCAACAACCGGCGAAAGTCTTCTCTGGCATCTTCAGGCAGTTTCGAGGACAGATTGCTGACTTCCGCGAGGACTGAAGGCGTAACGATTATCGTCTTGAACCGCGAGAGAATCAGGTTGACCAAACGAAAATCGTTGGCGGTATAGCCCCGATTAGGTTTTACAAGTTCGACGTAGCTCTCGTTGAACAACCCCACTAGGTAGACAAGCAACATGTTCGCGTCAACGAGAACACCTGTGGCTCCGTGCTTTCGGATCAGATCGTCAGCGTCATTCAACATCTTGCGCGGTGGCCTTCGGACGTATCTTGACCGCCAAAACTGAACCTGTATTTTTGTTTATCTTGACGATTTTGTACTGGCGTCGCTGAGAACCGAACACGGCTGCCATTCCGGTCGCGAAAGCAACCCTATCTGAACCACGACTAAAACCCACCGTGACAAGCCAGTACTTGCCGTCCTTGGTCGAATCCAGTTCCTCAAGCGCCAGGTCACCGGGCTTTTCGTCCTCGAAAAGATCAGCGACATACGTCAACGCGATTCTGACAGCCTCTTTCGGTTCTATGGCCATGTTCGCTATAGCCTACGGGAGCTTTCGGAAGAAAGACACGCTTCAGAGTCCAAAAGAAATATCCAAAACTTGACCGACTCGCGACTGGACTCAGAATGTCGTCCGTAACATGCCTATTCCAAAAGAGTTAGTGCCGGGGGCGGGAATCGAACCCGCACGACGCTTGCGCGTCTCAGGATTTTAAGTCCTGTGCGTCTGCCAGTTTCGCCACCCCGGCCAGCAGAGTTGAAAGTTGAAAGTTGAAAGTTGCAGCGAGAACCTGTCACCAAACTTGGCACTGAAACTTGCAACTGAAACTCTCAACTGCCCACTTTCAACTTTCAACTTTCAGTTCTCCTGCAGCCTCCTCAGCAATTGAATCTGCCCGGCATGATACAGGTCGTGTGCCGCGACGCCGCGGACCAGGCCTTCGAACTTGAACGGCTTGCCCGGCGCCTTGCGGGTCCAGCGGGCGGCGGGAAAGGCCGCCACCGCCGCGCGCAGTTGCGCATGCTCGCCCTCCAGCAACCGCAGGTCGCGCCGCCACTCCCCGGCCGTGCCGTCGACCGGACGCCGCCAGAAATTACTGCCCTCGATCGTGAACGACCGCGATTGGGCGCCAGTCAGCCGCCGGCGGATGTCGTACTTCCAGTAGGCGGCGTGCACCATGAGCTCCCAGATGTTGTGGCCATCCAGACGAGGCCGAAACGCCGCCTGTTCGAGGGTGACACCCCGCAGCGACCCGCGGAGGTTGGTGCCGTGCCACGATCGCCGATCGTAGGCTTCGTCAATCGCCGCCAGCAACAACTCGGTCGTCGACATCTCAGTGCACCAGGGTCGACTCTTTGGGCCGGCCGACCACGCGCGCAATCATCTCCGACAGCCGCGTCTCGTCGATGGCGAAGGGACCGGCACTCGCGGTGCCCAGCTGCACCTCCAGGTGCACCAGCACGCCGCCCTGATCGGGACTGACAATCCAACTGAAGCCGCGCATGGCCACGGTCGGCGGCTCGCTGTGGGGATCGCGCGCGCGATCGAGCGCCTGCAGCATCTGCTCGAGCAGGTGCTTGACGTCGGTGACGGTCCACGTCTCAGCGTCGGCCGGCACGCCCTTCAGTTTCTGGGTCACCGCGCCACTGGCGCCGCGCACCCATACGTCCACATCCATCATCGACCCGCTCCTCTCACGAATTCTTCCAGTTCGGCGGGCGCTTGTCGATCCACGCCTGCACGCCCTCGGCGGCATCGTCGGTCTTCAGCAAGCCGCCCAGGTAGTCGCGCTCGGCGCGATCGAGCGCCGGCTCCGCCTGCGCCCGCAGGGTCAGGCGCGCGGCGGCCGCCGCATGGGCCAGGGCCACCGCCGAATGCGGCGACAGGTGCGCGTCGAACCAGGCCCCGGCCGCCTCGGCCAGCGTCGCGTTGGGCGCCACCAGCGAGAGCAGACCGGCCTCGTGCCAGTACGATGCGGGGCGCATTTGCCCGGTCACAATCGCCCGTGAGGCGCGCGAAGCCCCGACCCGCAGCGGCAACAAGGCCGCGGCCACCGGCGGGAACGCCGCCAGTCGAATCTCCGGCAGGCCAAAGGTGGCATCGTCGGCCGCCAGCATGTCGTCGCACGCCAGCGCCAGCTCGAAGCCGCCGCCCAGACATCGGCCGTGCACAAGCGCCGCGGTCGGCGCCGGGAATGACAGCACCTGCTTGATCACGCGATGGGTTTCAGGCAGCACGGTGGCCATCTGCGCGGGCACGTGCTCCTGGATCCGGGCGCCAAACGAAAACTCGCGGCCGGCGCCTTCAAGGGTGAGCCACTTGATCCCGCGGGTCGACTCCAGGTCGTGCAGCACGCGGCCGAGCGCACGCACCAGATCCAGCGACAGCAGGTTGCCGGGCGGCGCGTTCAACTGCACCCGCTGCCAGGCGCCGTCGCGCGACTGGTTGACGCGGACCAGCCCACTCACTGAAACACGCCCGCATCCGTCGACGGCGCATCGCAGGCGAAATCCCGGCACACGTACGCGGTCGCCTTGTTATCGATCATTCTCATCTCCGCCACCCACGGCATGTGGGTGGCCAATGCTGCCAGTTCACGGGGATCGGCCAGCACCATCACGGCCGACGGCCGGTAGCGCTGATGCGCGGCCTGCCACAAGGCCTGCGTCCCGGCAGAATCCCGCGGACCGACAATCACAATCTGTTCGCTGGCACCCAGGCTCGCCGACAGCACGGCGGCCATGAACGGCACGGCCCGGCCCTGCGCCTCGAGCCGCCCGCCGAACGAGGCCAGCGCGGCGGCCGCCCGTTCACTGTACGACGCTTCCCCGGTCAGGTGCGCCAGCGTCCACACGTTGTGGGCCGAGACGGCGGTCGGCGAAGGCTCCGCGCCATCGTAGTCCTCTTTCATGCGCAGCAAGACCGACGGGTCGGCGCCGGTCGTGCTGAACCACCCGCCGCCCTCGCGGTCCCAAAACAGCTCGTCCTGGCGCGCCTGCAGCACGCGGGCCCACGCCAGCCAGCGGGCGTGGCCGCTGGCCTGGAACAGTTCGAGCAGGCCGAAGATCAAGTACGCGTAGTCTTCGGCAAACCCCTCGATCGCCGCGTGACCCGCGCGGTAGCGGCGCCACAACCGGCCACGTCCAGCGTCCCACAAGGTCTGCTCGATAAAGCCGGCCGCGCGCTCGGCTGCTGCCAGGTAACCCGGGGCCGGATCGAGTCCGTCCAGACTCCTGCCACCACCGGCCAGCACGCGCGCCGCACGCGCCAGGGCGGCAATCATCAACCCGTTCCAGGCCGTCAGCACTTTGTCGTCCAGCTGCGGCCGCGGTCGTTGCCGGCGACGGTCGAACAGGATCTGGCGGGTCCGAAGCAGGATCTCTCCCACCTCCACCGGGGCCTTGCCGCTGGCACGCGCCAGGTCGGCAATTGACTGGGCGGTGTGCAGCAGGTTCTTGTTCACGAATTCCTGCTGCGGGTCGAACGGCGCATTGCCGTTGGGCAGCACGCCGTAACGGCCCTCGAACACCAGGCTGTCCTCGCCGAGCGCGGCGCGGATCTCGTCCTGCCCCCAGACATAGAAGGCGCCTTCCATCTTGTGCTGCGGGGCCCCCGGCGTGCCGGCGGCGTTCGGCGGCAGGCTATCGGCATCCTCCGCGGAGTAGAAGCCGCCGGCGGCATCGGTCATGTCGCGCTGCACGTACTGCAGCGTGTCCTCGGCCACCTGCGCGAAGAACGGATCGTCGCTGGCCTGCGCGGCCTCGAGATAGGCCAGCACCAGTTGCGCCTGGTCGTAGAGCATCTTCTCGAAATGCGGGACGCGCCAGTTGCCGTCCACCGAGTAACGGTGAAACCCGCCACCCAGGTGATCGCGCATGCCGCCGAGGGCCATGGCCCGCAGGGTCTGCACCACCATATCGAGCGGCGCGGCGGCGCCGGTCCGCCGGTGCTCACGCAGCAGGAACAGCAGCTCGCTCGGTCGTGGAAACTTCGGCGCATCGCCAAATCCACCGCGGCGGGTGTCGAAGGTCTGGGCGAACTGCTGCACCGTGCGTTCGAGCACGCCCGCATCGGGAGCGCGCTGTTCGTCCTGGCCGCGCGCGAGCTGGGCCAGCCGCGACACAATTTCCGACGCCGACTTGACCACGTTGGCCCGATCGTCACGCCACGCCCGATTGATCTCGGTCAATACGTCGACAAAACCGGGGCGGCCCCACTGCGAGGCCGGCGGATAGTAGGTGCCGCCGAAGAAGGGCTGCAATTCCGGGGTCAGCCACACGCTCATCGGCCAGCCGCCCGAGCCGGTGGTGGCCTGCACAAACGTCATGTAGACGCGATCGACGTCGGGCCGCTCCTCGCGATCGACCTTGATGGCAATGAAGTGATCGTTCAGCACCTTGGCCACGCCGTGGCTCTCGAACGACTCCCGCTCCATGACGTGACACCAGTGGCAGGTGGCGTAGCCAATCGACAGGAAGATGGGTTTGCCCTGGGTCCGCGCCGCCCTGAAGGCCTCGTCTCCCCAGGGATACCAATCCACCGGATTGTTGGCGTGCTGCAGCAGGTAGGGGCTCTGTTCGCCCCCCAGGCGGTTCGACATCCCTCAGATCATACCGTGAGCGACGGATGGCGTTCGGCGGCGTCCTGCAGCCGCGCATAGCTCGCCGTGACCTCCACCCCGAACAGCAGGATGACGACGCTCACGTAGATCCAGATCAGGAAGACCACGACCGCCGCAATCGACCCGTGGACGACGTTCCAGGTGGCGAGGTCGCGGGCATACCAGGCAAACAGGCCGAAGGCCAGGCGCCACAACACACCGACCAGGATCGCGCCGGGCCACACGTCGCGCAACCGCACCTTGGTGTTCGGAATGAAGTAGAAGACCAGCGCCACACACAGCACCAGCACCAGGCTGGCGATCGAGCGAACGGTCAATCCGCTCGCCCAGCTGAGCCAGGTCGTTGTCCCAATCTCCTGGCCGATGCGGCTGCTCTCGGCCAGGCGCACGGCGCTCGACAAGACGACGCCCAGCAGCAGCACGCCGCCGGTTGAGAGCAACATCAGGAAGGCAACCAGACGGTGCCGAAGAAAGCTGCGCCGCTTCTCCACGCCCCAGGCATGGTTAACCGCCGTGGTCACGGCGTTGAAGACGCCAAGCGAGGCCCACACCAGCATCAGGAAGCCGCCGGCCCCGAAGCTCACCGGGGTGGTCTGGAAGGCATCGAGCTGCCCGGTGATGAAATCGAACTGGCGCGGGAAATAGCGGAACACGAATCGCACCACCGCGTCGCGCTCGGCCGCGTCGGCCGTGAGTTGACCGAGGATGGCGAGCGCCAGCAGCAGGAACGGGAAGAGCGAGATCAGCGCGTAGTAGGCGACCGAGGCGGCGTGGGTCAGGCCTTCGCTGCGGTAGAGCTCCCCCACGCCCCGCCAGGTCGCCAGGCCGATCAGCCGCAGTTGCTGCACTGGCCGCGACCGCCCCTGTGGCACGCTAGACGGTCCGCCGCGGCCAGGCCGATGGCCCGGCGGCCGCGCTGGGCCGCGGCACCGCGCGGCCCCGGTTGAACTCGTCCACGGTCTGCGACAGCTTCACGGCCTCGCGGATCACGCCCTCGATCTCCGGCTGCAGTTCGGCGCGCAGGCGGCGTCCGCGGTCGGTGAACAGGACAAAGCCCACCCCGACGCCGACGGCCGCCCCGAGCATGCCGGCAAGAATCATCAGGTTCCGATCGTTCATCCCGTCTCCTCTTACGACTCGTCCCGCTCGCGCGGGTCCTTGAGGTCGTGTTTCTTGATCTTGCTATACAACGTCGGGCGGTAGACGCCCAGAATCTGGGCGGCCTCCTGTTTGTTCCAGTTGGTGCGCTGCAACGTCTGCAGCACCGCCATCCGCTCGATCTCGGCCAGCGTGTGATGTGGCGGCACCTTGAACGCATCCTCGGCAACCGCATCGCCGCGGATCGCCTCGGGCAAGTCGGCCGGCTGGATCTCCGCCGACTTGGCCACCAGGACCGCGCGCTCGATGGCGTTCTCGAGCTCGCGGACGTTGCCGGGCCAGCGGAACCGGATCAGCAGGTGATACGCCGCCGCGGAAATGCCGGTGACCTGCTTTTGGTAGCGGCCATTGAATTTCTCCAGGAAGTGCGCGCACAGCAGCGGCAAATCCTCGGTCCGTTCGCGCAACGGCGGCACCCGCAGGGTCACCGTGTTGATGCGGAAGTACAGATCCTCGCGCAGCCGGCCGTCCTTCAGGCCTGCCTCGGGTTCCATGTTCGTGGCGCAGATCAGGCGAAAATCGACCTTGGCCCAGCGATCGCTGCCAAGCGGCCGGAACTCGCGCTCCTGCAGCACCCGCAGCAGCTTGGTCTGCAGCAGAATCGGCATCTCACCGATCTCGTCGAGCATCAGCGATCCGCCGCCGGCCAGCTCGAGCAGGCCGACCTTGTCGCTGGTGGCGCCGGTGAAGGCGCCCTTCTTGTAGCCGAACAGTTCCGACTCGATCAGGTCCTTGGGCAGCGCCGCACAGTTGATCTTGATGAAAGGGCCGTCCGCCCGGCCGCTGCGGACGTGAATCGCATTCGCAATCAGCTCCTTGCCGACACCGTTCTCGCCATGGACCAGGATGTTGGCGTCGCTCGCCGCCACCGCATCGATCAGCTCGAACAACTCGCGCATGTTCTTGCTCTTGCCGATGATGTTGGAAAACGAGTACTGGTCCCGCAGTTGTTCCTTGAGCCGTTCGTGCTGGGCGCGCTCCACGTGCAGGCTGGCCGCGCGATCGAGAATCGACAACAGCCCGGCGGGATCGAGGTTCGACTTCTCCAGGAAGTAGAAGGCACCGGCCTGGCCGGCCTCGAGCGCGCGTGTGATGGTGCCCACGCCGCTGATGACGATCATCTCCGGCGCCGGATCGATGGCCTTCAGTTCGCGCAACAAGGCAATGCCGTCGACGTCGGGCAGCACGATGTCGAGGAACACGACGTCGGGCCGCCACGATCGGAACAGCTCGACCGCACGCGACCCGACCGCCGCCGCACGCACCTCATAGCCGGGGTTGCGGGCGGCCTGCTCCACCACCATCGTCAGCCACTCGGTCACCATCGGCTCGTCATCCACGACGAGAACCCGGCAGCGGTTGGACTTGGCTACTGGCATGGCTGCATGACTACGACTTGCAGTGTAGCGTATTCATGCAGTCGGACCACGACGCCGGCCGCCGGGCCACCGGTATAATGCCTTGGTGGACAAGCCCCCGGTCAAACTGGTTGTCACGCCAGTGGTGTCGGCGCTCAGCGCGGCGCCACCCGCTTCATCCGAAGACGCGATGAAGTGCGAGCGCTGTGGCGCCGAGATGTATCGCATGCACGCGGTCTGGCGCTGCCCGGCCTGCCGCTTCAAGACCGATTGCTGCGGCTGGTAGCCCGCGTCGCCACATGGATCCCCTCACCTCACACGTCGATCTGAACTCGGCCGACTTCCGCGCCAATCGCGAACGGATGCTGGCCTTGATCCAGGAACACCGCGACCGCGTGGCGCAGAGCCGCGAGGGAGGCGGACCGAAATACCTCGCGCGCCACCGCGAACAAGGCAAGCTGCCCGTGCGCGAGCGCATCGATGGGCTGATCGACCCGGGTTCGCCGTTCCTGGAGTTGTCGCCGCTGGCAGCCTGGGGCATGTACGACGGCGACGCCCCGGCGGCCGGCGTGGTCACGGGCATCGGCCGGGTGTCGGGGCGCGACGTCATGATCGTGGCCAACGACGCCACCGTGAAGGGCGGCACCTACTATCCACTCACCGTCAAGAAGCACCTCCGCGCCCAGGAGATTGCCCTGCAGAACCGCCTGCCCTGCGTCTACCTGGTGGACTCCGGCGGCGCCTTCCTGCCGTTGCAGGCCGAGGTCTTCCCCGACCGCGATCACTTCGGCCGGATCTTCTTCAACCAGGCGCGGATGTCGGCGGAGGGCATTGCGCAGGTGGCCGTGGTCATGGGCTCGTGCACGGCCGGCGGCGCCTACGTGCCGGCCATGTCCGACGAGACCATCATCGTCAGGAACACCGGCACGATCTTCCTCGGCGGCCCGCCGCTCGTGAAGGCGGCCACCGGCGAAGAGGTGTCGGCCGAAGACCTGGGCGGCGCCGACGTCCACACGCGCCTGTCAGGCGTCGCCGACTACCTGGCCGAGGACGATGCGCACGCCCTGCACCAGGCGCGCATCATCATCTCGACGCTGAACACCACCAAGCGGCTGCCGGCCGATCTGGCGCGGCCCGAAGATCCGGCCTACGACCCGACCGAGCTGTACGGCATCGTCAATCTCGACCTGCGCAAGACCTTCGATGTCCGCGAGGTGATCGCCCGCATTGTCGACGGTTCGCGCTTCGACGAGTTCAAGGAGCGCTACGCCACCACCGTCGTGTGCGGCTTCGCCCGTCTCCACGGCTTCCTGGTTGGCATCATCGCCAACAACGGCGTGTTGTTCTCGGAGTCGGCGCTCAAGGTCACCCACTTCATCGAGCTGTGCAACATGCGCGGCGTGCCGCTGGTGTTTCTGCAGAACATCACCGGCTTCATGGTGGGTCAGCAGTACGAGCGCGGCGGCATTGCCAAGGACGGCGCCAAGATGGTGCATGCCGTCGCCAATTCCGTGGTCCCGAAATTCACGGTCATCATCGGCGGCTCGTTTGGCGCCGGTAATTACGGCATGTGCGGACGGGCCTACGAGCCACGGCTGCTGTGGATGTGGCCCAACGCCCGCATTTCGGTAATGGGCGGCGAACAGGCGGCCGGCGTGCTGACCACGGTGAAGCGCGACCAGATAGCGCGCGAAGGCGGCGACTTTTCCGCCGCAGCCGAGGCGGCCATTCGCGAACCGATCCTGCAGAAGTACGACACGGAAGGGTCGCCGTATTACTCCACCGCGCGACTGTGGGACGACGGGATTCTGGACCCGGCCGAGACTCGTGCGGCGCTCGCCCTCGGCTTGTCGGCGGCCTTCAACGCGCCGATTCCGCCGGCCAAGTTCGGCATCTTCCGCATGTAGCTTGCATGGCATTCCAATTTCTGACCCTTGACCGCCGCGGCTCCGTTGAGTACGTCACCCTGAACCGGCCCGACGTGCGCAACGCGTTCAACGAACACGTGATCGTCGAACTCACCGCGTGGGCCAGTGCCGCGCACCAGGATCCGTCGCTGCGGGTGGTGGTGTTTGGCGGGGCCGGCAAGGTGTTCAGCGCCGGCGCCGATGCCGCGTGGATGGCGAAGATGGCAGGCTACTCGCACGACGACAACGTGCGCGATGCCACCGCCGGCGCCAGAATGTTTCTGGCGATCAACACCATCCCGGCCATTGTCATTGGCCGCATCCAGGGCGCGGCACTCGGCGGCGGATCAGGACTGGCGGCGGTCTGCGACATTGTCGTGACCGAACCGCAGGCGATCTTCGGATTCACCGAGACCAAGCTCGGCATTCTGCCGGCGATGATTTCGCCGTACGTGATTCAGAAGATCGGCGTGTCGGCGGCGCGCGAACTGTTCCTCACCGGCGCACGGTTTGACGCGGTTCGGGCCAAGGAGATCGGCCTGGTGCACGCGGTGGTGCCGGCCGACCAGCTTGATGCCACGGTCACCCGGTACGTCAAGGAGGCGCTGACCGCGTCGCCGACCGCGGTCGCGCGGGCCAAGGCGCTCATCCCGAAGGTCGCCGGCCGGGCACCCGAAGACGTGATCGCGATTACGGCCGACGCCATCGCCGCCCAGCGCGTGTCGCCCGAAGGCCAGGACGGCCTGCAGGCGTTTCTCACCAAGGGCAAGCCGGGCTGGATCAAGGAGCCGCAGTGATCGCTGGCGCGGGCGCAGCCGGCATTCGCCGCGTGTTGATTGCCAATCGCGGCGAGATCGCGGTGCGAATCATCCGCGCCTGCCGGGAGCTTGGCATCGAGAGCGTCGCGGTCTACTCCGACGCCGACCGGCAGGCGCCGCACGTGCGCGCGGCCGACTTCGCGGTCCACCTCGGGGCCGCACCTGCGCGCGACAGCTACCTCGACGCCGCCAAGGTGATCGCCGCAGCCCAGGCCGCCGGCGCCGACGCCGTCCATCCAGGTTACGGCTTCCTGTCCGAGCGCGCCCACTTTGCCAGGGCCTGCGAAGCGGCCGGTCTGGTGTTTGTCGGTCCGCCCTCGTCTTCGCTCGAACAGATGGGGTCGAAGGTGGGCGCCCGGCGCCTGATGGTGGAAGCCGGAGTGCCGGTCGTCCCCGGCGAGGCTCCGGCCGACCAGTCCGATGCCGCCCTGACCGCCGCCATCGCCCGCGTCGGCTACCCGGCGCTGATCAAGCCGTCGGCCGGCGGCGGTGGTATCGGCATGAAGATTGTCCGCGCCGCCACCGAGGCCGCCGACGCCCTGGCCGCCGCCCGTCGCGAAGCCAAGGCGTCTTTCGGCGACGCGACCTTGTATGTCGAACGGCTGATTGAGCGCCCTCGCCATGTGGAGATCCAGATCTTCGCCGACGCGCACGGCCACGTGGTGCACTTGTTCGAACGCGAGTGTTCGGTACAGCGCCGCCACCAGAAGATGGTGGAAGAGAGCCCGTGCCCGGCGCTCAGTCCCTCGGTGCGCCAAGCGATGGGCCGCGCGGCGGTCGCCGCCGCCACTGCCGTCGGCTATCGCAACGCCGGGACGTGCGAGTTCCTGCTCGAAGGCGAGGGCGACATCGCCCGCTTCTACTTCCTCGAGATGAACACCCGTCTGCAGGTTGAGCATCCGGTCACCGAATGCGTCGTCGGGGTCGACCTCGTGCGCACCCAACTGCTGGTGGCGGGAGGAGAGCCGCTGCCCTTTACGCAGGACGGCCTGACCCAGCGGGGCCACGCCATTGAATGCCGCATCTACGCCGAGGACCCGGCGCAGGGCTTCATCCCGCAGGCGGGACCGCTCCTGCTCTACCGTGAGCCACAAGGCCCGGGGATCCGGGTGGACAGCGGGGTCGCGGCCGGATCGGTGGTGTCGGTGCATTACGATCCGATGCTGTCCAAGCTGATCGTGTGGGCGGAAACGCGAGAGGATGCTCGACGCCGGGCCCTGGCCGCGCTACGTGACTACGCCGTGCTCGGCATCCGCACCAACATTCCCTTCATGATCGAGTTGCTGCAACACGAGGCTTTCATCGACGCGACCATCGACACTGGATTGCTCGATCGCGAAGGTGCGACGCTGGCGAGTGCCTCCGTGCGCGAGCTACCCGAAGCGGCCCTTGCCGCAGTCGCCGAGTTCCGCCGTACCGGCGGTTCGCCTGCGCCTGGCCCATCGTCCAGCGCAGCCGCCGTCGCGGCAGGCGTTGACCCCTTTGAGACCCTGCGAGGCTGGCGTGGCTGAGCCAACGGTCACCCACCTCGGGGCCGGCTGGTATCTCGTGGACGACGGCCACCGCCGATGGCGGGTGGCCGTGGCCGGCAACACCGACACCCAGTGGGTGTTCGTCGACGGCCAGGTCGCCACCATCGAGACGCCGCGTCCGGGCCGGCGAAGCGGCCGCGGCACTCACGCCGGCGTGATGTCGCCGATGCCGGCCACCGTCATTGCCATCAACATCGAACCCGGCCAGGCCGTGAGCGAAGGCCAGACCCTGCTCGTGCTGGAGGCGATGAAGATGGAGTTGCCGATCCGCGCGCCGCAGGCCGGCGTGGTCAAGACGGTGGCCTGCGCCATGGGCGACCTGGTGCAGCCGGGCGTCAACCTGCTGGAGTTCGAGTAGGTGCGCGTGCCGCCGCGTGTGGCGATTGTCGAAGTGGGTCCCCGTGATGGCCTGCAGAACGAGGCCTCCGCCATCACCACGGCCGACAAGATTGCGTTCATCGACCGGCTCAGCGACGCCGGTCATCACGTCATCGAAGTCTCGGCGTTTGTGTCGCCCAAGTGGGTCCCGCAGATGGCAGACGCCGCCGAGGTGTTCGCCGGAATCACGCGGCATGCCGGCGTGCGCTACACCGCGCTCGTGCCCAACCGTGCCGGCCTCACCCGCGCCGTGGCCGCCGGGGTCACCGAGATTGGCATCTTCGCCGCCGCGTCGGAAACCTTCAGCCAGCGCAACATCAACCAATCGATTGACGCGTCGCTGGCGACGTATGCGGAGGTGTGCCGGGAGGCGCTGGCAGCCGGCCTGGCCGTGCGGGGTTACCTGTCGACGTGTTTCGGCTGTCCGTATGAAGGGGTGATTGCCCCGTCCCAGGTGGCGCGGGTGGCGGCCCGGCTGCTTGAACTTGGTGTTTTCGAAGTGGCCATCAGCGACACCATCGGCATCGCGCATCCCGGCCAGGTAGCGCCGGTGCTCGACGCCGTTACCGCGGTCGTGCCGCTGGCGCAGGTCGCGTTGCATTTCCACGACACTCGCGGTACCGCGCTCGCCAACGTGCTGGCCGGCCTGGACTACGGCGTCACCACATTCGACAGCTCGGCCGGCGGGCTGGGTGGCTGCCCGTTCGCACCGGGTGCGGCCGGCAACCTGGCGACCGAAGATCTGCTCTACATGCTCGATGGTCTGGGCGTTGAGACCGGCGTCGACCTCGCGAGGGTCTCGTCGGCGTCGCGCTTCATCGAGGCGCGCCTCGTCCACCGCCTGCCCTCCCGCTACCTTCAGGCGACCTCACCGTAGGTTCGGGCAGACGATATGAACCGGCGCTGGAAGATCGTCCTCGGCGGCTTATTCGCGCTTGCGGCCCTCGCGGCGATCGTGGTGGCGGTCGCGGTGAGACAGCTCGAACCACGCCTCCACGACTGGGTCGCCTCATCGCTCGACCACTCGCTGCAAAGCGAGGTCCAACTTGGCGAGGTGCGCCTTCACTGGTATCCGCTGCGGTTGACGGCACGCGACCTCACCGTCCGTCATCGCGGCCGGGCCGACATCCCGCCACTGATCGTCGTGGCCTCGTTCACGGTCGACCTGAAACCATTCGACCTCTGGAATGCCACCATCGAAGAGGTTCGCGTCGAGGGCCTCGAGGTGAACATTCCGCCCAAGGACGATGTCACCGGCAGTCGCCCACTGCCACGGCCGCCGGCCGACGGACACGACCGCGGCGCCGGCCTGGTGGTGCGCCGGCTCACCGCCACCAACGCGCGCCTGTCGATTGTCCCCAAGACCGAGGGCAAGAATCCCAAGGTCTGGGACATCTTCGAGCTCGAGATGCAGGAGCTTGGTCGCGGCGCGCCGGCCCGCTTCCGCGCCGCCCTGATCAATCCCATCCCGTATGGAACGATCGAGACCAGCGGCCGTTTCGGCCCCTGGGATCCGAACGAGCCTGGCACGAGCGCCATCGAGGGCGAGTACACCTTTGCCGCCGATCTGGGAACGATCAAAGGCCTGCACGGCCAGTTAAGCGCGATTGGAACGATGACTGGCGTGCTGGCGCAGGTCCACACGCGCGGCGAGACCCGCACGCCGGACTTCCGGCTCACGGCTCTCACTGGCGGCAGCCTGCCACTGACGACCAGCTACGAAGCGGTGGTCGACGGCACCAAGGGCGACGTCGAGCTCACCAGCGTCCACGTCACGCTTGGCAAGTCGCCCCTGCTTGCCCGCGGAGTGGTGGAGGGCACGCACGGGCGCCGCGGCAAACGCATCGTGCTCAGTATCGCGAGCACCCAAGTCGACCTGGCCGAGCTGCTCCATCTGGCCAGCGCCACGCAGCCGCCCATGGCCCGCGGCACGGCGGCGATCGACGCGGCGTTCACCCTGCCGCAGGGCAGCGAGGAAGTGCTGGAACGGCTCGAACTCACCGGGTCGCTTCGCGCCGGCCGTCTGCGTTTTGCCGACGACCACGTCCAGGAGGAAATTGACACCCTGAGCCGGCGCGGGCAGGGCCGGCCCGCCGACCGGTCGATCGAGAACGTCGGCTCGAATGTGGCCGGCAGTTTTTCGCTGCGGCGTGGCATTGTCACCCATCGCGCGCTCGCCTTTGCCGTGCCCGGCGCCACGGTCTCACTCGACGGTACGCACCACCTGCAGTCGAAGACGCTGGCGCTCGAAGGCGAGGTCCGGCTAAACGCGTCGATCTCGAATACGCTGACCGGATTCAAGCGCTGGCTCGCCAAGCCGTTGGATCCTCTCTTCCACAAGCACGGCGCCGGCACGCGCCTGGTGATTCGGGTCGACGGCACACAGGATCATCCCAAGGTCGGCCTCGAGTTGGGTAAGACCCTGCGCGGCAAGTAGGTTGGACCGGGCCCACGGCAGTTGGGTTATCGTGGACGAACCGATGACGTTGGATCAGGTAGCGCGCCCGGTGCGCGGCAAGCCGCGTGCGCATGAGTTTGTGTTTGCCCGCCTGCGCTACGAATCGGGCGACTGGGACTACAACCCGAAGGTCGCCGCCAACATCCTCAACTCGGTGGTCGAATACACGAACATTCCGGTCTATCCCGAAGAAGTCGTGATTACCGCCGACTCGGACGAACTGCTGTCGTTCCCCTTCCTGTTCATGACCGGCCACCGGCTGGTGCGCTTTTCCGAGGCCGAACGGGACCACCTGCGCCGCTTCGTCGAGCGTGGCGGCCTGCTGTTCTCGGACGATTGCAATCACGATGTCGCCGGCCTGTATGCCACTTCGTTCGAGCAGGAAATGCGGCGCGCATTTCCTGGACCGGGCACGCTCGACAAGCTGCCCAGAGACCATGCGCTCTATCGCGCCTTCTTCCCGTTTCCCGACGGTCCTCCGCAAACCGCCCATGAACTCAACGGCTGGGGCGATGACCTCGTGCACGACTACCTGAGGGGCGTCGAGCTACGCGGCCGGCTGGGCGTGCTCTATTCGAACAAGGACTACGGCTGCGAGTGGGACTACGACTGGCGCAACAAGCGCTTCCAGCGCGACGACAACACGCGCTTTGGTGTCAACGTCGTGGTCTATGCCATGGGAAGCTAGACGGGTCCGGCGCCCTGGCGAACGACCTCGCCCGAGTCCACCACTGCGCCGAGCCGTGAAATGGTCTGGAACCGCAGGACATCGCCGTCAATCTCCACCAGCATGAAGCTGCGGTCGGTGTCGAAGCCCTTGGCGGTCAAGCCACCCGCCCGAATGTCGCCGGATCGGAGTTTGGCGCCGCCGCCGGCGGTGAAGTAGTGAATGCCCTTCTGGGGCTTCAGCCGCTCATAGAAATGCTCATGTCCGGCGAAGACCACGTCGACGCCGTATTTCACGAACAGCGGTTCGACGATCGCCCGCAGGTCAAGTTCTGAGCCATGGCGGCCACCGGACGAGTAGATGGGGTGGTGGAAATACGCGATGTTCCACTTCGCGCCCGAGCCGGCGAGCGCTTGCTCCAGCCACGTCTGCTGGTCCTTGTCCATGTAGTTGCTGTCCAGCGCATAGAAGCGAACGTCCTGCTTCTGGTAGGTATAGAAACGCTGGCCGCCCATCCCGAACGGCTTGTAGTACCGCTGATTCGGGCTGTCGTGGTTGCCGAGTGCAGCATGGAACGAGATGCCGGCATCCAGCAGTAGCTGGTACGGCCGCTCGAAATTCCGCGCGAAGTCCTGCGGCCGCTCCTGACCATAGATGTTGTCGCCCAGCATGATGGCGAACTCGTAGGGGAACACCTGGTGGGCCTTCCACGCCTGTGCGGCGACCTCATACTGCGCGCGGTCACCGGTGCCGGTGTCGCCCAGCACGAGGAAGTTCACTGAATCCTGGCCGATTGGCGGGCGCGCGGCCATCGCGTCTGGCGCGGTTGCCGCCGGACGCGGCGCCTGCCCGACGACCGCCGCCGCCGCGGAGGTCATCACCATCAACAGGCACAGCGCCGGCGCCAATCGCGTGACCGGAACCGTCATCACTACCTCCCGCCGGCCGGCGTGCTACCGGTGCGATCTCAACTGAACGCGGCGCCGACCATGATGCGCTTGATGCGCACCCAGGGCGACCCGTGCGACGGGTGGTTGATCTGCACCGGCTGCCCCTTGGCATCACCAGTGGTGCCGAACATCTCCCACGACTCCTTGCCGGACGTGGCATCCAGGTTCTGCCAGAAGTCAGTCGTGATGGCGTTGTAGGTGACATCGCTCAGCATGCGGGTCTTCTTGCCGTTCTTGACCTCCCAGAACGCATCGCCGCCGAACTGGCCGTTGAAGCGCTGCTGGTCGATCGAGTAACTGCCGCGGCCGTCGATCAGGATGCCGTCCTTGGTGTCGGCGATGATCTCTTCCGGCGTCGGCGACCCCGGCGGGCCGGGCTCGACGTGCACGTTCGGCATGCGCAGGAACGGATAGTTGCGCCAGGAGGTGGCGAACGTGCATCCCTTCGAGGCGGTCTGGCCGATGTAGTGGGCGGTTTCGCGGTTGGTCTGCAGGTCCACCAGCCGCCCTTCCTGGATGATCGGCCAGCGCTGCGACTTGACGCCGTCATCGTCGTAGCCCACCGTGCACATGCCGCCTTCGAGCGTGCGGTCGCAGGTCACGTTGAACAGCTTCGAGCCCATCATCAGCTTGCCGACATCCGACGCCTTCACGAAACTGGTGCCGGCATAGTTGGCCTCGTAGCCGACGATGCGATCGAGTTCGGTCGGGTGGGCAACAATCTCGTGGATAGTGAGCATGGCGTGCGCCGGCGTCATGATCAGGTCCTTGAGGCCGACTCCCGCCGGCGGCGCGGTGCAATGCTCCACTGCCTCGGCGGCAATCCGCTCGACGTTCTCGAGCATCTTGGCGTTCTGCACCACTTCATACCCGGCCGACTTGGGCGCCACCGAGAAGGTGCGCGACTTGGCCTTGCCGTCCTTGAGGGCCGTGACCGTGAAGCCCGGCGAGGTGCGCCAGATCTCCTGCTCGATGTAGGAGCCCTCCGAGGTGGCCAGGTACTTCCACTCGTAGTCAAACGCCATGTTCGACTGCACGCGAATGACGCCAGGCACCTTGAGCGCCGCCTCGTTGATCTTCATGAGGAAGGCGATCTTGTCGTCGAGCGACACGTCTTCGGGCTTTTGTTGCACCGGCACCGACCAGTAGTCCTGATAGGCCTCCACCGGCGCCAGCTTCACTTCGAACCGCTTGCTGACGGCGCTGGCCTTGGCCACTTCGGTGGCCTGGGCCGTGATCTTCTTGATGTCGCCCTCGGTCACGAATGGGCTGCTGGCAAAGCCCCAGACGCCGCTGTGGATGACGCGGACGCCGAAGCCGGCGCTGGTCTCCATGCCGCCGGCGCCGAAGCCAAACGAGTCGGTCACGATCCGGTCGCGCACGGCAACGCTGTCGTTGACATTGCGGGTGAAGCGGATGTCGGCATAGGAGCAGCCGAGGCGCCTGGCTTCGGACAAGGCGATGTCCGACAGTCCCTTGAAGCGCGACTCCATGACGCGGGCCTTGGGCGACTGGGCGATCAGGTCGCCGACCAGGTCGCTGGCATAGAGAGCCACGCCGGTGGCGCCGAGGGTCTTGACGAATTCTCTTCGCAGCATCATTACACCGCCGGGGAAATGGACGTCATGGTGAAATCTTCGAGCTTCATCGCCGGCACCAGCGCCGTGCCCGGGTTATCGTAGGCCTCGCCGGTGTGCATGGGCACCTGCGGCCCGAGTGCCGAGATGTTGTTGAAGCTGACTGCCGGTGACTCGTTCCAGCGGAAATTCTGCACCGGCGCCACAATCTCGCCGTTCTCGATCAGGAACAGGCCATCCCGCGTCATGCCGGTGTTCAGCAACGTCATGTTGTCGACCGGACGGATGTACCAGAAAAAGGTGACCAGCAGTCCCCGCTTGGTGCTCTTGATCATGTCCTCGACGCTGGTCGTGCCGCCGTCCATCACGAGGCTCATGTTCGGCGTGGTGCCGGTGGGCTCCCGCTTCTGTCGATTCGCCCAGAAGCGGTCGTAGAAGAGGTTCTTGACCACGCCCTTCTCCACCCACGTCACGCTCTTGGCGGCGAGGCCGTCCTGGCCAATCGGCGACTGCCGCAGAATCGGGTTGCCGATCTCGCTGCGTAACGTGAAATTGTCGCCGAAGACTTTCTCACCGAGGCGGGTCTCGCCACGTTGCTTGCCGCTCATGAAGCTGCGGCCCTCCTCGGCGTTGCGGGCGTTGAGCGAGCCGGTCATCAGCGACAGGTAGCGCGCGGCCGGCCGGGGCTCGAGAATCACGGTGTAGTTGCCCGGCTCGATCGCCCGCGGCTTGCGCGACCGCAGGGCCTTGTCGGCGGCGACGTTGGTCAGCATCTCGGCGTCGATGTTCTTGATGTCCTTGACGCCGGTGGTCCCCGCCCAACCCGAGCCGGTCTGATCAGGCGTGCGGCAGGTCAGGATGAAACTGGCATCGGCATAGTGGAAATAGGTGAACAGACCCTCGGAGTTGGCGCTGGCGTCGACCCAGTCAAACTTCGGGATGTAGCCGGCGCCGAGTACGCCCTTCTTCTCGCAGATGTCGGTACTGGCCTTCACCATCTTCGCGCGCTCGGCCGGACCGAAGTTCACCGCCGACGGCAGCGCCGCGTCAAATTCCAGGTAGGTCTGCGGCGGCTTGACCAGCGGCATCATCTCCGGGTTGTCGGGCTTGCGGCGCGCCAGCGCCTGCACGGCATCGATGGTGCGCTTGAGCGACTCATCATCGAACTGGTGCGTGGTCGCACTGGCCGACTTCTGGCCGTAGCGCACGGTGATCGACACTTCCTGATCGTGCTCGATCAGGTTGGCCGTGATGCTCGAGTTGGCAAACCGCGTCGCCGACCGCTCGCCGCCGGAGAAGCGGACTTCGGCCCCGTCGGCCTTGCACATGTTCAGCACCTTGTCGGTGATCTGCTTGAGCTCGTCTCTCGAATACGCCATGTCAACTGTTCCTCGTGAAACCCACGCCGAAGGATGGTTCAACTTTACCTCAGTCCCGAGCGGCGCCGCAGCCACCACTCCGCACCAAGCGCCGTGACAAACGGAAACATCCACCACGGTGATTGCATGGGACGAATGGGGATCGGCGCTGCGCCTGGGTCGAGACCCGAGGCCAGCGCCGACGTAACCGCCTGCTCCTCGCCCGCACGCGCGACCACGCCACCCGAACCGTGGGCCGCCCGCACCAACCGCGCCAGCACGGCACTAACGGTGTCGCTCGCGCCGGCCGTCACCGCCAATCCACCAGAGACCACTGATCCGTCATCGAGCGCCACCTGAAGCTGGCAGGCCTCGCGGCCGCCGGGCACCACGCCCGTAAACACCCCCGGCGCCCCGCCCGGCCACAGGCGCACCACCTGGGTCGCCTCGGCAACGCAGGTCACGGTGGCCCAGACACGCTCGGCCGCCGCCGGATCCATGCGCTGAGACCTCACCACAAAGGGCATGGGCCGCGCGACCGCGGCAATGGGCTGCGCAAACTCCAACCGCAGCGATGCGCTGAGGACGCCCGCTTCGAGCACCACCGATCGCCAGAAGCCATCAAAGGCGCCGGCATCGGCGTCGCGATACCGCCACGCGTCCATGGCACCAGAGACCACGAGGCGGCCGTTGCCACGAGGCGACAACACCATCACCGGCCGGCCGTTCACGCCGCCAAGGGTCACGTCGCCCGGCCCGGCCTCGGCCAGGCGCAAGGTCTCCGAGGCGCGCAATGAACCAACGGCGGCGGGCGACGCTTCGAGATGCTCGCTCCAACCTCGGCCCAACAGTCGTGTCACCGGCCCGGCCGGCATCCGATCCGGCAGCAGGATCAGCGTCCCACCCCTGGTCCGCACGAAACGCTCGAGCAGGTCCACGTCCCGGGCACTCAACCCCTCGGGGCCGCCAACCACCACGACTCCGGCGGCATCAAGCGACCGAGGGTCGAGCCGGCCGGCGGGCGTGGCCGCGTCCATACCCGGAGCCAGGCCCACGCGGTACTCCACTCGGAATCGCTGATCATCCTCGAGTACCCGGCGAACGAACGTACTCGCCCACGACGGCCGCGTGTCGAACACCAGCACCGGCACGGCATCGAGCGCAATCGACACGCCGACGTCGACGGCGTTGTCGATGAGGGTCGCCTCTCCGTCGAAAGGCACGGCCTCCACCCGCAGCGCGCGCGACCCGGCCGCCAGCGCCCACCACGGCACGTCGACGACGGCCTCGCTGCCGGCGCTCCATTCGTGGCTGGCCGAGCCGACCAGGGCGCCGCCGTCGAGTACCCGCACCTCGGTGCGACGGCCTTGCATGCCCTCCCCTGTCATGGTCACGCGAACCAATCCGGCGCCGGCGGCGCGCTGGACCGAGGTGGCCGTCACCGACCGGATCTCGACATTGGGCCCGGCTGGAGTTGCCAACTCGATCACCGAGAGCGGCCCGGTCACGTCGCTCGGAATCTCGGCCTCGATCGAACCATCGGCCAGGACGATGCAGGGGACGCCTGGGTCGCAGGGCAGGCGGCCATCGACTCGGCTTCGGATACTCACGTCGACTCCGGGGAGCCCGGCGCGGACCGCCGATTCGACGGCCGCGGTGTCGGCTGATGCCAGTCGCGCCAGCACAACCCGGCGCGGAGCCTGGCGCGACACCGTCATGACGGGATCGATCACACCCGCCATCGCAATTGCGATCGCCGTCGTCCTGAGCACGAGCCGTAACCAGTGCCGGCTCATTGCTTGCCGCCCCGCGCGGACCGGACCAGCTCATCGGCCAGCGCGCCGGCGAGTGGATCGATTTTCAGTGGCAACGTGCTCGCCGACCCCAATGACTCGAGGGCATGCGCGGTGACGGCTTGCATGGCGCGCCACACGGCCTCGCCGCGCGTCTCGACGGTGGCCGCTGACGCCAGTGCGACCGCCGCCTGCTGCAAGGAAGTGGCGGCGGGATCGAGCGCGGCGACCCGCGCGGCCAATCCGGCGTCAATGCCGGCGCCGCTGCCGGCGGCCATCGCCAAGTCGCGCATGAGCGAACGCGACTGATCCAGGCTCGGTGCGGCGCCGGGGCGATGGCCTTCGCGCCGCCACGATCGGGCATCCTTCAGGTCGCCGCTCAGCCGCCGGGCCGGTTCGATCCGCGAGCGGTCCGGCAGGGTGCGCAGGAAGTAGCGCCGGCGATCGAAGGCGCGCTCGAGACTCTTCAGCGCCTCCCGCTCGAGGACCAGGGCGGCGCCGGCGTTGCCGTCGTTCAGCTGCGCTTCGGCCAGCGACATGAAGTTGATGGCGCGCAACATCTCCGCCCGGCCGGTGTTCTCCAGGCGGCCTTCCGCCACCTCGTGCGAATGGGCCGCTTCCTCCACTTCGTCCTGGACCTCCCCGCCGCCAAGAAACACCACCTCGGCGCGCACCATCCGCTGCTCGACAGCCAGTAACTGGTTCTGCTGGAGCCAGCCGTCACCGCGGCCGGCGGCCGGCGCGCCTTTCGCCGATGCAATCAACTGCTCGGTCTTGTAGATGACCATCTGCTGGCTGATGGCGTACTTCTTCTCCTCGGCTGGCAGCGCGAAGCCGGCGCCGACGGCGCCGGCCAGCCCACCTACCTCCACCAGATACTGCTCCGACTGCACCGGGCTGCCCTTGGGGTTGCGGTCACGGCCGACGGCGCGATACACCAGCACATCGCCGTCCGAGAGGTTGAGGCCGTCGAGCACCCACACGGCTCGCCCACGCCAATGGCGCGCGTCGACGCGCGTGATCGCGAGTGGCACCTCGCCTTCGGTGAAGGTCAACGATTCGCCGCCACCGGACGCCTTGGTAAACCGGAGCGCGAGTGCGGCCATGCCGAGATCGTCGCGGGCGTCGACCTCGATGGTGATCTGCCCCTTGCTGCCGCTCACCGTCAGATCGCGGCCTGGCGCCGGGACCTGCACCACCGGCGGCAGGTCGGGAACGACGATCACCGACAGGAACTGCCCATCGCGCGCGTCACCGCCCGCCGGCCGCAGAGAGACGGCGGTCGTTTGGTCGGCAACCCATTCGCCGGTCCAGAGGCCGCCGGCGCGGGTCAGGGCCATGGCCGGCCGCCCGGCAAACTCCGCGGTCACGCCTTCGGCCGCCGTCGTGACCAGCAGCGTCACCCGGCTCCCCGCGGCCACGCTGATCTGCACGGGAGACGCCCAGGTGTCGCCGGCCAGACCTGAGTACGGCGGCGGCGTCACCGCCACCGAGAACGCCTCGATCCCCCGCGTGATGGCTTGCACATCGGCACGACCGAGTAACGACGACCCGCTGCCCCCCGCACCTAGGGTCAGCATCGCCACGGTTCCGGCTGTCACGGTCAGCATCACCGCCAGCGGCTGGCGCAGCGGGACGACACCAGCCACGTCCAGGGCGGCGATGCGGTCCTGGGCTTGCCGAAGAATCTCGTCGTGAAGGTCGGCGCGCACCGGCCGCGGCTGCTCGCCGAGTTCGACCGCCGTAATCAGCAGATTGTCGAGCGGCCACGCCCGCTCGATCGCACCGGCCGCCTCGATGGCGGTGAGGGGCCATCCCCTCCAGAGAAGACTGATCCCCGCCGCCAGACCTGCGGTCGCCGACCACAGCAGTCGTGTCGGTTCGGCGAGACCAGTCAGCATCGCGGCGAGACTGACGGCGGTCGCCGTCGCGCCACCAACGGCGCCGCTCCACAGCGCAGCCCGGGTGCGCGCGCGCCGGCGCACCCGAGCGACGACGCCGGCAATCGGTGCCTCAGGCAACGCGCGTCTCCACGCTGGCGGAGGCGGCCACCGGCGAACGGCGCAGGCCATGCTCCAACATCAATAAGCCGAGCGCGAGTCCCCAGAGCCACCGGCGATCGCCCTCATCAACGGGCACCGCATCAACCGGCACTCCGGCCGGCGGCCGCGACCACGCGCGCAACTGCTCGACGCCGATCGCGACCGGCTCCAGTGCATCGGTGGCTGGTGCGGTCACACTCTCAATGGCCGCCAGCACGGCGGAAGCCGCGCCGGACGCCGGCATCGGCCTGCTCATGCGGACCAACGACGCCCCGCTCGACAGCCCGCGCACGGCACTCTCGTCGGCGCCTGCCCAGGCCACCACCACCCGCGTATCTTCGACCGACCATCGCACGCCCGCCGATAAGGCGGCGCGCAAGGCCGCTTCGGCGAGTGGCTGATCCGCGGTAGCTGCGACGATCTGCACCGGAGCCGGCACCACCGGTACCTGCACACCCGGCGCGACCCTGGTGGCCTCGTCGTCCAGGCGCACCGACCGGCGTTCGAGCACCAGGGCGCCACCCGAACCGGCGTGAAGCACAGGCCAGGGCACCTCGCGGCTGGGCGCGGGAACGCTCGTCGATACGAATCGAACACCAGTGGAGGGCGGGATCGCGTCGAGCGCGGCGGCCGTGACGCTGCCGCGCCGCCACGTCCCAACCAGCACCAACTCGCGGGATGCCGGTGGCTGCACGGCCAGCCAGCGATTGGCGTCGGCGACTGCGTCAACCAGGTGGTCTCTCGCAAACACGCGCGAGACCAACGCGTCTCCAGTCACCCCATCCGGCGCCTCAACTGCGGTGCCCGGCTCCACCACTACGGCCCTGGCCACGCGCTGTCTGTAGGCGGTGGCGCGGGCACTGGTGGTGAGCACCGGACCGGCCAGGGCCGCAATCGCCGCCACGACCGCCGCCGCGCGGCACGACAGCAGCAGCGCGTCCCGCGGGCTCCGCGGGCGAAACGCCGCCAGCTGAGACTGCCTCAGGAAGCGCAGGGACGGATAGTCCACGCGGCGGGTTTGCTGGCGCACCAGCAGGTGAATGGCCACGGGCACGGCCACCAGCGTGAGGCCAAGCCACGCGATCGGCGTCAGCCAGAGTACCTGCACGCTACCCGCCTCCACGCCGTTGCAACAGGAACCGTCGCAGGGCCGGCTCCAGCGGCGCGCCGGTGACCAGGCGGAGGTACTGCATGCCGTCGCGCGTCACAGTGTCGTGCACCTTGGCCAGCCACTGCGCCACGGCGCCGGCATAGCGATCGCGAATGGCCGAGGGCTGCACCATCAATGTGCGTCCGCTCTCGAGATCGACAAACTCCGCGGCGCCACCCACATCGAGCGATAGTTCCTCGCGGGCGAGCACGTGCACGACCACCACGTCGTGCCCCATGCGCGCGAGCCGGCGCACCTGCGTCAGCGCGTCGTCCTCTTCATAGCAATCCGACACGACGATCACCAAGCCCCGCCGCGTCATTACGCTGGCAGCCTGCTTCAGCGCGTGGCTCACGCTGGTGGTGCTCGCAGGGGTCAGCCGCGCCAGTTGGGAGAGAAACACCCGGAGGTGGTGATGGCCGCTGCGCGGCGGCACCAGGCGCGCGCGATCGTCCATCGCCAGCAGGCCCGCGGCATCGCCCTGGTCCAACACCAGCGTCCCCAGGATGGCCGTCACCTGCCGGGCCAGGTCGAACTTGCCGGCAAAGTCCATCGACCGGCTGACATCGATCACGAACAAGGCCGACAGGTTCGTGGTCTCGCGGAACTGGCGCGTGTACAACCGGTCGGTGCGCGCGAAGGCCTTCCAGTCGACGTACTTGAGATCGTCGCCGGGCCGGTAATGCCGATACTGGCTGAACTCCGCGCTGTAGCCATGAAACGGACTGCGATGCAGCCCCTGCCGCAACCCTTCCACCGTCTTGCGCGTGACGAGTTCGAGGTCGCGGAGCGACTGCAACTCCGCCGATGTCACCACGTGGGCGCGCGACATGGTGGCTTAGCGAGCGGGCACGGCGTCGAGCAACCGTGTCACCACGGTCTCGGCGTCAATGCCGTCGGCCTCCGCCTGGAAGTTTACGAGCAGCCGGTGCCGCAACACGGGCGGTGCGACTGCCCGGATGTCGTCAAGCGAGACCGCGGGCCGCCCGTTCAGGACCGCGCGGGCCTTGCCGGCCAGCAGCAGCGCCTGCCCGGCGCGCGGACCGGCGCCCCAGCGCAGCCACTGCTTCACGAACTCCGGCACCTGGTCGGCCTCGCTGCCCGTCGGCCGCGACGCCCGGACGAGCCTCGCGGCGTAGTCGATCACGTTGTCGGCGGCGACAATCTCGCGGACCAATAGGCGTGCTCGTTCAATCTGCTCGCCCGTCGCCACCGGCCTGGCCGACGGTTCAAGCCCGGTGGTGGTCTGCGCCAGGATCTGGCGCTCGTCGCCGGCACCGGGGTAATTGATCACGACGTTCAGCATGAAGCGATCCAACTGGGCTTCAGGCAACGGATACGTGCCTTCCTGCTCGATCGGATTCTGCGTCGCCAGCACAAACAGTGGCCGCTCGAGCGTGTGGCGCACGCCGCCAACGGTCACCTGGTATTCCTGCATCGCCTCTAACAGGGCGGCCTGGGTCTTGGGCGGCGTACGGTTGATCTCGTCGGCCAGGATGATGTTGGCGAAGATGGGTCCGGGAATGAAGCGGATGTTGCGCGCACCGGTGGCGCGGTCCTCTTCGATCACCTCCGTGCCGATGATGTCCGATGGCATCAGGTCGGGGGTGAACTGGATGCGGCTGAACTTCAGGTGCACCGCCTGCGCCAGCGTCTTGATCAGCAGGGTCTTGGCCAGCCCGGGGACGCCTCGCAGCAGGCAGTGGCCACCCGCCAGAAACGCGGTCAGGATCTCGGCAATCACCTCGTCTTGCCCGACAATGACGCGGCGAAGCTCTTTCTGGAGGGCGCTGACCAGGGCGGACGTCTCGGCGAGGCTCATGAGCCTCAAATTCTATCCCGGCATCCCATTCCCCGCCCGCTGCGGCCGGTGTTTCTACTCTGACAGCGCGATCACCGGATCGGTCTTGGCCGCCCGGCGGGCCGGCAACAGGCATGCGACCAGGGCGACTCCCAGCAGCAGGGCCGCCACCGACACAACCACCCGGGGATCCATCGCGCCGACTTCGTAGAGTTGCGCCTGGATGGTCTGCCGCAGCAGGAACGCGCCGGCCACGCCGAACGCCGTGCCCAGCGCCACCATCAAGCCGCCCTCTCGCAAGACCAGGCTGACAATGCTCCCGCTCGCCGCACCCAGGGCCATGCGGATGCCAATTTCCCGCCGGCGTTGCGAGACCTGGTAGGCCAACACACCGTAGATGCCGATGCCGGCCAACAACAGCGCCACCAGAGCGAAGCCGATCGCCAGCATCATCGGCGTCCGCCGGTCCATCACCGACGCCGACTGGCGCTCCTCCATCGTCCGCACCTCATAGAAGGGAACCTCGGCATCGATCTGCGCGATCGCGCTCCGGACGGCACTGACGACGGTGGCTGGCTGCTGGTGGGTGCGGATGGCCAGCCCCAACGCGCGTGACGGATTCTGCCTGAGCGGAAAGAAGTAGTTGCCGTTGCGGCGGTTGCTGGCCGAGTCCACCAGCCCGCGGATTCGCATGGGCGCGATCACACCGACAATGGTGATCATCTGATCCTCGTCCGGCTTGGCGAGCAGATTTTCGATGCTGGCGGGAAAATACAGCCGGCGCCCAAGCGCATCGCCATTGGGCCAGAAGCGCGTCGCCAGCGTCTCATCGATCACCGTGACCCGCGCACGCCCTTCGTCGCTCGGCGTGAACAGCCGGCCGCTCAACAGGCGAACGCCCATGGCCTCAAAGTAGCCGTCGGATGCCATCACCTGGCCCGGCGAGATCAGCGACTCGCCAGGCTTCATCTCATAGCCCTCGGCCAGGATGACGCTATCGCTGTAGTTGCCTGAGAACGGGATGCTGGTCGTCGCCCCCGCCAGCTCGACACCCGGCACGGCGCGCAGGCCCTCGAGAATGCGATCGGTCGCGGCCCGGATGCGCTCGGGGCTGTCGTAGCGGGACGGGGGCAAACTGACCATCCCGGTCAGCACATTCTCGGCGCGGAACCCCGGATCGATCTGCAACACCCGATCGAAGCTGGCCAGCAGCACACCGGCGCCAATCAGCAGGATCAAGGCGAAGGCCACCTGGCTGGTCACCAGCACCCGCCGCATGAGCCGGGGTCCGCGCCCCTGCGTGCCGCTGCGGCCCTCTTCGCGAACCACCTGTGCGATGTTCGCCCGCCGCATGGCAATGACTGGAATGAGGCCAACCGCGACGCCGACGGCCGATACCAGCATCATGGTGAAGCCGACCACGCGTCCATCGATGGCGACATCGGTGCCAGCCGGCAGGCGATCGAAGCCGAAGAACGGCGCCGCTTGCAGCGCCCACCACCCCAGGCCAAGGCCCGCCGCGCCCCCGATCAAGGCCAGCAGCACCGACTCGGTCAGCGACTGCCGGGCCAGGCGCGAGAAACTGGCGCCGAGGGCGTGCCGGGTCGCCAGTTCGCGAACGCGCGCGGTCGATCGCACCAGCGCCAGGTTGGCCACGTTGACGCTGCCAATCAACAACACGAAGATGGCGCCGCCCCACAGCAGCGCCAGCGTCGGGCGCATCTCGCCGATCAGGTTGTCCTGGAAGTCGAGGACATCGGTGCCAAACCTGGCGTTGATCAGGATCTGCTTGAACGCCGGGAAGCGTTCAAGGTTGGCGGCATTGAGCGCATCGACCTGCGCCTGGGCCTGGGCCACGGTGGCGCCGGGCTTGAGCCGGCCCACTTGCTGAAAGTTGTTGCTGTGCCGTGATTCATCGGACTTCTCCTGCGCCGTGAACGCGGCCGGCCGGTAGAGCTGAATGTCGGGATTCAGGAACCGGAACCGCGGGTCCAGCACGCCGACCACGCGATAGGGTTCCCCGCCCAACCGCAGGTCCTTCCCAATCGCATCGTCCTTGCCGCCAAACAGGCGCTGCCAAAGACCGTAGCCGAGGACCACCACCTTCTCCTGGCCCACCTCGCCTTGCGCTTCGGTAAACGTCTGGCCGCGAAAGGGCGCCACCTTGAGCACTCGGAAGAACGAGGGGGTCACGGCCATCGCCTGCACCCGTTCAGCATCGCCGAGTCCGCTGCCGCTGATGGTGACGCCGGTCTCGCGGAACATCCCGAGCTCTGCGAGCGCGGTCAGGGCGCGGCGGCGATCGAAGTAGTCGGGGACGCCGTTGTCGGCCACGGCCACGCCGGCGCCGGGGTACTTGTTGTAGATGCGAACCAACTGCTCCGGCTGCTCGAACGGCAGCGGCTTGAGCAAGACGCCATCAACAATGGCGAAGATGGCGACGTTGGCAGCCAGGCACAGGGCGAGCGTGCCCACCGTGGTGACGGCAAAGCTCCGATCCTTCCAGAGCACGCGAAAGGCGAAGCGCAGATCTTGGAGGAATCGGTCCATGGTTACGTAAATCTACGGTGCCCGGGCGGGTGGGGTTCCCGGAGGTATGATGCCGCACGTGTCGGACGTCGAGCAGCGCACGCTTGCCAAGGTTCGTTGGCGGCTCATCCCCTTCCTGTTCCTGCTGTACATCGTCGCCTACCTGGACCGGGTCAACGTCGGCTATGCGGCCCTCGACATGAATCGGGACCTGGGCTTCAGCGCGGCCGTCTACGGCTTCGGCTCGGGGATCTTCTTCTTGAGCTACACGCTGCTTGAGGTGCCGAGCAACCTGATCCTGGCCCGGGTCGGCGCCCGCCGCTGGATCGCCCGCATCATGATCTCGTGGGGGCTGGTGTCGATGGCCATGGTGTTGGTGACGACGCCGCTGTCCTTCTACGGGTTGCGGTTCCTGCTGGGCGCGGCCGAAGCCGGCTTCTTTCCCGGCCTGATCCTGTACCTGACCCATTGGTTTCCGGCCCGCGAACGGGCGCGCGCCGTCGCGTTGTTCATGACCGCCACCGCCATGGCCGGCGTGATCGGGGCACCGATCTCCAGCGCGATCCTGCAGCTCGACGGCATGGCCGGCCTTCGCGGCTGGCAGTGGCTGTTCATCATTGAAGGCTTGCCCGCCGTGCTGCTGGCACCGGTCGTCTTGCGACGGCTGACGGAGCGGCCGGCCGACGCCCTGTGGCTCGCGACGGACGAACGCGAGTGGCTGACGCGCGAGATGTCTCACGAGCAGGCGCAAACGCAGAACGTGCACCTCACGCTGGCCGCTGCCGCCCGGAGCGGACGACTGTGGGCCCTGTCGGCGCTCTATTTCTGCATCGTGATCGCCTTCTACGGCGTGAGCTTCTGGCTGCCGCAGATCGTGCAGGCGACCGGCCACCTTAGTTCGGCAACAGTCATTCTGCTGACCGCGATCCCCTACATCGCCGCCACCATCGGCCTGGTGGTGATCGGATCGCGATCGGACGCCACGGCCGAGCGACGCTGGCACGTCGCGGTGCCGTGCCTGATTGGCGCGACCGGATTTGTGCTGACTGTCCTGGCCCCGCAAACCGCCGGCATGTCACTCGCCATGCTGTCGATTGCTGCCTTTGGCATCTGGGGCGCCCTGGGTCCCTTCTGGGCCATGCCGACGGCGTTGCTGCGTGGCACCGCCGCCGCCGGCGGCATCGCCATCGTCAACTCGATCGGCAACATCGGCGGCTTCGCCGGGCCGTTCCTGATCGGCTGGGTGCGCGAGGCGACCGGCAGCTTCGAGGGCGGTTTGCTGGCCTTGGCGGGCGTGCTGGTGGTCGGTGCCGCGATTGCGATCGGCCTACCGGCTAGTCCAGTGAAAACGGCAGCCAGCGATCGTTAGCGACCGGGCGAACGCGCCTGCCCTCAGGTGGAATCAGTGCGTGAAGCTCCCGCGCATTCAACAACAGCCACGACGGTACTTCTGCCTTGAGGCGCCGCAACGCCGCAGAATCCTCTGCCGTCACGGGCAGGTCGCGATCAAGATTCAGGTGCTGATCAGAGGACACGACGCAGTTGCTCCCACTGGGCCGCGAGCCCGCTCTATCAAAGTATCCGCGCGCCTCCTCACGGTCGGTGCCATCAAGCTTGAGCAGGTAGCCGACATCAGCCATCTCCTGCAGCGTCCGCGTCGGATCGTTCTTCATGGCCTGCACCTTCATGGCGATCAGATGTTCTTTGCGAGGCACCGGCACTGGTCTGCCGCCTGGGCCGGGCACCACGTCGACACCCGCGAACAGCCTGGACGCCGTTTCGTCGCGCACATAGATGAAGTCAACTCTGCCTTGATCGCGATTCGCGTGTTGATGATTGGAGAAGCCAGACGAGCGATACAGCGTTTGGTAGCCCTCGGTTTCCATCCACGCCACCAGGGCCTCTTGCGCCTCGACGTCGGTGACCACGTCCAAATCCAGCGTCAATCGGGGGTTTCCGTAGGCGGCAAGAGCGACGCCGCCGACCAGAGCGAATCGCCAGCCGTGCCCGGTCAGAAACGCGTCAACGCGGCCCAGAACGCCAACGAAGTCCATGGCGCCATCATAGCGCGGCCGGAGCGGCGGCCAGCTGGTCGCAACAAACCACTTGACAGATGAATTCGTTAATACTAATTAATTAGTATGCGCCCCAAGTCGGACACGCTCACCGGCCAGGAACTCGAATTGATGAAGGTCATCTGGCGCACCGGTCGCGCGACCGTGCGTGAGGTCTACGAGGACCTCAAGACCCGTCGCACCATTGCCTACACCTCGGTGCAGACGATGATGAACGTGCTGGAGTCCAAGGGACACCTCAGGAAAGAGCCAGGAGACAGGGCGCAGACCTACGTTCCCGTCCGCCCGCAGCAGACCGTCGTCCGATCGATGGTGCGCGAGTTCGTGGACCGGGTCTTCGACGGCTCCGCCCGCCCACTGCTGGTGCACTTGCTCAAGGAAAAAGGACTCACCGCCGCCGAGCGGAAAGAACTGCAGAAGCTGCTCGACAAGGAGGGGGAATGACGATCTGGCTCTGGAATCTTGGCGCCTACAGCGTGCAACTCGCAGTCCTCGCCGTGACCGCCGCCGCCGTGACGGCGCTGTTTCGGCTCCACGCCCCTCGAGTCACCCTGCGATTCTGGCAGCTCCTGCTGACCGTGGCGCTCGTCCTGCCGTTGTTGCAGCCGTGGACGACGAGTCCCAGCAAGACCATCCGGTCGTCGATCACGTTCATGTCGAGCACCGTCGCCGACAACGTGCCAGTCGCTTCAGAGCGCGAGCCGATGGCGCTGGTCGCGATCGCCGTGATCGCGGGCGCGGCGATCCGGCTGTCGTGGCTCGGCTTCGGCCTCGTCCGCCTGCGCGCCATTCGCCGTCGCGCGGTGGCGGCCGCGTCACTGGATGCAGTGTCAGGTGAACTGAAACAGAGTCTGCGGGCCGAGGCCGACGTCATGTTTTCGGACGAAGTGGATGGCCCGGCCACCGTCGGCTGGCGGCGCGCCGTCGTCCTGCTGCCGCGCCGCGTCATGGAGCTGTCGCCCGCCGCCCAGCGCGCCGTGATGTGCCACGAATTGATCCACGTCCGCCGGCGCGACTGGCTGGCCACCGTCCTCGAAGAGACCTGGTGTGCCGCGCTCTGGTTCCACCCTGGCGCCCGGCTGATCACGTCGCAGGCCTGCCTGGCGCGCGAGATGCTGGTGGACGAAGAGACCATTCGGCACACACGCGACCGCCGCGCCTACGCGGAAGCGCTACTCGCGTTCGCCAATCCACAGCGGCACTTGATCGGCGCCACGGCGCTGATTGGCCGGCGTCAGCTCAGCCAGCGCATCTCCCTTATCGCCGAGGAGGTTTCCATGTCCCGCATTCGCGTCGCCTCGCTCCTTGTGCTGTCCGCCGCCCTCATCACGGCCGCGACCCTCTCCGCCGCCGGCTCGGTGCCCATGCTCGGCGCCGTCGTCACGCAAGACACGGTCTACAAGCCCGGCGACGGCATCACGCTGCCGTTGGTCGTGAAGGAGGTCAAGCCCGATTACCCGAAGGACATGCTGAGCGGCGAGAAGGTCCAAGGCTCAGTGTGGATGCGTTGCGTGGTGTTGCCCGACGGGACAGTTGGCGATATCGAGATTACCCGGGCCCTGCACCCGCGTCTCGACAAGGAAGCCGGCCGCGCACTCACGCAGTGGGAGTTCAAGCCCGGCACGAAGGACGGCAAGCCGGTTCCCGTTGAAGTAACCATCGAGATGACCTTCACCCTCAAGTAGAGCCACCCGGATCCCGGATCCCGGATCCCGGCCCCCGGATCCCGGACCCCGGACCCCGGACCCCGGCCTTTTCTGCTACCCTTGACCTGAGCAGGCCCTTCGCCAGCAGGCGCCGGCTTTCAGAGGTAGTAGCTATGGCTCACTTCGGCCAGGATATCCGTGGTCTCCTGGTGACCGCCGGTGCCGCCCTGTTGCTCAGCTGGTCGCCAACCCCGGCGGCCGCACAGAGCGCTTCGTCATCTGGCACTTTCCAGGCTCCGTCGAATCCCGACTTCATGCTGGGACGCCCGCGTGCGAGCGTTGGCGTGCGCGGCGGATGGATGGTCGCCAGCGCCAAGTCGGACATCTTCGACTTCGTCACCGAGCAGCTGACTCTGGAGAAATCGTCGTTCAACACGCCCGGGTTCGGCGCCGACGTGTCGATCAGCCTCAAGCCCCGCCTGGACCTGGTTGCCGGGATCGACCTTTCGAAGTCGACCACCCCGTCCGAGTATCGGGCGTTTGTCGACAATCGCAACCTGCCAATCCAGCAGGAGACGTCCCTCCTGCAAACCAGCATGTTCGCGGCGGTGAAGTTCGCGATCGTGCCGCGCGGGCGCGCCATCAGCCGCTTCGCGTGGATTCCCGCGGCGTTCGTGCCGTACGTTGGCGCCGGCGGCGGCGTCACCAACTACGACTTCAAGCAAGTAGGCGACTTCGTCGACTTCAGCGACAACCGGGTGTTCACCGACACGTTTCGCTCGCACGGTTTCGCCCCGACGGCACTGGTGTTTGCCGGCGCCGACATTCAGGTCTACAGGCGGATCTCCATGTCGATTGACGGGCGCTATGCCTGGGCCAAGGCCAAGCTCAGCGCCGACTTCATTGATTTCGAGCCGATGGATCTCGGCGGATTCCGGTTTGGCGCCGGATTCCGCTACTCGTTCTAGCCGGAGACCAACCATGAAAACGACACTGGTTCTCGCGTTCTCACTGGCTGCCGGCGCCGCGTCGGCCCAGACGCCCGCGCCCACCACTGCGGCTCCCGCGCCGACGGCGCAGGTCGATGCACGCTTTGCCAGCTGGCTGGGATGCTGGCGGCTCGAAGACGACCTGGCCGGTACCGGCGCCCGGCTGTGCATCACGCCCGACACGCCGGGCGTTCGCCTGCAGACCGTCATCGCCACGGTCGTGGGCAGTACCGAGCGCCTGCAAGCCGACGGCGTGAAGCGGCCCATCGTCGACAAGGAATGCACGGGCACCGAGCGGGCGGAGTGGTCTGCCGATGGCCAGCGCCTGTTCCGGCATACCGACGTGACCTGCGGTGCCGAGCCGGCGCGCAAGATTGCGAGCATCGCGTTTCTCAACCCGGGTCCCTCGTGGATCAACGTGCAGTTGGTGGAGGGGGGCGGCGATCGGGCGGTGCGGGTCCAGCGCTACCGGCGCGCCATCAACCAGACGCTGGCGGACGGCTCGCCCGTCATGCAGACAGTCGTCAGCGGGAACGCTCGCACGCTGACCGCCGACGATGCGCTGTGGAATGTCGCCGATGTCATCGAAGCCAGCGGCAAGGTGCCGGCCGAAGCCGTGCAGGCCGCCGTCGCCGAAGCCAAGGGCCGCTTCGACCTGAACAAGAAGTCGCTGGTCGCACTGGCCGACGCCGGCGTCTCGGAGACGGTCATCGATTTGATGATCGGCATCGCCTTTCCCCAGCGCTTCGTGGTCGAGCGCCGCGGTAACTACGGGTCGTCCGCACCGGTCGGAATTGCCATGGGTGGCTACTACGACCCGTTCATGGCGCCGTTCCTCATGGGGAGCGCCTTTGCCGACTGCTACGGCTACACCGGCTTCGGCTACCGCAGCTATTACTCGGCCTGCGGGTCGATGTATTCGCCGTACTACAGCTCGCTGTACGGCAACTATGGCTACGGCAACTACTACGGCAACTACTACCCCGGGGGATGGGTCAGCGTGAACCCCGAGCCGACTGCGGGAATACCGCAAGTTGAGGGTCGGGTCGTCAATGGCCGGGGCTACACACAGGTGCGGCCGCGCGAAAGTGAACCGCCAGTGCGCACGGGTAACAACGGCAACGGCTCGAGCGCGGGTTGGTCCGGTGCCAATTCGGGCGGATCCAGTGGCGTGTCGTCGCAGGGCTATTCCGGCGGATCAACCGGCAGCTCGACCGGATCGAGCGGATCGAGCGGCGATTCCGGCGCCCGCACGGCCGTGCCGCGGCCACCCGGCGGCGCATTCTAACGGTCGTCGACCTGAAGTAATCTGTGGGGCCTGGAGGCGAGCGTCGCCTTCAGGCCCTTACTCTTTTTTGCAGGAGACGATCGACCATGAGCACCGGACCGTTGCCGATTGGCACCGACGCACCTGACTTTGAGGCGCAGACCACCGAAGGCCCCCTTCGGTTTCACGAATGGCTGGGCAATTCCTGGGGCGTGATCTTTTCCCATCCCAAGGACTTCACGCCGGTCTGCACCACCGAGCTGGGATATATGGCGCGCATCAAGCCTGAGTTCGACAAGCGCAACGTCAAGATCATCGGCCTCAGCATCGATCCGGTCGAAAGGCATGCCGGTTGGGCCGCCGACATTGCCGAGACCCAGGGTACGGCGCCGAACTACCCGATGATCGGCGACACCGACCTCAAGGTCGCCAAGCTCTACGGCATGCTGCCGGCCGATGCCGGCGAGTCCTGCGACGGCCGCACCGCCGCCGACAACGCGACCGTGCGCAACGTCTACGTGGTCGGCCCTGACAAGAAGATCAAGCTGGTGATTTCGTATCCCATGAGCACCGGGCGTAACTTTGACGAGGTGTTGCGCGTCATCGATTCGATGCAGCTCACCGCCAGGCACAAGGTGGCGACGCCGGTGAATTGGAAGGATGGCGACGACGTCATCATCCTGGCGTCGGTGAACGACGAAGACGCGAAGAAGACGTATCCGCAGGGGTGGAAGGCGCCGAAGCCGTACCTGCGCATTGTGCCGCAGCCCAGGTAATGCGAAAGCTCACGATCACGGCTGTCGCACTGCTTGCCCTGAGCGAGATTCTGTCGGGCCAATCCCGGCAGAATCGAGTCGAAGTGGCGGCCGATTGGCCACAGTGGCGCGGAGCCAATCGCGATGGCGCCGCCGGCTTCAGCGCGCCGGCTACGTGGCCCGACGCCCTCACCTTGAAGTGGAAGACCGAGGTCGGCCTCGGCTACTCGGCGCCGATCATCGTCGGCGACCGCGTCTATGCCTATTCGCGGCAGGACGACAGCGAAGTGATGCGGGCGCTCGACGCCGCCACCGGCAAGACCATCTGGGAATCCAAATACGTCGCGGCCTTCAAGCCCAACCCGGCCGCCACCAGCAAGCACGGCACCGGACCGAAATCCACGCCGACCTTTGCCGATGGCCGGCTGTACACGCTGGGGATGAGCGGCATCGTGACCGCGTTTGACGCCGCCACCGGCGCGCAGGTCTGGCAGAAGCCGGCGCCGCCGGTCGAGACGCTCTACCACACGGCCATGTCGCCATTGGTCGATCGCGGGCTGGTGATCGTGCATGTCGGTGGTCACGGCAACGGCGCGCTCACGGCATTCGATGCGCGCACCGGCGACGTCAAGTGGAGCTGGAACGGCGACGGCCCGGCCTACGGATCGCCGATCGCCGCCGTGCTCGATGGCACCCGGCAGATTGTCACCTTCACGCAGGACAACCTGGTCGGCGTCTCCGCCGAGACCGGCGCGCTGCTGTGGCGGCGGCCCTACAGCGTTCGCGCCACCCGCAATTCCGTCACGCCGATCGTGGTCGGGCAACTGCTGATTGTCTCGGGCCTGGGCATGCCGGTCAGCGCGTTCCGCGTGTTCAACCGGAGTGGTGAGTGGGTGCAGGAGGCGGCGTGGGAGAACGCCGACGTCAACATGGACATGAGTACCGGCGTGGTCATTGGCACCACGCTCTACGGGTTCTCGGCCAAGAACAGCGGCCAGTTCTTCGCGGTGGACGCCAATACCGGCGAGACGCGGTGGCTGTCGGCGGCTCGCCAGTCGGAGAACGCCGCTGTCGTGCGCGCCGGCGACCTCTGGTTCGCGCTGACGGCCGAGGCCGAACTGATGGTGGCGCGCGCCAACCCTTCGCAATTGGAAGTGCTCAAACGCTACACCGTGGCCACCAGTGCCACGTGGGCGCAGCCGGTCCTGGCGGGCCAGCGGCTGCTGGTCAAGGATGTGAGCTCGATTTCGCTTTGGACGATCAACTAGGGGAGATCTACATGGAACGCAAGACCGCTCAGGATTACGACCAGGAACTGCTGCTTATCTTCGACCAGTACGTGCACGGCGCCATCGATCGCCGCGGCTTTCTCGATCGCGCGGCCAAGTTTGCTGTTGGCGGCATTACCGCCGGGATGCTGCTCGACTCGCTCAGCCCGAAGTTTGCCGAGGCGCAGCAGGTTCCGAAGGACGATGCGCGGCTGAAGACGGAGCGGGTCGCGGTCGCTTCCCCGAAGGGCAACGGCACGATCAACGCCTATGTCTGCCGGCCGGCCAGCGCCACCGGCAAGTTGCCGGCCATCGTCGTCATCCATGAAAACCGCGGCCTCAACCCGCACATCGAGGACATCGCCCGCCGGCTGGCGCTCGACAACTTCATGGCGATCGCACCCGATGCGCTGACGCCGCTCGGGGGCTATCCCGGCGATGAAGAGAAAGCACGCGAGCTGTTTCCGAAGCTCGATCAACCCAAGGTCCGCGAGGACTTCATCGCCTGCTCCAACTACATCCGCACCCGGCCCGACTGCACCGGCAAGATCGGCGCCGTCGGCTTCTGCTACGGCGGTGGCGTGGTCAGCATGCTGGCCTCGCGGCTGGGCGCCGACCTGGCGGCCGGCGTGCCCTTCTACGGCGGCCAGCCCACCGCTGAGGAGACCGCCCGGATCAAGGCGGCCATGTTGATCAACTACGCCGGTGTCGATGAACGCATCAATGCCGGCTGGCCGGCCTGGGAAGCCGCACTGAAGGCCAACAACGTGCGCTACGAAGGCTTCATCTACGCCGGTACCCAGCATGGGTTCAACAACGACACCACGCCCCGCTACGACGCGGCGGCCGCGAAGCTCGCCTGGGAGCGCACCATCGCGCATTTCAATAAGTACGTCCGGTAGATTAAGGGTGCTGGGGTGCTCAGGTGCTTGGGTGCCAGGATGGAAAAGGCCGGGTGGGAGCAGTTCCCACCCGGCCTTTTCCATTAGTCGAATGTTGCGGCGCGGTTAGTGCTTGGTCATGGTCAAGCCGGTCACCGTGGCTTCGGTGTTGTGCGCGAAGCGGATGCCGTAGGTACCGTCGGTGGACTTGAGCTTGCCGGCCACCACCACGTCGGTCTTGGGGTAGCTGCCCACCACCGTACCGTTAATCGCGCACTCGATCTTGTCGGCGGTCACCGTCATGGCGATCTCCTGCTTCACGGGCGCCATCTTGCCGGCCGCCTTGTTGATGGCGGCGTTGGGCTCGGGCTTGCGCGAGCTCACGGCGAACGGCGCCGGCCCCATGCCGCGGACGATGAAGGTGCCATCGCCGTAGGCCGAGCAGTAGACAAAGCTCTGTTCCGCGGTACCCAGGTCGTTGCCGGCGATCACGATGCCGTAGGGGTGCGGGTGGTTCATCATGCTCATGTAGGCGGGCTCGTTGAACGTGGCCTTGACCGTGTAATTACCGGTCGCCTTATTGGCCGGATTCCAGTACGTGGTCGCCGGACCCGTGCGCACTTCCAGGGTGCCGCCCTTTTCGGCGAGGCGCGCATTGTTCAGCACCTGGCCGGCCTTTTCTTCCTGGGGATCAATCTTGCCCATCCAGCCCTTGGCGAAGATGCCGCCGTCCTTGACCGCAATGGCGCCGTCGGGCTGCGCCGCCGGTGCCTGGGCGAGGATGGCCGCCGGCGAACAAAGTGCAACTGCAATCGCAAGACCGTAAACGAGACGCATGGTGTGTCCTCTCACTGATGTGCTGGGCCGTTACGCCGGGCCGCTCGAGCGCGGCCACCGTGGCCGAGGCTCCACTATACCCGGTTCCGATGGCTCCTAGCGACCCGGCGCATAGCTGCGCTACCCTAGCGGCATGAGACTGCGTCATGCCCTGATCCTCGTCCTCGCCACCCTGGTTCCGGCCTGTTCCAGCCCGGCCCCTGCCACCGAAGCTCAGCCGGCCGCAACCCCGGCTCAGGCCGATCGCAAGTATCTGCTCGAGCGCGTGGACGATGCCTCCGTCGTGCAGCTCTACGCGGATGGATTCTCGTCGCTGCCGTTGAAACAGAAGACCCTGATTTGGCACCTCTACCAGGCCGCCACTGCCGGCCGCGACATCTTCATTGACCAGAAGCACAAGGATGCCCTCGAAATGCGCGGCATCCTCGAGCGCATCATCGCCAACCCGCAAGGCGTGGACGGCCCTACGCTCGCCGAGGTCCAGCGCTACACCAAGCTGTTCTGGCTCAACAACGGCCCCTACAACAACCTGACGGCGCGCAAGTTTGTCCTGGCGTGCACGCCCGACGCGTTCGCCGCCGCCGCGAAGACCGCGGGCGCCGACGCCGCCGCCGTCGCCCGGCTGCAGCCGATGTTCTTCGACCCCGCCGTGGATCCCATCGTCACCAACAAGACACCCGGCCCGGGCAAGGACATCCTGCAGTCGAGCGCCAACAACCTGTACTCGGGCGTCACGGTCGCCGACCTCAAGGGATTCGAGGAGAAGTACGGCCTGAACTCGCGCCTGGTCAAGCAGAACGGCAAGTTGCTTGAGGAGGTCTATCGCATTGATGGCCGCTACGGAAAATACATCAGCGAGATTGTGACGCACCTGGAAGCCGCGCAGGCATTTGCTGAGCCGCCCATGGCCAAGGCGCTGGCGGCGCTCGTCACGTTCTACCGGACCGGAGAAGTCAGGGATCGCGAGGCCTACGACATTGCCTGGGTCCAGGACAAAGAGTCGCCGGTCGACACCATCAACGGCTTCATCGAGGTCTATCTCGATCCGCGCGGCGTGAAGGGCGGCTGGGAAGGCCTGGTCTTTTACGTCAACCAGGAAAAGACCCAGCGCATCAAGACCATCGCCACCAACGCGCAGTGGTTCGAGGACCGCATGCCGTGGGACGCCAAGTACCGCAAGGCCAGCGTGCAGGGCATTGTCGCCAACGCCATTGACGTGGTGGTCGAGACCGGCGACTCCGGGCCGGTCACGCCGATCGGCATCAACCTGCCCAACGACCAGGCCATCCGCGAGAAGTTCGGCAGCAAATCGGTGGCGCTGTCAAACGTGAACGAAGCCTACGACCGCTCCACGCCGGGCTCCATGCGCGGCGAGTTCACCTGGTCGCCCGAGGAAACCGAGCGGGCCAACAAATACGGGACGCTGGCCGGCGAGCTGACCACCGACATGCACGAGGTAATCGGACACGCTTCGGGCCAGCAGGCGCCGGGCAAGGGCAATCCGCAGGCGCTCATCAAGGAAGAGTTCTCGGCGCTCGAAGAAGGCCGCGCCGACCTGGTCGGCCTCTACTTCATCGCCGACCCCAAGCTGGTGGAGCTGGGCATCATTCCCGCGGCCGACCACGACGGCATGATCCGCGCCGAGTACGAGGCCTACACCCGCAACGCACTGGTGCAACTGCGCCGCATGCGCGAGGGCAGCCAGATAGAGGAAGACCACATGCGCAACCGGCAGATGATTGTCCGGTGGCTGATGGCCAACACCAAGGCCATCGAGGAGCGCACGCGCGAGGGCAAGACCTACCTGGTGATGATCGATCCGCAGGCGTTCCGGGCCGGCGTCGGCACGCTGCTCGCCGAGGTCCAGCGCATCAAGTCCGAAGGCGACTACGCCGCCGCCAAGAAGCTGTTCTCGACCTACGGCGTGCACTTCGACCCGAAGCTGCGCGACCAGGTGGTCGCGCGCGTAGACAAGCTGAACCTGCCGTCCTACACCGGGTTCGTGATGCCGAAGTTGACGCCGGTGATGACCAACGGCCAGATCACCGACGTCACCATCTCCTATCCAATGGACCTGACTACGCAGATGCTGGAGTACTCCGGCGTTCGCCGGTAGTCACGGGTTGCACGCCACCGGCACGCCGGCAATGCCGCCCACGACGAATGGGGCGGTATTGCCGGCCGCCGCCGTGCCCCCGGTGTAGCAGTTCAGGGTGTCAAGGGTCGCCGACCCGGTCGGCACGACCCCAAGGTGCGCACGGTGCGTGATCTGGGTGGTGCCCACGAAGGTGGCATTCACCAGTAGCACCGAGACGGTGCACGACGTGGCGAAACTGTTGTAGCCCGTCGGCGAGGTAGCGGTCTGGGTGAACGCAGTGCTGTTGTTGGCGCCAGACATAGTGACCGTCGCGCCGATCTCGCACCAGACGTCGCCGGAGACTTGCGCGTTATTCTGGTAGGTGAGATGGCCACGGGTGATAAACGCACTCTTGCCGGTCGCGGCGACGGTGCCGCCGTTCTGGATGATTTCTCCACCGTTGGTTCTGAGACCGTTGACCCCGCTGATGGCCGGGTTGGAGAGGCTCGCCAGGCCGCCCACCGAGGTCGTCACGGCGGCAGCGCCGGTCGTCACGCCGTTGCCATCCATCACGCAGTCCGAGCAGAACACCCGAGAACTGACCCGCGAGTTGATACCGTTCAGGCGGTTGTCGCTGATGGTTGCACGATTCGCGATCACGAACCCGGCGCTCGTAACCGACAGGCCATCCTGGAAGTTATTACGAATCACCACGTCGTCGAGACCGACTTCTGAATTGACGATCAATAAACCAGTCTGGGGGCTGTCCTTAATGGTCAGGTTGTCGATCTGCACCGTTCTGGGAGGCGCCGCCGGCGCTCCTAACACGCCGAGCACCTGGACCAGGCCGACCTGACCTTCAAGGTCGGCGGGGCCGGTGATACCTGACGACGACGGATCGAGTCCCCGAAGCGTCAAGGGATAGCGAATCTCAACCCGCTCGGCGCAGAAGCCGTGAATCTCGAATACGAAGCGACGCCTGCCGGCCGCTGCTTCGTCGGCGAAGTTGTCGATCCGGCGCTGCAGGCTGGCGCCGTTGTCACAGCGCACGGTGACGATCCGCTCCGGCGCCTGGGCGCGCGCCGGTCGCGGGGCCAGCGTAGTCACCAGCCCGAAAGCCGCAATAACGGGGATGAACAGGCGAGTTGAACGCACGAGCATGGGGGTACCTCCGCTCATCTTGATGTGGCCGAGGGCCGGGCTCGTTGTGAGACCCGACGTCATTGAACAGAGACGGACCTAACCAGCGTCTTCCCACATCTCTTACAATTGCCACCGGAGACCCATCATGTTAAGGACCACCCTGACGGCCGCAGCCACCCTTGCCTTGTTGACCGCCCTACTGTCGGGCCAGGCTCCCCAGCGAGCGCCCGATCCCCGATCGATGGGCGGTGGCGACTGTCGCGACAACGCCTACAACTGCGCCGACGCGCCCAACCCGCTGCCGATGCCCAACACGGTGTGGATCGAAGAGATGACGTGGATGGACGTCCGCGACTCGCTCAAGGCCGGCAACACCACTGCCATCATCGCCACCGGCGGCATGGAACCCAACGGACCCTGGCTGGTCACCGGCAAGCACAACTACGTGCTGCGCACCAACTGCGAGGCCATCGCCCGCAAGCTCGGCAACGCCTTGTGCGCGCCGATTATCGAGTACGTGCCCGAAGGCCGCATTGATCCGCCCAGCGGCCACATGCGCAGCCCCGGCACCATTAGCCTGCGCGAAGAGACCTTCCAGGCGCTGCTCACCGACATCGCGCACAGCCTCAAGATGCACGGCTTCAAGAACATCATCATGATTGGCGACAGCGGCGGTAACCAGAACGGCCAGAAGGCCGTAGCTGACAAGCTGACCGCCCAGTTTGCCGGCAGCGCCTTCGTGGCGACCATTCCCGGCTACTACACGGCGCCGCCCGGCACGCCCAACGTGCTGCGCCAGCTCGGCGTCGTCAAGGACGGGATGCCCGATGATGGGCTGCACGACAGCCCGGGCATCACGCTCAACATGATGCTGAGCGACCCCAACTCGGTGCGCTGGGAGGCGCGCGTGAAGGCGAAGAAGGCCACCATCAACGGCGTGGACATCTCGAACCTCAACCGCTCGCGCGAGTGGGCCCGCGCCATCGTGGATGCCCGCGCCACCCGCACGGTCGACCTGATCAAGCAGGCGATCGCGGAGAAGAAGCCGAGCTGACCATGCCGGCCAGGCGATCGCGCTCTGCGATCGCCTGGTCGTAAGCGGCCTGCGCCCTCGCCTGTTCGCCCGACAACTCCGCTTCAACTTTCGACGCCTCCGCCAGCTCGCGGGCGATGCGCGCACGCGTTCGCTCGGCGCGCTCGGCGGCCCGCCGGGCGCGATCGAGTGCGGCCTCTGCCTCGCGGGCGCCGGCCTCGGCAAACCGCAGCCGCTCGCGCGTCATGTCGCGCTCGCGTTCGGCGGCCGCGGCCGCCTGCTTCTCGGCCTCGGTTGGACGCGGCCTCGACGGCCCCGCCTTCGGCTCAAGCCTGGTTGGCACCGGCCGTGGCCTGGCGGCGAACGTGAAGCCTTCGAGCGCCTCGAAGCCGGTGCGCTTGAGCGGCCTGGTCAATCGTCCCGGCTGCTCCCCGCCCGGCAGAATGTCGAGCGTCTCGCGCACCGCCTCCATCACCGCGTCGGATGCCTTGCCGCCATCGGCCTCGACCAGGGCGCGCGCCGCCTGGGTCGCCTTCTTCACCGCCGCCTTGTGGGCGGCCTCGGCGCCGCGCACATCGGCGGATTGCCCGGCCAGTTGATCGCGATAGGCCGCCCGCAGTTGTTGAGAGGCGTCCACGACTTCGTCGTAGACCGCCCGCTCACACCAGAACAACTGGTTCACCGCCCAGGCCGCCACGTTCGGTTTTTCGAGGGACTTGATCTCCGCCGAGCGCGGACCCGCGGTCCTGGCAAGCGCATTGCGAGCGGGCGTGAACTGGTCAAGCGGAAGCTGGTACAGTCGGTCGATCGCCTCATCCACGATGCCCACATCGTAGCAGCACCTCAGCATCCGCCTGCGCTCGCGCACGATCGGGCGAGCTACGGCGAGACCTCGCCGCAGCGGCCCGCGGCCGGCGGGCCTCAGCACCTGAGCACCCGAGCACCCGAGCACCCGAGCACCCAATTCTGGGGTAACGTCGTAGCTCTGGCTACCCACATTCCACGCCCCACCTGGGCCATCGGTGACTACCTCACCCATCGCTTCAACCCTGAACTTGGCATCGGGCGAGTCTCGGCCCTGGAACGCCGCACCCTCGTGGTGGACTTTCCGCGATCGGGCACGTCACTGAAGCTGGCCGCGAACACTGACGCCCTGGTAGCAGTGGACCTCAGTCCCGGCCGTCCGGTGCGCGTGACCGCGACCGGCGAAGAGACGACGATTGTCTCGCGACAGCCCGACGGCACGCTGACGCTCGCCAACGGACGCGCGGCCACCGCTCACGCCTTGTGGCCGGTGGAGCTGGAAGGAGCCCTGCTCGAACGACTCGCCAACGGCGATCTCGACGATGTCGAGGACTTCGTGACGCGGATGAACATCCTGCACTTGCTGGGCCTGCGCGAGGCCGGCGGCCTGGGACCGTTCCTCGGCGGACGCGTGCGATTGTTTCCGCATCAGCTGCACGTCGCCGAACGGGCCAGCGCGAGCGATCCCGTGCGGTGGCTGCTGGCAGACGAGGTCGGCCTCGGCAAGACCATTGAAGCGTCGCTGATCCTGAATCGGCTGGTGCACGCCGGCAAAGTCACCCGCTGCATGGTGGTGGCGCCCGACACCCTGACCGTGCAGTGGCTGGGCGAGCTGTGGCGGAAATACCACCAGGTGTTTACCCTGCTCGACTCAGAACGCCTGGGTGATGTCGCCAGGGACTTCGGCGACGACTTCAATCCCTTCGAACTCCACCGCCGCACCGTGATCTCGCTGGAGATGCTGATCGCGCGGCCGCACCTCACCGGCCTGGCCGTGAAGGCCGGCATCGACCTGCTCGTCGTGGATGAAGCGCAGCACCTGCGGCGGCCGCCGGGCCATCCGGGCGAACCCGGCTGGCGGGCCATTGCGCCAATCGCCGCTCTGGGCCGGCATGTGTTGTTGTTGAGTGCGACGCCGCTCGAAGACGATGCGCACGGATTCTTCCGGCTGTTGCAGCTCTTGCGGCCGCAGGAGTTTCCGGAGGGCATGAGCTTCGAACAGCGTCTGGCCGATGGCACTCCCCTGCCGGCGTGCACGAGCTCGACCCGGCGGGCGGACATTGGCGGCCTGCCGCCCCGCGTCGGCATTCCGATTGACCTGGGCGATCCCAGGAGCGCCAAGCGGCGTGACGCCGTCGAACGAGCCGTCCGTGGCACCCCGGCGGCCAACGCCGTGGCCGAACGTGACAAGGTGGATCGCGTCCGTCGCGCTTTGGCGTCGGGGGCGGCACTCGCCGCCGTGAGCGGCACTGACGATCCGATTCGCCCCCAAGCCGAGGCCATGGATGCGATCGACGCCCGCGTGCTCTGGCTGGCCGAACACGCGCCGCTGTGGCGGCAGGCCGGCGAGAAGACGCTGATCTTCGTTGCGCATCGCGAGACGCTCGAGATGGTGCGCACCGCACTCGGCAGTCGTGCGCATGTGGCCACCGGCGTCTTTCACGAGGAACTGACACCCGCCCGCCGGGATACCGAAGTCGCGCGATTCCGGGAAGCCGACGGCCCGAGCGTACTCGTGTCGACCGAGTGTGGCGGCGAGGGTCGCAACTTCGAGTTCTGCAAGCGGCTGGTCTTGTTCGATCTGCCGTGGAAGCCGTCGGTTGTGGAACAGCGGATTGGCCGGCTCGACCGCATTGGCCGGCGGATCCCTGTCGACGTGATCTACTTCCGGCCCCCCTCGGGGATTGGCCGCGATGTGGTGCGTCTGTTCGAGGCGCTCGGGCTGTTCCAGGAGCCGCTGGCCGGACTCGAGCCCCAGTTGGCCCACATCGAGGGCGCACTGGAGGAGATCGCCCTGGACCCGTTGGCGACGCTCTCGGACGAGCGGTTTGCTGCCCTCGTCACCGAGTCGCAGGCGGCCCGCACCCGTATTCGCGAAGCGGCGTATCAGCAGCTGCATCGCGACCCGTATCGCGCCAGCATGGGACCGGGCATTCTCAACCGGGTGCCTAAGCAACTCGACGAACTCAACCAGGAAGTCGTGATCACGGCGGCCATCGGCCTGGGCTTCACCATCGCGCACCCCAAGGGGCATCGGGTGTTCTCGGTCGAACTGGCGAACCAGGCATTGGTGGACAGCTTGCCCGGAGTGCCAGCCGGCTCGTCGTTTGTCGGCACCTTCGATCGCGAAGAGGCGGTCGAGAATGAGTCGATTGATTTCTTCGCCTCGGGCCATCCCCTCGTCGAGGGCATCTTCGCGCACTACGAAGAAGGGGCGCTCGGCCGCGCGGTGCGCTTTGAAATGGCGATCGGCGACGAGACCAACGCCGGCCTGGTCGCCATCTACAAGGACGGCCCGGCCTTTGAGGTGGTGGCGATCGACGCGTCGGGCAAGCTCAGGATGGATTGGGCGAAGGCCGTCTCCCAACGCCCCATCCGCGCCCGCGCCTTCAACGACAAGGCGGTGGAAGAGAGCAACTGGCACGGCCTGGTGCGGCGGCTTGGCGAGCAGCTCGATCCCACGCGCCGCCTGCACGCGGTGGCGGCCGTCCTGGTGCGGCCCTACTTGCCCAAGACCTCGCCCGGCAAGCCCGGCGTGTGAACGGGGCGCCGGCGGGCGTGCGTCAACTGCTCGAAGCTGTAGCCCAGGCCGAGCAACTTCCCTTCGCTGAAGGCCGGTCCCAGGAACGACAAGCCGATCGGCAGTCCATCGGCGCTGAAGCCGGCCGGCACGATCAGGTCGGGATAGCCGGTGAGGTTGGCAATGTTGGTGGCCGACGCGGCGGCACCGCCCGGCGTTTCGGGAGGAGCGGCCACCAGGTCTGGGCGGCGCGATGCCGTCGGGTAGATGATCGCATCAAGCGACTGCGCGGCAAGAGCGCCATCAACCATCTGCCGAATCAGCGGCAGGCCATGGTCGCGCACCGCCGTATAACGGACCTCGTCCATCGACCCGCTCGCCAGTTCGCGCGCGAACATCGACCAGCGCGTCGGGTTCGGGCCCGCGCCGTCAGGCCGCGGTGAGGTCACCGACTGCGCCCGATCGATGATCTGCTGCAGGTTCTTCGGGTAGCCGGCGCCAAGTGTCTTGAGGTACGCCTCAATCTGGACCGGGAACTCCGGGTAGCGGATCGCCGTGTAGAACTCGCCCTTGGCGTCGAGCATCCACTTGGGAAACCGCACGTCGACCACGGTGGCGCCGGCCTTGCGCATGGCTGCGATCGCCGCCTCGACCTGCCAGTCGACGTCGCCATCGGCGCCCATGAAGTCGCGCGCAATGCCCAGGCGGGCGCCTTTGAGCGCGTCGGGCTTCAGAAACCTGGTGTAGTCATTTTCGAATCGGCGCTCGCTCTGCGCCGTTGCCGCATCGGCCGGATCGACGCCGGCCATCACGCCGAGCGCCACCGCCACGTCGTAGACGCTGCGAGCCATCGGACCGCCGGTGTCGAAGCTGAGGGCCAGTGGAATGATTCCGTCGCGGCTCAGTAGTCCCAGAGTCGGCTTGAGAGCGGCGATGCCGTTCGACGAGGCGGGACCGCGAATGGAGCCGCCGGTGTCGGTGCCAAGGCCGATGGTGGCGTAGCCGGCGGCAATGGCGACCCCGGTGCCGCCCGACGAGCCTGACGGGCTGCGGTCGAGCGCGTGCGGATTGCGCGACGGCCCGATGATCGAACTGCGAGCACCGCCCGAGGCAAACTCCGACATATTCACCTTGGCCAGGATGATCGCGCCGGCGTCGCGCAGTTTCTTCACCACAAACGCATCGTCCGGCGGAATGGACCCTTCGAGCAGCACCGAGCCGCCGGTGGTCGGCAGGTCGAAGGTATCGAAGTTGTCCTTGAGGACCACCGGAATGCCGTGCAGAGGCGAGCGCCTGCCCTTCGCCTTGCGCTCGGCATCGAGCGCCCGCGCGGTCTCAAGCGCCTTCGGATTGAGGGTGATGATCGCGCGCAGCGCCGGGCCCTGCCGGTCGTAGGCGTCGATGCGCGCCAGGCTCAACTGGACCAGCTTCTCCGCGGTCAGCGTGCCCCGGTCGAACGCGGAGTTCAAGTCCGCGACGGTCGCACGGTCGAGGTCGAGCGCCTGGGCGCCGGCCGGAGCATAGCTGGCAAGCAGAAGCGTGACCATGAGGACAAGTCGAAGGCCGGGTTGAGGGTTAGGCGTCATGTGTGGGACGAATCCTCGCAGATCTTGGGCCGAAGTGGCATTCAAAGAGCCAAGCGCATGGATATGGCGGCCAAATCCAGGATCACGCCATCTGATCCTCTCTACTCGTCCTATATGACGACTTAAGCAACTATTGAGGTATAATTCGTCATATAGGACGATTTATGTGGCTCACCAAACAACTCTCGGATGAAGCGATTCTCAAGGAGCTCGGCGGCCGGCTGGCCGCCCTGCGCCTGGCCCGTAACCTGACCCAGGCGCAACTGGCTCACGAGGCCGGCGTGTCGAAGCGTACCGTCGAGCGGCTCGAGTCGGGCGAGGTCGCGGCGCGCCTGTCGGGACTGGTGCGCGTGTGCCGGATCCTGGGGCTCATGGACCGCCTCGATGCGCTGGTTCCCCTGCCCGCGCCGAGTCCCGTAGAGCAGCTTCGCCTGGCGGGACGCCAGCGCAAGCGGGCCTCGGCGGCTCGCGAGACATCCGCGGGCCGCACGCGCAAGTGGACCTGGGGGGATGAGTCGTGATCGCCGAAGTACGGCTGTGGGGCCGCACCATCGGCGCGGTCTCCATGCCCGACCCGCGCGGACACGCCGCCTTCGAGTACACCGGGGAGTTTGCCGGCAGCGGCATTCAGGTCGCGCCGTTGATGTTGCCGCTCGCCCGCCGCATCTACGAGTTTCCTGACCTTCCCCGTCGCACCTTCCTCGGGCTGCCGGGTCTGCTGGTTGATTCGCTGCCCGACCGTTTCGGTAACGCTCTCATCGATGCCTGGCTGGCCACCACCGGCCGTTCCCGAGAGAGCTTCAGCCCGATCGAACGTCTCTGCTACACCGGAGCCCGCGGCATGGGCGCGCTCGAGTTTGTGCCGGCGCTCGGACCCAAGCCGCGCACGGCGTCCCGAATCGATATCGACGCCCTGGTGAAACTGGCTTCCGACATTCTCAGTGAGCGGCGCAATCTCAAGGGCCGCTTATCGGCGGTCAACCGCCGCAAGGCGCTGGCCGACATCCTCAAGGTCGGGACGTCGGCGGGCGGCGCGCGGGCCAAGGCGGTGATCGCGTGGCATCGCAAGACCAACGAGGTGCGGTCGGGCCAGATCGCTGCCGGGCCTGGTTTTACCTACTGGCTGTTGAAGTTCGACGGCGTCGCCGGCAACAAGGACAAGGAGCTGGAGGACCCGAAGGGCTACGGCGTCATCGAGTACGCCTACTCGCTGATGGCGCGCGCGGCCGGCATCACCATGAGCGAATGTCGGCTGCTCGAGGAGAACGGCCGGCGTCATTTCATGACCCGGCGGTTCGACCGCCTGCCGGACGGCGGCAAGCTGCACATGCAATCGCTCGGCGCGATGGCGCATTTCGACTACAACCAGCCGGGCGCTTACTCGTACGAGCAGGCGCTCATGACCATTCGCCAGCTCGACCTGCCCATGGCCGCGCTCGAGCAACAATTCCGCCGCATGCTGTTCAACATCGTCGCCAGAAACCAGGACGATCATGTGAAGAACATCGCCTTCCTGATGGACCGCGACGGCCAGTGGAGCCTGGCGCCGGCGTTTGACGTGACCTACAGCTACAACCCCTCAGGCGACTGGACCGCCACGCACCAGATGACCGTCAACGGCAAGCGCGACGGCATGGTGATGGACGATGTGAGGGCGGTGGCGAAGAGCGCGGGCCTGAAGCGCGGACGAGCGGAGGCGATGTACGAGGAGGTGAGAGCCGCGGTCACGCGGTGGCCGGAGTTCGCCGCCAAGGCGAAGCTGGCTGGTGACATGGCTGGACAGATCGCCAGCGCACACCGTTTGGATTTGTGAGAGAGGTCCGCCGCCGCCCACCGTCGCTCGCTTCGAGAGCTATGGTGGGCACCCTTCGCGCACTACAGAGCGAAGGGTGGAGGCGCCGCCCGGATTTGAACCGGGGATGGAGGTTTTGCAGACCTCTGCCTTACCACTTGGCGACGGCGCCGCTTTGGAACAGCTAATGCTAGTTGAGAATGGGGCGTGGGGTCGACTGGAGGGCGGTCATTCGACGTTAGGGGGTCTTTAGTCCGTGGTCGCCTGCCAAGCGCTGTGGTCCGCCTTCGCTTGCTTCGCAAGCTTCGGCGGGACAATTTTCGCCAGCAACCACAGCGAAAATTGGAGCGGGAAACGGGATTCGAACCCGCGACTTCGACCTTGGCAAGGTCGCACTCTACCACTGAGTTATTCCCGCTCGCCGAGAACAACCCACTGTAACAGATGGGTAGCGCGACAGGCAAGCATTCTGGGCCCGCCAACCGGCTAAAGCCCGCCTCTACGCGGGTTAGCCGATCGCAAGACCCGCGCCGCCTCTTCCGGCGACACCGGATTCCGAGGAATGCCACTGCCCCACTCGAGCCCGCTCCAGCGGGTCACCCGGGGAATCACTTCCAGGTGCCAATGGAACCAGCGATCGTCGCCACCCCCAAACGGAGCGGTGTGGAGCACCAGATTGTAGGCCGGCCGCTCCAGCGCCCAGTCGATCCCGGCCATGACCTCCCCGAGCACGACCGACATGGCCGTCAGCGTCTCGTCCGACGCCTCCTCGAACCGCGGCGCATGGACCCGCGGCATGACCCAGGTCTCAAACGGCACGCGCGAGGCAAACGGGGTGATGGCAATTATTGGAAGGGTGTCTGACACCATTCGCCGGCCGTCTAGCAATTCCTGCGCAGTGATGGCGCAAAAGACGCACTGCCCGGTACGGTCGAAGTGCGCCTCCGCCCCCCGCACCTTCTCGTGCAACACCGACGGCACGATCGGATAGGCGGCAAGCTGCGAGTGCGAATGGTCCAGGCGGGCGCCGGCGGCGCGACCGTGGTTCTTGAACACCACCGCGCTGACAAACCGCGCATCGCGCTTCAGGTCCTGTAACCGGGTGCGCCAGGCCCACAGCACCCGCCACAGCCGATCGGCCGGCAGGTCCTGCAATGGCTGATCGTGGACCGGCGTCTCGATCACCACTTCATGCGCGCCCAGCCCGTCCCACGACTCGTAGATGCCGTCGACGCGACCCGCCTGGCTGCCCTCAATCCGCAGCATCGGCCGCCGGTTCGGCACCACCCGCACCGACCACCCGGGCGCGTTGGCCGCACTGTGCTCGCGCCAGGCCAGCACTTCCGGCCCCGCGTTCCCCTCGCGGCCCTCGCAAAACGGGCACGCCGCCGGCTCATCGTCCTGGCGAACCGGCTCCAGCAGGAAATCGTTGGGATGGGGTTGGGCGGTCAGGTCGATCAACACCGATCGGCCGGTGATCGGGTCGCGCCTAAGCTCGGTCTCTACCATCCGGGCCTGAAGGCATCGCGATAGACCGTAATGCGAGGCGGCGCGACCGACGCGTCAATCGCCACCACGTCGAAGCGGCACGGCATGGCCTGCAAGTGATGGCCGGCCACATACTCCTCCGCCATCGAGACCAGGCGTCGTTGTTTCTGCCGGGTGACCATCTCGGCGGGATCGCCGAATGTGCTGTCGGTCTTGGTTTTCACTTCCACAAATACTACCGTGCCGCCGTCGCGCGCGACGAGGTCGATCTCGCCGAAACGGGAACGGTAGCGCCTATCGAGTATGCGATACCCAAGTCGCTCAAGCTCGACCCGCGCGAAATCCTCGCCGCGCAGCCCCAGTTGCTGACGTGCGTAAGTCATGCGCGGGGCGGGAGCAAGGGCCGTGCCTGATCGGCGCGCGCCCGACGAGCGCGCCCTACGAGGCGATGGTTGACAGGGCCTGATCGATGATCTCGACGGCCGTGGCGGCCTGGGCCTTGGTCAGCACCAGCGGTGGCGACAGGCGAATCGCGTTCTTCCCTGCCCCCAGCACCAGCAGGCCGCGCGCAAAGCAGGCGTCGACCACCTGGTCGCGCTCCACCACCGCCCGCTCCCTGGTCACACGGTCCTTGACCAGCTCAATGCCGATCATCAGGCCGCGGCCGCGGACATCGCCGATGATGGCGTGCTTCTGCTGCAGTTCCTTCAGGCGATCCATCATGAACGCACCGACCTCGGCGGCGTTCTTCATCAACGAATCCTTGAGCAGCGTGATGGTGGCCAGGGCCGCCGCGCACGACACCGGGTTGCCGCCGAACGTGCTGGCGTGGGTGCCCGGGGGCCAGTTCATCACGCCGGCGCTGGCAGTGGTCACGCCCAGTGGCATGCCCGAGGCCACGCCCTTGGCCACCGCCACCATGTCGGGCTCGACGCCGAAATGCTCAATGCCGAACATCTTGCCGGTGCGGCCCATGCCCGACTGCACTTCGTCGGCAATCAACAGGATGCCGTGCTTGCTGGTCAGCGCGCGCAGGCGCTCGTGAAACTGCGGCGCCGGCACGACGTAGCCGCCTTCGCCCTGGATCGGCTCGACCACCACGCCGGCGACCTCGTCAGGCGAAATCAGGTGTACCAACACCTGCTGTTCGAGAAAGTCCAGGCACTCGGCCTGGCACGACTCGGGCTTGAGGCCGACCGGGCACCGATAGCAGGTCGCATACGGCGTATGAAACGTCCCCGCTTGCATCGGCCCGAATCCCTTGCGCTGGATGGCCTTGCTCGAGGTGAGCGCCAGCGATCCCAGCGAGCGGCCGTGAAAGCTGCCGAGAAACGCAATCATCCCGTAGCGCTTGGTCGAATAGCGCGCCAGCTTGATCGCCGCCTCGATCGCCTCGGTGCCCGAGTTCGAGAAGAACGACCGCTTGGGTCCGGAGAATGGCGCAATCTCGTTGAACGCTTCGCCAAGAGCCACTTGCGGCTCATAGAAAAAGTCCGTCCCCGACATGTGCAGGAACTTCTGCGCCTGGTCGACAATGGCGGCGACGACGGCGGGATGGGAATGACCGGTGGAGTTGACCGCGATGCCGGCCGCGCAGTCGAGAAACACATTGCCGTCCACGTCCTCGACCGCGGCCCCGGATCCGCGCGCCATCACGAACGGATAGCCGCGGGTGTAGGAGGTCGACACCACCAAGGCGTCGCGCTCAATGATGGCCTTGGCCCTGGGGCCCGGCAGTGGCGTACGGATCAGCGGCGCTTCCATCGTGTTCCCTTCGGGCCGTCCTCGAGAATGACGCCTTTGTCGAGCAACTCCTGGCGAATCCGATCGGCCTCGGCAAAATCGCGGCGGCGCCGGGCGTCCTGGCGGGCCTCGATCCCGGCGTCGATCTCGGCCTGGGGAATGGGCGGAGTCGCCTCTTCGGCGTGACGCAGCGACAGCACGCCGAGCACCTGGTCGAAATGGTCGAACGCCGCCTGGATGCCGGGCGCGTCGGCCTCGCCCACCTGCCGGGCATCCATGGCGATATTGAGCGCGCGGATCAGGTCGAACAGCTCGCCGAGTCCGGCCGCGGTGTTGAGGTCATCGGCCAGCGCGGCATCGAACCGCTGCACCGCCTCGGCCACCCGGGTCGCCACCTCCACATGCGCGACGCCTCCCGACAATCCGCCGACGCGGCCCAGGAAGTCGGTGATGCGGCGCAGCGACTCTTCAGCCTGCTCGAGTCCGACCCAGGTGAAGTTCAACTGCTTGCGGTAGTACGCCGACAGCAGGATGTAGCGCAACGCCGACAGGCGGAACCCGCGATCGAGCACGTCCTGCACGGTGTAGACGTTCCCCACCGACTTCGACATCTTCTGGTTGTCCACCAGCAGGTGCTCGATGTGGAACCAGAACTTCGAGAACTCCTTGCCGGTCGCGCCTTCGCTCTGGGCGATCTCGTTCTCGTGATGCGGGAACACCAGGTCGACGCCGCCAGTGTGGATGTCGATCGGCGACTCGCCGAGCAGCCGCAGCGCCATCGCCGAACACTCGATGTGCCAGCCGGGCCGGCCGGGCCCGCAGCCGACATCCCAGGTGGGTTCGCCGGGCTTGGTTGCCTTCCACAAGACGAAGTCGCGGGCATTCTCCTTGTCGTACTCGTCCGAGTCCACCCGCGCACCGGCCTGGATGCCCTCGTGATCCAGCCGCGCCAACTTGCCATAGGTGGGCAGCGTCGCAATCTTGAAGTAGATCGAGCCGTCGGTCTGGTAGGTGTGGCCGTGCTCGCCGAGTTGCTTAATCATGTCGGCCATCGCCTGCAGGTTCTCAGGATCGGTGGCGCGCGGGGTGTCCTCCACGGGCTCGATCCCGAGCGCCAGCGCGTCTTCGCGGAAGGCCTGGATGTACTGGTCGGTGTACTCGCGCAGCGGCAGGCCCGCCTTCTCGGCGCCGGTGATGGTCTTGTCGTCCACGTCGGTGAAGTTCATGACGTGGTGCATCTGGAAGCCGCCCACGTACTTCAAGGCCCGGCGCAACACGTCCACCCCGACGAACGTCCGGAAGTTGCCGATGTGGCCGCGGGCATACACCGTGAGGCCGCAGGTGTACATGCGGACGGTGTTGTTACGCACCGGGGCGAACGGTTCCACTTGGCGGGTCAGGGTGTTGTACAGGCGCATGATGGGCTAGTTCGAATGCGGCATCGACACCGGCACGCCGTCAATCGCGAAGGTCAGCGTCGTCTCGTCGCTGGTCACCACGATCAGTACGGGCGGACCCGTCGTGGCCAGAACGCCGGCCGCCGCCGCCGCGACCTGGGCCACCAACGCGGTCCCGGCCGCCGCCGGCAGCCCGGCATAGCCGACGGCGTGGCTGGCCAGGTCGGTGACGATGGGGGCCACTTCGGGATCGCGGGGTACGGTGAGTTTGAAGGTGAACGATTTGGGGGACATGCGAATCAGACCGATAGTCTATCGAACAATCGCGTGGCGCGGCGAACATCCGCCGCGATTTGGTCCTGGAGCGCCTCGAGATCCGGAAACTTGCGCTCATCCCTGAGCCGCTGTACCAGGGCCAGCCGCACCGTCTTGCCGTAGAGGTCGCGAGTCTGGCCGATCAGGTGCGCCTCGATGGTGGTGGCCAGCTGATCGCCAAAGGTCGGGCGTTGGCCGATGTTGGTGACGCTGGGATACACCGCCCCATCCACCGTCATCGCGGTGGCGTAGACGCCATGGGGCGGAATCAGTTCGTTCTCGGTCTGCAGGTTGGCGGTCGGAAACCCCAACTCGCGGCCACGCTTGGCGCCTTCCACGACGAGGCCGTCCAGCACGTAGTGATGCCCCAGTAGTGCCCCGGCCTCATCCACCCGCCCTTCGCCGACCAGCCGGCGCACGCGCGTGCTCGAGACGACAAACTCCTTGTAGCGGATGGGATCAATCTTCTCGGCGCGAAAGCCATACTGGGCGCCGAGCGACTTGAGCAACGTGAAGTTGCCGCTGCGGTTGCGGCCGAACAGGAAGTCGGCCCCCACCCACACCTCGGCCACGCGCAGCCACTCCACCAGCACCGTTCGCACGAACGCTTCGGGTTGCCACTGCGACATCTCGGCGGTGAATCGCACCACCGCGGCGCCCTGCACACCAGCGCGCGCCAGGGCATCGAGCTTCTGGGCCTTGGTCATGAGCAACGCCGGCGCCTTGTCGGGGCGAAGCACCCGTGGCGGATGGGGATCGAAGGTCAGCACCACGCTGGTGCCGCCGCGCTCAATCGCACCGCGCCCGATGCGCTCGACGATTTTCACGTGCCCCCGATGCAAGCCGTCGAAGTTGCCGAGCGCCAGCACCGGCGATCGCCAGGTGGCCGGCCGGGGGTCGTCCGGAAAATGGATTACGTCCATCCGCCCTCCGGGCCATCATTCGCAGCGACTGCCGCCCCGGCGTCGATCGTCACCACCAGGCCATCATAGGCCAGCTCCACACCAGGCGGCAGCGAGGCATTGGTCTCGGCGTGCGGCAGCTTGTGGCACATGTGGGTGAAGTAGGTGTGGCGAGGCTTCACCCGTTCCACCACGCCGAGAGCCTCGGCCACGGTGAAGTGGGTCGGATGCGGGTTGTGCCGCAGGGCATCGAGCACCAGCACGTCGAGTCCGTCCAGCAGCGGCCAGGCTTCGTCGGGCAGCCGATTGCAGTCGGTCAGATAGGCGAAGGTGCCCAGGCGATAGCCCAGGATCGGCCGGCTGCCGTGAAACAGCGGAATCGGCTGGATGCCGACACCGTCAATGGCAAAGCGACCCGTGACGGTTGTCAGGACAATCTCGGGAATGCCGCCGCCCTTCTCGCTGGCCGGGCTGAAGATATACGAGAAGGTCCGCTTCAGGTCGGCCGCCGTCCGCTCGTCCGCATAGGCCGGGATCGCCCCTCCCTGCATCACGTTGAACCGCCGCACATCGTCCAGGCCCATGACGTGGTCGGCGTGGCTGTGCGTAAACAGGATGGCATCGACGCGGGCAATGCCGTTGGCCAGCACCTGCTGCCGCAAGTCGGTAGAGGTATCGACGAGGATCGACGGCCCGCCGTCCACCTTGATGTGGATCGACGGACGCGATCGGCGATCGCGGGGGTCGGGGGACTGGCACACGGCGCAGGTACAGCCGATCATCGGCACGCCATGCGAGGTGCCACTGCCAAGGAAGGTCACGGTCGCCTGCATCTAAGAGATGGAATGTTAGCATGGCGCATGAGCGAGCAGGCCGGCGAGCGCTTTCAGCAACTGGTGGAAATCATGCGCACGCTACGCTCCGAGCACGGCTGCGCCTGGGACCGCCAACAGACGGTGCAGACCCTGCGCCCATTCGTGCTGGGCGAGACCTACGAGCTGCTCGATGCCCTCGACCGCGAGGACTATGACGACCTCAAGTCGGAGCTCGGCGACTTCCTGTTCGAGGCCGTGTTTCTCGCCCGGATCTGCGAGGAAGAAGGCCGCTTCTCGATCGCTGACTCGCTGCAGGCCATCGCCGACAAGCTGATCCGGCGGCACCCCCATGTCTTCGACGCCCACGGCAAGGCGTTGCTCACCCCGCGCGAGGTGAAGGAGCAATGGGAGGACATCAAGAAGAAGGAGCGCGGCGACGCCGGCGAACCGGAGAAGTCCCTGCTGAGCGGCATCCCACGGTCCATGCCGTCGCTGCTCAGGGCCTTCGAACTGAGCACGCGAGCCGCCACCGTCGGCTTCGATTGGGTCAAGCCCGGCGACGTACTCGACAAGATCGACGAGGAAGTCCGCGAACTGCGCGAAGCCGTCGAGACGCTGGGGCCGAAGTCACCGGAGGCCGAGGAGGAGCTTGGGGATCTGCTGTTTGCGGTGGCCAACCTGGCGCGCAAGCTCGGTGTTGAACCCGAAGCCGCCCTTCGCGTGGCGAACAACAAATTTCAGTTGCGGTTCGACGATGTCGAGCGGCAGGTGACGAGCAAGGGCGAACGGATGCGCGACCTGACGCTGGAGCAGCTCGAGGCGCATTGGCAGGTGGCCAAGACAACCACGAAGGACGCGAACGGATAGTGCTGCGTGGTTCCCGCTAGGGCACACGCGTCGCCCGGCCCGTGAAGGTGCGGGACCGAATCGTGCGGCCGTCGGTGGTGAGCTCGATCTGTCCGTCCTGGTCGGTGCGAAACACCGTCGCGCCAGCGCGGCGATAGCGCTCCAGCACCTGCGGCACGGGGTGGCCGTACGGGTTCCCACGGCCGTCGCTGATCACGACGACACTTGGCTTCACGGCATCGATGAACGGCTGCGAACTCGACGTGCCGCTGCCGTGGTGCGGCGACTTCAGGACCACGATCGGCAGCAGGTCCAGCGTAGGAATCAGCGCCTGCTCCACTTCCCTGCCGATGTCGCCGGTCAGCAGCATCGACACCTGGCCGTAGCGCAGCTCGATCACCAGCGAATCGTCATTTCTAACCCTCTGCCGCTCCCAGTCGGGCAACGGCGGATGGTGCACCCGCAGTTCGACGCCGCCCAGATCCAGGCGGTCGCCCTTCTGCAGCCATCGCCACGTGGCGCGATGGCGATCGGACGCGGCCTGGAGTTGCCGTGTGGGCTCGTGGTTGGCGACGAAAGTACCGGCCCAGATCTCGCCCGGCCGAAAGTCGTTCGCCAGCGACGCTGCGCCACCGATGTGGTCAGGGTCGCTGTGGGTAATGGCCAGGTAGTCGAGGCGCACAATGTTCCTGGCGCGCAGCGCGGGACCCAGCACGCGGTCGCCAATATCGAAGTCGCCCCGCAGTGACACGCCACCGGCATCGACCATCAGGGTGCGGCCATTGGGCAGCGTGACGAGCATCGCGTCGCCCTGCCCGACGTCCATCACCGTGAGGTGGAGCCGGCCGTCGCCCAATGCGCGAGCCTGCGTGGCCGGCGCCGCGGCAATCCACAAGAAGAACCCCAACGCCAACCACGAAGCACGCGACGATAGAACGCGAAGCACGCGAAGGGAGCGGTTCCCTTGGGGTCCTTCGTGATTCCCTCCGCATCCTCCGTGGCAGCACACCGCGACGATCAAGCAGGCGTAGTAGGCGGCCGTCACGCCCATCGACGGCGATGGCACCCGCCACGTCAGCCACGGCGCAAAGTCCACCAACGCCGCGCTGTCGACGAGGGCCCGCACCGCCAGGTGCGTGATCCAGCCCGCCGGCCACGCCGCACGGTCCAACCCCACGGCGTCCATGGCGGCAACGACCATGGCGGCCACCTGGACGATGGCCATGCACGGCACGGCGACAAGGTTCAGGCCAAGGCCCGCGAGCGTGACGCGCTGGAACACCAAGGCGCCGATCGGCATCAGCACGGCCTCCGCACACGCCGAGGCCAGGACCAACACCATGGGTCCACGCAGCCAGTTGCCGGCACCAGGACCGACCGCCTTCGCGCTCCGCGTGCCGGCGGACAGGCCGAAGTTGCCGACGCCGATTCGTGTGGTCCCCACGACAATGGCGGCGGTGGCGCCAACGGTCAGCCAGAACCCGACGTCGGCCACGGCCAGCGGCGAGACGATGAGGATCGCGGCGACGGTGAGCGCCAGCGCGTGCGACGGTGCGGTCCGCTGATCGATCGTCCGCAGCGACAGGTAGATCGCCGCCATCACGGTCGCCCGCGTCACCGAAGGCCCGCCGCCGGCGACAAAGGCGTACCACGCCAGCACGACCACCGCCGCCCCGGCGCCCCAGCCACCGCGGATGCCAAGCCACCACAACAGCGCGAGGACCAGGCCGGCGAGAATGGCGATGTTGCCGCCGGAGATCGCGATCACGTGGTAGGTGCCCGCCTCCTGTAACCGCCGCTCGACGACCGGATCCAGCGAGCCGCGATCGCCGATCAGGATCGCGGTGGCGACCGCCGCCGACTGCCGATCGCGAACAGCGACATGGCGCGCCATCGCGCGACGCACGCGTGCCCTGACGGCCGCCGCGGATTCGTCGAACCAATTGCCGCGACCGACGACCTCGACGAGCGCGGCGCTCTTGATCGAGCCCACCAGGGACAGCCCCCGCCTGGCCAGCATCTGCTCCTGATCCGGCACGCCGGCATTCAGATAGCGCGCGGGCCTTCGCAGCAGCGCCGGCGCTTTTATTCGCCGCCCGGCTCGCCACTCCCCAACCGCCTCGGCGGCCATCACTCCGGTCACGGTCAGCGACGCTCCGCCCGGCGCCGGCTCGGGGCAAGGCCCTAACCACACGCGCTCGATCTGCAGCCGCACCAACGCACCGCTCTCAGTAAGCGCGGCATCAGCCGCCAGCCTGCCCTCGATGACGATGGGCGTGTCGTGGCGAGGGGCGGCGACGCCCTCGATGGCAAATCCGCCGAGACGCTGTTCGAGCACGGTTCGAAGCGGCGGATGGAGGGCGGCCTGCTCGGCCGCCGACGCCAGCAGCGCACAGGCCGCCGCGAGACCGGCCAGCCCGCTGCGACGAGCCCGGGTCCAGTCGTGCCGGGAGGCGAACAGGAACGCCGCGACCGCGGCCATCGCCAGCAACCACCGGACGAGTGACATCGATGCGGGATCGGCGAACACACCGGCGGCAGTACCTGCCGCGGCCGCTATGGCAAGGGCGAGTGACAGTGACATGGCACTGTCTCAAGCAAACGGCGGGGCATCGAGAATGCGGCTGGAACCCAGGAAATGGCCTTCGGAGTACGCAGAAAACGCCACGCTTCCACCTGGGAGACGTGGCGTTTCTCGCGATGCCGAAATCCCAGGACTCAGGTCTCAGGTCTCAGCCGAACCTGGGTTCCGGGAGTCCTGTACCCTACGAACTGGCGACGGCGGCGTAGTAGTCCTGCAAGGCACGGACATCGAGGCCCTCGGTCTTGAGGGCGCGAATGGCTTCGAGCGCCGCGGCCGCGCCGGTGATGGTGGTGATGCACGGCACCCCCGCCATCATCGCCGCCCGTCGGACCGCCTTGTCGTCGAAGAACGACTCGCGGCCATGCGGGGTGTTGACGACCAACTGGATGCTGCGATTGACGATCTCGTCCGCCAGGCTGGGCCGCCCCTCGTTCACCTTGAACACCACGGAGCACTCCAGGCCCTGCGCCCGCAGGTAGGCCGCTGTGCCGCGGGTCCCGATCAGGGCGAAGCCCAGTTCGGCAAAGCCCCTGGCAATCGGCAGCACTTCGCCCTTGTCCTCGTTGTTCACGCTGATGCAGACGGCGCCTGATTCGGGCAGGCGCTGTCCGGCGCCAAGCATGGCTTTGGCGAAGGCCATGCCGAAGCTATCGGCCCCGCCCATGACCTCGCCGGTCGACTTCATCTCGGGTCCGAGGATGGTATCGACGCCGGGGAAACGCACGAACGGAAACACCGGGCTCTTGACGAACACGCCGGCCGGCACCATGTCGTCGGTGATGCCCTGCTCGGCCAGCGACTTGCCGGCCATGGCGCGGGCCGCCACCTGCGCCAGCGGCACGCCATTGGCCTTCGACAGGTACGGCACCGTGCGCGAGGCACGCGGGTTGACCTCCAGCACGTAGACGGTGTCGTCCTTGATGGCGTACTGCGTATTCATCAGCCCGACCACCTTCAGCGCCTTGGCGATGCGCCGGGTGTAGTCGCGGATGGTCGCCAGGTGGCGATCGCCCAGCCCCGGCGGCGGCACCACGCACGAACTGTCGCCCGAATGGATGCCGGCTTCCTCGATGTGTTCCATGATGCCGCCAATGACCACCGCGCCGGTGTCGTCAGCGACGCAATCGACGTCCACTTCCTTGGCGTGTTCGAGGAACCGGTCGATCAGAATCGGCCGGTCGTGCGACACGTCGACCGCGCTCGACATGTAGCGATCGAGAGTGGCCACGTCGTAGACGATGGCCATGGCACGGCCACCGAGCACGTAGGACGGGCGCACCACCACCGGGAAGCCGACCTTGGCCGCCACGTCGCGGGCCTCGGCCTTGGAGATGGCCGTGCCGCTGGCCGGCTGCGGAATGCCGAGGTCCCACAGCAGCTGGTTGAAGCGCTGGCGATCTTCGGCCAGGTCGATCGAATCCGGCGAGGTGCCCAGAATAGTGACTCCGGCCTCCTGCAGGGCCAGCGCCAGCTTCAGCGGCGTCTGGCCGCCAAACTGGACCACGCACGAAACGTCGACATTGCCCTCGCGCTCACGCTCGACGATCGCCATCACGTCCTCCAGCGTCAGCGGCTCGAAGTACAGGCGGTCGGCGGTGTCGTAGTCGGTCGACACGGTCTCGGGGTTGCAATTGACCATCACGGTCTCGAACCCCTCCTTCTTGAAGCCGAACACGGCGTGGCAGCAGCAGTAGTCGAACTCGATGCCCTGGCCGATGCGGTTGGGGCCGCTGCCGAGGATGATCACCTTCTGCTTGTCGGTTGGCGCCGACTCGCACACGCGCTCGAAGGTGCTGTACATGTACGGCGTGAACGACTCGAACTCTGCGGCGCAGGTGTCGATCCGCTTGAACACGGTCTTGACGTCCAGCTCGTAGCGCTTCTCGCGCACGCCCGATTCGCTGACGCCCAGAATGTCGGCCAGCTCGCCGTCGCCGAACCCGGCGCGCTTGAGGGTGCGCATCAGGTCGAACGACATGTCGCGCAAGCCAATCATCTCGGCGGTCTTGCGCAGCTCGACCAGTTCCTTGAACTGCTGCAGGAACCACGGGTCCATGTTGGTCAGCTCGTGCAGCTTGTCGATGTCCCAGCCCTTGTCGAGCGCGCGGAACAGCGCCCACATGCGGCGGTCGGTCGGGATGACCAGCTTGCGGCGCAGCTCCGTGTCCTCGTGGTCGCTCGCCCCGACCTGGTCGTCGTGGTCGTCGATTTGCGGCCGCTTGAACAGCAGGCCTTCCTTGCCCAGTTCGAGCGAGCGGATGCCCTTGAGAAACGCTTCCTTGAAGGTGCGGCCAATTGCCATGGCCTCGCCGACCGACTTCATCTGCGTGGTCAGGGTGCGATCGGCCTGCGGGAACTTCTCGAAGTTCCAGCGCGGGATCTTGACCACCACGTAGTCGATGGTCGGTTCGAACGACGCCGGCGTCACCCGCGTGATGTCGTTCGGAATTTCGTCGAGGTGATAGCCGAGCGCCAGCTTGGCCGCGATCTTCGCGATCGGAAAGCCGGTGGCCTTCGAGGCCAGCGCCGACGACCGCGACACGCGCGGATTCATCTCGATCGCCACCATCCGCCCATCGTCCGGGTTGATCGCGAACTGGATGTTCGAGCCGCCGGTCTCGACACCAACGCGCCGGATGATGCGGCGCCCGGCATCGCGCATGCGCTGGTATTCCTTGTCGGTGAGGGTCAGCGCAGGCGCCACGGTGATGCTGTCGCCGGTGTGCACGCCCATCGGATCGATGTTCTCGATCGAGCAGATGACCACGAAGTTATCCGCCGCGTCGCGCATCACCTCGAGTTCGAATTCCTTCCAGCCGATCACCGATTCCTCGACCAGGATCTCGTGAACCGGGCTGAGCTCAAGGCCGCGACCGGCAATCTCCTTGAACTCCTCGAGGTTGTAGGCGATGCCGCCGCCGACGCCGCCCATCGTGAACGAGGGCCGGATGATCGACGGGTAGCCGGTCTGCTCCACCATCGTCAACGCCTCGTCCAGTGACTTGGCGACGCCGCTGGCCGGCACGGCAATGCCGATCTCCTTCATCGCGTCGCGGAACAGCAGGCGATCCTCGGCCACTTTGATGGCCGGAATCGAGGCGCCAATCAGCGCGACGTGGTATTTCTTCAGGATGCCCAGTTCGTCGAGCTGCACGGCCAGGTTGAGCGCGGTCTGGCCGCCGACCGTCGGCAGGATCGCATCGGGCTTCTCGCGTTCGATGATCTTCTCGAGCGCGTCCGGCGTGAGCGGCTCGACGTAGGTGCGATCGGCCAACTCGGGGTCGGTCATGATCGTGGCCGGGTTGCTGTTGACCAGGATGACCTCGAGGCCCTCGCTGCGCAGCGCCTTGCACGCCTGGGTGCCCGAATAGTCGAACTCGCAGGCCTGACCGATCACGATCGGACCCGAGCCAATCACCAGCACGCGTTTGATGTCAGTTCTCTTTGGCATTAGCGGACGCACCAACCCTTTGGCACCCCAAGCATCGTACGCACGTTAAGCACCTTGGGTTTTCTCCATCTCGTCGAGGAATTCCTGGAACAGATAATCGGCGTCGTGGGGCCCCGGCGAAGCCTCCGGATGGTACTGCACCGAGAAAATCGGCTTGCTCACGTGGCGCAGGCCTTCGATGGTGCCGTCGTAGAGATTGAGGTGCGTCACCCGCGTCGAGGCCGGCAGCGAGTCGGGGTCGACCGCGAAGCCGTGGTTCTGCGACGTGATCTCGATGGCGCCAGAATCCAACTGCTTGACGGGATGGTTGCCGCCGCGATGACCGAACTTCAACTTGTAGGTGCGGGCGCCGAGGGCGAGGCCCATCAACTGGTGGCCGAGACAGATCCCGAACATCGGGGTCGTCCCCTCGGCCAGTTGCCTGATGTTGTCGATGGCGTAGGTCACGGCCGCCGGGTCGCCGGGGCCGTTGCTGAGAAAGATGCCATCGGGCCGCCACGCCAGCACATCGGCTGCCGGCGTCGACGCGGGAAACACCCGCACCTGGCAACCGTGCGCGACGAGGCGGCGCAGGATGTTGGTCTTGATGCCGTAGTCGTAGGCCGCCACCTTCAGCGGCCGCGTCGCTCGGCGCAGCGGCGTCACACCAAAGCTGGCGTCGGTCACGGCGTCGGCAAGTGACGTCTCGAAGTCGTAGGCCTCGGCCGTCGTGACCTGCTTGACCAGGTCACTGCCTTCCATGTGCGGCACCCGGCGGGCACGTTCCACCAACTCGGCGGCTTCAAACGCGCCGGTCGCGATCACGCCGCGCATGACGCCTGACGAACGCAGGATTCGCGTCAGCGCCCGGGTGTCGATGTCGCCGATCGCCACGATGTGGTGGCGAATCAGGTAGTCGCGCAGCGAGCCGGTTGCGCGCCAGTTGCTCGCCATCGGCGAGGCGTCGCGCATGACAAACCCGGCCACCTGCGGCTTGGACGATTCAGTGTCGGCACCGGCGACGCCGTAGTTGCCAATCTGCGGCGCGGTCATGGTGACAATCTGACCGGCATACGACGGATCGGTGAGGATCTCCTGGTAGCCCGTCAGGCTGGTGTTGAACACCACCTCGCCGGTGGTCTCACCTGGTGCGCCAGCCGACACGCCCTGAAACCAGGTGCCGTCTTCCAATGCCAAAATCGCGTTCATTCCTGCTCCTGTGCGCTCAACGATGCGGCCGCGCGCGTGCGCTCGCCGGCAACCACGCGCACTGTGGTTGCGAAAGACTGATAGCCCGCCAGCGACAGGCCGACGCGGTAGTCGCCCGGCGCCAGCGCCTCGATCAATAGCGGCGTGGTGCCGCGCGGCTTGCCGTCGATGATGATCGTGGCGCCGGCCGGACGCGATTCCACCAGCAACGTCCCGGTCGCGGCCGCGCCGCCGCGGCTCGCGGCGGGTGGTTGCCCGAGGGTCGCGGGCGTGCCCGGCCGCGGCGCGGCGGCAGTTGATAGCCGCAGTTCCAGCGACCGCGAGGGACGCGCCTTGGTCAGGACAATGCGATGCTCTTCGGTGAGGTAGCCGCGTCGCGTCACGGTGACGGTCCGTGGCCCAAGGTCAAGATCCCGCAGCGCCAACGGCGTCACGCCCCGATCCACGCCGTCGACTTCCACGCTGGCGCCGCCCGGAGTCGATCGGACCAGCAAACGCCCCGCCTTCTCGGGGGGGGGCTCTGCCGGCCGCGACGCTGGCACGGTGGCCGGCGCCACCGGCGCTGACGCACGGCGGTCAGTCCCGCCGCCCGCGGCGGGCTCAGTGACAGGGCCGCCGTCGGTGCCGGCCGGCAGTGGCGCCATGGTTTGGATCGGCCCCGACTGAAGTGCGCGCGGCCTAGCCATGTAGCCCGCCGCGAAGCCAAACACCAGCCCCACCGCCAGGGCCGCGATCAGCATGCCGCCGCCAAATCGTTCCGCCGGCCTGGCTGGCGTGGCGGCGGCACTCGGCTGCCACGTTGATACCGGCGCGACCGGACGGATCGGATCTGGCGGGTCCGGCTCCAGAGAGGCAAATCGCGGCTCGTCCTGATCGCGCAGCGGCGTCAGGTCGGCCTCGATCTCGGACCGAGTCCCAGACTCGGCGACCGCCATCACATCAGGCGTCGCCACCAGCAGGTCGTCGTCCTGGAAATCGTCAACCGGGCCGCGGTCAGCGTCGTCATCGACGTCGGCCAGTCCCAGCGGCAAGGTGGGAATCAACGAGGCGCACAGGGCCTGGTAAAAAGCCATGCACGAGGCAAAGCGGTGGCCGGCCTCGGGTGCCAGGGCGCGCGTGAAGGCCTGGGACAGGGCGTCGCGGTCGACGCCGGGCAGGGTGCGCACCTCAATGGCGCGGGTGGCCGGGCCTGAGACGCGCCGGCCGAACATCCACTCGTAGGCGATGGCGGCCAGGGCGAATTGATCCGAGGCCGCTACGGCAGGACCGCCCGCCGCTGCTTCCGGGGCGGTGTAGGGCGGCCGCACCGTGGTCTCGATGGACGCCACACCAAGGCCAGTGACGACGGTAGTCTCGGCCGAGACGAAAATATTTTGGGGATGGAGTGAGCCGTGGACCTGGCCCATGGCGTGCGCCTCGTCCAGGGTGGCGGCGATCGTTCGCAGGCGCGGCAACAGATCGTCAATCGCCGCGGGACCGTAGTCGCGCAAAGCCGCGTCGAGGGGGTCGCCGTCCACTACGTCTGTAACCAAATACGGTGCCGGCTCATCCAACCTCCAGCCACCCGCGAAAAGCCTTTTTCACTCACTGATTGACTCCGAATGTTATCACGCACGGTTGACAGTCTTAGTGACCGTTTGAGAGAGTACGTGGCGGTGCCTTCAGACGTCTCGCCCGTCTCCGCCGCGTTGGCGGTGGACATTCGCACTTTTCCGTGGATTCGGCGACTGGCGTCCGACTACGCATTCGCGTACACAAACGTCGCGCCGTTTTTTGCCGGCGATCCCGCCACGCCCGCCGCCTGGGCCGAAACCATCACCCGTTCTCAGGGCTATGCCCGCCAGCCGGCCGAGCTGGCGCGGATTATCGCCGCGCAGCAGGAGCAGCGAGACGCCCCGGCGGCCGCGCGCGCGTCGGCGGCGCGTCTGGCCGATTCCGCGACCCGCGTGGTCATCACTGGCCAGCAGGCGGGCGTCTTTGGCGGCCCACTCTTCACGCTGCTCAAGGCCCTCACCGCCATGAAACTGGCGGCCAAGGTCGAACGTGAGCACGGCGTGCCGGTCGTACCGGTGTTCTGGATTGATGCCGAGGACCACGACTGGCCCGAAGTCAGCGGATGTACGGTGCTCGACGCCGAACTGGAGCCGGTCGCCATCCGCCTGGCGGATCTCGACGGCGCCGGCCACCTCCCGATTGCCCGCCTTTCCCTCAACGCCGAGAGCACCGCCACCATCGACCAACTCGACGCCGCGCTGCCAGACTCGGAATTCAAGGCCGGGATCATCGCCTCGTTGCGCAAGGCCTACACCCCTGGCACCGGCATGGCCACGGCGTTTGGCCAGTGGATCGAAGAGGTGCTGGGGCCGCACGGCCTGGTGGTGTACGACTCGTCTGATGCGGCGGCCAAGCTGCTGGCCCGCGACGTGTTTGTGACCGAAGTCGGCCAGCCTGGCCACACCGCCCTGATCGCGGCCCGTGCCGGCGAGGCGCTGGTCGCCAAGGGTTACCACGCGCAGGCGATGCTGGCCGAGGGCACCGTCTCGGTGTTTCACCTCAATGCCGAACGCGCCCCGGTGCGGGTTCAGGGCAACCAGGCGTTCATCGGCGAACGCGAAGTGAGCCTGCCGCAACTGGTCGACGAGGCGCGCGAGCACCCTGAGCATTTCAGCCCCAATGTGCTGTTGCGGCCGATCGTCCAGGACACCGTGTTTCCAACGATCTGCTACGTGGCCGGCCCGAACGAGCTGGCCTATCTCGGGCAACTGAAAGACGTGTACGCGCACTTCGGTGTGCCGATGCCGCTCATGTATCAGCGGGCCACGGCGACACTGGCCGATTCGGCCACGGTGCGCTTCCTCAACAAGTACCGGCTGCCGCTCACAGCCCTACGAGCCCAGGACGAAGCGGCGCTCAACCAGTTGCTTGAGAGCCAATTGCCGCCCACGGTCGAACAATCCTTGACGGCGGCGGCGGCGGCGATCGACGAACGAATGGCGGCGGTGGCGGCCGCGGTGCCACAGATCGACCCCACCCTCGAAGGCACGGTCAAGTCGACGCTGGGCAAGCTCCAGCACGAGGTGCACTCGCTGCACAACAAGGTCATCCAGGCGGCCAAGCGGCGTGATGAGACGCTGCGCCGCCAGTTCCAGCGCGCCCAGGCCCTTACCTTCCCCCAGGGCCATCCGCAGGAACGCGAAGTCGGGTTCGTCTGGTTCTTGAACCGCTACGGCCCCGCCCTGGTGGACCGGCTGATCGACGAGCTGCCGCTCGAGATGGGCCACCACTGGGTCCTGACGATTTGACGAAACGATCGCGATCGAAATCCTCCGGCTGGCGCAAGCACCTGGCCACGCTGCGATGGCCGGCCTGGCTGAAGCCTTACCGTCGCCACCTGCTGATCACGCTCGGCGTGACCGCCGTGGTGACGATGGGTTCGCTGGCCTATCTCTACGTCTCGTACGGGCGCGTCATCGACCTGCGCCTGCACGGCGAGCGCGACCGCGCCGTGCCGCGTGTGTTCGGCCGCCCGATCACCCTCCAGACCGGGCAGAACCTCACCCAGGCGGAGCTGGTGGCGCGGCTGAACGATGTCGGCTATGCGCAGACCTCGCGGGTGGAGAAAGCCGGTGAATTTGCCCTCGATCAGCACCGGGTGATTCTGATCTCGCGCGGCGGCGATCGCGCCGGCCAGCCGCTCACCGTGTCGTTTCCCGAGCCGCCGGTCGTCAAGCGCAAGACCGCGGTGCCGCCGCCGGTTGCGCAGCGCATCGCCCGGCTGCAGGTGGCCGACCGCAACGTCGAGCGGGTGACCCTCGATGCGCCGCTGCTGACGGGGCTGATGACCGGCACCCGTGAGAAGCGGCGTCGGGTGGCGCTCGACGCCATTCCGGCCCGGATGCAGGAGGCGGTGCTGGCAATTGAAGACCGCCGCTTCTACTACCACCCCGGCATCGATCCCATCCGCATTGTCGGCGCGCTCATTACCAACATCTTTGGCAACAAGACCTACCTCTCGGGCGCCAGCACGATTACGCAGCAACTGGCGCGTAACTTTTTCCTCACCGACGAGATGGCGGTTGAACAGCAAACCGGCCAACGTTCGACGCTCCGCAAGATCCGCGAACAGATTATGGCGGTGATTCTCGAGACCAAGGCCACCAAGAACGAGATTCTCGAGCTCTATCTGAACGACGTGTACCTCGGCCATCGCGGCTCGTTCGCGCTGCACGGCGTCGCCGAGGCGTCGAAGATCTTCTTCGGCAAGGACGTCCGCAACCTGACGCTCAGCGAAGCGGCGCTCATCGCCGGCGTCATCCAGTCGCCGTTCTTTCACTCGCCCTTCAATAATCCCGACCGCGCCCGCGACCGCCGCAACGTGGTGCTGCGCGCGATGGCCGACGGTGACTACATCACGGCCGAGGCGGCCGAACGGGCGACCACGGATCCGATTAGCGTTGTGGCCCGCGCCGTCGACAACGAGGCGCCCTATTTTGTCGACTACCTGGGGTCGGCGCTCGACAGCTTGTTCCCGGGCATCACGGCCAAGCCCGGCGCCCTCGACATCTACACCACCCTCGATCTCAACCTGCAGCGGCACGCCCAGGAGGCGGTGCGCGAAGGCATTGCCCGCGTGGACGCGGTGCTGGCCCGCCGGAAACGCGGTCCCCAGCGAGTGGCGCAGGCGGCGCTGGTCGCGATCGACCCGCGTAGCGGCGAGATCCTGTCGTTCATCGGCGGCCGCTCGTACAACCAGTCGCAGTTCAATCGCGCCGCGAATGCGCGCCGACAGATGGGCTCCACCTTCAAGCCGTTCGTCTACCTCGCGGCATTCGACAAGGCCGCGGACGAGGGCACCGGCGACATCACACCCGCGACCCTGGTCTACGACGAACCGACAACCTGGAACTTCGACAACCAGACCTGGACCCCGCGCAACTACGACGGCGAATACGACGGCGCCATCACCCTGCGCCGGGCGCTCGCCATGTCGCGCAACATTGCCACCGTCAAGGTTGCCGAGCAGACCGGCTACGACAAGGTGGTCGCCTTGTGGCGCAAGACGCTGATTGGCACGCAAGACCAGGTGAAGCCCTATCCCTCGGTCGCCCTCGGCGTGGTCGAGCTGACGCCGCTTGAAGTTGCCGAGGCTTACACGGTGTTCCCCAACAACGGCACGATCAAGAAACTGCGGTCGATTATCCGGGTCCTCAGCAGCGACCAGGAGGCGACGCCCAAGATCGAGCCCGGCCCGAATGTCGCGCGGTCATCGGCGGCGTTCCTGGTCACCCACATGCTGCGCAGCGTCCTGAACGACGGCACCGGCGCCAGCGCGCGCACCGCCGGCTTCACCCTCGACGCCGCCGGAAAGTCCGGCACGACCAACGACCTGCGGGACGCGTGGTTTGTCGGCTTCACGCCCGAGCTGCTGACCGTGGTGTGGGTCGGCCTCGACGACAACCAGCCGCTCGGCCTCAGCGGCTCGCAGGCCGCGCTGCCGATTTGGACCTCGTTCATGATGAAGGCACTCGCCGGCCGCCCGAATCGCGGCTTCGAGGCTCCCGGCGGCGTGAGCTTCGTCGAAATCGATCGCGACACCGGCAAGATTGCCACCCCCACGTGCCCCCGCGTCACCCTGGAAGCCTTCCTCTCGGGCACGGAGCCGCTGGCCAGCTGCGAACTGCATCACTTTCAGTAGTCCGGCCCGGGAGACGGGAGACAGCATCCACCAGTTCCCGGGTACAATCACTCCCCATGAACCATGAAGTCTTCGCGGCGCTAGGGGAAGCCCTCTCGCGCGGTGAAGAAGCGGCCCTGGTGACGATCGTCGCCTCCAATGGCTCGACGCCGCAGCGCGTGGGCGCCAAGATGCTGGTCTTCGGCGACGGCCGGATCGTGGGCACGGTCGGCGGCGGCTGTTACGAACACGACGCCATTGGCAAGGCCAGGATCGTGCTGGCCACCCGCAAGGCCACCACCGTCAAGTACGACCTCAACGACGATTTCGCTGAAGAGACCGGGCTGGTCTGCGGCGGGCAGATGGAGGTGTTCATCGAACCGATCGAAGCCTCGCCGGCGGTCTATATTTTTGGCGCCGGGCACGTCGGCTACTACCTGGCCCGCATCGCCCACGACGCCGGCTTCGGTGTGCATGTGGTGGACGACCGCGCCGCGTTTGCCAACGCCGAACGCTTTCCGTTTGCCGCGTCGGTCGTGGTCGACGACATTCCGGCCTGGCTGGAACGCACTCCCCTGCCCGCCACCGCCTACGCCGTGATCGTGACCCGCGGCCACCGCAACGATCTGGATGCGCTGCGGGCGCTGGCGCCGCGCGAACTGCGCTACATGGGGCTGATCGGCAGCCGGGCCAAGGTCGCCCGCCTCTACGAACAACTGCTCGGTGAAGGCGGCGTCGATCCGGATCGGCTCGCCCGCATTCACGCCCCGATCGGCCTCGACCTGGGCGCGGTCACGCCGCAGGAGATTGCCGTCAGCATCATCGCCGAGTTGATCGCGGTGCGGCGCGGCAAGGCCGAGGCGCTGAAGTCGGCCTCGCTGCAATGGTTCCCGAACCTCAAGGCTCTTCGTTAATCATTCGCGGCGCGACCATCGTCACCATGAACGACACCTTCACGGTGCTCGAGGGTGACGTGCTGGTGCGCGACGGCCGCCTGGTCTCCGTCGGCGTGGTGGCGGATCACGAACGCGCCGATCGCGTCATTCATGCGCGCGGGGCGTATCTCGTGCCCGGCTTCATCCAGACCCACATCCATTTGTGCCAGACGCTGTTTCGCGGCTACGCCGACGACCTGGCGTTGCTCGACTGGCTCAAGACGCGGATCTGGCCGATGGAAGCGGCCCACACCCCCGCCTCGTTGGCGGCCGCGGCGCGGCAAGCCGCCTCCGAGCTGTTGCTGAGCGGCACCACCACCGTCTTGACCATGGAGACCGTGCACGACACCGACGCGGTGTTTGCCGCACTCGAGCCCCTGGGCCTGCGTGCCGTGGTCGGCAAATGCATGATGGACGCCGACGATGCGGTGCCGGCGCGCTTGCTGGAGCGAACCGCGCACTCACTCGACGAGAGCGTGGCCCTGGCCCGCCGCTGGCACGGCCGCGCCAACGGCCGGCTCCGGGCCGCCTTCGCGCCGCGCTTCGCGGTCTCGTGCTCGCAGTCCTTGCTGGAGGGGGTGGCGTCGCTGTCGCAGGAACATGGCCTGGTGGTCCACACCCACGCGTCGGAGAATCGTGACGAGGTCGCCCTGATTCGCCAGCGCACCGGGCGGTCGAACATCGACTACCTCGCGCATACCGGCCTGGCGTCGCCCCGCCTGTGCCTGGCCCACTGCGTGTGGGTGGATGATCGCGAACAGGCGGTCATGGCCGAGCGCGAGGTCAAGGTGCTGCACTGCCCGGGGTCGAATCTGAAGCTCGGCTCCGGCCTGGCGCCGGTGGTTGAGATGCGGGCGAAAGGCATCTCGGTGTCGCTCGGCGCCGACGGCGCCGCCTGCAACAACCACCTGGATATGTTCGAGGAGATGCGCCTGGCGGCCGTGCTGCAGTCGGTGCGCCAGGGCCCCGGCGCACTGACGGCGCGAGACGCGTTGTGGATGGCGACGCGCGAGGGCGCGCGCGCGATCGGCCTTGACCACGAACTGGGCAGCATCGAGACCGGCAAGCGCGCCGACTTCCTGCTGATCGACCGCGACCGGCCGCAGTTTCTGACCACTCGCGATCCCTACTCGACACTCGTCTATTCCGCCCGCGGCACCGACGTCCGGACCACGGTCGTCGATGGCGAGGTGCTGGTGGACGACTTTCGGCCAACTCGTTGGGATCCGGCGACTTGTGCCGACGAAGCCAGGGCCCAGGCCGCCGCCCTCGCCTCCCGCGCCGGGTTCTAGGTCTCCCGGGGCGTGTTACAATTCCTAGCAGTCCCCGTGGACGACTGCTAATGACTGGCCCGGCCCTCTCCGACCGTACGCGCCGCATCCTGGTCACCCTGGTTCGCTCCTATGTCGAGACGGGCGAACCGGTGGCGTCGGCGACGCTTGCCCAGAAGGCCGGGTTGAACGTCTCGTCAGCGACGGTGCGCAACGTCCTCGCCCAGCTCGAAGAGATGGGCTACGTGTGGCAGCCGCACACCTCCGCCGGGCGCGTGCCCACCGACACCGGCTACCGCTGCTATGTCGACATGTTGATCGAAGGCCGCCGCGCCACCAAGGACGTGTCGGCGGTCGAAGCGCGCCTGCGACACGAAGCCGGCGATGCTCCGCTGATGGACGACCTGATGTCGTCGACCTCGCACGTGCTCTCGGAGGCCAGCCGCAGCGTGGGGTTCGCCATCGCGCCGCCCAACGCCCGCGCGCTGTTCCAGCGCATCGAGTTCGTGCCGCTCAGCGGCCATCGCATCCTGGTGGTGGTGGTGGCCAGCGGCAACCAGGTGTCGCAGAAGACCGTCGACATCGGCGAGTCGGTCACGGCCTCGGAACTGGTCCAGGCCGCCAATTTCCTGAATTCCGAGTTCGCCGGCCGCACGCTCGAGGACGTCCGCGACGGCGTGATCGACCGGCTGAGGCAGGAACGGTCGCTCTACGACCAGCTCCTCGGCCTGGCACTACGACTGGCGAGCAGCTCATTCGCGGACCTCGAACGGCCGACGGCTGTCTATATCGACGGAGCCTCGAGCCTGCTCGAGGAGGTGGTGCAGGCCAGTGGGATTTCAGCTGCGACCCTGCGCGGGCTGCTGCGCATGGTCGAAGAGAAGCAGCGGCTGGTCGGCATCCTGACCGAGTACATCGACGGCCCTGGTCTCACGGTCGTGATCGGCGCCGAACACAGCGATCCGGAATTGCGGCCCTTCAGCCTGATTGCCGCGACCTACTTCGACGGCCGCAGCACCGGCACCGTCGGCGTGATCGGCCCCACCCGCATGCGCTACTCCAAGGCGATCAGCGTGGTCGACATCGCCGCGCTCGCCGTCGCGCGTGTGCTGCGGGACGTAAACTAACGAGAGTTGAACAGTGGGAAGTTGAACCGTCAACTTTCCGAGTTTCTGACGTTGTAACCCTTCAAGCTTCAAGTTTCATGAGCGACGAACTGACCGACCCCACTGACACCGGCATGCCCGCGACCGAAGCCGGCCCTCTCGATCCGCCCGATGCCGGCACGCCGGCAGAAGCGATCAAGCGAGAGCGTGACGACTTGTACGACCGGCTGCTGCGCAAGACCGCGGAGTTCGACAATTTCCGCAAGCGCGTCGATCGTGACCGCAAGGACATGATCGAGTGGGCCGCGGCCGAGGTCCTCAACGACGTCCTCGCGATTGCCGACGACTTCGACCGCGCCCTCGCCGCCGAGGCGCCGCCCGAGGCGCAGCAGTTCAAGGCCGGTCTTGAACTGATCGAGCGCCAGCTCGCCGACCTGCTCAAGAAGCGCGGCGTGGTCGTCGTCGAGGCGCTCGGCGCCGATTTCGATCCGCACTTTCACCAGGCGGTGGCCTACGAAGAAGTGGACGGCGCGCGCGACGGCGAAGTGGTGGCCGTGCTCGCCAAGGGCTACAAGCTGGGCGAACGGCTGTTGCGCCCGGCCATCGTGAAGGTCGCAAAAGCATCGTGAGCAGGCGCGACTACTACGAGATTCTCGAAGTCACCAAGACCTCGACCGAACAGGAGATTAAAAGCTCCTATCGCCGGCTCGCGCTCAAGTTCCATCCCGACCGCAATCCCGGCGACAAGTCGGCGGAGGAAAAGTTCAAGGAGGCGGCCGAAGCCTACGCCATCCTCAGCGACGACGAGAAGCGCGCCCGCTATGACCGCTTCGGACACGCCGGCGTCGGCGGCGGCGCGCAGGGGTTCGACCCGTCGCAGTTCAGCGGCTTCGAGGACATCTTCGGCGGACTCGGCGATATCTTCGGGTTTGGCGGATCGCGCCGCAGCGGCCCGCAACGCGGATCGGACCTGCGCTACGACCTCGAGATCAAGTTCGAGCAGGCGGCCAAGGGCGTCGAAACTCACATCCAGATTCCCCGCCAGGAGACTTGCGAAACCTGCAAGGGTTCGGGCGCGGCCCCGGGTACCTCACCCACCACCTGCCCGGGTTGCCGCGGCGCGGGGCAGATTCGCTTCCAGCAGGGCTTCTTCACAATGGCCCGCACCTGCGGTCAGTGCCGCGGCGCCGGCAAGGTAATCGCCAAGCCGTGCCAGGCCTGCCGGGGCGCCGGTACCACCGAACAGACGCGCAAGCTCACCGTGAAGATACCGGCCGGTATCGCTACCGGGCAGCGGCTCCGGCTGACCGGCGAGGGCGAATCGGGCACCCTGGGCGGACCTGCCGGCGACCTCTACGTCGTGATCTTCGTCAAGGATCACGAATTCTTCCAGCGCGACGGCAACGACCTGCATTGCTCGGTGCCACTGGCGTTCACCACGCTGGCGCTCGGTGGCGAGATCAGCATCCACGGCATCGACGCCGAAGAGACGGTCAAGATTCCGGAGAGCACGCAGACCGGCACCACCTTCCGGCTGCGCGGCAAGGGCATGCCCGACGTGTCGGGCCGCGGGCGTGGCGACATTCTCGTGACGGTTCAGGCGGTGACGCCGAAGAAACTGTCGAAGGAACAGAAGAAACTGTTGCAGGACCTGGCCGCGACACTGCCCGAACAGAAGGTCTCGCCCCAGGTACGTGACGAAGACGACCGCGGCATCTTTGGCAAGGTCAAAGACATCTTCGGCTGACACCAATGCCGTTGCCGCGGATGACACAGATGACGCAGACGCGAAGCTGCCCGGTCGCATGACTCGTCAATGGCCGGCGTTGTTCTTGCGCGCCACCATCGTCGATGACTCGGAAGACCTCGTCTCCGCGGTCCTCACCGACTTTTCGCCGGTCGCCATACATGACCTTGCCGAGCGGCCGCTGCCGCCCGGTGGGCTGTGGGATCCGACCTACCCGCCGATTCCCGATCCGCCACCGACTCCCCTGCACTGGAATGTCTGCTTCAACGAGGCCAGCGAGCGCGACCTGGCCGCCGCCGCGATCCGTGAGGCGCTGCCCCATCTGGTGGTCGAGTCAGTGGACCTGCCAGACGAGGACTGGGCGGCCCGTTCACAGGCAACGCTGACCATGGTCCACGCGGGCCGCTTCATCATCGCGCCGCCGTGGGACATGCCGGCCGCCGATGTCGCCGCCACCGTGATCGTGATCGAACCGTCGATGGGGTTTGGCACCGGCCACCATGCGACCACCCGGATGTGCCTGCGCCTGTTGTCGGAGCTTGACGTGTCGGACCTGACCGTCCTGGACCTCGGGACCGGATCCGGCGTGCTGACGATGGCGGCCGCGCTCAGCGGCGCCCGCCGCGTCGTCGGAATCGATGTGGACGTGGACGCGATTGAGTCGGCCGAAACCAGCGCCCGCATGAACACGCTGCCCGACACCATCGAGTTCCAGGTGTCTGACTTTCGCGCCGCGCCGCCGGCCCCGGCCGACCTGGTGCTCGCGAACCTGACCGGCGGCATGCTGACCTCGAGCGGGCGCGCGATTGCGGCCCTGGTGAATCCGGGCGGCCGGTTGATCGTGAGCGGGTTCGACCATACCGAAATCGACGGGGTCCTGGCCGCGCTGCCGGGCCTGGCCGAGGTCCGGCGCCTGGACGAAGACCATTGGCAGGCGGTTTGCCTCGTCCGGCCGGCATAGGCGGCCCGCCCAGGGCTCGACGCCCTCCCCAGACAATTTATCGGCGGGCTGTTCGTTTTGCCCCCGGCCATCGTTACCCCCTATGCAACCAAAGTGACCTGATCCAAAGGTCACCATAGGAGGTTTCGTTGGCTTCAGCCGTGCTCAGGTCTGCGCCGTTGGTTCAGGTCCCGCCGCCAGCACGTCGGCGACCGTCCCGTTCCGAAGTCTGCCTGCATCCACGGGCTCTATTCGAGCTCTGGGGTCCGGCCGTGGAAGCGGCAGCCACTCGCACCGCGCGGCGGTTTCGCCTCACCGACGACCAGGCTGAAGACCTGCGGTCGGAGTTGTGGGTCAAGGTCTCAGCCCGCCAGGGCCGCCTGTTACGGCACTTCCGGGGACAGGCGTCGATCGAAACCTACCTCACCAGCGTGGCGCACAACCTGCTGCTCGATCAGCGTATTCGCGACTGGGGCCGGTGGCGTCCGAGCGTGGTTGCCCGCCAGCATGGTCCGCTCGGCATCGAGCTGGACCGGCTCATCCGGCGCGACGGCTTCACGATGAGCGAAGCCGAGCAGTGGTTTCTGGCCGCCTATCCCGAAACAGACCGTTCGTGGTTGCGGGAGCTCTGCCAACGGCTCAAGGCCCGGTCGCGGCGTACGTTCGTGGCGGCCGAGTGCGTGGACCACTACCAATCTGATCCCGCAGTCGATCTGCAGGCCGAGGCTGAGGCGGCCCGCGAGCGCCGGCGCGCCCTGGCCGCGTTACGCCGCGCGCTGGACGGGCTGGCACCGGCCGACCGGCAGTTGCTGATCCACCGCTATTGCCACGGCATTTCCCTCGCAACACTGGCCGAGCAAACCGCCCAGGCGGCCAAGCCGCTCTACCGTCACTGCGAGCAGCTGTTGCGCGACCTGCGCCGCGCGATCGAGCGCGACGGCGTGACGCGCGCCGCCGTCACCGGCTGGATCGGCATGCCGCTCGAGGCCGAGGCGTCGCGATGAGCGAGGCGCCGGAGACGCTCACGCCGCAGGAACGCCGGGTCGCGCTGGCCGTCTCGCGCGGCTGGCGTAACCGGCGCATCGCGGAGGCGCTGGGCATTTCCGAGCGCACCGTGAAGAAGCACGTCGCTGCCGCGTGCAAGAAGATGCAGGTGGAGGGACGGGTGCAACTTGCACTTCGGATTGCCCGGCCGCCGCTCAGACCGTGAATCGGTTAGGATGCGCACCACAGCCGCATGGATCGTCCGCCACCCAGGCCCCAAGGCCGCGCCGATCACGCCGCCGGCGTCGAGTCCACTCGCGATCTCCTCGCCCGTGCCCGCGACGGCGACGAAGCTGCGCTCGACAGCTTGCTCGGCCGCTACCTGGCGCCGCTCACACGATGGGCGCGCGGCCGGCTGCCCCGGTGGGCCCGCCAGATGCGCGACACCGATGACCTGGTCCAGGAGTCAGTGATGCAGACGCTGCGTCACATCGACACCTTCGAGCCCACCCGCGACGGCGGCTTTCACGCCTACTTGCGCCGGGCGGTGCAGAACCGGCTGATCGACGAAGTCCGGCGCGCCTCGCGCGCGCCGCACGATCCGCTCGACACCAGCTTCCCGGACCCGCAGCCGTCGCCGATCGAAGAAGTCATCGGCCGCCAGGCGCTCGACCGCTACGAGGCCGCCATGGCGCAACTCGCCCCAGACGAGCGCGAGGCGGTGGTCTCGCGGATTGAGTTCGGTTGCTCGTACGCGCAGATCGCGGCATCGATGGACCGGTCCAGCCCCGATGCCGTCCGCATGATGATCAGCCGCGCGTTGTTGAAGATTGCGAAGGTGATGCATGAAGGCCGCTGACGAAGCCCGGTGGCTGGCGGTCGCGACCGCCGTTTCTGACGGCGAGCCGATCGACTGGGACGCGCTCGAAGCCGCATCAGTTTCTGAGGACGACCTGGCCCTGATCACCAACCTGCGCCTGGTGTCGCAACTAAGCGGCCTGCACCAGACCGACCCAGGCGCCGACGGCCCGGCCGCCGGCGTGGTCCGCAGTCCCAGCACCGGAGCGGTCCCGCACTGGGGCCACTTCGCGCTGCTCGAACGGCTGGGCGGCGGCAACCAGGGCGAGGTCTTTCGCGCGATCGATACCCGGCTCGACCGTCAGGTCGCGCTCAAGTTCCTGAAGCCCTCAGCCGGCGCCAGCGCGCCAGAGGGCGTACTCAGCGAAGCGCGCCTGCTGGCGCGTATTCGGCATCCCAACGTGGTGACCGTCCACGGCACGGAGCAACTGGACGGACGAGTCGGCCTGTGGATGGAACTGGTGTCCGGCGAGACGCTCGAGACGATCGTCCAGCGCCGCGGCACGCTCAGTGCGACCGAGGCCGCGCTGGTCGGCATTGACATGTGCCGGGCCTTGACCGCGGTGCATGGCGCCGGACTCGTGCACCGGGACATCAAGGCGCAGAACGTCATGCGCGAGGCCGGCGGCCGTTACGTGCTGATGGATTTCGGCCTCGGCCACGATCTCGCCGCGCACGCCCGCCCGCGCAGCGCCGGTACTCCGCTCTATCTGGCGCCCGAACTGTTCGAAGGCCGGCCGGCGAGTATTCAATCCGACATCTATGCGCTTGGTGTCTTGCTGTTTTACCTTGTGTCCGGCCGGTTTCCGGTGCGCGGCAACAGCGTGCCGGAGATCGTCGACGGTCATCGCCAGCAGTCGCGCATCCGGCTGCCAGACCTTCGCGGGGACTTGCCGGCGGCATTCATCACCGTGGTCGAGCGGGCGACCAGCGACGACCCGGCGTCGCGGTATCGCTCGGCGACGGATCTGGCTGACGCTCTATCGGCGCTGGTGGTCCCTCCCGCCGTCAGTCACCCGCGCGCCGGTATCTGGCTGACGGTGGCCTTCGCCGCGATCGCTGGCATGGCTGTCGCTGGACTGGGGTGGCGATTGCTCGCGCCGGCCGCACCCGTGGTGGCGGCCAGTGCAGTCGCCGTCTTCCCATTCGACGACCTGTCGTCCGACCAGTCGCTCAGCCACGTGGGGCTGGGCCTCGCCGACCTCATCACTACCGACCTGGGCCAGCAGACCCGGCTGCGCGTCGTGACGACGCGCTCGCGCAGCGACCGGACGCTGCGTCAGCACGAGGAAGTCGCCCGCGACATCGGCGTCGACGCGCTGGTCGAAGGCAGCGTGCGTCCGACCGCGGGGCGAGGGTTGTCGGTGTCCGTCCGGGTGGTCCAGGCCGGCGCCGGCACCGTGCTCTGGAGCGCGATCTACGAATCCACCCTCGACGCCCTGTTCGAGACCGAGCGGCGGATCACCGCTGAGGTGGCCGGCGCGCTGCGCTCTCCCATCACCGCCGAAGCTCGTCGAGCCAGCTCGCAACCTTCGAGTGAAGCGCTCGAGGCCTACTTCAGGGGCTGGCAGGAATACTACGGCCTGTCACCCAACCCGACCCGGCAGGCGCGCGACCAGTTCCTCAAGGCCGTGACCCTCGCACCCGAGTTTGCCCAGGCCCAGGCCGCCCTGGGCTACATCACTGGATTGCTCGGCACCTCGTACCGCGAGATCGAGATTGCCGACGCCCTTGCCGAAGCGGAGCGCCGCGCCGAGCGCGCGCGGACGCTCGACCCGGGCCTGGGATATGCCGAAGCCGTACTGGGATGGGTACGGGCCACCGGCTATTGGGACTGGCGCGGCGCCGAGCAGCACTTCCGGCGCGCCATTGACCTCAATCCGAGCGATGCCAACACCCGCGGCCTCTACGCGCAATTACTGATGTCGAACAATCGCCTCGAAGCGGCATTGGCCGAGTCGCGGACCGCCCTGCAGTTGGAACCACTCAACGCCTCGCGCCACAGCGCGGTGGCGATCTGCCTGTACTACCTGCGCCGGTTCGACGAAGCGATCGACCAGTCCAGCCAGTTACTGGCTCGTGATCCCAGCGCGGCCATCGCTCATCTCGGCCTTGGCCGGTTCCTCTCGGCGGCCGGCCGGCACGACGAGGCCATCGCGATGATCCGCTCCGGTCCCAATCGCGACGTGCCACCCGTGCAAGCCGAGCTCGCCCGCATTCTCTACCTGGCCGGACGCACGGACGAGGCCGAGCAACTGATGGTGCAGCTCGAACGCGCGTACGCCGACCGCCGGCTGGCCGCCGACCAACTCGCCTTCGTTGAGCTGGCGCGAGGGCGGCGCGATCGCGCGATGGCATTGCTGCTCGAGGCCATGGCCGCGCGCCTGCCCTCGGTGATCTGGATCGGGGTCGATCCCCGCTTCGATCCGCTCCGCGCCGATCCGGCGTTCCAAGACTTGATTCGGCAGTTGCAACTGATTAACTGATTCCACACCCCTGGAGGACAGATGGCGAAAGCGAAGAAGGATAGTAGCCCGGTGAGTTTTGCGTTCAGCACGAGCGGATTGACCGCCGAGATCCGCAAGACGACGCAACTGGCTCAGCATGTCAAGGCCTCGCTGCATGCCAGCGCGACACCGGTGGAACGGCAGCGCCTTGACGCCATCATCCAGGCCCTGAACGGCGTGCGTCAGGCCGCCCTCGGCGTCTACTGCCCCAACCCGTACTACGGGTTCTACACCGTGGACCAGGACGCCATCAAGGCGTGGCCGCCGGGCACCAAGAAGATGGGCAAGAAGGCCAAGGGCAAGAAGTGAGGTTTCGCCGGAGCCCACACCTCGTGGGCTACTGGAAAGACGGCGCGTGCCTGATCTCCAACTACCGGACGGGCAAGACCGTGCCGCTTACCCCTGATATCCTCCGCGTGGTGCAGTCGCTCGATCGCTGGGCGCTCGCCTCTGAAGTCGCGCGCGAGGTGGCCCTCCCGGTGGGGGCCACCCGCGCCATCCTGCGCGCCCTGAGCGCGGCGACCCTGGCCTCCGCGCGATCCCGCCCAGCGGCCGAGCCGCCCGATCCCTGGGGCGAATGGGATCCCGCCGCCGGTTTCTTTCACTTCTCAACCCGTGGCACTCGCTTCAACGCCGACGTATCGGAAGGCGAACGGCGGCTGGCCCGCAAGGCCCAGACCACGCCGCCGCCGGCGCCAACGGCCGTCCGTACCGCGTCGGTCCGTATTCCCTTGCCCCGTCCGCAATCACCGTCGCCGCTGGAGCAACTGCTCCAACGCCGGCGCACCTGGCGCCAGTTCTCACGCGCGCCCCTCGCGCTGGACGACCTGGCCGACCTGCTCCGGCTCAGTGTCGGTGTGCAACGGTGGGCGCGCGACCCGGCCAACCGCCGAGTCGTGCTCAAGACCTCGCCGTCGGGCGGCATCTGCCATCCGATCGAGGCCTATGTGATCGCGAACCGTGTCCAGGGCCTGGCGCGCGGTCTCTATCACTACGATGCGGCCGGCCACGTCCTGGCGCGCCTGCGCCGTGGCGGCGGCCGGCCACTCATCAACCAATTCATCCAGGCTCAACCCTGGTACGGACACGCCCCGCTCGTTGTCCTCTTCACCGCCGTGTTTGAACGGACGATGTGGCGGTATCCGGTGGCGAAGGCCTATCGCAACGTGCTGATCGAAGCCGGCCATGTGTGCCAGACCTTCTACTTGCTGGCGACCGAACGCGGCCTGGCGCCGTTTTGCACGCACGCCATCGACGAAGACGCGATTGACGCGGCGCTCGGCATCGACGCCGTGAGTGAAGGCGTGGTCTATGTCGCCGGTTGCGGGCGGCCCCCAGCCGCCGGCAGGGACCAGGGGCTCCCGCATCTCGATTGGTGGACTGATGGCCAGCACTCTGATTGAACTGAAGTATTCGGGGCGGCCAAATCGGGCGACGTCGGTCGACCCGGCCACGAGTGATCGCCTGTGGTCGGTCATCAATGACCTGCCGGTCTCGGCCGTGCCGATCGACCTGTGCTGGAAGTGCCTGGTCAATCTGGCGCCGGCCGGCAGTGATGTGCTGTTCAGCCGCACTGAAGGCGAGCGCCACGAGTGGGCCTACGTCTTCCGCACGTATGCCGTCACTCACCGTGGCAGTCATTCCGGCGTCGACCGCCTTCGCGCCATGATCGATCCGATTGTGGCCAAGCTCCCCGCGGTCACTGAGAGTGCCGCCCTCAAGAAACCGGCAGCGGGCGGCGCCAAGGCCGACTGGCGGCGGTGCGGTCATGCCGCCAATCACCACACGTCGCTGGCAACCGCCTGCGCGTGCGGCATGGTCGCTGACGCGGCGAGCTGGCTCCCATTTGAGATCTGCGAGTCGAGCAACTGCTTCAACTATGCCGTCAAGGACGTGTGGTGCCGCTTCGGCGGCATGTCGGTGGGCGCAACACCGGCGAGCCGACCGTCAACCATAACCAGCTATACCCAATGGGCCGCCATTCTTGCCCCTGACGGGCTGATCCCGGCGGCCGACCCGATCACGGTGCCCCCGGGCGCGACTGGCGGCTGGCACGTCGCGCTGGCCGTCAACGCCTCCGACTTTCACTTCCTCCGGCTCGACGGTACGCACTGGACGCACAAGCACGGGCCGCTGCCGCCACAGGCCTGCGATGCCAGCGGTGCGGCGATGCCGGCGCGAGAACTGGAGCGGGCGAACCTGTGTGACTACCGCCTGGTCGGCTACTTCTACGTGCCGGGCCGGCTCAGGATCGATCACTAACCGGATTCAGAGGCGGTGCCGACCGCCTCCAATCTACGGCTGTGGGCCGCTCCGTCAAACTCTGTGGCAAGGCCGACCCCCTCCCACTGCGGCTGTGGCTATCTGCGGCTGTAGACATCTGCGGCCTACTTCACCGGCCGAGCCCCGCCCTTCGCGCGCGAAGCGTTCCAGCTCTCCACGACCCGTCGGAGCTCCTTGTAGGGATTCTCCTGATCGTCCACCTGGAAGCGCAGCACCGTGTCGTTGTTCAGCCACACGCCCCCGCCCTTCTTCACGATCACCATCGACGCGGCCTGCATGCCTCGGGTATCGCCGCCGGCCGCCTGGCCCGCCTCGAGCGCCGCCATCAACCGCAAAGACAGATGGCCCTTGGTCTCTTCGAACGCTTTCACCATGCCCTCGACGACGGCGGGCCCGGCGAGGATGTTGCCCTGCGCGGTGCAGAACTTCCCCTGTTTGCCGCCCGCCCACGTCGTGGCCTTCGGCCCCGTGAACGTCGCGGTGTTGCCCTGCAGGTCGATCACCGCGAACTGCCGGCCCTGCTTGGTCCAGCGCTCGGGCTGCGGATCGGGATCGCTCTCCCAGATGGCCTTGATGATCGCGTCGGGTTTCATCCCCGCCTTCAGCAGCGCGATGCCTTTGGGACCGTAGCTCACGTCGACAATCGCCTGGGTGGCCACCACACCAGCGTCGGCATCGGCGGTCAGCACGCCGGTGAGGGTGAACACCCGCGACTGCACCGCGCCGCCGACCTCACCGGTCTCGGGGTCAAAGCCAAGAATCGAGAACGTCGCCACCGTCGGCGGCAACTGATCAGGGGCCTGGGCCGACACGGTCACCAGGGCCAGCAGGGCCAGGACTACGGGCATCACGAGTCGCTTCATCACAGTTCGCTCCAGGTCGTTAGTAACGCCGTCACTGCCACAAGGGGCGCCGCATCCGCGCGCAAGGTGCGGCCGCCAAGCGAAATCGGCACGGCGCCGCGCCGCACGGCCGCCGCCAGTTCGCCGGGCGCCCAGCCGCCCTCGGGCCCGATGATGACATGCGCCGATGCGGGTTTGGCAACCTCCCGCACCAGCCGTGCCTGGCCCCCCGTGAAGGGGTGCCCTGTTCCAGCCGGCGCCACTACCGCTGCCGGCTCCACGCAGATCAGCCTTACGCCGTCGATCGGCGAATCAAGATAGTCGGCCCACGCCTGCGCCTCCACCACGATCGGCACCACCGCGCGTCCGCATTGCTTGGCCGACGACACGGCAATCCGCTGCCAGCGGGCCACCCGGCCGCTCTTGATCACGGTCGACAGGCTGATTTCCGATCGCTCGCTGATCACAGGGCGAACGGCGGTCACGCCCACCATCACCGCGTCGCGCACCACATCGTCCATCTTGTCGGCCTTGAGGACGCTGATCACCAAATCGATGGGCACGCCAAGCTCGGGTGCCGGCGTCATGCGCTCGAGCACGCGGACGGCCGCCGACCGTTTCCCGGCCTCCACGACCTCGGCTTGCCACAGTCCGCCACGGCCGTCGAACACTTCGACCACGGCGCCGATGCCCAGCCGGAGTACGCGCACCAGGTGCTCGGCCTCCTCGTCTGGCAGGGACACCCGCGCAGCAGTGTCGTCCAGGCCGGGCACATGGAAACGCGAGAGCACGCGGAGAGTATACTCATGCGCACAGATGTTCTTTCGCGGACAGACAGTCGGGAAGTACCGCATCCTCTCCCCTCTTGGAAGCGGTGGCTTTGGCAGCGTCTACCTGGCGGAAGACACCTGGATCGACAAGAAGGTCGCCATCAAGGTTCCGCATCGGCAGAACCTCGACTTCGGCGAGCTGCTTCGCGAGCCCCGCCTGCTCGCCACCCTCAGCCATCCCAACATCGTCACGGTGCTCACCGCCGAGCGGCAGGACGATGTCTTCTTTATCGTGATGGAGTATGTGCCGGGCGACACACTCGAGGCGGTGATCGACCGCGACGGCACGCTCGACCTGGCGCGGGCGCTCGACTACACATGCCAGATTTGCAATGCGATGGACCACGCCCATAAGAACGGTGTCATTCATCGCGACCTGCGCCCCGGCAACGTGCTGGTGACCGACCAGGGCCTGATCAAAGTCGCCGACTTCGGCACCTCGCGGTTTCTCGAGATCGCCGCCCACGGCACCACGGTGATTGGCAGCCCGCCCTACATGGCGCCGGAACAGTTCCAGGGCAAGGCGGTGTTCGCCTCCGACATCTACTCCCTCGGCGTCACCATGTACCAGATGTTTACCGGCGTGCTGCCGTACGACACGCCGATGCCGGCGGACCTGGACAAGCTGATGCGGGGCGAACTGGCGTCGCCGCCGAAACTGAAGAATCCGAAGCTCCCCAAGGCCATCAGCGACATCGTCATGAAGGCCATTGCCGCCGACATTCCCTCGCGCTACCAGCGGGCGTCGGACTTGCTGGACGCCGTGCTGGCCGCCCGCCACCCCGCCCCGGCGCCGGCGGCCGGGCGCCGTCCGTGGCGTCCGGCGCCGGGTGGCGCATCGCCTTCGGAGGAACAGCAGGACATTCAGGCCCGCCTCAAGGCGCGCGAAACCGTGCAAGCCAAGTTCTGCTGGAAGTGCGGCAAGGCCCTGGCCGCGCGTGCCGACGTCTGTCCCTTCTGCTCCGAGCGCCAATAAGGGATAATTCCCGCATCATGGCATTTGCGGGAACCGGCAAGATTTGGCTGAACGGGTCACTGGTGGACTGGAAAGACGCCACCATCCACGTCGCCTCACACGCACTTCACTACGGCACCGGCGTCTTCGAGGGCATTCGCGCCTACGATTCCCCGGAGGGCACCAACGTCTTCCGCCTTGAGCCGCACATGCGGCGGCTGATGGACTCCTGCCGGGTCTACCGGATGGAGCCGCAGTGGTCGCAGGCAGAGCTGTCGCAGGCGGTCCTCGACACCGTGCGGGTCAACGGCTTCAAGAGCTGCTACATCCGGCCGCTGGTCTATCGCGGCTACGACTCGCTGACCCTTGACCCGCGCCCCTGTCCGGTGGACGCATCGGTGATCGTGTGGGAGTGGAGTCTGATGATGGGCGCCGATGCGCTCGAGCGTGGCATCGACGTCGGCGTCAGCTCGTGGACGCGGCTGGCCCCCAACACGCTGCCGGCGCTCGCCAAGGGCACGGCCAACTACGCCAACTCCGCGTTGATCAAGATGCAGGCGTCGCTTGACGGCTATGCCGACGCGGTGGCCCTCGACGAGAGCGGGCTGCTCAGCGAAGGCAGCGGGCAGAACCTGTTCCTGGTCCGCGACAACGTCATCTACACGCCCTCCCTCGGCTCATCGGTGCTGCAAGGCATCACCCGCGAAAGCGTTATTGCCCTGGCGGGCGACCTGGGCTTCACCGTGCGGGAGACCTCCATACCGCGCGAGTTCCTGTATCTGGCCGACGAGGCGTTCTTCTGCGGCACCGCGGTGGAAATCACGCCGATTCGTTCGATTGACAAGATTCCCGTCGGCGCCGGCAGGCGCGGACCGGTCACCAAGGCGCTGCAGGATCGCTTCTTCGGCATCCTCCGCGGCGAGTTGCCCGACACCCACCACTGGCTGACGCCGGTGGGCGTCACCGCCAACGCGCGCTGAAAAGGGATGGCATGCACGTCAACGACCTGCTGAAGCTTGCTGTCGAAAAGGGCGCGTCCGACCTGCACCTCAAGGTCGGCAGCTACCCCATGGCCCGCATTCACGGCCACCTGGCGCCGGTGTCTGAGGAGAAGCAGCTCGGTCATGAAGACCTGGTCGAAATGGCCGCGTCGATCATGTCGACGTCACAGCGGCAGAAGTTCAAGGACTCGCAAGAGGTCGACCTGGCCTATAGCGTGCCGGGGCTGGGCCGCTTTCGCTGCAACGTGTTCCAGCAGCGCGGCACCATCGGCTGTGTCTTGCGTGTGATTCCGGTCACCGTCAAGAGTCTCGACGAGCTTGGCCTGCCGCCGGTGCTCAAGAAAATCGCCCAGGAAGAGCGCGGCCTGGTCCTGGTCACGGGCACCACCGGCAGCGGCAAGAGCACGTCGCTGGCGGCGATGATCAACCACATCAACCACACCCGCACCGCGCACGTGATCACGATCGAGGACCCGATCGAGTACCTGCATCGCGACCAGCAGTGCATCATCAACCAGCGCGAGATCGGCGTCGACACCCGCTCGTTTGCGTATGCGCTGCGCAGCGCCCTGCGCCAGGATCCGGACGTCATCCTGGTGGGCGAAATGCGCGACATGGAAACCATCGAAACCGCCATGCACGCCGCCGAGACCGGCCATCTGGTGTTCTCGACACTGCACACCCTCGATGCCACCGAGACCATCAACCGCATCATCTCGGTGTTCCCGCCCCACCAGCAGAAGCAGATTCGCCTGCAGCTGGCGTCGGTGCTCAAGGCGGCCATCGCCCAGCGCCTGATCCCGCGCACCGATGGCACCGGCCGCGCGCCGGCGGTGGAAGTGCTGGTGGCCACGCCCTTCATCAAGGACTGCATCGTCGACAAGGACAAGACCCACCTGATCGCCGGGGCGATTGCCCAGGGCACGTCGCAGTACGGCATGCAGACGTTCGACCAGTCGATCTTCAGCCTGTTCCAGGGCGAGCAGATCAGCTACGAAGAGGCGTTGCGGTGGGCCTCAAACGTCGACGAGTTCAAGCTGCGGGTGCAGGGCATTTCGAACACCGCCGACATGTCGCGCGATCAGATGGCCGGGTCGGTGTTTGGGGGCGCACAGAAGCCCGCCGCGCCGGCACCGCCGGCCCCGCCCAAGTCCCCCGAGATCACGCGGTTCGGCAAGTAGCTGAATCGGCTGCGGATAGCAAGCGCGCCCATGGCTGACGCCTACATCGTCGCGCTCACCATGATTTCGCGGCGTGAGCTGTCGGAGGCGCAGGTCCGGACGCGGCTGGCCCGCAAGCAGTTTACGGATGATGAGATCGAGGCGGCGGTGGAGCGGTTGCGGCAGGACGGCACGCTGAACGACCGGCGCGTCGCGCTGGCGGCGGCCCGCCTGGAAAGCGCCATTCGCCACCGCGGCCGCTCGCGGGTCATCCAGAAGTTGCGGTCGATCGGGATCGACGGCGACGTGGCCGAATCGGCGGTCGATGAAGTCTTCGAGGAGGTGGACGAAGGCGCGCTGCTGGACCGGGCCTTCGAACGGCGCCTGAGGGGCCGGGCACCACGGGACCTGGACGAGAAGGCCCGCGCCCGCATCATTCGCGGCCTGGCCGGCCAGGGGTTTGCCATCGACGCCATCCTGAAACGCCTCAAATCCACTCCCGACAAGTAGTTCCCTCCCGACAGGTAGTTCCCTCCCGACAAGTAGTTCCCTCCCGACAAGTAGTTCCCTCCCGGCAGTGCCCTTACAATAGAGAGATGCACCCTCGTGAAATACGCGCGTCCTTCCTGAAGTACTTCGAGCAGCACGGGCACCGCGTCGTGCCCAGCAGCCCCTTGCTGCCCGGCGACGACCCCACGCTGCTCTTTACCAACGCCGGCATGAACCAGTTCAAGGACGTGTTCCTCGGCCGCGAGAAGCGCGACTACGTCCGCGCCGCCACCTCGCAGAAGTGCATGCGCGTCAGCGGCAAGCACAACGACCTGGACAACGTCGGGCCATCGCTCAGGCATCACACCTTCTTCGAGATGCTCGGCAACTTCTCGTTCGGGAACTACTTCAAGACCGACGCCATCGAAATGGCGTGGAACCTGTTGACCAAGCAGTGGCAGCTCGACCCGGCGGCGCTCTACGTGACGGTCTTCAAGGGCGCCCCCGGCATCCCCAGGGATGAGGAAGCGTACCGCCGGTGGCTCGACTTCGTCCCCGCCGATCACATTGGCGAACTCGGCATGGCCGACAACTTCTGGGCCATGGGCGATACCGGGCCGTGCGGCCGTTGTTCTGAAATCTATGTCGACCGCGGACCGCTGGTGCCTGGCACTGGTAATTTCGTCGCCGACGTCGAGTCGGGCAGCGAGCGTTTCGTCGAAATCTGGAACAACGTGTTCATGGAGTTTGAACGCAACGCGCAGGGCGTCCTGACGCCGCTGCCGGCGCCGTCCATCGATACCGGCATGGGCCTCGAGCGCATCTCGGCCGTCATGCAGGGGACCACCTCGAACTACGACACGCCGCTCTTCATGCCACTGCTGACCGCGATCGGCGAGCGGTGCGGGCACGAGTATGGCCGGTCGATGTCGGCCCACGACGTGTCGATGCGCGTGGTCGCCGATCACACCCGGGCCGCCACCTTCCTGATTGCCGATGGCGTCGTCCCGTCGAACGAGTGGCGCGGGTACGTGCTCCGCAAGATCATGCGACGGGCCATGCGCCACGGCCGCAAACTCGGCTTGCACGAGCCATTCCTGTTCTCGCTGGCCGACGTGCTGATTGGCGAGATGGGCGACGCCTATCCGGAACTGAAGTCCGGCCGCGACACGGTCGTCCAGGTGATTCGCAGCGAAGAGGAGCGGTTCGACGCCGTCCTCACGGGCGGCCTGCCCCGCCTGGAGGAAGTGCTCGAGCGCGCCAGCAAGACCACACGGGTGGTGCCGGGCGACGAGGCGTTCAAGCTCTACGACACCTTCGGATTGCCCCGCGATTTCATCGAGGACTTGGCGGGTAACCAGGGACTGCAATTCGACGCCGAGGGCTTCGAGGCGGCCATGGAGGGTCAGCGGGTCAAGGCGCGCGCCAGTAGCTCGTTCGAGAGCAAGAAAGGCGACGACTTCACCTTCATGTCGGATGAGGAGCGCGATGAGCTGCGCGCCGTCGGCGACAACTTCGACGGCTATGCCGAGACCACCCTGCGCGGCGTGCCCGTGCTCGCCTTGTTTAACGACCAGAAACAGTCGGTGGTCGCGCTCGAGGCCGGCGGCAGCGGCTATGTCACCATCGGCAAGACGCCGTTCTACCTGGAATCGGGCGGACAGGTGTCAGACCAGGGCTGGATCGAACCGGCTTCGGGCCAGCGATCGCGGGTCACCGGCGTATCGCGGATGGGACCGGGGCTGCCGCGCGCGCACCGCGTCGAAGGCATCGAGGGCCGCCTGGCGCTGCGCGACCTGGTGAGCGTCCACGTCAACGTGGACCTGCGCGACGCCACACGGCGCAACCATACCGGCACGCACCTCTTGCATGCCGCGTTGCGCAAGGTGCTCGGCCCGCACGTCAAGCAGGCCGGCTCGCTCGTGGCGCCAGACCGCTTGCGGTTCGACTTCCAGCATTTCTCCGCGATTTCGGCCGGGCAGTTGCTGGAGATCGAAGACCTCGTCAATGCCGCGATCCTGGCCAACGAACCGGTCAATACCGTGGTCCGCAACACCCAGGAGGCAATCGCCTCGGGAGCCATGGCGCTGTTTGGCGAGAAGTACGGCGACCAGGTCCGGGTCGTCGCCGTCGGCGACGGGTCGTTCAGTACTGAGTTGTGTGGCGGCACGCACGTGCGCGCCACCGGCGATATCGGCGCGCTCATCATCACCGAGGAGTCCGGCGTGGCGGCCGGCGTTCGGCGCATTGAGGCGGCCACCGGCCTGAACGCCCTGGCGCTGGCGCGGGGCGCGATTGCCGAAACCAAGGCAATCAGTGCTGAATCCGGCGCCAAGCGCGGCGCGCTGGTTGATTGGGTGCGCGCGCAGCAGGCCGCCGTGAGCAAGGCGCAGAAGGAAGTCCAGCAGCTCAAGACCAAGCTGGCCCTCGGCGGCGGCGCCGGCGGCCCCGGCGACGACCAGGTCGAGATCGCCGGCGCGACCTTCATCGCCCGCGAGGTCACGGACGTGGACAAGGAGTCGCTCCGCGCCCTCGCCGACACCCTCAAGTCGCGCCTCAAGACCGGCGTGGTGATCCTCGCCGCCGGGATGGCCGACGGCAAGGTGTCGCTGATTGCGACGGTGACGCCGGACCTGGCCAGGAAGGCGCCGGCCGGCCAGCTCGTCAAGCAACTGGCTCCCATCGTCGGCGGCGGCGGCGGGGGACGCGCCGACTTTGCCGAAGCCGGTGGCAAAGATGCCTCGAAAATCGCCGAATTGCTCACGGCCGCACGGGGGTTGGTCGAAAAGTTGCTCGTGGCCGATAAGGTAGACTGAGGGTTCTTGAGACTGAGCCTCCTGCTGTTTGCGTTGTCGATTGGCCTGGCCTCGCCGGCGGCCGCCCAGATCTATTCCTGGCGCGATACCGACGGTAAGCTGGTGCTGTCGGATCGGCCTCGTGCCGGACAGGCCCAGCTGAGCGTGTACGCCGTGCCCGGGACCAGTTCGGTTCGCGCCACGACGCCGCTGGCGCCAAGCACCCGGAGCACGCAGTACGACGCGTCGATCAACGAACACTCCCGGAACATTGGGGTCTCGGCCGACCTGGTCAGGGCGGTCATCCAGGTGGAGTCGGCATTTAACCCGTCAGCGGTCTCGGTCAAGGGCGCAATGGGCCTGATGCAGCTGATGCCGGATACGGCGCAGGAACTCGGCGTCACCAACCCGTTCGACCCCCACGAGAACATTCGCGGCGGAGTCACCTACCTGCGGCGGCTGCTGACCCGCTACGACGACAAGGTGGAGCTGGCGCTGGCCGCATATAACGCCGGCATGGGCAACGTGGCGAAGTACGGCGACGTGCCGCCCTTCAAGGAGACCCAGAATTACGTCCGGAAGATCACGGGCGCGACCCCGGCTGCCCCGCCCAACGCCATCTACAAGTGGATGGAAGTGGTCAACGGCAAGCCGCTGACACGCTATTCCAACCGCCCGCCGCCAACCGGCGCCTACGAAATCGTCGGGTCCCGCCGTTAGGGCCCCGCTCTACCAACACCCCTTCGGGGTGGCCTACATGCTATGATTACGTGTTTAGCATCCCCTTGAGATTGAGGTCTGTGACGTGGCGAAGAGAAACAAGTCGGCCCTGAAGGCCAATCGGCAAAACATCAAGCGACGCGAGCACAATCGCGCCCTGCGCTCGAAGCTGCGGACCGGCCTCAAGGCCATCCGTAAGTCGCTCGACGACAAGAACGTGGACGGCGCGAAAGCGGCGCTCAAGACGCTGCAGTCGCTCGTGGACAAGATGGCCACCAAGGGCATCATCCACAAGAACACCGCGTCGCGGCTGAAATCGCGCCTCTCCGCCAAGACCAGCAAATAATTTCAGGCCCTCGACCAACCCCGGGCCTGGGGCCTGCGTCTAAGTCTACATAGGTAGATTAATATAGACGTCATGCGCCTGACCTACCCCACTGCCCTCGTCCTCCAGGCCCTGCTCGACGGCCGGCACCATGGTTTCGACATCATGGACGCGACCGGCCTGCCCAGCGGCACGGTCTACCCCATCCTCCGGCGGCTCGACGCCGAAGGGTACGTGCGCTCACGGTGGGAGAAAGAGGGGGTGGCCCGCAAGCAACAGCGCCCGGCCCGGCGTTACTACGAGCTGACGGCCGGCGGCGCAACCATGGCCCGTGAAGCGGTGGCGCGGGCCCGCGGCCTGGCCGCCGCAGGGACCCGGCTGCTGCGCCCGGTGGAAAGGGAGGGTTAGATGCCGCCCCTGTCACGCGCAGAGTGCCTGATCGACCTCGCCGCCCTGCTGGTGCCCGCGCGCTTGCGCGACGACTGGCGGCGCGAGTGGTTGGGGGAACTGGCATCGGTGTCAGATCCAAACGCCCCCATGGTGCGCCATGCGTTGGGGGCCTTTAGCGACGCCTTCTGGATTCGTCAGCGAGAGGTCGCCGACCTCGACATCATCGACGACCTTCGCCACGGATGGCGCCAGCTGCGGCAGCAGTCAGGATTCGCGGTGACCGCCGTCGCGATCCTGGCCCTGAGCATGGCGGCCTCGGTCACGGCCTTCAGCGTGGTGTCGCAGGTGCTGCTGCGGCCCCTGCCCTACCCCGACCCGGAACGCATCGTCACGATCTGGGAGCGGCACGCCGCCGCGGCCGGCCGCCAGGATGTGGCTCCCGGCAACTTCCTCGACTGGCGGGCCCGGTCGCAGTCCTTTTCGGCCCTCGCGGGAGCAGAGCCCTACAGCTACGACTATACGGGCGGCGAACGGCCGGAAGTGCTGCCGGCCGCCAACGTCACGGAGGGCTTCTTCGACATCTTCGGGGTGCGGCCGCTGGCAGGCCGCTACTTCCTGCCCGCCGAGCACGCCCGCGGCAACAACCAGGTGGTCGTACTCAGCGCGCGATTCTGGCGCAGTCACTTCGCCGCCGACCCGGCCATCGTCGGCCGCGCCATCAGCATCGACGCCAAGCCGTACGTCGTGGTGGGCGTGGCGCCCGACGACTTCCAGCCGTACCTGCTCGAGGACTTCGTTGGCGAGACGCGGCTGTGGGCGGCCAAGGCCATTGAAGACTTCGAACCGCGCATTCGCACCGGCGGCTACTGGCAGGTGGCGGGCCGGCTGAAGGACGGCGCGACGCTCGCCTCGGCCCAGGCCGAGATGAACGCGATTGCGACGCAGCTCACCGCCGAGAACCCGCGCACGAACAAGGATGCCGGTGCGGAAGTGATCACGCTGCGCGACCACCTGGTCGGCGACGTCCGGCCGGCGGTCAACCTGTTCACCGCCGCGGTCTTCGCGGTACTGCTGATCGCCTGCGTCAACGTGACCAACCTGCTGCTGGCACGCGGCGCCACGCGGCAGCAGGAATTGGCGGTGCGGACGGCGCTCGGCGCCCATCGCGGGCGGCTGGTCGGCCAGCTGCTTGCGGAAACCCTGCTGCTGGCAGCGGTGTCATCAGCCTTCGCCGTGCTGCTGGCCCAGGGAGCCATGCGGCTGCTGGCGCGCCTGGGGCCGCGCGAGGTGCTGTGGATTGAGACGCTGCACGTGGACCGCGACGCGCTGTTGTTTGCGGCCGCGCTGGCGGCGGCGGTGACCGTGGCGGCGGGCCTGGTGCCGGCCCTTCGGCTGTCGGCGTTCGGGCTGCAGGCGCCGGGCCACCGTACCATGACCGGCGACCGCGGCCAACGGCGCCTGAGGTCGACGCTGGTGGCGGTGGAAGTGGCGCTGGCCCTGATGCTGGTCTCGGGCACGGGCCTGCTGCTGAAGAGCTTCGTCAACCTGGTGCAGGTGGATACCGGATTCCAACAGGACGGTGTGCTGGTGGTCCAGATGTTCTCGTGGGACCGCAACCCAACCCCGGCCGCCAGGCGCCTGTACTTCGAGCAGGTCACGACCCGGGCCGCGGCGTTGCCCGGGATCGAGCGCGTCGGACTGGTGGGCGCCATGCCGTTCATCGAATCGAACATCGACATCCGGGGGGTGGTGCAGTTTCTCGACCGCCCCGCGCCGGCGCCAGGGGAGGAGCCGAGGGTCTCGCTCAACGTCGCATCCCCCGGCTACTTCGACGTCATGCGCATCCCGCTCGTTCGCGGCCGTCATCTCGGTGCCGCCGATGGGCCAGACGCGCCACGCGTCGCCGTCATCAGCGCCGCGATGGCGGGCCGCCACTTCCGGGACCTCAACCCGATCGGTCAGCGAATGGCCTTCCGCTACAGCGGGCAGGTGATGCAGGTGGAGATCGTTGGCGTCGTCGGCGCCACGCGCCACGAACGCCTGGACGAGGCGCCGCGCGTGGAGTTGTTCCTGCCGCACGCGCAGGCGCCGTCGGGATCGATGACGCTGGTCGCCCGCGCGTTCGTCGACCCGGCGCCCCTGATCGAGTCGATCAAGACCGAAATCTGGGCGATCGATCCGCTGCAGACGTTCTATCGCACGGCCACCCTCGACGAGCTGGTCGAGCGCACGCTTACGACCCGGCGGTTCGCGCTGATCGTGCTGACCGGTTTCGCGGCGCTGGCGCTGCTGCTGGCCGCAGCCGGCCTTTACGGCGTGCTCAGCACCATCGTGTCCCAGTACCGCCGCGAGATTGGCGTGCGAATGGCCCTGGGCGCTAGGTGGACCGACATCCTCCGGCTGGTCGTGGTGCGCGGTCTGGGCGTGGCGGCCGTGGGAGTCGCGGCAGGCCTGCTAGGGGTGTTTGGGGGCGCACGGGTTCTGAGCGGCTACCTGTTCAGCGTGGCCCCGACCGATCCGCTGACCATTGGCGGCGCGGCCCTGTTGATGCTTGCCGTCGCGGCAGTTGCCTGTTACGTGCCGGCCCGGCGCGCGGCGAATGCTGATCCGTGTGAGGCGCTACGACTGGACTGACTTCGGGCTTGGGGGTTGAAACTCCGGGAGTCAGTGCCCCAAGGTCCCAAGTCCCAAGCCTGTTATCGTCCGCAGATCTCGACGACCAGGCGCTCCAGGAGAAATCGTGGCGCGCCGACCGACGACTTGATCGCCAGGTCGGTGCGGAACACCGCGTCGAGGCTGTTCTTCACCCGGGTGTCTGGCCGCAAGCGGATGGCCGCGGCGCGGATCTGCCCGAGAATCATCGGCGGCTGGGCCCCGGCGTCGATCTGGGCAGCAATCTCGCGCAGGGCGCCGGCGGCGTCGGCATTCCAGATCGCTTTGCCCAGGGCAAAGTCCTCGCCCGGCTCGTTCTGCGGCATCACCAGGTCGCGCACGTGGTTTGCCGTGATGGCCGACTCCCCCGCCGCGTAGAGCACCAGCTTCTCGATCTCGGCGCGAATGCGTCCCAGGCTCAAGCCGGTCGTGCCGAGCAGCAGCGAGAGCGCCTTGGGGTCGATCGTCAGCTCGTCTTTGTCGAGACGTTTTTGAATCCACAGGGCGGCATCACGGGGCGACTCAAGCGACCCGCAATCGACCGAGGTGGCCTGCTTGCGCAGCAGCTTCACCAGCCGGCGATTACCATCGAGCCCCCCGGCCACGAACACCAGGGTCGTCATGGGCTCGGGCTTGTCAAAGTAGGCCTCGAGTTCCTCGACCGGCGTCGACCCCCGCTTGGCCTTCTTGACGACATCCAGTGTGCCCTGCGCGTCGTCTTCGTCCTTGCCGCCCCGCTTGGGTGAGAGCAGCGTCTCGGCCTCGTGGACCAGGATCACGCGGCGTGGCGACATCATCGGCAGGGTGCGCGCGGTCGATAGAATCGCGCCAATCAGGCCGTCGCGGCCGGCGGCGTTACTCGCCTCGTTGGCGTAGAGGCTCTCGACGTTGAAGGCGTGCAGTCCCTCGTCCACCACGGCGGCGAACTCCAGTGCCAGGTCGTGCCGCGACTGCAGGTCGTCGCCCTCGAGCAGATACAGGGGCGCGGTCTTGCCCGACTTGATCTGCTTGCGGACGTCGGCCACGGTGGCGTTCACGTCAGAAGGCCTCGAGAATCGCGCTGACGACGGACTTGGCGAAGTCGGTGGCAATGCGGTCGAACGCGGCGCGATTGCTGCCGGCGAACGCCGTGAAGTCCTGGGCGCCCGAGGTCGGCGTGCCCAGGTCGTATTCCTCGGAGAACGACAGCGCCGCGTTCTCCCAGAGCGTCTTCTGCTGTTTCACGTCCTCGAACGCTACCTTCACGACCACCGTGAAGCGATAGCGAGAGGCCAGTTGCGCATCGTTGAGGCCGGCCGGCTGGCTCGACACCGACTGGATCTCGCCGCGGACGATGCCGTCGGCGCCCGAGTCCGAGGGAATAACGGTGTAGCGGCCACTGGCCTGGAACTCCTCGCGCACCTTCTGCGTGAAGATCTGCTCAATGGTCGGATTCGGCGTGGTATTGCCGAACATGGGGATGCCCAGCGTCCTTATGTAGGACGGCAAGAACGAGCCGCGCCCCGCCAGCGCGTAGCCACACGACGCGGCCCCGGCAGAGGCCGCCAGCACCGGTAACGCGCGTAGCATCTGGCGTCTATTCATCGCCGACCATTAGGCCACAACAATCGAAACCAGGCGACCCTTGGCAATCACGACCTTCTTGATGGTCTTGCCGGCCACGTGCGCCTGCACGTGCGGGTCGGCCAGCGCCAGGGCCTCGAGCGCCCGGTCGTCGATCTCGGGCGGCGCGGTCACCCGGCCCCGCAGCTTGCCGTTCACCTGGACCGGGATCTCCAGTTCCTCGGCCTTGGCGACCACGGCGTCGAACACCGGCCAGGCCGCCGTGGCCAGGTCCCCGGCGTGCCCGTACATCTGCCACAGCTCCTCCATGGTGTGCGGCGAGAACGGCGACAACATGACAATCAGCGACTCGATCGCCTCGCGCGCCACCTTCGGCGCCTGCGCCGACCGCTCACCCTTGTCGGTAAAGGCGTACAGCTCGTTGACCAGCTCCATCATTGCCGACACCGCCGTGTTCATCTGCTGGCGGACGTCGATGTCCTGGGTGACGCGGCGAATGGTGTCGTGGGTCTTGCGCCGGAGGCCGCGCTCGGCGGCGGTCAGGCTGGCCTGGTCGATCGCGCCACCGCCACTGGCCAGCACCTGGTCGCGCCACTGGTCGGCGGCGCGCCACACGCGGGCCAGGAAACGGAAGCTGCCATCGAGGCCCGAGTCGGACCACTCGACTTCCTTCTCCGGCGGCGCCACAAACATGACGTAGAGGCGCAGCGCGTCCGACCCGTACTTCTCGATCATCGAGTCGGGATCGACGACATTGCCCTTCGACTTCGACATCACGGCGCCGTCTTTGAGCACCATGCCCTGGGTCAGCAAGTGGGTGAACGGCTCGGTGTGTTCGGTCATGCCCAGGTCATGGAAGACGCGGGCGAAGAAGCGCGAGTAGATCAGGTGCAGGATGGCGTGCTCGACGCCGCCACTGTAGAAATCCACCGGACACCAGTAGGCGACCTTTTTCGGATCGAACGGCATCTGGTCGTTGTGCGCGTCGGCGAAGCGGTAGAAATACCAGGACGAGTCGACGAACGTGTCCATGGTGTCGGTCTCGCGCCGGGCCGGGCCGCCGCACTTCGGGCACGCCACGTTGACAAACTCCGGCACGCTGGCCAGCGGTGAATCGCCGCGGCCGGTGAACTCGGTGATCGCCGGCAGCGTGACCGGCAGCTGATCGTCCGGCACCGGCACCACGCCGTCGACCGGGCAATGAATCATCGGGATCGGCGTGCCCCAGTAGCGCTGGCGCGAGATGCCCCAGTCCTTGAGGCGAAACTGCACCGTGCCCTCGCCGATGCCGCGCTCCTCCGCTTCCTCGGTGATGGCCCTCATCGCCTCGGCCGAGGGCATGCCGGTGTACTTCCCTGAATCGATCAGCACGTCCTGGTCGTTCACGACCGGAACAATCGGCAGGTCGTACTTGGTCGCGAACTCGCGATCGCGGTCGTCGTGAGCCGCGACACCCATCACCGCGCCGGTGCCGTATTCGGCAAGCACGTAGTTGGCGACCCAAATCGGAATGGGCGTGTTCGTGAACGGGTTGATGACGAAGCGGCCGGTGAAGAAGCCTTCCTTCTCAACCTCCCCGGTCAGGCGGCCGGCGCGATCCTGCGACCGGAACCGCTGCACGTTCGCCATGAACGCCGTCTCGTCCTCAGACTCTTTCGCGAGCGACGCGACCAGGGCGTGCTCGGGCGCCAGCATCATGAAGGTGGCGCCGTAGATGGTGTCGATGCGTGTGGTGAAGACCTCGATGGTCCCCTCGGCGCCCTCGATCGGGAACCGGACCTTGGCGCCTTCCGAACGCCCGATCCAGTTTCGCTGCATCGTCAGGACCTTCTCAGGCCACTTCGACAGGCCCTCGGCGGCATGGAGCAGGTCGTCGGCGTAGTGCGTGATCTTGAAGAACCACTGCTCCAGGTCCTTCTGGATGACGGCGGTGCCGCACCGCCAGCAGGCGCCGTCGACCACTTGTTCGTTGGCCAGAACGGTGGCATCCACCGGGCACCAGTTCACGGTCGAGCGGCGGCGATAGGCCAGGCCCTTCTCGAACATGCGCGTGAACAGCCATTGGTTCCAGCGGTAGTAGTCCGGCAGACAGGTGGCCAGTTCCCGGCCCCAGGCATAGCTGATGCCCAGCCGCTGCAACTGCCCCTTCATGTGGCTGATGTTGCCGAGCGTAGACGTTTCGGGATGAATGCCGCTCTTGATCGCGGCGTTCTCGGCCGGCAGGCCGAAGGCGTCCCACCCGAACGGGTGCAGCACGTTGAAGCCCTGCAGCCGCTTCAGCCGCGAGACGACGTCGCCGATGATGTAGTTGCGGACATGCCCGACGTGCGCGTGACCCGAGGGGTACGCGAACATCTCGAGACAGTAGAACTTCGGCTTCGAGGGGTCTTCGGTGACTTCAAACGCCTGGGTGTCGTCCCAGTGCTTCTGCCATTTCTTGTCGAGCTCTTGGGGATGATAGTCAGCCACGGTGATTCTTTAAGAATACCGTACGGGGCTTGGAGACTTGGGGACCTGGGGACTTGGGACGCTGACTTCCAAGCCTCCAAGCCCTCAAGCCCTCAAGACCTCGATCACCGCATCCAGGCTGTCTGAGAGGGCCTGCAGGTCGTAACCGCCTTCGGTGACCAACACCACCTTGCCCTGGCATACCTGGTCGGCGACGCCGAGCAGCGCCTTGGTGAGGCGGGCAAAGCCGGCGGTGGTCATGCGCAGTTGCCCCAGCGGGTCCATCTCGTGGGCGTCGAACCCGGCGGAGATCATCAGCAGTTCGGGCTTGAACTCGCGGAGACGAGGCAACACCACCTCTGCGTAGGTCCGCTCCACCACCTCGTCTCGATCGCCCATGGTGAGAGGCACGTTCAGCGTGAAGCCCAGTCCGGCGCCTCGTCCGGTTTCTGACGCCGCGCCGGTGCCCGGGTAGAACGGGAACTGATGCGACGAGACAAACAGCACCGCCGGGTCATCATAGAAGCTCCACTGCGTGCCATTGCCGTGGTGCACGTCGTAGTCGACGATGGCGACCCGCGACAGGCCGCGCGAACGCGCGTAGGCCGCGCCGACGGCGATGTTGTTGTAGAGGCAAAAGCCCATCGCCTTGTCGGCCTCGGCGTGGTGGCCGGGCGGCCGCACCAACGCGAGGGCCCGGGAGCCGGCCGGGCCGTCGAGCACTTGGTCCACGGCGGTGAGGACGGCGCCCGCCGCCAGCCTGGCGATGTCGTCGGACTCGGGCGATGTGAACGTGTCCTCGTCGATCATCGAGGCCCGGCCCCGCCTCGCCGCGATGCCGGCGATGTGCTCCCGCGTATGGATCCGGGCGAGGTCGTCGTCGGTGGCCGATCGCGGCTCCAACACCATGCCGCCGGTCTCTCGGAACCGAGCGGCGACCGCCTCAAGCGTCTCGGCGCGCTCCGGCCGCTCCGGGTGTCCAGCAGGCGTGACGTGATCGACAAATCGGGGTGAGCTGACGAGAACTAACGGCATGTCTTAGGTTATGCCAACCAGTTTTCAATCCGAAGCCCCTTGACCCGGGCGGACTCGCGCTCGTTGGCGGTGACCAGTGTCAGGTCCAGGGCCATGGCATGGCTGGCAATCAGCAGGTCGTTGCCGCCAATCGGTGTGCCGGCCTTCTCCAGCCTGGTGCGGACTCGCGCGTAGATCCTATCGGCAGGCGACTCGTAGGCCGCAATCTCAATGGCGCCGAGAACGGCTTCGACCTGGCGCGTCAGGCGGGTTGAGTTCCGCTTCAGCGCGCCATACCGAAGTTCGGACGCGACGATTATGCTGGTGCAGACGTTGCGTTCGCCGACGCCGGCGATTCGGGAGGCACACTGTCCTTGGGGGTTGCGAACCAGATCTGAAACGGCGTTGGTATCGAGCAGGAACCGCATGTCAGAACGTCACGGGCGTGGGCGGCTCGTCGGTGATGTCCGGGAACGTCTCCTTCAGGGGCTTCAATCGCGACAACACCCCGAGCAGCGACCGCGACGGCGTCGGCTCGATCACCAGCCGCCCGCCCTCCTTTCGCATCACGGCTTCGTCGCCAGGGAACTCAAACTCCCTGGGGATGCGCACGGCCAGATTGCGACCGTTGCGAAACACCTTTACGCGCCGTTCGGCAGGCACGATCGCCGCTTGATTCCCCATACATATGCCAGCATATGCCCACCTGCCAACGACGTCAAGCCGCGCCACTTCGGAGCAGCGGACGTCCGGATCAGGAACACGTTGAACACTCAGGCTGGCAACGGCGCAGCTATTTCTGCAGCATCGCCGGCCAGTTCACCAGAACGCGCACCGTCGACAGGGCGGCGCCGCCAATCGGCTGCCGCACGAGCAGGCGGTCGCCATCGGCCGTCGCCGTGTAGTGGTTCCGGTTGTCGAGGAGCGACCTCAAATCGCGGTCGTAGACGACGCGCGAGACGCCCGGGCGAAGGTCGGCGCCCGACTCCGTCAAGGGCACCACGCTGATGCCAGCCGAATTGAGAGGCGTGTAGAACACCTCACGATCGTTCTTGCCCCATCGCGGATGGACGGCTCCGTCGTTCGATACCTGGCGTCTGCGATCGAGTCCAGGGAACGCGGCGATGTAGACCTCGGATGTCCCCGAGTCCCGTGCGCTATAGGCGATCCATCGTCCGTCTCGAGAGAACCTTGCGCCATATGGCCTCACGGAAGTCATGCCAAGTGGACTGGACGTCCGATCCGCAACCGAGAGCACGCGGAGGCCCTGGTTGGTACGGCCGGCGTCGATGGAATATACGATCAACTTCCCGTCAGGTGACCAATCCGTCGTGGTCACCCGCAGCACATCCGAGGCCCTGCCCGGCCCCAGATCCTCGAGCACGTCTTCGCCGGAGCCATCGAGCGCCTTAGACACGATCTGCAGACGACCATCGTGTTCGGTTACGAAAGCCAGGCGGCGTCCGTCCGGAGACCAGACGGGATCGGCGCTCCAACCGTCGCCGACGGTGAACCGTTCCGCCACGTCGCGGGCGGTGTCGATAATCCAGATGCCGTTTCGGCCGGATCGTGGGTCGAGGCTGTTGACGGCCACTTGTTGCCCGTCTGGCGAGAGAGCCGGATGCGCGTAGTCGCCGGTTGGTGGCTTCTTCAGTTTTCCGATCTCGACCCCGCGCCGATCGATCCACACCAGGTCACTTGGCGGGCGCCCGGTGTCGCCCGGGCGCAGGGCCAGGACGCCGTTCTGCGACACGGCAAAAGGTTGCAGGCGCGGCCCCACCCGCTGCAACGGCTGAGCGGTGCCTGACAACTCAAGCGAGTCGGCGTCAAACGGCTGGGCGAACAGGGTGCCTGCGCGGGCGAACAGGACGAAGCCTGGAGTGGCCACGGCATGAGACTCCGCCGTCAGCAGGCGCGTGCCACCACCGGATTGGAGGTCGCCGATGTAAATGTCCATCGTGTTGCCTTCCGCAAACGAGGCCGCCCTGACGGAATAGAGAAAATGGCGCCCATCTGGCAGGAAGTCGGGCCGCAGGCGGACAGCCGTTGGAGCGGCCCCGTCGTTCATGGCGACGGGCACGGGCGTCCCGCCCGCGCCCGGCACGCGCAGCAGTCCGGCGGAACCGCCAAACAGGATGGTGCCATCACGGTTCCACGAGCCTCCGAAGTCGCCCCTGGCGTCGGCGCACACCACTCTGGCCGAACCGGTCGCCATATCGACAACCTTCAACTGGCCCGCGGCGAAGTACGCGAGCTGCGTGCTGTCGGGGGACCAGAACGGATAATTCCCACCTTGTGCCGCCACCAGCTCGGTCGTGTCCATTGAATCCAGACGACGGCGCCACAGGCGCTGGGATCCCGCAGAGCCGCTCACGAAAACTACCGATCGGCCATCCGGTAACACCGACACCATGGATTGCAGATCGCTTCCATCGGGTGCGGACAAAGCGAACTGGGCCGGGGGTACCGTGCCGGTAACAGCGGTGACGTAGCGCCAGGCGGGCACGGCCAGCGCGCCGGCGACGAGCACGGCGATACCGGCGGCCATCCACCCCATCAATGCGCGTCGGACGGGCTGCACCTCACGCGACGGTGGTGCCGGCTCGACGGAGCCCGTCAGCGTGATGCGCGCCTCGCCGATGTCACGCAGCCGCCGTTTCACATCACGCTCGAGACACCGCTCGATCAGCGCCCGAATCCGAAGGGGCGTTGTCGTCGGCAGCAAGGTGAGTTCCGGCGCGTCCTTGATCACCGCGGCCAGCGTCTCGCTCACCCCTTCCCCCTGGAAGGCGCGCCGGCCCGAGAGCATCTCGTACAACACCGCGCCAAACGCCCAGATGTCGGCGCGCTTGTCGACCGGCTTACCCTTCGCCTGCTCCGGCGACATGTAGGCGGCGGTGCCAAGGATCATGCCGCGCATGGTCATCGCGGGCGTGGTGATGGTCGGCGAGTTCGCCGCTCCCCCCGATCCCTGATCCCCGATCCCCGATCCCTGATCAAGCGCCTTGGCGAGCCCGAAGTCCAGCACCTTCACCGTGCCGTCTGGCCGAACCTTCACGTTGGCTGGTTTCAGATCGCGATGGACGATGCCCTGCTCGTGCGCGGCTTCCAGGGCCTCGGCAATCTGGCGGGCCAGCGGCAGCGCGTCGGCCAGTGGAATGGCTCCGCGCGCGATGATCGTCGAGAGGTCTTCGCCCTCGACAAACTCCATCGCCAAGACAGGAACGCCCGATGCGTCTTCGAACCCGTAGATACCGGCGATATTCGGGTGGCTCAGTGACGCCAGCACCTGCGCTTCGCGCGTGAAACGGGCGCGCCGATCGGGATCGGCCGTGAGGCTCTCGGGCAGAATCTTCAGCGCCGCGTCGCGATTGAGCTTGGTGTCGGTGGCGCGATACACCTCGCCCATTCCGCCTGCGCCCAACATCCCGACGACGGTGTACGGCCCGACTCGGTCGCCGATCACCATGTCGAGCCCCGTTGGGCTACGGCGAGATCTCGCCGAAGCTCGCGCTCATCACCCACGAGCGAAGGCGGGCCCCCTTCTCCGACCTTGGCGATCACTTCGTAGGGACCGAGACGGGTGCCGGGCGTCAAGCTCATGCGCAGGCCGGATTATAGGCGCGATCCCAAGCGAGCGTCACCGCATCTGGCCGTCGAAGACAGCCGCAGATTGGACGCCGATTCAGCAACGTGGCGACCGCCGCAGCGACACAAGACACGGCGGCCCGGCGCAGGCCGGTTGGTGTTCTCCCAACCGGCCTGACCGAGCAGGTAGAACCCGGAAACGAGAGTGACGATCGTTAATGGGCACTCTCGTTTTCGGGTTCTGCCTGCTCGGTCCGCGGGAGCGAAGCTCCGCGTCGGGCCGCCTTACATCTGTGTGAATCTGTGAAATCTGTGGCCCGTAAGGACACCAACCTGCGGTCGCTAGGAAAGCAGCTTGCGGCACTCCAACTGCGCTGCCCGGAGGGACGCTTCCAATTCGAGCCGACACGCTTCCAGGGCGTTTGCGTCTGCGTCCCGGGACACGTAGATCGGCTGGCGAACGGCCATGGCCACCGTCGTGAACGGCTTTGGAATCTGTGTGCGGTCCCAGCTTTTCAGCGTCCAGCTGGACGCCGCCTCGGAGTGGAACGGCAGCAGCGGCTGCCCGGTGGCCCTGGCCAGCCACACCGCGCCGGGCTGCGCGACCTCTGCGGGGCCGCGTGGGCCATCCAGGGTGAAGGCCACCCCGTGGGCCTTGACGTCTCTCACAAGCTGCCTCAGGGCCGCCGAACCGCCCCTGGAGGTGGATCCGCGGGCCGCACCGTAGCCGAACTTCCCGAGCAGCCTGGCAATCCACTCGCCATCGAAGTTCTCGCTGGCCATGGCGACGATGCCGCGATTGGCAAAATAGGGGGTGGCGGCCAGAATGCGGCCGTGCCAGAGGGCGAGGATGGGGTGATGCCCGGCGGCGGTGATGGCATCGACGTGCTCGGCGCCACTCACCTTCCAGGTCCAGGTTGAGGTCAACGCGCGAACGACGGGATAGCCCAGAGTGGCGATGGCAGCCACTTCAACGCGCTTGCGCAGCGACTGCCGCCAATCGGAAGTCTCGCTCATCCTTGGCACGATGGCACTATGGCACCAACCCCTTAGGCACCGCTAGGCACCGTACGCACCGGTAGGCACCAGTGCGAGTGCCGGGCCGCCGGGCCGGCTACATCCCGTCGTAAGACGGCCCCTCGCCCCCTTCGGGCGCCACCCACGTAATAACGCCGTAGGGATCCATGATGTCGCACGTCTTGCAGTGGACGCAGTTCGACGCGTTGATCTGCAGCTTCAGTCCACCGGCACCGTTGTCGACCATCTCGTAGACATTGGCCGGGCAGAACCGCACGCAGGGGTGGCCGTACTCCGGTCCGCAGATGCTGTGACAGACGTCGGTCTGCACCAGCAGGTGCACCGGCTGATTCTCGTCATGGTGCGTGCCGGAATAGTGCGCGCCGGTGACCTTGTCGAACGTGATCTTGCGATCGATCGGCGCGGCATTCGACGGCACCAGGATGTCGCGCTTGCTCATGCCGTAATAGTCGGCAATCGTCCGCATGGCCAGGTGACCGGCATGCCCGGCAATATCGGGCAGGCCCCTGCCGTTGGTGAACATGGCAATCCCGGCGTAGGCGCCGCCGAACATGGTGCCGGCACCGAACGCCTGGTGCACGTTGCGAACCGGATACAGCTCGGCCTTAATCGCGCTGGCGTCGACCAGGGTCTTGTAGCGGCCGAGTGACGCGGCACTCGTGTCACCCGACCTGACGGCGTCGAAGGCCGCCTCGGCAGCCAGCATGCCGCTGCGCATGGCCAGGTGAATGCCCTTCAGCCGCGTCGAGTTCACGAAGTTGGCGGCGTCGCCGACAATTACGCCCCCGTCGAAATGCAGGCGCGGCTGCGTGTTCCAGCCGCCTTCGGGCAGCGCCTTGGCGCCGTAGCGCACCACGGTGCCGCCGTCGAGGATGCCGCTGATGAACGGGTGACGCTTGAAGTGCTGGAACGCCGCATGCGGATCGAACAGCGGATCCTTGTAGTCGAGCCCGACGACGAAGCCGATCGAAATGCGACCGTCGGGCAGCGCATAGAGCCAGCTGCCGCCAAATTCCTCATCGCGCAGCGGATAGCCCAGCGTATGAATCACCGTGCCGGGTGCGAGCCGATGCTTCGGGATGTCCCACAGTTCCTTGATGCCGATCGCAAACTGCGCTGGTTCCGACTCGGCCGACAGGTGGAGCGTCTGGATCAGTTGCTTGGTGAGGTGCCCGCGCGGGCCGTCGGCGAAGATTGTGACCTTGGCGTGGATGTCGGCCCCCGGCTCGAACGCCCCTTTGGGCTGGCCGTCTTTGCCCAGTCCGCGGTCGCCGGTGCGCACGCCAATGACCCGATCGCCATCGAATAACACCGTCTGCCCGGGGAACCCCATGAACAGGTCGATGCCCTCGGCCTCCACCTGCCCCGCCAGCCATTTCGCGAACTGGTTGAGGGAGATGATGTAGTTGCCGTGGTTCTGAAACGGCGGCGGCGTGATCGGCAGCCGGACCTTGCCGTCTGCCGTCAGGAAGTAGATGTTGTCCTGCAGCACTTCCTGGGCGAGCGGGGCGCCTTTGGCCAGGAAGTCGGGAATCAGGTCGCGCAGCGTCGACGGATCGAGCAGGGCGCCCGACAACTGGTGCTGCCCGGCGTTGGCGGCCTTTTCAATCACCGCGATCGCGAGCGGCTCGCCGCCCTTCTGCTTCTGGATCTGCGCCAGGCGCAGCGCCGCCGACAACCCGGCCGGGCCGCCACCGACAATCAGGACATCGACTTCAAGAGTTTCACGCTCGGCCATCAGCTCTGCTCACGTCCCAAGCCTCAAGCCTTCTGGAGTTCCGCGATAATTGCCGGCGCCAGCTCGAACAGGTCGCCCTGGATGCCGTAGTCGGCCACCTCGAAGATCGGGGCGTCGGCATCCTTGTTGATGGCGACGATCACGCGCGAGCCTTTCATGCCAACCAGGTGCTGGATGGCGCCCGAGATACCGAGCGCGACATACAGCTTCGGCGCCACGGTCTGGCCCGAGCTGCCGATCTGCCGCTCCATGGGCAGCCAGCCGTTGTCACAGATTGGCCGCGAAGCCGCCAGCTCAGCGCCGAAGGCCTTGGCCAGCTGTTCGGCGATGGCGATGTTCTCCACCGCCTTGATGCCGCGGCCGACCGAAACAATCCGCTCGGCCTGCGACAGGTCGACGGCCTGCTTGGCCTCCTGGAACGGCGCCTCGGGCTTCTGGCGAATCTTCGCTTCGTCGATCGTGACGCTGGCCGCCGCAATCGGCGCCGCCGCGCTACCCTTCGTCGCCGCATCGGCGCGATAAGCACCGATCTGGATACTGATCAGGAACGGGCCCTCGCCCTGCGGCACGACATCGGCCACGAGCTTGCCCTGGAACATCGGCCGCGCGAACGCGGTGGCGCCGCCCACCGGCCGGATGGCGATCACGTCGGTCACCAGCGCGCGATCCATGCGCGTCGCCAGTGTCGGCGAGAAGTCGCGCGTCTGGTAGGTGTGCGAGAAGAACACGTACGCCGGTGCGACCTGCGCAATCACCTGCTGAAAGGCTTGTACGAAGCCGTCGGGCGTGTAGACGGCCAGCGCCGGGCTGTCGAGCGTCAACACCTCGGCGACGTCCGCCTGGGCGAGTTCTGCCGCCACGGCCGCGACGCCGCTCCCAGCCACGGCCACCTTGATCGGCATGGCGCCGCCAGAAAGCTGTTGGGCGGCCGCAATGGCTTCCCAACTGGCTCGATTCAGCTTGCCCTGTTGTTGTTCCGCGATGACGAGAATCACAGGACCCTCGCTTCTTCGCGCAGCCGCTTGACCAGTTCCTTCGCGGCATCGGCCGGCGATCCGCCAATCATGACCGTCTGCTTCGACTTCTGCGGCGCGCTGAGCGCCACGATCTTCAGGCGCGGCGTCAACCCACCCGGCGCCGCCGCCCTGGCGATCTCCTTCTTCTTCGCCGCCATGATGCCTTTGAGCGTGGCATAGCGCAGCTGGTTGATGCCGCTCTGGATGGTCAGCAGCGCCGGCAGCGGCATGGCCACGTGCTGGAACCAGCCGCCTTCGAGCTCGCGCTTCACCTTGAGGTTCGCGCCATCGACGAGCACTTCCATGATGATGGTGGAGTGCGGCATGCCCAGCTTCTCGGCCAGTACCGGCCCGAACTGCGCGTGGCCCTGGTCGTCCGACTGCAGGCCCGTGAGAATCAGATCGAACTGCTGCTCGGCCATCGCCGGCGCCAGCGCCGACGCCGCGGTAAACGCGTCAGCCGCCCCCAGGGCATCGTCCTCGACGTGCAGCGCGCGGTCGGCGCCGCGGGCCAGGGCCTCGCGAATCACCTGTTGCACCCTCGCCGGTCCGGCCGAGCATACGACCACCTCGCCGCCATGCTTCTCACGGAGCCGCAGGCTCTCTTCGAGCGCATAGGCGTCGGGCTCGTTCATTTCGTAGCTGACATCCTGGTCGCGGACCCACGTCTGATCGTCGTTCAGGCGCGGCTGCCACTCCCGGGTCGGCACTTGCTTGATACAGACTGCGATCTTCACGGTGTCAGACACCCTTCCAGAATTTGCGTACTTCGGCGTCGTGACTATCCCAGCTTGCGAAGTACGCAAATTCTGGAACGGTGTCTGACACCGTCATTCTTCAAACCGTTTCATCAACAACGCGCCGTTGGTGCCGCCGAAGCCGAATGAGTTGGACAGCGCGTAGTCGATCTTCATCGGCCGCGCCTTGTGGGGCACGTAGTCGAGGTCGCAGCCCTCGTCCGCCTGATCGAGATTGATCGTGGGAGCGGCGATCTGGTGCCGGACTGAGAGCGCGGTGATGCCGGCCTCGAGGCCGCCGGCGGCGCCGAGCAGGTGGCCGGTCATCGACTTGGTCGACGAAATGGCCAGCTTGCGCGCATGCGCACCGAACGTCCGTTTGATGGCGGTGGTCTCGATGCGATCGTTGTGCGGCGTCGAGGTGCCGTGGGCGTTGACGTAGTCGATCTGATCGGGGCGGATGCCGGCCGAGGCAATCGCCGCGTTCATCACGCGGAACGCGCCGTCGCCGTCCTCGACGGGGGCGGTCATGTGGAATGCGTCGCCCGACATGCCGTAGCCCACCATTTCGGCATAAATGGTGGCGCCGCGCCGTTTGGCGAACTCGAGTTCCTCGAGGATGACAATGCCGGCGCCTTCGCCGAGCACAAAGCCGTCGCGGTCCTTGTCGAACGGGCGGCTGGCGCGCAGCGGATCGTCATTGCGGGTCGACAGCGCCCGCAGGGCCGCAAATCCGCCGACCCCCATCGGACACACCGCCGCTTCGGTGCCGCCGGCGATCATCGCATCGGCCGCGCCGCGCTTGATGATCTCAAACGAGTCGCCGATGGCGTGGGCCGACGCCGTGCACGCGGTGCAGGTCGCCAGGTTGGGCCCCTTGGCGCCAAAGCGAATCGACACCTGGCCGGCCGCCAGATTGATAATTGATGAGGGGATGAAGAACGGGGAGATCTTGCGCGGGCCGCCGGCGAGGTACGCCTCGTGCTCCCGCTCGATGGTGGTGAAGCCACCAATCCCCGACCCGATGAACACGCCGATCCGATCCGCATTCTCGGGCGTGATCGCCAGGCGTGAATCGTCCATCGCGTACTGCGATGCCGCGACGGCGAACTGAATGAAGATGTCCATCTTCTTCAGTTCCTTCTTCTCGATGAACTGGAACGGATCGAAGTTCTTCACTTCGCCCGCGAACCGGGTCGAGAATGCTGCCGCATCGAAGCGCGTGATCGGACCGATGCCACTTGTGCCCGCGCACAACGCGTCCCAGTTCGCCTGGGTTCCCATGCCGACGGGCGACACCAGGCCCACGCCGGTCACTACGACTCGCCTGCTCACTTGACCTCCGGAAGCAATGGCACCCCACGATGGGGTGCCCTACCAGTCGCGCCCGTTACTTCTTCTTGGCGTGCGACTCGATGTAGTCGACCGCTTCCTTGACGCGCGTGATCTTCTCCGCTTCGTCGTCAGGAATCTCGATGCCGAACTCCTCTTCGAACGCCATCACCAGCTCGACGGTGTCGAGCGAGTCGGCGCCCAGGTCGTCCACAAACGAAGCATCCGGCGTGACTTCTTCCTCGTCCACACCCAACTGCTCCACGATAATGCTCTTCACCTTGTCGGCAACGGCCACGAGTCCCTCCTACATGTACATCCCGCCGTTGACGGCGAGAACTTGACCAGTAATATACGCCGCATCGTCGGATGCCAGGAAGCCGACCGCCGCCGCAATGTCTTCCGGCGTGCCCAGGCGGGCCAGCGGGATCTGCGACGACCAGTCGTTCTTGGCACCCTCGGTGATCGCGCGCGTCATGTCGGTCTCGACCAACCCTGGCGCCACCACATTCACCGTTACCTGGCGCGACGCGACTTCACGCGCCAGGGCCTTGCAGAACCCTATCAAGCCCGCCTTCGACGCCGCGTAGTTGGCCTGGCCGGCGTTACCCATCTGGCCGACGACCGAACTAATGGCGACAATCCGTCCCGCCCGCTGCTTGATCATCGGCTTGAGCGCCGCCTGGCACAGCGTGAACGCCGCGGTCAGGTTGGTCGCCAGCACTTCGTCCCAGTCGGCGCGCTTCATGCGCAGCATCAACTGGTCGCGGGTGATGCCGGCATTGCTCACCAGGATGTCGAGGCGGCTGTGCCGCTCGACCGTGCCCTTGATCAAGGCCTCGACCGCGGCCCCATCGGTCACGTCGACCCCCTGGGCTTCCGCCCGCCCGCCGGCCGCCACGATGGCTGCCACCGTGGCCTCGGCATTGGTGCCCCGCGCGACGCACACGACGGTGGCGCCGCCGGTGGCCAGACGCATCGCGATCGCGCGTCCAATGCCACGCGACGCGCCCGTCACAATCGCGATCTTGCCGTCGTACGGTCTCAGAATAATCCCTCGATCGCCGCCAGGTCATCGGGACCTTCGACGTTGAACACCGCGGCGCCCGGAACGATCTTTTTCACCAAACCGCTCAGCACTTTACCCGGGCCTACTTCAACATATCGGGTGACGCCCTCCGACGCAAGGCGTTGGATCACGTTTTCCCACCGGACCGGCGACGACACCTGCTGGATCAACGCATCGATCGCCGCTGCCGCCGACCGCTTGGGCAGGGCGTCGACATTGGCGATCACCGGGACCCGCGGATCGTGCGATGTCGCGGCACGCAGTTCCGGCGCCAGCCGCTCTTCCGCGGGCTTCATCAGCGCGCAGTGAAACGGCGCGCTGACCGGCAGCCTAATCGCCCGCTTCGCCCCCAGCGCCTTGGCCCGCTCGCTGGCCCGGGCGACCGCGGCGGCCGTCCCGGCAATCACGATCTGACCGGGACTATTCAGGTTCGCGGCACTCACGACCTCGCCCTGCGCGGCGTCGAGGCACGCCTGGTTCACGCCGGCCTCATCCAGCCCAAGGATGGCGGCCATCGCCCCCTGCCCCACCGGCACGGCTTCCTGCATGTAGCGCCCGCGATTGCGGACCAGGCGGACGGCGTCGGCAAACGCCAGCGTCCCGGCCGCGACGTGCGCCGAGTACTCCCCCAGGCTGTGACCCGCCACAAACGAGGGCGACAACCCGCGATCACTGAGCAGGCGCCACACCGCGACGCTCATGGTCAGGATGGCCGGCTGGGTGTTGGCCGTCAGCGTCAATCGCTCGGCCGGACCGTTGAAGATGAGATCGCTCAGCGGCTCGCCGAGCGCCGCGTCGGCTTCGGCGAACGTGGCGGCACACACCGGGAACTGGTCAGCCAGCGCCCGGCCCATGCCCACGGCCTGGGACCCCTGTCCGGGAAAGAGGCAGGCAATCACGACTGCGTCACCCCGAAGGTTGCCATTTCGTGTCGAAGCCGCTCCACCATATGACTGCCTGCCATGCGTGACGCCATCGCCACGGCGTTGCGAACCGCTTTCACCGACGACCGGCCGTGCCCGACGATGCACAGGCCGGCGACACCGAGGAGGGGCGCGCCGCCAAACTCCGAGTAGTCGACGCGCTTGCGAAACCGCCGGAACGCGCGCCGCGAGAGCAGGTATCCCATCTGGCTCGAGAACGTGCTCTGCAGTTCCTCACCGAGCAACTCCTCGACCATTTCAACCAGGCCCTCACTGAGCTTCAGCGCCACGTTGCCGGTGAACCCGTCACAGACAATGACGTCGGCGGCGCCGGCAAAAATCCCCCGCGCCTCGACGTTGCCGATGAACTGGAGCGGCGATGCCTTCAGCAGCTGGTGCGCCTCGCGCGTCAGTTCGTTGCCTTTCGTCGCTTCCTCGCCAATCGACAGCAGGCCGACTCGCGGCCCCTCGACGCCCAGCCCCACCTTCGCGTAGACCGCCCCCATATGAGCGAACTGCAACAGGTGGGAGGGACGGCAGGCGACGGTCGCGCCGACGTCAAGCAGCACCGCCGAGCCTTGCCGCGTCGGCACGGTCGACGCCAGTGCCGGTCGGTCCACGCCCGGCAACATGCCGAAGGCGGCATGCGCGGCGACCACCGAGGCGCCGGTGTGGCCGGCGCTGACGAGCGCCGCCGCCTCGCCCGAGGCCACCAGGCCGGCGGCCACGCGGATCGAGGCCCGAGGCTTGCGGCGCAGCGCCTGGGCCGGCGACTCCGCCATGTCGATCACGTCGGGCGCATCAATCACGCGCACGTCGAGACCGCCGGCGTCGGGATGTCGGTGGAGCTCGGCGCGAATCTCGGCGGCGCGGCCGACCAGATCGATGCCGAGACCCAGGTAACGGGCCGCCGCCAAGGCGCCCTCGACCGGACGCCCGGGCGCATGGTCGCCGCCCATCGCGTCAACGGCGATGCGCATGGTCAAGGCCTGGGCCCCGCCGACACCGCGTTAGTCGGTGTTGACCGGACGCACCTGGCGCGCGCGGTAGAAACCGCAATACGCGCAGACGCGGTGGGCGGCCTTGGGCTCGCTGCACTGCGGGCACAGGCCAGGCGTGGTGGCCTTGAGGGCGTCATGAGTGCGGCGCTTACGGCCGCGAGTCTTGGAGTGTCTGCGTTTTGGATTAGGCATCGTCGTGCTTTCGCTTCGTAATCAACGTCTTCAAACCAGCCATCCGCGGATCTTCCACCTGTGGACTGCAATCGCAGGAGGCGAGATTACGGTTGGTCCCACATTGCGGGCAAATCCCCTGGCACCCCGGTGAACACAGCGGCTTCATCGGCAAGGCCAGGTAGAACTGCTCACGCAACAACTCGATCAAGTCGATCTGCTCGTCCCGATAGTACGTAATCGAGACGTCGTCGTCTTCGACCTCGGACTCCGCGTCTTCGTCCTTCTCGGCGTCGACTGCCGTGGCAGGCAGGAACCGGAGGTCGAAGTTACGATCGACCGGCAACACAAACGGCTCGAGACATCGGCTGCAGTCCAGCCCGAGCTCGGCCTTCACGCTGCCCACCAGCCGGAACCGGTCGTGGTCCTTGTGGACCGTCAACCGAAGATCGACCGGGGTCAGCACCCGATACTCATCTCCCTCGCCCGGAAGCTCGGCCGGCGCAAAGACCTTGGCAACCTCGGTCTCGGGCAGTCGAATATGGGAAAGTTCGAGGCGCATCTTCTGAAACCTGACAGGCGGCACCGAAGTGCCGCGCTTCTGGCACACCCCTAAAGGCAGGCCCTACTTGCACTTCCGGGAAATTCTCCGGCGTACAAGACTTTTCAGTATACCACGCGGGGGCCGACCCACGGTTTCGGGATGAACAGGCGCTCGAAGAGGTCGACGGCATAGCGGTCGGTCATGCCGGCCACGAAGTCCTGGGTCGCCACATCCACCCCCTCGGCCTCGATGGTCCGGACATCCAGGAACTCCTCCGGCCGTTGCTGGACCTTCTCCCACAGCCCGCCCAGGATGCCCGAGGCCTTGCCAAACTCCGCTGTTGCGATCTGGTTCTCGTAGACGGCGTCGAACAGGTAGCTGCGCAGCTCAATCAGGGCGGTGAGAACCGGATCGCTCATGCGGATCTCGGTCATCCCGCCGTCGAGGGTCTGATGCACCACGTCAGTGACCAGGCGGCCGATGCGCTCGGACGAGGAGTGGCCCAGTAAGCCAACCGCCTCCGGCGGCAGGCTGGCCTCGGAGATGATGCCGGCGCGCACCGCATCGTCTATGTCGTGATTGACGTAGGCCACGATGTCGGCGACGCGAGCCACCTGGCCTTCGATGGTGCTGGCACGGTGCTCTGGCGGGGCGCCCACCGGCATGCCGTGCTTGCCCTTGGAATGGCGGGCAATGCCGTCGCGGACTTCCCAGGTGAGGTTCAGGCCTTCGCGGTTGTTCTCGAGCACGTCGACGATCCGCAAGCTCTGCTCGTAGTGATTGAACCCGCCGGGCACGAGCGCGCTCAACACCCGCTCGCCGGCGTGGCCAAACGGTGTATGGCCAAGGTCGTGGCCAAGCGCAATGGCTTCGGTCAGCTCCTCATGCAGATGCAGGACCTTGGCGATGGTACGCGCGATCTGGGCGACTTCGAGCGTGTGCGTGAGACGGGTTCGATAGTGATCGCCGGTGGGCGAAAAGAACACCTGCGTCTTGTGCTTCAGCCGGCGAAACGCCTTGGTGTGGACGATCCGGTCGCGATCGCGCTGGAACGCCGGGCGAATCGGATCCTCGACTTCGGGGCGGACACGGCCCTTGCTGGCACTGCTCGTCGCCGCTTGCGGCGCCAGCGTTTCGCGCTCGCGGCCCTCGAGTTGTTCGCGAATCAACGGCCGTCCGGCGCTGGTCATGGCTTCATTATCTCCGACAAGAAGCTGGTGCCGTGTGCCAGCGGGCCGACGGCGAAGACCTCGGCCAGGGTCTGGCCAAGGTCAGCGAAGGTCGCGCGGGTCCCGAGGTCGACGCCTGGGCGCACCCCGGCGCCCTGGACCATCACCGGCACGTACTCCCGGGCGTGATCGGTGCTCGGCGTCGTCGGATCGTTGCCGTGGTCGGCAGTGATGACCAACAGGTCGTCGGGGCGCAGCAACGGCAACAACCGGGCGAGCCGGGCATCGAACCGATCAAGGTTGGCGCCGTACCCGGCCGCATCATTGCGATGGCCGTAGAGAGTGTCGAAATCCACGAGATTGGCGAAGGTCACGCCGCGCTCCTGGGTGGCGACCAGCAATTCGATCCGGTCCATGCCGTCGGCGTCGCTTCGGGTCGGGTAGGTGGTCGAGATGCCACGCCCCGCGAACAGGTCGGCGATCTTCCCGACGGCGGTCACCTGCTGCCCCGACGCGACCAGCAGGTCGAGCAGGGTCTCCGCGACCGGTGGCATGGCGTAGTCGTGGCGATTCGACGTGCGCACGAACGAGCCGGGCAGTCCGACGAACGGGCGGGCGATCACACGGCCCAGGCCCAAACCGCGGACGGCGAGGTCATAAGCCGCCTCACACCATTCATACAGCTTCGGAACCGGCACGATGGCCTCGTGCGCCGCAATCTGGAACACGCTGTCGGCCGAGGTGTAGACAATCGGAAACCCGGTCTCCATGTGCTGGGGCCCCAGGTCATCGATGATCGCCGTACCCGAGGCGACGGTGTTGCCAATCGACGGCCGGCCGATGCGGGCCTCGAAGGCCTGGATGAGATCGGCGGGAAACCCGCTCGGAAAGGTCGGGAAGGCGCGGTCGAGCACGACGCCCATCAACTCCCAATGGCCGGTGACCGAATCCTTGCCGGCCGACCGTTCAGCCATGCGGCCGAAGGCGGCACTGGCCGAGGCCTCGGGCGCCACACCGTTGAGCGGCACGATGTTGCCGAGGCCCATCCGGGCAAGGGTCGGGACGTTGAGGGGGACCTGCGAGGCGATGTGACCGAGGGTATTACTGCCCTGGTCCCCGTACAGCTCGGCATCGGGCAACTCACCGATGCCGACGCTGTCGAGGACGATGACAATGGCGCGCGCGAACACGCGTCAGGGATGGTGCGAGGAAAAATAGTTCGGCACGCTGCGCGGCGTGCGGATGGTGGCGATCGCGTGCTTGAAGATCAGGTGATCCATGCCCGCGTGTTCGACGATCAGGGCGAAGCGATCAAAATTCTTGATGCGGGCTTCGAACTCGCGTCCGTCGAGCAAGTGGACGGTGACGGGCAGTTTCTCGCGACGTGCGTAATTCAGGAAGACATCCTGAATGTTCGGAGCGCCGGTCTTAGCTTCAGGTATCGGCGACATTTTTCCCGTCCTTCAACAGGTCCCGCGCGGCCAGCATGCTAACGACGCTGTCCTGCACTTCGGCGTGAGTGCCGGGACCATCAAACCAGACAAGGTTAGGCTCTTTTCGGAACCAGATCAACTGCCGCCGCGCGTATTTCCGGTTCTCCTGCGCAATCAGCGCGCGTGTGGCGGCAAGGTCACGGACACCTCGTAAGTACTCCATCGCCTGGCGGTAGACCAGGCCGCCAAACGGCCGCGCCTCGGGCGGCACCCCGGCCGCCAACAACCCGCGGATCTCGTCCAACAACCCTGCGTCGAACTGTGCATCGACCCGCACTGCCAGCCGCTCTGCCAGCCACTCCGAAGGCATCCGCAAGCCGATGGGAATCACCACGACCTCCGGGTCCAGCAGCGACACCGTTTCGTCGAAGTGTGCGGTCAGCGTTCGCCCGGTCAGGAAGTACACCTCAAGGGCCCGCACCAGGCGCTTCAGGTCGCGGGGCTGAATCCGGGCGGCCGATGCCGGATCGACACGCCCGACCAGGCGATGGAGCCGCTCCACGCCCTGCCGGTTGGCAATCGCCTCGAGCCGCGCCCGCACCGCCGCGTCCTTGCCGGGACCGGGAAACAGGCCGCGTGTCAGGGCCCGATAATAGAAGCCGGTGCCGCCCACGAGGATGGGTAGCCGGCCGCGCGACTGGATGGCCCGAACCGCCGTCGCGGCGTCGCGCGCAAACTGCGCCGCGGTGTACTCATCGGCCGGATCGGCGATGTCGATCAGGTGATGCGGGATGCCCCGCCGCTCGGCGAGCGAGACCTTGTCGGTGCCGATGTCAAAGCCGCGATAGACGGCGGTTGAATCGCAGTTAATGATTTCGCCGCCAAAACGTTCGGCCAGCGCGATGCCCAGGGCACTCTTGCCGGTGGCTGTGGGGCCGAGAACCGCGATGAGTAACTTGGCACCATTAGGCACCGCTGGGCACCGTGGGCACTCTAATCCTGACCGGGCGGATTCTCGTTGTAAAAGAAGGTGACCGTGAAGAACGCCCGGTCGTCCGGGTACTCCGGTGGCAGCGGGGTCGTCGGGTTCGAGGCCTTCAGCGCGTTGACGGCCGAGATATTGAACGACTCGATCTCCGAGGGCCGAACCACGGTGATGTCGGTGATCGTGCCACTGCGATGCACGTTGAAGGTAATCACCACGCGGCCGCGCATGGTTTGCGCCGCCATCGGCACGAACCAGTTACGACGCACCTGAGACACGAAACGGCGAATCCAGGGGCCAAACTCGACGCCCTTGGTATCGAACTGCAGTGGGCCAAACTCCTGCATCTGGCCCTTCTGGTTGTTGAACGATTCGTTCTGGACGTACTTCTCGAGGTTCTTGAGCGCCTCGCCCAGGGAACCCCCGGCCGGCGGCACCATTTCCGGCCGCCGCATCATGGCCATCTGGGGATCGGTGCGCGGGTCGACCGCTGGCGGAGTCTCGACCTGAGGGGCGGGTGGCGCCGGCTGCGGGGCCGGGCCTTCCCCGCGCATCTTCTCCTCCAGCGTCGCTTCCGCTCGTTCGGCCGAATTGCCTCTGGCGGCGGGCAGGGGGTTGGTCAGTTCCGGTACCCGATCGGGCGACCGCGCGCTGCGGTCGACATCTGACATCTCAGCTCGCTCCGGCTGGCGGGTCGGCGGCAGATCCATCTTGGGCTGCACGAAGACGAAGGTGGGCTGGTTCTCCGCCCGCTGCTGGTCGGGCGGCGGCATCTCCTGCGGCTGACGCTGCGGCAGTAAATCAGGCAGAAACATCAACAAGGCGAAGAGTGCGACGTGGAAACCGATCGACACGGCGACGCCGTCGCGCCGGTTGATGGCCGACCCAACGGGTTCTATGTCGCTGTAGCGATCGTCGAAGTCGAAGAGCATCAGTAAGTTACACGATTATACAGGTCTTGGACCCCGCCAGCCTCAGGACCCGCAGACCTTCAGCTCTTCTGTCCCGTATACAGATAGACGATCCCGAACGCCAATGGGCGGGACTTGACATGTGAAAATCCTGCGTCAGTCAGGATTCGCGCGAATTCATCGCCGAACTGGAACGTGCCCACCGATTCGGGCAGGTAGGTATAGGCCGAGGTATTGCGCGACACCGCGCGGCCAATCCGCGGCAGGACGTGGTTGAAATACCAGAGATACAAGGGACGCACGGCCGGCACCACCGGCAGGCCGAACTCGAGGATGGCCAGCCGGCCGCTTGGCCTGAGCACCCGGAACAGTTCCTGGCAGGCCACCCCGGGCTGCTGCACGTTGCGAATGCCGAACGCGATCGTCACCGCATCAACCGAAGCGCTGGCCACCGGCAGGTCCATGGCATCGCCGCGAATCAATTGAACCCTCTCCGACAGGCGCGCCTGCGTCACCTTCTCGAGGCCATGACAGAGCATGGCGCCCGAGAAGTCGACGCCGACGACTCGGGCTGCCCCGGTGGCCCTGCGCGCCGCACCGAGGGCGACATCGGCCGTCCCGGTGCAGACGTCCAGGAGCCGTTCGCGCCCGGTCAGCTTGAGCGTGGCAATGGCCCGGCGCCGCCAGTAGCGGTCGAGCCCGGCCGACAGCACGGTGTTCAACAGGTCGTAGCGACCGGCAATGGCGTCAAACATGCCGGCGATCTTGGCGGGCGACTTATCCACCTTCGCGCTGCGCGCTTCGGCGGACGGGTCCTCTTTCGCGCCCGGCCCGTCTGGGGCCAGCTCTTTATGCGACATATAGCGCCAGTCCGGTGGTCATGAAATACAGAATCCCGACCCAGCCATTAAGGTCGAAGGCGCGCTTGACCTGCGACAGATCGTCGGCGCTCACCAGTGATTGCTCGTAGCCGAGCAAGGCTGCCACCAACACGACGCCGCCGAGGTAAATCGGGCCAAGCGGCACGATCAAGGCCAGCGCGCCCATGCACACGACCGTGGCGACGTGCATGATCCGGGAAATCGCGAGCGACCGTGGCACGCCGAACCGCACTGGAATGGAGTGCAACCCGTGGGCGCGATCAAAGGCCACATCCTGGCAGGCATACAGAATATCGAAGCCGCCTACCCACAGGCCGATGGCCAGTCCCAGCAGCCACGGCTCCCAGCCGCCGCGCCCGCCGGCCGCCAGCCAGCCTCCCACCGGCGCCACCGCCATGGCCAGGCCGAGGAATGCCTGGGTATACGAGGTATAGCGCTTGGCCAGCGAGTACCAAAACACAATGGCCAACGCGAGCGGCGACAGCCATCCGCACAGCGGGCTCAGCATCGCCGAGGCGGCGACAAACACGAAAGCCGAAACCACGACGAAGATGGTCGCGGCGCCGCGGCTCATGGCGCCGCGCGGAATCTCGCGCATGGCGGTGCGCGGATTGAGCGCATCCATCCGGGCATCGACCAGCCGATTGAACCCCATCGCCGCGCTTCGGGCCGCCACCATGGCCACCATCACCCACAGCACCTGGCTCCAGTGAAACGGGGCCTGCCGCCACGCAAGCAGCGCGCCGGTGAGCGCAAATGGCAGCGCGAACACCGAATGGCTGAAGCGGACGAACGAAAAGTAGGTGGATATCTTCAAGGTGCTCAGGTGCTGGGGTGCTCAGGTGCTCAAGTGCGTGATCTGTGCGGGGTGGATGCCGCCGACCAGGTACTCCTCAATATCATCCACCGCTTTGGGCAGCGCGATGGCGAGAATCTCCGCTCGCTTGCCGGGGGTCAGCGAACCCAGGTCGCGTTCGAGACCAAGCGCGCGGGCGCCGGCCAGGGTGGCGCTTTCAAGCAGCTTCCCCGCCGGCACCGCCGGCGCGACCCTTCGCATCGCCTTCAGCTCGCTGAACAGGTTCAGGTCATCGACACTGGCGAGGCTGTCGGTCCCGACCGCAACCGACACCCCTGACTGGTAGAAAGCCTCGATCGGCGGCACCCCCACGCCGACCCAGTGGTTGCTGCGCGGACAAGTCACCAGGGTCGCGCCAATGGCGGCCAGCCGCGCCAACGCCGCACCGCCCAATTGCACGCCGTGCACCACCAAGGTGTGCCGATCGATCACACCCAGGCCATCGAGATACTCGACCGGGCCGCACCGCGGCACCTGCCAGTCGTCGCGCCAGGCGCCGATGCCCTGGAGTATGGCGCGCCAGGGCCCGGTGCCCGTCGCCAGCAACTCGGTCTCCTCCGGCGACTCGCCGAGGTGCACGCTCATGATGCGGCATTGCGAACCATCGACTGCCGCGCGAATGGCCTGAAACAACTCGGCGGAGGTTGAGTACGGCGCGTGTGGCGCCAACGAGACGCGTCCGGGCACCGATCGCCGCGCCTCGCGCGTCCGCTCAATCAGCGCCCCGTCTCGCTCCGAGAAACCCAACAGCTCGTGAAACACGACGCCGTCGATACCCGCCTCGCGTAACGCCGCCGGCGAGGCCAGCGAGTTGCTGATGTCGCCCACCGCCACCGTCCCGCTCGCGTGCAACTCTTCGATCGCCGCGCGCATGGGCGCCACCACCGCCGGATCGTCCGGCCGCTCGATGCCGCGCCGAGTGGCAAACAGCTGCCTGACCCAGTCGGTGAACCGGGCGGCCGGTGGCACGCGCCCGCGCAGCCACGATAGCTCGAGATGAATGTGTGCGTTGATGAGACCGGGCATCAGGACCACGTTGCCTAGATCCCGGGGTCCGGGGTCCGGGGTCCGGGGTCCGGTTCCCGGGTCCCGGATCCCGAGAATGCGGCCGCCTTCGACCGACACGATGCCGCCGCGAATAGGAGCCTGATCGATCGGGCAGACCCAGGCTGCCCGGTAGGCGGTCATGCGACCGGCGACGCCGGCGGTTGCGACCGCTGCCGCTTGCCGGCGGCGGTGCGCGCAGGGTAGTTCACCAGTTCGGCCGGCACCGAAGTGTCGCCGGCTTCGCGCGCCGTGGACAGCTCCAGGGTGCGCGGCACCTGGTGTTCGCGGAAGAACGGGTCGCCGAGGATCTCGTAGTGCATGTTGCGGCGCTTGGCGACGAAGCCGGCGTCCTCGGCATTGCGCACGATCTCGACTTCGTCCATGCAGTAGACGGCCCCGGCCGCCCGCACGACGTTCTCCTCGATCATCACGCTGCCCATGTCGTTGGCGCCAAACGCCAGGCTCAACTGGCCGACCTTGCCGCCCTGCGTCACCCACGACGCCTGCAGGTTGTCGAAATTGTCGAGCACCAGACGCGCGATGGCCAGCGTGCGCAGGTAGTCGATGCCGGTCGCTTCAACGCCGCCGCGCTCGGTGTGCTCGGGTTGATAGCTCCAGGTAATGAACGCGGTAAACCCACCGGTCTCGTCCTGCAGGTCGCGCAGCCGCAGCATGTGCTGCAGGCGCTCCTCGTCGGTCTCCACCGTCCCGTACATCATCGTCGCCGTCGTCCTCAGGCCGGCCTGGTGCGCATGGCGCATCACATCCAGCCATTCGTCGGCCGACGCCTTGGCGTAGCAGTTCAGCAACTTGCGCACGCGATCGACCAGGATCTCGGCGCCGCCGCCAGGCACGCTGTCGAGGCCGGCGGCGATCAGCCGGCTGATCACCTCGGGTACCGGCAGCTTGGAGGTGCGCGAAATGTGCAGCACTTCAGGCGGCGATAGCGCATGCAGCTTGAAGTCCGGGAATCGCTGCTTCACGCCGCGAAAGAGATCTTCGTACCAGGCCAGCGGCAGGTCGGGATTATGACCGCCCTGCAACAACAACTGTTCGCCCCCGAGCGCCCGGGTCTCGGCGATCTTTCTGTAGATTTCATCGAAGCCGAGTACGTAGCCTTCGCCGTGGCCGACCTCGCGATAGAACGCGCAGAAATTGCACCGGGCGACGCAGACGTTCGTGTAGTTGACGTTGCGGTCGATGATGTAGGTGACGAGGCCGTCCGGATGCTTGCGACGCCGGACGCCATCCGCCATGCGGCCCAGCCAGTAGGTCGGCGCGTGACGATACAACTGCAACGCCTCGTCTGCGCTCAGCCGTCCGCCCGACTCGATTCGCTGCTCGAATGCCTTGAGGTCCATCGGCTATTGATAGAAACGCAGGGGCTTCGGTGCGCCGGCCAATCCGATCTCGACACCCAGCTCGTGAAAGCGGCGCAAGCCGGCGGCTTCCCGCTCACCTAACCCGTACTTGAGATTATCACGCAGATACACCAGGGCCCGGGCCTCACGGCCGGCATTGCCGCCGCCAGCGGCGGCGGCAATCGCCGGCAGATCGGCCAGCCCGCGGTCGCGCGCCGCCTGCAGCGCCCGGCAGTGCTCGGCCGACGCCGCACCTTCGCGACCGGTCCACATGGCGTAGACAAACGGCAGGCCGGTCAGCGCGTGCCACTCGGCACCGAGGTCAAACTTCAGCAACCCGTGCGCCGCCGGATCGATGTCGAGCGCCGGGTCGCCGATGACCAAGGCCGCGTCGGCGCCGCGCAGCATCGCCGTCAAATCGGGAGCCGCCGGGGTGAGCGCCGGGCGGATGCCCCAGCGCTTGGCGCAGAGGATGGTGGTCAGCGCCACCGAGGTGCGCGAGCTGAGGTCAAGCGCCATGGTCTTGACCTGCTCGATCGGCACCTTCGAAAACACCGCGACCGAGGCAATCTCTCCCTCAGAGGCGATCGAGACACCAGGCACAATCCAGTAGTCCTCGGCGCCCCGCAGGTACTCGATGGCCGGAATCAGTCCCAGGTCGACCAGCCCCTCATGCAACAACGCCGCGCACCGCGACGGAACGTCGAACCGCAAGGCGAATTGTCCGGGCAGACGATCGAGACCATGCACGAGCGGCTTGGTATTGAGGTACGACACCGCGCCCAAACGGAGTGGCGTCATGCCTGGGATGACCGCTCACGCGGCTGGAATCCCGCCGCCGTGATATTGCGCGTCACGTCTTCGAGCGACGTGCGGCGGCGGCCAAGGCTCTCATCGTCCGTGATCGAGACGCGATCGAGATCGTTGGCGCCAAAGGTAAGCGCCACCTGGGCGAGTTTTGGACCGTACTGGGCCCAATCCACCTGCACAGTCGGCAACGACGGCAGCGCCAGCCGCGCCAACGCCACCGCCCGGACATCGTCATAGCCAGTCGTCGGCACGGCCACCGATTGCTCGCGCGACAGTGGCGCTATGGTCGTCAGCCACGGAAACTTCGCCGCCAGAGCGCGGGCGCGCATCAGCATGTCCGTGCGGACGCCGGCGTCGGGCTTCTGAACCGAAAGACACTGCACGGCCAGGCCGGCATTCTGACAAGCTTGCAGCGCCGCCTCGGCCTCGGTGAGCAGGTCCAGGGGCGCCTCGGTCAGGGCATCAAGCCCGGCGCGCTTGAGTTGCCCGAGGACCTCGGCCAGGTCGCCCCAGTTCCGATCGATGATGGCGGCCAGCGAGAACCCGCTGAGCCTCCTGCCGCCGGCCGTCGCAGACGCCTGCTCCACCGCGGTGATCGCCTCGACCAGGGTGGCGGGCAACACGGCCAGGCGTATCTCACCCGGCACCGTGGCGCCGGCCGCCTCCGTGGGATCGATGACGCGAACAAACGTCACGGCGTCGCCGACGCGCGCGCGCCGGACCTCGTCGGCCAGCATGCCCAGCGACAGGATGTCGGCCGATGCCAGTTCGTCCAGTTCAGCCGCCGTCAGCGCCTCATTGGCGCGGGCCCGATCGGCAATTGCGATGTTGATCACGGCTTGTGCCCCATGAGTTCGACGATGCGGGTCGCCAGCGCAAGCGCCGCCCGTCCCTGTTCGCCGGTGACGGCAGGCGCGCGGCCATCGCGCACCGCCCCAAGGAAATCCTCGAGTTCGCCCTTGAGCGCCTCGTCGCCAGCCACCTCCAGCTTACCGCCGCCGATCTTCGGCAGGCCCGCCGGTTGCGGCACCAGCCGCCAGACTTCGACTTCGCGCGCGGCGGTGTCGATCGAGACGTAGGCGTCCTGCTGAAAGAACCGGATCTTCCGCACCGGTTCCTTGCTGATCCGGCTGGCCGTCAGGTTGGCGATGCAGCCACTGGCGAACCGAATCCGCGCATTGGCAATATCAATCCGCGGCGTCAGCACCGGGACACCGACGGCTTCCACATCGGCCACCTCGCTGGGCACCAGGCTCAGGATCAGGTCGATGTCGTGAATCATCAGGTCGAGCACCACGTCGATATCGAGGCTGCGGTCGGGAAACTGGCCCAGCCGGTGCACCTCAATGAAGCGCGGGTCCTTCAGGTAGGGCCGCGCGGCGGCGACGGCCGGATTGAACCGCTCGCTGTGGCCGACGGCAAACACCACGCCCTTGGCCTTGGCCGCCGCAATCAGGACGTCCGCTTCGGCCACGGTCTGGGTCACCGGCTTCTCGACCAGCGTATGGATGCCCGACTCGATCAACGCGCCGGCAATCCGCGCATGGCTTTCCGTCGGCACCGAGACCACGGCCACATCGATGGGACCTGGCACGTCGCGCACGTCCGCATAGGCCGCGGTGCCGCGCTCGGCGGCAATCTGGGTGGCGCGTTCCCGGTTGGTGTCGACGACCGCGGCCAGCGTCACGCCGGGCAGCGAGGCCAGGATGCGGGCATGGTGCTTCCCCAGGTGGCCCACGCCGATGACGATTGCCCTCACTGCCCGCCCCCGCTCTCGCTTGGTCGCGGCAGGCTCCTGCCGACAATGGCAATGCCCGCCTCGTTCGCCGAGGCGAAGAATGCCTCGCGATCGAAGATAAGGGTGTGCCCGCCGTCCACTGACAGTACCTTCGCGCCGGCGACGCGCATGGCCTGGATGGTGGCGAGCCCCACGATCGGCACGTCGAAGCGCATGTCCTGGTTCGGCTTGGCCACCTTGACGATGGTGACGCCCTCACCGGCGAGGTGTCCGGCCCGGCCAATGGTTTCGTCGGTGCCTTCCATGGCCTCGACCGCCACGACCGCCTGGTGCTTGATCGCCACGGTCTGTCCGATGTCGAGGCCCGCAATCGCGTCGGCCATCCGGTAGCCAAACTCAAGGTCCTTGCGCTCGGCTTCACTTGGGGCCCGGTCACTCAACTGCCCCGTGCCCGCCAACAGCGGCTGCAGGAACGCGGTGGAATTGATCAGCTCGACGCCGTGCTCGCGCATGAGGTCGGCCACCGCCGCAATCAGCGCGTCGGTGTTCATCGCCTTGACGCGGGACAGCAGCGACATGGCGGTCAGGTCGGGCACGAACCCGCCGAAAATCTTGATGTGCTTGACCTGGCCGGCCATCACGGCCTCGGTCAAGCCGGCGTCTTTCAGGATCTTGAGGAAGGCGCCCAACTGGCCGATCGAGATCCAGTGGACTACCGCCGCCGGCTGACGAGCCGCCGCCGCCTCGATCTCGGGCGAGGCTTCCTCCTTGAGGGCGATGATGGTGACGTCGTAGCCGAGCGAGCGCGCGGCGTCGAGCACCAGGAACGGAAAGCGGCCGTTCCCCGCAATCAGGCCGATCTTCATCAGTCTTCGGCGGACTCTTCCGCCTTCTTGCCACCGCGCCGCAGAATCACGCCCCGCGACGCCGTGCGGATGAACTCCACCAGGCCGGCGACTTCGGGACCGGCGAGCGCCGGGTCGTTCTCAATCTGTATCAGGGCTTGCGTCGTGTTCAACTTCGACTGCAGCAGATAGCGATAGGCCGCGCGCAGCTTTTTGAGTGTCGCGTCGGTGAATCCCCGCCGCTTCAAGCCGATCAGGTTCAAGCCGAAAATCCGCGCCGGCCGGCCGCCCACGGTGCGCCCGTACGGCAGCGCATCCTTGGTGATCACCGAATAGCCGCCGATGAAGGCGTAGGGGCCGACCCGGCAGAACTGGTGCACCGCCGAGCCGGCAGATACGTTGACAAAGTCAGAGACTGACACGTGGCCGCCGAGCGTGGCGTGGGGGCCGAAGATGGTCTCGTTGCCGACGTGGCAATCGTGCGCGACATGCACGTAGTTCATGAACAGGTTACGGTCGCCGATCGTGGTCACACCGCCGCCGCCGGCGGTGCCGCGGTGAATCGTCACGAACTCGCGGAAGATATTGTGCTGGCCAATCACCAGCCGGGTGTCTTCACCGCGGTACTTTAGGTCCTGCGGCGGCAAGCCAATCGAGGCGAACGGGTAGACCTCGGTGCCGTCGCCAATCGTGGTGTTGCCATCGATGACCGCCGACGCGCCAATCTTGCAATTGCGGCCAATGCGAACCTGCGGACCAATCGTGGCAAAGGCGTCGACCCGGGTCCCCGCGCCAATCACCGCGCCATCGTGCACCCGCGCCGAGGCATCGATCTCGGCTCCCGGCGTGAGCATCAACACCAGCTCCGCCTCGGCCACAGGCTGCCCGTCGACGTCGGCCGAGGCCGCGGCCCGTACCAGCGATCCCTTCGCGTTCGCGAGGACCACCGTCAGTCTGAGGCGATCGCCGGGGGTGACCTGGCGGCGAAACTTGGCACCGTCCACGCCGCGCAAATGCACCCGCGACGTCGCAAATGCGCCGCCGCGATCGAGCAGCAGCGCCGTCGCGACTTGCGTCAGGGCTTCAATCATCAGCACGGCGGGCATCAGCGGCTTGCCCGGAAAGTGCCCCTGGAAGAAGTCCTCGTTGACGGTGACGTTCTTGATCGCCACCATGCGCTTCCCCGGCTCGTGCTCGTCGATGGTATCGACGAGCAACGAGGGGAAGCGATGAGTCAGCCGATCGAGAACCGCGGAGAGGCCGGCGGTCACCGGCCGGGGGGCTTGGTGGGCGCGGCCGGCTTGGCGGTGGCGGGCTTGGCCATGTCGAGCTTCTTGATGACTTCGCCCGAGATGTCCAGAGCGGCGTCCGCCCAGACCAGTCCGGCGTCCGGACCGTTGAAGACGAACTGGAGGCCCATTTCGACCGCCACCTGCTGCAGCACCGGTTCGAGGCGCTCCTGGAACTCGCCCTGCAAGGTCTGCTGCAGTTCGGTCACTTCCGCCTGGGCGTCCTGGGTGAAGCGCTGGACTTCCACGTTCAGCTTCTCGATCTGCTTCTGCAGGTCGCCCGAGGCCGACGCGCTCATGACCGAGCCTTCCTTCTCGAGCTTGGCCTGCATGCCGGCCAGCTGCGTCTGCTTTGACGTGAGCTCAGCCGCCTTTTTCTGCTGCAGGGCCTGGATGCGAGTGGTTGCGACGCGGCCATCGGCCGATTCGTTGGCAATCCGCTGCAGCACCACGTATGCGACCTTGGCGCCCTGTGGGAACGCACGAGGGGCGGCGGGCTGGGCAGGCGCCGGGGCGGGCTCAGCCGCGGCCGGAGCCGCGGGCTTGGCCGGAGCCGGAGCCGGGGCCGCGGGCGCCTGGGCGAAGGCAGGGGATGCGATCAGCACCGCGCTGAGCACAACAACGACAGCAACAGCTCTCATTACAAAGGTCCTTTCGGTCAGTGACGCTAAGCCGATGATTTTACACTACTTGTGATCGACCCGGATCTCGTAGGGCACCGGCCCGGCCAGGCTGCCCACATCGTAGATTCTCACGCACAGGCTGCCACCCAGGGTAGTCACGGTTCCCTCGACCACGGTGGTGACGACGGCATTGTCTCGCGACAGGATGGTGGAACAGACCTGGGTGGAACTGAAGGTGCCCAGGCTGATGCCAACCATCTCCGGCGGTTCCTCACCAAGCGAGGTCAACGTCGCCGTGACCGTCCCGGTGGCTGAGGTGTAGAAGGTGTGGGTGGCGGCGCCATTCCTGGTCAAGGTGCCCGAGAACGTCTCGGTCACGGCCACCGGGTCCGGAGTCGTGGGGATATTGGCGATGTCGCCTTCGCAGGCCACGGCCAACATGGCCAGCGGCAGTACTAACGCGACGAGCTTGAATACACGCATGAGATTCCTTGGCACTGGATCGGGCTAGAACGTCGAACCCACCGCGAACTTGAAGGTGAACTTCTTGGCTGGCCGCAGGCTGTTGTCGAGAATGCCGTAGCGCTGCGGGTTGTAGGCGAAGATCAGCCGGAATGGCACGTTCAGCACCGGCATGAAGAAGCGAATTTCGGCGCCGGTCGAGGTCTTGAACGCGCTGGTCTGCCCGATCGCCCGCTGGTAGGTCGGCAGCGCATTGGGGTTCACAAACTGGGTCGTCGTGAACGGATCGACAATCACGGGAATATTGGGATCGACCGTCTCGGTGATGTCTTCCTTCATCGCGAAGCTCTGGCCAATCGTCCGCACCTGGCCGGTGTCGTAGAACAACACCAGCCGGACCGGGCCGGCAATGTTGATCAGGTACTCGGCGTTGAAGAGCATGCTCTTGTTGCCGCCCAGCACCAGATACGGGTTCTGGGGGTCGCGCGGGCCGATTGAGCGAATGTCGTAGCCGCGGATGGTGTATTCGCCGCCCAGGTAAAGCGATTCGGTAATCGGGATGGTCGTCGTGCTGCCGTAGGGCTTGATCCACTCGAACTGGGTGCGGAACCCAAGCGAGGTGCGGCGATTGAGCGGCTGAAAGCGCGCGTACTCGAACCGCGGCTTCAGGAAATTGGTATTGCCGCCGGCGCCGGCCAGATCGATCGAGCCGGTGAGGCGGGTGCCGCTGTTCGGGAAGATCGGGTTGTCGACGGTGTTGTGAACGAAGCTGGGCGTGACCTTGCTGATCGTGCGGCGGCCGCCCTGGCCGATCAACAGCGAATCGGCCAGATAAGGGTTCCGGCGGACCAGCTCGTCCGAGTAGAACAGTGGGTTCAGGTCGCCGACCTTGACGGCCTCGAAGCTGTAGACCATGAACATGCGCGAGAAGCCGGCCAGCGGAAAGCCCATGGTGACGTTGCCACCGGTCGCCTCCTGCGTGAACTGGTCGATGTAGCGCAGGGTCCGCTTGTAGATGTCCACGCCGCCGGTGATGTTGCGGTCGAACAGGAACGGCTCCGAGAAGGCCACCTGGTAGTTCTCAGACCGCGATCCCATCTGCAGCGACACGGTGAGCGCCTCACCGCGGCCGAGGAAGTTCGAGGTCTGGAACGAGAGCTGGCCGAAGAACCCCTCGAACTGCGAGACGCCGGCGCCGAAGGTCAGCTGGTTGCGGTTCTGCTCTTCCAGCTTGAGCGTGACGTCGACCTGGTTCTTCTCGCCGGGGGTCTTCGCCACGTCGACGCCCTGGCCCTCTTCGAGCGGCTTGAAGTAGCCGAGCTGATTGAGGCGCTTGATGCTGTACTTCAGCGACTCCGTGTTGAACGGCGCGCCTTCGAGCAGCCGCACTTCGCGGCGAATCACGTTGTCGCGAGTGGTCGAGTTGCCGACGAAGGTCAGCCGATTGACGAAGTACTGCTCGCCCTCCTGCATGCGCAGGGTGACGTTGACGGTGGGCTCGACCGAACCCGCCATCGGGCCGGCTGCCGCCTCGACCGGCTCGAGATCAGGAAATCCGGTGAACTCGAAGTAGCCGCCGGCACCGTAGACCTCGCGTGACTTCACCAGGCCGTTGCGAATCGGCTTGTCGCTATACCAGTCGCCGGTCTTCAACTTGAAGAGCGGCTCCAGGAACTCGGTCTTGACGATCTTGTTGCCGTCGAACTTGAACTCGCCGACTTTGTAGCGCGGGCCTTCATCAATCGGCACGTTCAGCTCGACCCAGCGGGTCTCCTTGTCGGCGCTGTCCTCGATCGTTTTGATCTCGGGCGTACCAACGCGGGCGGTGATGTAGCCCTTGTTGCGGTAGTACTCGATCACCTTCTCGGCGTCTTCCTCGAACTTGGCTTCCTGATAAGTGCCCTTGCCGCCGATCCACGACAGCCAGTTGTGCGCCTTGGTCGACTTCATCTGGCGGCCCAGGGCGCGGTCGCTGACCTCGACGTTGCCGTTGAAGTTGATGGTCCGAATCTTGACCTTCGGCCCCTCCTTCACGTCGAACACCACCTTGACCAGCTTGGGGCCGGTCGGCAGCGGCTCGACGATCGACGTCACTTCGGCGAACTCGTAGCCCTTCTGGGCCATGAAGCTCTTGACCAGCCCCTGCACACGCCGCACCACCGCCTCGTCCAGGAACGAATCGAGCCTGAGCGAGATGCCGAGCTCCTTCATCTTCTCGTCGATCTTGGTGCGTTCGACCTTGGTCGACCCGGTGTAGTCGACGATCTTGACGCGCGGCCGTTCCTCCATGTGGTAGATCACATGTTTGGCCGGCACGCCGTTTTCCAGCGTGTAGTCGATGGTCTCAATCCACAGGTTGTCGAGGAAGCTGGTGGCCCACAACCGCTTGAAGTCATCGAGCAGCAACTGCTCGGTCGACTCGTTGTACGGCGTCCACACGCCTTCGGAGGGACGGCTGAGCGGCGTCTGGATGTAGTACAGGTAAGTCTGCGGCTCGATGATCGACTCGTTGATCGGGTGGAACCGGATCTCGGTCGGCCACACGACGGGTCCCGAACCCGCCGCCGGCAGACGGCTGGGCGCCGCGCGCTGGACCGCCGGGGCCTGCTCCGGGGCCGGCACCTGCGCCGAAGCCGGGACGGCGGAAGCCGCCAAGAGCGCCGAAACAATCAGAATTCGTGAAATCAATTCGTACACACCTGCCGAACGCTGGCTAATCAACCCTTAATGCTACCCCGCCCGCCGGAGGCGGGCTAGTAAAACTTAGACGTTCGAACTCAATCGCCGGCCTGCCACCACCGGCTGGCCGGCCGGGCGGTAGGCCAATTGGCCCCCCTCCAGGTAGACCTCGATCTCGCCCCCCTGCAGGTGCCCCCGGATCAGTTCTTCGGCCAGGGGGTCCTCGATGTAGCGCTGGATGGCCCGGCGCAACGGGCGGGCGCCGTACGAGCGGTCCTTGCAGGTGATGTCGATGATCCAGTCGGCCACTTCGGGCGACACCAGCACCTTCATCTGCCGGTCGAGCAGGTTCACGTTGAGCAGCTCCACCATCAGGGTCAGGATCTTGCGCAGGTCGTCGTCGCTGAGCGCTTCGAAGACGATCAGCTCGTCGACGCGGTTGATGAACTCGGGGTTGAAGGTCCGCTTCACCTCCCCAAGCACCATCTCCTGCACGCCCTTGGCATCGCCGGCCTCCGAGGTCTGGAAGCCCATCGACGCCTTCTTCTGGATGAACCGCGCACCGATATTCGAGGTCATGATCAGGATCACGTTCTTGAAGTTGACCCGATTGCCGATCCCGTCGGTAAGGTGGCCGTCCTCGAACACCTGCAGCAGGATGTTGAAGATGTCGGGGTGCGCCTTCTCGATTTCGTCGAGCAGCACCACCGAATAGGGGTTGCGCTTGACCTTCTCGGTCAGTTGGCCGCCCTCTTCGTGGCCGACGTAGCCGGGCGGCGAGCCGATCAGCTTCGACACCGAGTGCTTCTCCATGTACTCGGACATGTCGAACCGGATCAGCGCGTTCTCGCTGCCGAACAGGAACTGGGCCAGCGCCCGTGCCAGCTCGGTCTTGCCGACGCCGGTGGGCCCGAGGAACATGAAGCTGCCGACCGGCCGGTTCGGGCTCTTGAGGCCCGCCCGCGAGCGGCGGATGGCGCGTGACACCGCCGAGATCGCGCGCTCCTGGCTGATCACCCGCTTGTGGAGGTCGGCTTCCATCCGGATCAGCTTGTCGCTCTCGTCCTGGTTGATCGACGACAACGGCACGCCGGTCCACTTTGAGACCACCTCGTCGATCTCGGCCCGCGACACCACGACTTTGCGGGCGCTCGAGCGGACATCAAACTTCTCGCGCACGAACTGCAGGTTCTCGCGCGCGACCTGTTCCTGCTCACGGTAGAACTGCGCCTTGTCGAAGTCCTTCTGCGACACCGCGCTTTCCATCTGCTCGACCGCGACGCGAATGCTCTTGTTGATCTCGCCGAACTCCTCGCTGTAGCCGGCCTCGCGCAGCTTCGCGCGCGCGCCCGCCTCGTCCACCAGATCGATGGCCTTGTCAGGCAGGAACCGGTCGGTGATGTAGCGGCTCGACTGATACACCGCCGCCTCGAGCGCCTCGCGCGTGTACTCGACGTGATGGAACTGCTCGTAGCGATCCTTGATCCCCAACAGGATGGAGATGGTCTCCCCTTCCGACGGCGGGTCGACCTTGATCGCCTGGAAGCGGCGCTCGAGCGAGCGGTCCTTCTCGATGTACTTGCGATACTCGGCCGGGGTGGTGGCGCCGATACAGCGAATCTCGCCGCGGCTGAGGGCCGGCTTCAGGATATTGGCAGCGTCGAGCGACCCCTCCGCCGAGCCGGCGCCGACCAGCGTATGCAGCTCGTCGATGAACACGATGATGTGCGGGTTGTCGGTCAGCTCCTTCATGATCGCCTTGAGGCGCTCTTCGAACTGGCCGCGATACTTGGTGCCGGCCACGATCAGCGAGATGTCGAGCGCCAGCAGCCGCTTGTCGGCGAGAAAATGCGGCACGTCGCCGTAGACAATCTTCTGCGCGAGGCCTTCGACAATCGCGGTCTTGCCGACGCCGGGCTCGCCAATCAACACCGCGTTGTTCTTGGTGCGGCGGCACAGCACCTGCTGCACCCGCTCCAATTCATAGTCGCGGCCCACCAGCGGATCGAGCGAGTTCTTCATCGCCGCTTCGGTCAGGTCGCGGCTGAACTCCGCCAGCAGCGGCGTCTCCTTCACCCGCGTCAGCGAGGTCTTCTCGTTGAGCAGCTGGACGATGTCCTCGCGCACCTGGTGGAGGCGCATCCCCTTCTCCATGAGGATGGTGGCCGCGACCGACCGCTCTTCGCGCAGGATGCCGAGCAGCAGGTGCTCGGTGCCGATGTAGTTGTGCAGGAGCCGATCGGCCTCTTCCGCGGCGTACTGGAGCACGCGCTTGGTCTCGGCGCTGAACGGAATCTCGACCGAGGTCGAGACTTTCTCACGGAAGACCGTGCGGCCTTCGATGTCTTTGCGGATGTTTTCGAGCGACAGGTGGGACCGGGCAAAGATCCGGCTCGTGAGGCCCTTGCCCTCACGGATCAACCCAAGAAGCAGGTGCTCGGTTTCAATCGAGATGCTTCCGAGCTGGCTGGCCTCGTAGCGGGCGAAGAAGAGTACCCGCCTGGCGCGTTCGGTATAGCGTTCGAACATCCGGCTCCGCCAACGGCTCCGGCGGGACTCGTCCGCCGCCGTTGCCCCCTTCACGACATTATACGGCAGGATGACGCCGTTTCGCCCGCGGGGCGGCTGTAAGTGGCAGAAATTGCGAGACTTCGGAGATTTGGATCGTTATCCTGTCGCCATGGCTAACATCGTCGGTTTCATTGGATTGGGCCTCATGGGCAAGCCCATGGCCCTCAACCTCCTCAAGAAGGGCTTCGCGGTCGTCGTTCACAGCCGCAGTCGCGGACCGGTGGATGCGCTGGTCGCCGCCGGTGCGACGGCCGCCGGTTCCCCGGCCGAAGTGGCGCGCGCCGCCGCGCAGATCGTCACCATGCTCCCCGACGGCCCGGACGTTACCCTCGTGCTCGAGGGTGCCAATGGCATCTTCAGCGCGATGCAACCCGGCACGATCATCCTCGACTCCTCGACCATTGCCCCGGCCACGGCCAAGCGGCTGGCCGCGGCCACGGCCCAGCGTGGCGGCCAGTTCCTCGACGCGCCGGTCAGCGGCGGCGAGATTGGCGCCATCGCCGGCACGCTGGCGTTCATGATCGGCGGCGACGCCGCCGCCATCGATCAGATGCGTCCGGCGATCGAGGCCATGGGTTCACCCGAGAAGATCGTTCACGTCGGCGACTCCGGCGCGGGACAGATCTGCAAGGCGTGCAACCAGATCGTCCTCGGCGGGACGATGGCGGTGGTGGCGGAGGCGATCGCGCTCTCGCGCAAGGCCGGCGTCGATCCCATGAAGGTGCGCGCGGCCTTGATGGGCGGCTTCGCGCAGAGCCGCGTACTCGACGTGCACGGCGAGCGCATGATCACCGGCAACTGGAAGCCGGGCTTCAAGGCGAAGTTCTTCAAGAAGGATCTCGGCATCGCCCTCAATACCCTGGCCGAGAATGGGGTGCCGGCCACCACCAGCGCGGTCGTACAGCAACTGGTGCAGGCGCAGATCACGGCCGGCGAGGGCGAGGAAGACTATTCCGGGCTGGCCAAGGCGATTTTTAAACTGGCGAACCTGTCGTAAGGGCTGTCCGTGCGTATTCTGTCCGTCCTCTTCTTTGCCAGCGGCTGCGCCGCGCTGATCTACGAAACTGTCTGGTTTCACCACGTCCAGTTGGTGGTCGGCGCCTCGTCGATCTCGGTGGCGGTGCTGCTGTGCAGCTTCATGGGCGGCATGGCGCTCGGCAGCGCATGGCTGCCCCGCTTCGCGCCAGTCACCGCGCATCCCCTTCGCGTCATCGCGGTGCTCGAAGCCGGCATCGCCGTGATGGGCCTGCTCATTCCCTTGGCCTTGCCCCTGGTCCAGCAGGCCTACGTGGCGGCGGTCGGCTATGGGTTCGGCGGGATCCTGCTGCGTGGACTGGTCTGCGGGCTGCTACTGACACCACCCACCATGTTGATGGGTGCGACCCTCCCGGTGATTGCCCGCTGGCTCGGCAGCACGCGTGAGGGCGCGGCACGGACCGGCGTCATCTACACAGCGAACATTGCCGGCGGCACCGTCGGCACGGTGCTGGCGGGCTTCTACCTGCTGCGTGTGTTCGACACGGTGGTGGCCGGCGGCGTGGCGGTCGCGATCAACGTGGTGGTCGCCCTTGCCGCCTGGGCGATGGCGAGCCGCATGGCCGCCCCGGCACCGGCATCCGCCCCCGCTCGCGAACCAGCAGGCGAGCTCCAGCGAGACCTCGTCGACTTGTCCGCCGTAGCTTCAGCGAAGGCGGAAGCGTCTTCCGGCCGCGATGGCGGGCCCCCAGCACTTCGGGCACTAATGCCTTCGGGGCTGGTGCCCGTGTATGTCGCCGCCGCCCTTTCCGGATTCACCGCGCTCGGCGCCGAAGTGGTGTGGACGCGGCAACTGTCGCTGTTGTTCGGAGCCAGTGTCTACACCTTCTCGCTGATCCTGGCGGTGTTTCTGGGCGGGCTTGGCGCCGGTGGCCTGGCCGGTGCCTCACTGGCCCGGCGGACCAGCGATCCCGCGCTGCTGCTCGGCCGTTTCCAGGTGGCACTCGCCGTGGCTATCGGGTTTGGCGCCTGGATGATCGTCAACGCCTTGCCGCTGTGGCAACCGACTCGCGAGTTCCTGCCGTGGGTGCGCGCGACACCGGCATATGCCTTCACCTTCGATGCAATGCGGTGCGCCGCGGCGATGTTGCCGGCAACCTTCATCTGGGGCGCCAGCTTTCCCTTGGCGCTGGCGGCCCCCGGGTTTGCCCCTGGGCCGGCCGCGAGCAGCCTCGCGCGGCACGTGTCGCGGGTCAACGCCATCAACACCACGGGAGCGCTGGCCGGAACGCTGGCCTTGACGCTGTTTGGCATTCCGTGGCTCGGCAGCCATGCCGCGCAGCAATTGCTCGTCGTCGTCGCCGCGCTCACCGGCATTGTCTTGTTGTGGTCGGTCCGCTCGCAGCGCCGCATCGTGCCGCTCGGAACCGCCTTGATCGCCGCCGCGCTCGCGGTCGCCGTCGTGCCGCCGGTGCCCGGCCGCTTGATCGCCTACGGCCGCTCGGTGCCCTCGTGGGACTCGATTCAACGCTTCCTCTACCTGGCCGAAGGGTCCACCTCCTCGGTCGCCGTCACCGAAGGGGTCGGCGGCACCCGGCAGTTCCACATCGCCGGCAAGGTGGAGGCCTCGGACCTCGACGTCGACATGCGGCTGGAGCGGATGCTCGGACACATCCCGGCGCTTGTCCACCCACGCCCGCGGTCCATCCTGATTGTCGGCGTCGGCGCCGGCGTGACGGCCGGCGCACTTGCCATCCATCCCGAAGTGGAACGCATCGTCGTCTGCGAGATCGAGCCGATGGTGCCGGCCAGCGCGCGGGCGTACTTTGGCGACGAGAACCACCATGTCTTTGACGACCCGCGAGTCGAGTTGATCCTCGACGACGCCCGGCACTTCCTGCAGACCACGACCGAGACCTTCGACATCATCACGTCGGACCCGATTCACCCGTGGGTGCGGGGCGCGGCGACACTCTACTCGCTCGAGTATCTGCAGTTGGTACGCGACCACCTCAACCCCGGCGGCGTGGTGACGCAGTGGGTGCCGCTCTACGAGACCGACGCGCGCTCGGTGAAGAGCGAGATCGCGACGTTCGCGCAGGTGTTTCCCGACACGACGCTGTGGAACCCCGACATGCTCGAGGAAGGCTACGACCTGGTGGCGCTCGGCCGCGTCGCCGCGGCCCCGATCAGCGAAGCCGCAATCGACCAGCGCCTGGCCGCGAGTCCCGCGGTGCGGGCGTCGCTGGCGGGCGTCTCGATCCGGTCGGCTGGCGCGCTGCTGAGCACCTATGCCGGGCGCAGTCAGGACCTGGCGCCGTGGCTGGCCGGCGCCGAGATTAACCGCGAGCGGCATCTGCGATTGCAGTACCTGGCCGGACTGGCGGCCAATGTGGAGGAGCGCTTCCTGATCTTCCAGGCGATGCTGGCGTATCGCCGATATCCGGCGGACCTGTTCGTAGCGTCCGCCGAACTCGAAGCGCAGTTGCGGCGCTGGTACGCGCCGTAGGCTTAGCCCTTCTTCTTGCCGGTGCCGGTCTGGCTGAACTGGCCGCCGGCCATGTCCTGCTTCACGGTCAGCGCGCCGTCCTTCAAGGTCAGCGTCATGACGACGTCGATCGCGCCCTGGGGGCCTTCCTGGTTGAACTTCAGGATCAGATCGGCGCCCTTGGCGGTGACGTCGGTGATGGTCACCGGGCCGCCGCGCCCGCCGCCCAGTTCCGCCGTCATCTTGCCGCCGGCTTCCTTGACGCTCAAGGGCCGCTCCTGCATCCCGCGGCGACCTTCGATGCTCAGCACCCAGTCGCCCACAAACGCCTTGCCATCCTGCGCCCAAGCGAACGCCGGCGCCATCATCAACGCGCACACAAAGATCAAAAAGCCTCGTCGAACCATGTTTGCTCCTTGGCTGCCTATTCCAAGCTCGACAGCACAGGTGTAGGATGCCACCAAACCGGAAGGCCAAATGCAAAATCTCACCATCGCGACCGTCGTGGCGCTCACCCTGCTTGCTGCGCCGGCGCCGGCCCAGGGCCCGGGCATGGATCCCGCTAGTCCCCTGCAAATCGCCCGGGTGCTGGCCGCGCGCTATCCCGCCCAACCCATCATGAGCTACATCCCGGCGCTGTCGTGGTCGGGGGCCCTCCGCCTGTCGGTGTTAACGGGCGAGCCGCAGTGGCGCGACAAGGCGGTGAAGGACATGCAAGCCTTGCTCACCGGCCAGACGCCCGCCATCGCTGAGCCGTATCGCCTCACCAGCCTGGCCGGGGCGCTGGCCTTCTTTGATGCGGCCACCTTCGCCCAGACTCCGCAAGCCAACGGGCTCGGATTGCAGGTGGCCACCTTCATCACCGATACGCCGATCGGCACGTATCGCTTTGCCACATTCTGGACCGACGACATGTTCATGACGTCCTCGGTCCTGTCGCGCTCCGGCAACCCGGAATGGGTGTCGCGCCTGGGCACCATGCTGACCACCTACGCCAACAAGCTGCAGCGGCCGGATGGCCTCTACATCCATGCCGAGGACGGGCCACACGCCTGGGGCCGCGGCAACGGTTTCGCGCTGCTCGGCGTGACCGAGGCGCTCACGCGACTTCCGGATAACTCGCCCAGCCTGCTTACCATCTATCGCACCCATGTCGCGGCGCTGGCGAAGCACCAGTCGGACGACGGCAGTTGGCGTCAGGTGATCGACGAACCGTCGAGCTATCGCGAACTGACCGCGACGGCGATGATTGTCGCCGCCCTGGCGCGTGGGGTCGGGCGCGGGTGGATCGACCGCGCGACCTATCAGCCGATCATCGATCGCGGCTGGGCTGCCGTCGCGGCGCGCGTGATGCCGGATGGCACCGTGCGGGACGTGTGCTCGGGCACCGGGGCCGGTCCCACGAAGGAGTACTACCTGAACCGGCCCGTGGTGAACGGCGCCGACGATCGCGGCGGCGCCATGGCGCTGCTGGCGGCGATTGAAGTCGAGACCCTGCGGCGCGGCCGCTAGGCTGGAATCAGCCGGCCGCCTTCGAGGCGCAGGGTGCGGTCACACTGCGCCGCGAGGCGGGGGTTGTGGGTGGCAATTACCGCTGTCAGGCCGAACTCGGCATGCATGGCGCGCAGCAGTTGATGCAGGGCATCGGCGGTCTTCTCATCCAGGTCGCCGGTCGGTTCGTCGGCCAGCAACAACGAGGGCTGCATGACCAGCGCCCGCGACACCGCCACCCGCTGCTGCTCGCCGCCCGACAACATGCCCGGCCGATGATCCAGCCGCTCGCCGAGGCCAACCCGCGTCAGCAGCGTCTCGGCGCGCGGCCGTGCGGCGGCCACCGGGACGCGGGCGATCCGCATCGGCATCATCGCGTTCTCGATCGCGGTGAACTCGGGCAGCAAGTGGTGGAACTGGAACACGAATCCGATGTGACGATTACGAAAGGCCACCCGCGCATCGTCGGCCATGCCGGAGATGTCGTGCTCGCCCACCTGGACCCGGCCGCTGTCACAGGTGTCGAGTCCGCCCATCACGTGCAGCAGCGTGCTCTTGCCGACCCCCGAGGCGCCCATGATGGCCACCATCTCGCCCTTCTCGACGGTGAGATCGAGGTCGCGCAACACGTGCAACCGATTACCGGCGACGCTGTAGTACTTGTTGAGCCCCGTAACGGTGATGAACGCCATGATCCCCTACGAGCGCGCAGCGCGAGCCCTACTCATATCGCAACGCCTGCGCCGGATCGAGGCGCGCCGCCTGGCGCGACGGGTACAAGGTAGCGACAAAACAAATCACAATCGCCACCGCCACCACGGCCACCAGGTCTCCAGGCAGCAGCTTGAACGGCAGGTAACTGACCTGGTAGACATCACTCGGAATCGTGATCAGGCGATAGCGGTCGAGCACCAAGGCGGTCAGCGTCCCGAGCGTGGCGCCGACCAGGGTCCCGACCACGCCGATGATGGTTCCCTGGAGCAGGAAGATCACCGTGATACTGCGCGCCGAGGCGCCCATGGTCTTGAGGATGGCAATGTCGCGCGTCTTCTCCATCACCAGCAGGATTAACGACGCGACGATGTTCAGCGCCGCGACCATGACGATCAGGCCGATGCCAATGCCCATGCCGATCTTCTCGAGCAGCAGCGCTGAGTAGAGCTGCTGGTTCAGATCGCTCCAATCCGACGTCACGTACTCAGTGCCGAAGTCGGCGGCAATCTGGTCCGCGATCCGCGGCGCGGCATAGACGTCGGCCACCTTCAGCTCGATCCGGTCGACCTGGTCACTACCAGCCAGCCGCATCCCGGACTCCAGCGACACCAGCCCGGTGCCGTTGTCGACCTCGTAAAGTCCCATGCGGAACGTGCCGACCACCTTGAAGCGCCGCTGCCGCGGCATCACGCCCATCGGCGACAGGGTGCCGCGCGGCGTCAGCAAGGTGACCGTGTCGCCCACCATGGCGCCAATCGAGCCGGACAGATCTTTCCCGAGCACGATGCCCGGAAACTCGTCGTCAGTCGGCGGCGTCAGGTTGGTGAGCGAGCCATCGGTCAGGACCCGGCCGATGTCGGTGACCGACCCTTCAAGCAGCGGATCGATGCCCTTGACCTGGACAAAGCCCTCGCCGCCTGCGCTGGTGATCATCGCCTTGCCTTCGACGGCCGGGGCAGCCCCGATCACGCCGGGCACCGCGCGAAGCTTCGCCACCTCGGCGTGGTAGTCGGTAATGCCGGCCGGCTTCCACACGAAGACGTGCGCCGACGAGCCGAGAATGCGCGCCTGCAGTTCCTGCTGCAACCCGGTCATGAGCGCCAGGGCAATGACCAGCGCCATCACCCCGACCGTGACGCCCACGGTGGAGACCAGTGAAATGACGGAGATGAACACCTGGCGGCGCTTGGCCAGCAAGTAGCGCAGCGCGACCTGGAGTTCAAACGGCATGCCTCTTAGCCTACAGCCTTCAGCCTTCGGCCTTCGCCGGTTCTTCGGCGCGCGGCCGCATCAGCGGGAACAGAATCACGTCGCGAATCGACGAGGAGTTCGAGAGCAGCATCACCAGGCGGTCGATGCCAATCCCCTCGCCGCCGGCCGGCGGCATGCCGTACTCAAGCGCCCGCACATAGTCGTCGTCCATGGCATGCGCCTCCTGGTCGCCGGCCGCCCGGTCGCCCAGTTGGGCCTCGAATCGGCGGCGCTGTTCGTAGGGATCGTTCAGCTCGCTGAACGCGTTGGCGACTTCGAATCCGCCGATATAGAGTTCGAAACGTTCGACCGTCTCCGGGTCATCCGGGCGCTGCTTGGACAGCGGCGACACCTCGGTCGGAAAGTCGTGCACGAAGGTCGGCTGGATCAGGTCCTTCTCCCACAGCGCTTCGAAGATGTTGCTGGCAATCTTGCCGGCGCCCGCACCCTTCGGCGCCTCGACGCCCAGCCGCTTCGCGATCGCCCGCGCCCGCTCGGCCTGCCGCAAATCCTCCACGGTGACGGGTTCGCCAAGCCGCTCACTGGCCTTCTCGGCCGCCGCGTGCCGCAGCGACAGCCGGCGGAACGGGGCCGCCAGGTCAATCTGGTGCTCGCCAAACGGGAATGCCGTGGTCCCGATCACCTGACGCGCCACGGTCGACAACAGTTCCTCGGTGAACGCCATCAGCCGCAGGTAGTCGACGTAGGCCCAGTAGAACTCGAGCATGGTGAACTCGGGGTTGTGCTGGGTCGAGATGCCTTCGTTGCGGAAGTTGCGATTGATCTCGAACACCCGCTCGATGCCGCCGACGGTGAGCCGCTTGAGGTAGAGTTCCGGGGCAATGCGCAGGTAGAGCTTCATGTCGAGCGTGTTGTGATGCGTCACGAACGGCCGCGCCAGGGCGCCGCCCGCGATCGGCTGCATCATCGGCGTCTCGACTTCGAGGAAGCCGCTCGCCGTCAGGAAGTCACGGATCGCCGACACCGCCCGGGTGCGAATCTCGAACACGCGCCGGACGTCAGGGTTGACGATCAAATCGAGGTAGCGCTGCCGGTAGCGCGTCTCGACGTCCTGCAGGCCGTGCCACTTCTCTGGCAACGGCAGGAAGCACTTGGCCAAGAACTCCAGGTGGCCCGCCCAGATCGACAGCTCGTTGGTCTTGGTGCGGAACAAATGGCCGCTGACGCCGACTTGATCGCCCACGTCGAGCAACTTCGACAGCTGGTAGTCGCGCTCGCTGAGGACATCCTGGCGGACGTAGACCTGCAGCCGCGAGCGGCCGTCGGAGATCACCAGGAACGCCGCCTTGCCGAAACTGCGAATGCCGACGACGCGGCCGGCGGCCACGGTCTCGATCTTGGGATTGTCGAGCGCCTCGGCCGGAGATGCCGTGTAGCCGTCGACCAACTGGCTGACCGTGTGGGTGGTGTCGAACTTGTTGGGATAGGCGGAAAACCCAAGGCGGGTGATCGCCTCGAGGTTGGCCTTGCGTTGATCGGTCTGGACTACTTCGCTACTCATGTTCCCTACTCGGCCACAAGCCCTTCATCCCGCAACTTGCGAAACACGCCGTCAAGCACGCCGTTGACAAACTTGGCCGCTTCTTCCCCGCTGTAGGCGCGCGCCAGCTCGATGGCTTCACTGATCACGACGCGCGGCGGGCTCTCGCGAAAGCGCATCATCTCTTCGACGGCCAGCCGCATCACCAGCCGATCGAGCACCGCCATGCGCTCCACGCGCCAGTTCCTGGCCGCATCACCGATGCGCTCGTCGAGCCCGTCGCGATTGGCCATGGCGCCCTTGACCAGCGCCGCGACAAACCCATGTTGCGACTCGCCGGGATCGGTCACGTCCGGCGGGCCGGCATGATGCAGCACGCCCAGGGCCTGCTGCGGCGTGAGACCGCCGAGCTCGCACTGGTACAAAGCCTGGAGTGCTGCCGCCCTGGCGTGATGGCGGCCGGTCCAGCGCGACCCGGCGTCGGGTACCTCGAGGCTCATGAACGGCCGTCCCCGAGGCCGGCAAACAGCCGCGCCATTTCGAGCGCCGCCGCCGCGGCTTCGCGGCCCTTGTGCGCCGGCCCGGGCGCCACCCGCTCAAGTGCCTCTTCCGCGGAGTTGGTGGTCAGCACGCCAAACGCCATCGGCACACCGGTGGCCGAAGCCGCCGCCGTGATGCCGTGCGCGCAGGCCGAGGCGATGTATTCGAAATGTGGCGTGCCGCCGCGAATCAGGCACCCCAGGCAGATCACCGCCGCCACCTGGCCGGTCTCGGCCACTCGTTGCGCCGCCATCGGAATCTCAAAGGCGCCAGGCACCCGCAGCACGTCCACCGCATCAGCGCCGACACCCTCGTCGGCAAGCGCCGCCATCGCACCTTCCAGCAGGCGCTCGGTTATGAAATCGTTGAAGCGAGCGACGACGATGGCGACGCGCATTACTTGCCTTGCCAGACGGCCTTGCGCTTCTGGAGGAAAGCCGTGGTGCCTTCGCGCATGTCGTCCGACGAAGCGATGGTGCCGAACAAACTGGTTTCGAGCACCTCGCCAACGGCAAAGGGTGCATCGAGCCCCTGGTTCACCGCTTCGATGATGAATCGCACGGCGATTGGCGCCTTGGCCGCCAGCGCCTGCGCCATCTTCATGGCTTCGGCCATCAGGTCGGCCGCCGGCACCACGCGATTGACCAGGCCAATCTCGTAGGCGCGCGGCGCGCTGACCATATCGCCGGTCAGCAGGATCTCCAGGGCCACGCCCTTCCCCACCAGTCGCGGCAGGCGCTGGCTGCCGGCATAGCCCGGCAACAAGCCCAGGTTGATCTCGGGCTGGCCGAAGCGCGCGGTCTCAGCTGCCAGTCGCATGGTGCACGCCATGGCCAGCTCGCAACCGCCGCCCAGCGCGAAGCCATTGACGGCGGCGATCACCGGCTTGCCGAGCTGCTCAATGGCGTCGAACACCAGTTGCCCACGGCGCGCGTGTGCCTGGCCTTCGACCGGCGACAGCGCAGCCAGTTCGTTGATGTCGGCACCCGCCACAAAGGATTTGTCACCCGCACCGGTCAGGATGATGGCCCGGACCTCGGCATCGGCCTGGAGGCCGGCCATGCACGCCGCCAGTTCCAGCAGGGTCTGGTTGTTCAGGGCGTTGAGGACTTTGGGCCGGTTGAGGGTTACGACGGCGACGGCGCCGTCACGTTCGATCAGGAGGTTGTCAAAGGTCATGGCTGGCCCTGTACGCGGGCGTCAGCCGGCCCGCGACGTACCCCTCATGATACCCCACGCCCACGCCGCCACCAGGGCCAGCCCGGCGCCGATGGCGTCGTTGCGCAAATCGCGCCACTCGGCCATGCGGGTCGGCACATACATCTGCATCCACTCCACGGCGGCCCCGTGCAGGACCGACACGCACCAGGCGCCCAGTAGCGCGCCACCCGTCACGCCGAGCCACCGTGCGCCCGCCGTCGCGCGCAAGGTGAGCAGGCCGAGCAGAAAGTAGCCGCCGGCATGCAGCCAGGTGTCGGTGAACACCGACTCGATCGGTTGGGGGACGGTGGGCATAAGCGAGCCGTAGAAAATGGCCGCCATGTAGAGGGCGACCGGCGCCCAGAGCTGGATCAAAGCGGCAGCAGGCGCATGAGCCAGCCCAGGACGATGGCCGACCCAAGAAAACTTCCCAGCAGAGAGAAGCCGAGCTTGGCCTGCTCCTTCGGGGTGTCCTTGGCGATCGTCGCGAAGATCAACGACACGAACGCCGCAAACAGAATGAGCAGGCCGAAGTGGCTCGTCATTACTTGCGCCCCAATCGGACGTCGTAGGCGTCAATCACCACCAGCGTGTTGAGCAGACCCGCCACGATCAAGAACGCGTTGCCATACTCATAGGACGAGGCCGTGACCACGCCCTGGCCGAGGTCCAGCATCGAGGCAATCCCGTAGGGCAAGCCCATGCCCAGGTTGGCAACCGCAGCCAGGCCGACGAGCGGATCCGAAAGAATGAACGGGAACAGGCGGCCACTAAGCGACAGCCCAACCGCGAACATGGCCGGCAGGGCGACCAGGAAGATCAGGCCCTTCTGCCGGCGTCCCTGCAAAAGGTGGCCGGCGCCGGGCACCAGCCACGACAAGACACACAGGACAGCTGGCGGCACGACAGCGAGTTTACCTCAGGTCTTTTGTCGCGACCGCCGCGACGATGGCGCCAACCGTGATGCCGAGGGGCAACGCAAGCACCGCGCGAATCGCGTTGGTGCCGTCCCACCAGCCGAGGACTCCGGTGGCCCACGAGATGGCAGTCGGCGCGGTGATGACCGCCAACACGCGCATCACGTGCCGCGGCGCGAGTCCGACCGGGCCGAGCGATCGCCGCACCATGAGCCAGGCAGCCAGCCCCACGATGGCTCCGAGGTACAACCCCGAGCACCGCGCACAGACGGGCCATTGCCTGCCTGCTAAGGCGAATGACCGTTCCGGTAACTGGTGGCAGACCACCGCACCGGCGGTGTAGGCGAAAGCCGTCAAAAATCCTGCAAAACTGGCCAATTGCATCGAAATCTACACGATTTCAGGACTTTTGTGAAATTTGGAACTTGCCAAAGACCCGCCACGTCTAACACCATTTGAAGACTGAACACTGTTCATATTACTGTACATATTTATGGGTACAAGAGAACGCCAGGACCGCGAACGACAGGCCGTTACCGACTCCATTCTCGATGCCGCCCGCGAGTTGTTCCTCGCCGAGGGCTACCCCAGCGTTTCCATTCGCAAGATCGCTGAACGCATCGAGTACAGCCCGGCGGCCATCTACAGCTACTACCCCAGCAAGGACGACATCTTCCTCGCCTTGGCGAAGGAGGGCTTCCATCGCCTCGACGCCAAAGTGCACGCCGCCATGAAGTCCGGCGACGCGCTCGAGAACGTCCGTGCGTGCTGGTGGGCTTTCTACGAGTTCTCCAAGGAGCAACCGGAATACTTCCTGTTGATGTTCGTGGACCGCTCGGTGCCCCGGATCACCCAGCAGTGGGACGGCTTCGAGTTCCTGCAGCAACTGCTCGCCAATGCGGTGGCCGCCATCCAGCGGGCCATCGATGCGGGTGCGTTTCCCAAGTCTCTCAGCCCTGACGCCGCCATGCACATGTTGTGGGCGGGCCTGATCGGCCCGGCCGTGGTCGGCATCCGCCACCGCCTGGCCTCGGGCGAAGACTACGACGCGCTGGCGCGCGACGTCTTGAATGTCACCATCGCCGGACTCCAGTCCGGCGTCGAGACCAGTTTTGTGTCGTGCAAGTGTGCAGAAGAAGGAATCGCGGGCGCCCGGGTGCCCGCTGGAGCGACCCGCCATGAATCGTAGTGTGCCCCACGCCCGTCTCGTTGTTGCCGTCGTCTTGCTGGGCGCCGGATTGGTCGCCGGTTGCGGCGCCTCAACCACCACCGAAGCGGCTCCCGAATCCACGGCGCTGGCACCGGCCGTCGTAGATGTGACCACCGTGGTCGCCACCACCGGTTCGATCGAGTCGGCGTTGGAGATCTCCGGCACGCTGACGCCGCTCAGCCGGGTCGGCGTCAAGCCCAAGCTGCCGGGGGCTATTGACCGGATGCTGGTCGACATCGGCGATGCCGTCACCATCGGCCAGCCCATTGCCACCATCGACCGCCGCGAGATCGATGCGCAAGCTGACGCCGCTGTCGCCATGGTGGCGGTCGGCAAAGCCGGTCTTGAGACCGCGGAGGCCGGGCTGGCCAACGCCGTGCTCGAGTTCGACCGCGCCAGAAACCTGTTCGACAAGGGCGCCCTGCCGCGCCAGCGCCTTGAGGGGGCGCAGACGGCGCATCGATCGGCCGTCGCCCAACGCGACCTGGCTGCGGCCAGCCTGGCGCAGGCCGATGCGGCGCTGCGCCGCGCCCGCGAAGTCCAACGCAACGCCACCCTCACCTCCCCGGTCACCGGCTATGTGGTGGAACGCAACTACGACGCCGGCGCCATTCCCGGCGACCTGCCGGTGGTGGTGGTCGCCGACATGCGGCAGATGAAGCTTGAAGCCGGTGTGTCGGAACTTGAGGCCGGGCGGATGCGCGTGGGCCTCAAGGCCGTGGTCGCGGTCCAAGCCAAGCCGGGGCAGGCGTTTGCCGGGCAACTGGCGGCCATCGCTCCTGAAGTCGACGAACGCAACCGTCACTTCCAGATAGACGTGCGTGTGCCCAACCCCAACCGCGCGCTGCTGTCTGGAATGTATGCGACGGCGCGAATCATCGAGGCCACTGTCTCCGACGCCGTGTTGGTACCCAGGGAAGCCGTGATGACCCGGGATGGCAAGCGCATCGTCCGGAAGATCCTCGGCGACACGGTGACGGCTGTCGCGGTCACCGAAGGCCTGTCGGACGGCACCCGCATCCAGATTGTCAGCGGCCTGGCCGCCGGCGACACGATCATGGCCGACGCGCGGCGTCCGCTCCCGGAGGGAGCGAAGGTCCGCGCCGTCGCGAGCCGCTAGGAGCTGAATCCAATGTGGATATCTGACACCTCCATCAAACGACCCGTCTTCGCGACGATGGTCATCCTGAGCTTCATGGTGCTCGGCGCCGTCTCGATGACGCGCCTGGGCATCGACCTCTTCCCCGAGGTCAACTTTCCGTTCGTCAACGTCTCGGTCGTCTACCCCGGCGCCGGGCCGGAAGAAGTCGAGACGCTCGTCACCCGACCGATCGAGGATGCGGTGGCCGGCATCGCCGGCGTGAAACGGGTGATCTCGACCTCGACCGAGGGCTTCTCACGGGTCGGCGTCGAACTGCGTCTCGAAGTCGATCCGCAGGCGGCGACGGCCGAGGTGCGCGAGAAGGTGGCGGCCATCCGCGAGCGCCTGCCCGAGCAGATCAAGGATCCGACGATTCAGCGATTTGACGTCGCCGCGCTGCCGATTGCCACCTACGCGGTTGGATCACACCTGTCGTCGGACGTCACTCGCCGCATGGTGGAGGACGACCTGAAGCCGCTGCTCGGGCAGATCGACGGCGTCGCCGCCGTCGAGGTGAACGGCGGCGAAGTGCGCGAACTGCACGTGGATCTCGACCCGCGCCGGCTGGAGGCCTTGAACCTGCCGCTCAGCGAGGTCGCGGCCAAGCTGGCGGCCGACAACCTCGATGTGCCGGGGGGCCAGATCAGGCGCGATGGCAAGGCCGTGTCGCTCAGGACGCAGGGGCAATATCAATCGGCCGCCGAAATCGAAAACGTCATCCTCCGTTCCGCCGGCGGCTCCACTGTCCGCGTGAAGGACGTCGGCACCGTCGTCGACGGCTATGAGGATCGCCTGTCCACCACCCGGCTGGACGGCGCCGACGCGGTGTCGTTCTCGGTGCGCAAGCAGTCCGGCGCCAACACCGTCGACGTGCAGGACAAGATCGACGCGGCCCTGGCCAAGGCGGCGCCCGGCTTCCCGGCTCTGGAAATCAAGGCGGTCCACACCGACGCCGAGGCGATCAGGGAGAACGTCAGCGACGTCCGCGGCCACATCATCTTCGGCGGCATCATGGCGGTGCTGGTCATCTTCGTGTTCATGCGCGACTGGCGCTCGACGCTGATCACCGCCCTGGCGCTGCCCACCTCGGTGATCGCAACGTTCTTCTTCATGTATATCGTCGGCTTCACCATCAACATGATGACGCTGATGGCGCTGTCGCTGGTCATCGGCATCCTGATCGACGATGCGGTGGTGGTGCGCGAGAACATCTACCGCCACATGGAACAGGGTGAGGACCCGATGACGGCGGCGCGCCGCGGGACGTCGGAAATCGGCCTGGCGGTGATGGCCACCACGTTCACCATCCTGGCGGTGTTCCTGCCGGTCGGTTTCATGACCGGTCTGGTCGGCCAGTTCTTCAAGTCGTTCGCGCTGACCATCGCCTTCGCCGTGTCGATCTCGCTCCTGGTGGCGTTCACCCTTGATCCGATGCTGTCGTCGCGATTCGTGCGGTTCATCCCTCTCGAGGAGCGCACGCGCACCGCGACCGGCCGGTTCCTCGAGCGCTGGGGGCACTTCTACGATCGCATCGACCAGCGCTATCACCGGTTGCTGGGCTGGGCGATCGAGCACCCGTGGAAGATTGTCGCCACCGCGACCGTGGTGTTCTTCGCCAGCATGTCGACGCTGACGATCATCGGCACCGAGTTCGTCCCGGTGGAAGACCGTGGCGAGTTCATGGTCAATGTCGAAGTGCCGCCCGGCACCTCGTTCGAGCGGACGGTGGACTACGTCGCTGACGTTGAGCGCACGGTGGCGGCGATGCCGGAAGTGCGCCAGATCTTCTCGACCGTCGGCGTCGAGGGCAACCCGTTGAAGGCCGCGCTGCGAGTGAAGGCCGGCAAGAAACACGAACGCGAGCGCGGTCTCCTGGCGCTCAAGGCCGACATGCGGACGCGGCTCGCCGCCATTCCCATGCTCAAGATGACCGTGGCGGATCCGGAGTTCATGCAGGGGGCGCCGGCCGAGGCGCCGCTGAACGTCTTCGTGCGTGGCGATGACATGGCCGAACTGCAGCGACTGAACGAAGAGATCGTCGCCAAGGTGAAGGCGGTACCCGGCGCGGTCGACGTCGACAGCTCGCTTGAAAGCGGGCAGCCCGAGATGGCGGCCCGCGTCAATCGCGAACTGGCCGCCGACATGGGATTCGACGTCGCCTCCATCGCCATGCAGTTGCGGGGGATGGTCGAGGGCGTCGTGCCGACGCGCCTGCGCGAGGACGACAAGGAGTACGACATCCGCGTGCGACTGGCACCGGCGTTCCGCAACGATTTCGCGGCAATCGCCCGGACCCCGCTCTACGCACCGACCGGCGCCGTGGTTCGCACCCGTGATGTCGTCAGCCTCGAGCCGGAGATTGGCCCGACCAGCATCGACCGCGAGCAGCGGGTGCGGCAGGCCAAGATCGGCATCGAGCTGGCCGATCGTCCACTCGGCGACGTCACCAACGACGTGGCGAAGGTGATGGCCGGCATCCCGATGCCACCGGGATTCGAGTGGGGCTTCGCCGGCGATGTCGAGATGATGCAGGAATCGGCCGAAGCGATGGGCCTGGCTCTGCTCCTGGCAATCGCCTTCATCTACATTGTCCTGGCGTCGCAGTTCGAGTCGTTCCTCGAGCCGTTCCTGATCATGATTTCTCTGCCGCTGGCGCTGGTCGGCGCGCTGCTGGCGATCCTGCTGACCGGCAAGAACCTCGGCATGCCGGCGATGATTGGCGTGGTGATGCTGATGGGGCTGGTCACCAAGAACGCCATTCTGCTGGTGGACCTGACCAACCAATACGTGCGCGAGGGCATGGCCGTGAAGGACGCCATCCTGAAGGCCGGGCCCATTCGCCTGCGGCCGATCCTGATGACGACCATCGCGATGATTCTTGGCATGCTGCCGTCGGCGATGGGCAGCGGTGAAGGCAGCGACTTCCGTTCGCCGATCTCGATCGCGACCATCGGCGGCCTGATCACCTCAACCCTGCTGACGCTGGTCGTCGTACCGGTGGCCTACCTGCTGCTGGCCCGAATCGTTGAGCGGGTGAAGGCGTGGCGGACCCAGCCGGCGACCGGCGTGCCGCACGCGGTTCGCGTCGCCGGTGTGGTGCTGATGGTGGCCATCATGGGCTGGCTGCTGTCCACCACGACGGCGTTCGCCCAGGAGGCCACGCCGGCATCATCCGGCGTGATCACGCTGTCGTTCACCCAGGCGCGCGAGCGGGCGCTCACGGCCAACGAGGGCCTGAAGATCGCCGGCGAAAAGGTGGTGGAGACCGAGGCACGGGTGCAGGAAGCCAAGACGGCTTTCCTGCCGCAGGTGAACCTCGGCTTCAGCTATCTGCCATCGCAACGCTTCCCGGTGATCCGGATTCCGGCCGGCGTCTTCGGCCCCGAAGAGCAGACGTTTCAGGCGGCCTTCAGCCGTGAGAACAGCCTGCAGATCAACATCCACCAGCCGATCTACACCGGCGGGCGGCTGAACCATGCCTACGGCATCACCACCGCCTCGCTCGACGCCACGAAGCTGGAGCTTGACCGCACGCGGCAGGAAATCGAGTACCGGGTCGTCGAGACGTTCTATGCGGCGCTGATGAACGAACGCGGCGTATCGGTTGCCGACGAGCAGGTGCGGCTGACCGCGCGCCAACTCGAACTGGCCAAGACCCGCTTCGACGCCGGCACCGTGGCGCGGCTCGACGTGCTGCAGGCGGAGGTCGAACTGGCCAACGCCCGGGCCCGGCGCATCCAGGCCCGGGCACAGGTGGATATTTCGCTACAGGCGTTGCGCGGCGTCTTGTCCATGCCCCAGACCCAGGCGTTGAAGTTGGAAGGCTCGCTGGATGAGCCCGTGATTAACCAGACGCGTCTGGTGCTCGACAGCGAGCTGCCCAGGCGGCCCGACCTTCAGGCATTCGCCGCCAGGCGCCAGGCTGCCGAGTACGCGTCGAACCTGGCGCACAGCGAGTGGAAGCCCAGCCTGGGGTTCACCGGCAACATGCAATATCAGCAGGATGGGCTGAACAACTTCCTCTCCCGCGACAACCAGAGCTACACCTTCGGGCTGAGCCTGAGCGTGCCGCTGTTGGCCGCCCCTGGTGCGGCGGCCCGCCGCAGCGTGGCGCAGTCTCAGGCGCGGCAGGCCGATCACGGCTTGCGCTACGCCACCGAGAATGCCCGGCTGGAACTGGAGTCGGCCTGGACGGCGCTCGAATCGTCGGCGGAAGTAGTGGCCACGCAGGAGAAGGCGCTGGAACTGGCGCGCGAGAGTGTGTCGATCGCGCAGGTGTCGTACGAGAACGGCGTCATCACCTCGGCGGAGCTCAACGACGCGCAGGTCCGCCTGCTGCAGACCGAGTGGCTGCTGATGCAGGCGAAATACGCGCGCATCACCGCCGCCGCCCGCGCGAAGGTCGCCGCCGGCGTCTCGTCCTAGGAGCCGGGCTTCTCCATCAGGATCGCGCTCAGCCCGTCTTTTCCGGTCGGCAGTTCGCTCTCGCCGGCCGGAAACGCGTTCAGCTTCAACAGGTACGCCATCACATCGACATACTCCTCCGGCTTCATGCTGCCCGGGTTGTCTTCCGGCATCGTGTCGCTGATGACGTCGAACATTTCCCACATGGGCTTGCCCGCGAAGCTGATGTAAAAGAAGTCATCGGTGAATCGATTGGGCGCGTGGCAACTGGCGCACTTGCTGCGGAACAGTTCCTGCCCGCGATCGGCCTGCGCCGCGGTGTACACGCCGGCCTTCACCGATCGCTGGCCCTGGCCGCTCATCGCCGGCGACAGCACCGTTACCAGCAGGGCACCACCAAGCGCCAGTCCCACCGACGAACCGCGGGCGCGAAGGCGGGTCATTTCTTCGGCTTCTCGATCTTGATGTTGGCCATCGCGCCGGCATTGCCCGGCAACTCGGCGTCGCCGGCCGGGAACTCGTTCAAGTGCAGGAAGTAGGCAATCACGTCGCCATACTCCTGCGGCTTCAGGCTGCCCGGGTTGTCTTCGGGCATGGTGCCGCTGGCAATGTCCCAGACTTCCTTGAGCGCCTTGTCGCCGAATGCGTCAAAGAACGGCGCCCCGGTAAATCGGGCCGGGTCATGGCAGGCGCTGCACTTTTCGCCAAAGGTCGTCTTGCCCCGTTCGGCCTGCGCCGCGGTAAAGACGGCGCTGTTGGTGGTTTTCTGCGGCGCCTGCGCGTGAAGGGCGGCAAGCCCAACGGTCAGGGCAAGGGCGGCGGCAACGGCGGTGATCGCGTTCATCATGGTGTTATGCCTTCAGCGCGCCGAAATGCTGTTCGTAGCGCTCGGTAAATTCCTTCCAAGTATACGCATGGGAGGTGCCGCCCAGGTGCTCAAGCGCATAGGTTGCGGCGACACTGCCCAGCTGGGCGCACACTTGGAACGACACGCCCATGGCCAGCCCCTTCATGAAGCCGCCACGGAAAGCGTCGCCCACGCCGGTGGGATCGGCCAGGCGGTTCGGCGCCACCGCCGCGACGTCAGTGACGCCGTCACGGGTGTGAATGGTGCAGCCCTTCTCGCCTTTGGTGACGACCAGCAGCGGCACGTGGGCCAGGATCTCCGCTTCGCCCATCCCGGTCTTTTGGCGGATCAGCTCCAACTCGTAGTCGTTGCAGATCACCATGAACGCGCCCTTGACGCCGTCGGTCAACTGGTCGCCCTCCATGCGGGCGCACTGCTGTCCCGGATCCCAGATGTACTGCAGGCCGATCGCGGCGCACTCCTCCGCGTACTGGACCATCGCGCCCGGATCGTTCGGCGAGATGATCACCAGGCCGCTCTCCAGCCCCGGGATCCCGCGGAACGACAACTCGCCGGCATTGGCCATGGCCCCGGTGTAGAACGAGGCGATCTGATTGCTGGCCTCGTCTGTGCTGCAGAAGAAAGAGGCGCAGAACTTGCCGTCGATCACCTTCAGCAGCGACGTGTCGATGTTGGCCGCTTCCATCCAGATCTTGTAGTCACCAACGTCCTGGCCGGCAGTGGCCATCAGGCACGGACGCTCGCCGAGCAGGGCCAAGGTGTAGGCGATGTTCGGAGCGCATCCGCCGCGACGCTTGTCCATGGTGTCGACCAGGAAGCTGAGCGACACCCGGTGCATATGCTCGGGCAGGAAGTGCTCGGTGAACTTGCCAGGGAACGACATCAGGTAGTCGAACGCGATCGAGCCGGTCACGATGAGTTTCATTTGATGTACTTGCCGATAATGGGCGCAAGAGCGCGCCGGGTGGTCTCGGGAATCGCGTCGGGACGGGTGATGATGGCGGTCGCCAGCGCGCTATGCGCGGGATCGCGGACGCCGGCGTCGAGCGTCTCGACCACCCGGGCAATGACCTGCTGCGCCGTCCGCGCGTTCTCGGTCAGGTTGTTGATGATCATCTCCACCGTCACCGAGTCGTGCTCGGGGTGCCAGCAGTCGTAGTCGGTCACCAGCGCCATGGTCGAGTAGGCGATCTCGGCCTCGCGCGCCAGCTTGGCTTCCTGCAGGTTGGTCATGCCAATGACGTCGGCGCCCCACGTCCGGTACAGCCGCGACTCGGCGAGGGTGGAGAACTGCGGACCCTCCATGCAGACGTAGGTGCCGCCGCGATGCACGCGCGCCCCCACCGCCGCCGCGCAGTCAGCCGCCAGCGTGGAGAGGTGATGGCTGAGCGGGTGCGCGAAGCCGACGTGGGCGACCAGGCCGTCGCCGAAGAACGTGCTGATGCGGCTGCGCGTGCGATCGATGAACTGGTCGGGAAACACCAGGTCCATCGGCCGATACTGCTCCTGCAGGCTTCCCACCGCACTCGCCGACACGATCCACTCGACACCCAGCATCTTCATGCCGAAGATGTTGGCGCGATAGTTCAATTCGGTCGGCGTCAGCCGGTGGCCAGCGCCATGGCGGGCGAGAAACGCGACCCGCTTGCCGCGCAGCGTGGCCAGGACAAACGGCCCGGACGGCTCGCCAAACGGCGTGGTCAACACCCGCTCCTCGCGGTCCGTGAGCTCGGCCATGTCGTACAGGCCGCTGCCACCAATGATTCCAATCCGCACCGGCATTGCGCTCTCCATCAAATGACCCGCTCGACGACCCGCTTGCCTGCCGACTCGCGCAAGTAACCGGCCGCCATCGAGGGATCGTGCTCGAAGAACAGCAGGTACTCGCGCGCGATGGCTTCGGCGGCGAACGCCCGCTTGAAGGCCAGGGTATCCATCGGGTAGAGATCGTAGCCCATACCCCATGCGTCAGGGATGTGCACGCTGGTCGGATACATATCCGCCGTGAACACGGCGGTCTTGCCTCCCGACTCGATCATCACCACCTGGTGATTCGGCGTGTGGCCGCCCGACCACCGGAAACGCACACCGGGCATGACCTCGGCGCCTTCTTCCACCAGCGTCAGGACTCCGGCCTCCCGGAGCGGCACGAAGTTCTCCTGCAGGTAACTCGCCCGGTTCCGCTCGTGCGGATGCGTGGCGTCTTCCCACTCCCCGCGGTGCGCCACGTAACGCGCCTTGGGGAAGCGCGGCACGATCGCGCCATTGGCTGCCCTCGCCGTGAATCCGCCAACGTGATCAAAGTGCAGGTGACTGGCCAGGACGATGTCGATGTCGTCGACGGCGAGCCCGGCCTCGGCCAGCGCGTGGTCGAGGTGATAGCGGCGATCGAGGCCATAGATGGCCGCGCTGCGGGCGTCCATCTTGTCGCCACAGCCGGCATCGATCAGCAGCGTCTGCGCGCCCCGCACGATCAGCGGCCGCATCCCCAGCGGGATGCGGTTGGCATCGTCAGGCGGCAGGCGCTTCTCCCACAACGCACGCGGCACCACGCCGAACATGGCGCCACCGTCGAGATGGATGAACCCATCCGACAGCGTGACCAGTTCCAGGTCGCCGAGCCCATGGCGCGCCACGGTGCGAAACAGCGGCACGGCGGGCGCCGGCTGCTTGAGTTCCACCAGCACGCCGTGCGCCGCCGACGGATGAATGAAGGCCACCAGCGCGCCCTCGGCACCCGGCCGGGGGCGCTCATCGATCAGGCGCACGCCGCGGGCCTTGAGGTGCGCCAGGGCCGCCTCGATGTCGTCCACCCGAAGCGCCAGGTGATGAATGCCTGGGCCGCGCTTGTCGAGATACCGGGCGATTGGTGAATCGCTGGCCGTGGCCTCGAGCAGCTCGAGCGAGGAACGGCCGGTCGACAGGAAATGGGCGCGCACCTTCTGGGAGGCAATCTCCTCGCTGGTCTCCAGGTGCAGGCCCAGCGAGTCGCGAAAGAACGCGAGTGATGCCGGCAGGTCGCTGACCGCGATGCCGATGTGATCGAGGATGGCTTTCATTTCGTCCTGGACTTGAGCGCGCGCGACAGGATCTCCGACGCGGCGGTGTACGGGTCGACTTCCCTGGCGGCGATGCGCGCGACCAGGGCGTCGAACTCGCCGGCGGCGAGCAAATCGCGTTCGACCATCTCCATGAAGCGATGGGTCAGCAAGTCGCGCAGGCGAAATTCGTTGCGGGCCTTCAGGCGCCGCGTCCGCGCGCTCTGCGAGTGGGCCCGGAACTGCTGCACGGTCGCCCACAGCTCGGCGACGCCGTGGCCGGTGGTGGCCTCGGTCTTGACGATCGGCGGCCGCCACTGGCCGTCGCCGTAGGCCTGCAACGCCAGGTTCGATTCGATCGATGTCACCATGCGGTCGGCGCCGTCGCGGTCGCACTTGTTGACCACAAAGATGTCGGCAATCTCCATGATCCCGGCCTTGAGCGCCTGCACATCGTCACCGGTCCCCGGCACCAGGACCACGATCGAGATGTCCGCCGTGCGGACAATATCCACTTCATCCTGGCCGACGCCGACCGTCTCGATGATCACCAGCGACTTGCCGGCGGCATCGAGCACCAGCGCGGCATCGCTGGTCGCCCGGGCCAGCCCACCCATGTGCCCACGCGTCGCCATGCTGCGGATGAACACCTGTTCGTCGTGGGCGTGCGCCTGCATGCGCAGGCGATCGCCGAGGATGGCGCCGCCCGTGAACGGACTGGTCGGATCGACACAGATGACCCCGACGGTTTCGTCGGCCGCGCGCGTGACGGTGGTCAGCCGGTCCACCAGCGTACTCTTCCCCGCCCCCGGCGGCCCGGTGACGCCGACCAGGTAGGTCTGACCGGTGTGGGGAAAGATGTCGCGGACCAGGCCGGCCGCCGACTCGGCCTCGTCTTCGATCAGCGAAATGGCGCGGGCGATGGCCCGGACATCGCCGGCCCGAACGCGCTCGGCCAGGGAAGGAAGCACCGTCACCTCAGGCGGCCAGGAGCTGGCGGGCAATAACCAGGCGCTGCACCTCGCTGGTGCCTTCACCGATGGTCAGCAGCTTGACGTCGCGGAAGAACTTCTCGGCCGGGTAATCCTTCACGAATCCGTAGCCGCCGTGCATCTGGACGCAGTCCTCCGCCGCGCGAACCGCAATCTCGCTGGCATACAGCTTGGCCATGGCCGACTCGAGTGTCATGCCGCGGCCCTGGTCCTTGAGCCAGGCCGCGCGATAGGTCAGCAGGCGCGCCGCCTCGACCCGCGAGGCATGGGCTGAGAGCCGTTCCGCGATGGCGGGAAACGCGCTGATCGCGCGGCCAAACTGCTTGCGCTGGCCCGTGTAGGCGACACTGGCCTCAAGGGCGCCCTGGGCCAGTCCCACCGCGAGAGCCGCAATGCCGATGCGGCCGGCATCGAGGACTTGCAGCGTCTGGATGAAACCCTGGTGCAACTCGCCGATCAGGTTGGCGGAAGGAATCCGGCAATTTTGAAAAATCACTTCCGCCGTCTCGCTCGCGCGCATGCCAAGCTTGTCTTCCTTCTTGCCGGCCAGCAGTCCCGGCGCTCCCCGTTCGACGATGAACGCCGAAATCCCCTTGGGGCCCCGGGCCTTGTCGGTGACGGCCATGACCACCATCGTGTGGGCCGAAGTCCCGTGGGTAATAAACGCCTTCGAGCCGTTCAGGACGAACTCGTCCGCGTCGGCCACCGCGGTCGTTCGCATGGCCGCCGCGTCGCTGCCCGAGCCCGGCTCGGTCAGCCCCCAGGCGGCGAGCGTCTTGCCCTGCGCCAGCGGCACCAGAAACCGCTGTTTTTGTGCGTCGTTGCCAAATTTGGAGATGTGCGCGGCGCCAAGCCCGTTGTGCGCGGCCACCGACAGCGACAAGCTGGGGTCGACGCGGGCCAGTTCCTCGATGCAAATGCAGTAGTCCACCGCGCTCATGCCGGCGCCGCCGAGCTGCTCGGGAAACTGGATGCCCATGAGCCCCAGCTCGGCGAGTTTGGGCAGCAACTCATGAGGGAAGTGCTGTGCGTTGTCCCACTCCATGACATGTGGGCCCATTTCGGTCTCGGCAAACTCACGGACAGACTTGCGAAGCAGCTCCTGCTCGTCGCTCAGGCGGAAGTTCATTAGCTCGATTATATCCGCCGGGGGGACTTCTTGACGGGAGGGCACTGCTTGTCGGGAGGGTGCTGCTTGTCGGGAGGGTGCTGCTTGTCGGGAGGGTGCTGCTCGCGGAGATGTCCGCAACCGAGGTATCAGCCGATTTCATCAGCACCGTGACCGATACCGTGACGGCGGAGATTGGCGCGTGGCAGGCGCGTCCACTCGAGTGGGTGCCTCCGGTGTTGAGAGAACGGAGCCACTGAAGGATCCCGATCGTCTGTCAACGACGCCTCGCACACAACATCTCTGACACTCCCCGTCGGGAGGAGCCTCCGGCAGGAACGGTCCCGACGCGAAGTGCCTTCCCGACAAGCAGTGCCCTCCCGACAAGCAGTGCCCTCCCGACAAGCAGTGC
>JAKFYH010000023.1 GCA_021730945.1 Acidobacteriota bacterium | reverse complement strand
GCCGAACGGCGCCGGCTCGAAACTCGTCACTGAACTGCCGCCGGACTCGTCGGCCGGCCTTGCTTGATCCCATACGTGCCATCGTATCCACCTTTCGGAAGGTGTCCACGAAATCGGGTCAAGCTCAATCCGGCGACTTACCTCGTCGCGTTGCTTGGCGGCGATGCAGGTTTGCGATGTGGGGAAATCATCGCGCTCGAGTGGAGCGATGTGGATCTACGCAAGCGCCAACTCTGTGTCCAGCGCTCAGAGTGGCGAGGTCACGTCACAGTGCCTAAGGGCGGACGGCTGCGGTACGTGCCGATGACGATTCGATTGGCGGCAGCATTGCGGGATCATCGCCATCTCAAGGCAACTCGTGTGTTGTGTCAGCGAGATGGATCACCGTTGATCCAGGAGATGGTTGGCGACCACGTGCGCCGGGCTGCCAAGAGGGCCGGCGTCGCGGTTTCTGGAGCGCATCGACTTCGCCATACGTTCTGTTCGCACCTGGCGATGCGCGGCGCACCGGCGAGAGCCATTCAAGAGCTCGCAGGGCACCAGGATCTCTCAACGACGCAGCGCTACATGCACCTGAGTCCGGCGGCGCTCGACGCAGCTATTCGTCTTCTGGATGAACCGCGCGTCTCCTCCAGTCGTGGAGACATTCTGGAGACGGCGGATCGCTAGACCGGCAAGTCGTTGATCTAGCGCGAGTTAAGTGGCGGGGTGGACGGGACTCGAACCCGCGGCCTCCGGCGTGACAGGCCGGCGTTCTAACCAACTGAACTACCACCCCGATCGAAATCGGATTTTGGGATTTGGGGATCTTGTGATTTGGGGATTTTGCCCGCCAGTGCTTGTCACCGCACCAACGATCACCACATCAACCAGACCGATCACCAAATCGCCAGATCAACCGATCACAAACCCGATCACCACATCACCACATCACGAAACCACGAGATTCCCTGAATCTGTGATTGGTGGGCGGTACAGGGCTCGAACCTGTGACAGCCGGCGTGTAAAGCCGGTGCTCTACCAACTGAGCTAACCGCCCGCTTTGGCTCGCGCTGGTCTTGCCGCGCAAGCTACGGCGGGGCAAGCCCGGCACCCGGCAAACATCCGATTGTAGCCAGCCAGGCGCCAGTTGGTCAATGCCTAGTCGAGAAACCCACCTTCGCGCATTGCGCTACGGTGGGTAGACGCTATCATCAACCAGTCTCATGTCCCTACGCGACGTCATCGGTCACCGGCGATTGACGGCCCTGATTTCCCGGGCGATCGACCGCGAGTCGTTGCCGCCGACGTTGCTGTTTGCCGGGCCGCCCGGCGTCGGCAAATGGCGGGTGGCGCGAGCTACCGCCCAGGCGCTCAACTGCCTCGAGCCGGTCCGCGATCCGAATGGGCTGCCCTTCGACGCCTGCGGCCGCTGCCGGGCGTGCGACCGTACGGCCCGCCACGTGCACGTCGACGTGATTGCCCTCGAGCCCGACGACCGTGCCTCGATCAAGATTGATGTGGTTCGCGACGCGCTGCGCGACACCGGCTTTCGGCCGTTTGAAGGCAAGCGCCGGGCCATCCTGATTCGCGACGCCGACACGCTGGAGACCGCGGCGCAGAACTCGCTGCTGAAGAATCTCGAAGAGCCGCCGCCAGGGACGGTCTTCATCCTGACCACCGCCGTGCCGGGCGTGCTGCTGCCCACGGTCCGCTCGCGGTGCATGCGCCTGCGGTTCGGGCGGCTGACGGCGGCCGAAGTCGCCGAGGCGCTGGTTCGCGATCACGGCCAGGCCGAAGGCGAGGCCCGTGCAGCCGCGCCGCTGGCCGACGGCAGCATCGGCCAGGCGCTGGCGCTGTCGGACCTCGACATCGGCAGCCTGCGCGACCTGGCCATGCGCCTCCTCCAGCAAACCTCCGGCCGCGCCGACATCCCGGCCCGCCTGCAAAGCGCGTCGAACGTGGTGGCCGGACTGTCGAAGAAGGAAGAACGTGCCGACCTCGCCGCGGTGTTGCGGCTCACGGCGTCGATGTTGCGCGACATTGAAGTGCTCAATTCCGGCGCCGACCAGCGAGTGCTGGCCAATCCCGCGATCAGCGGCGACTTGTCGGCGCTGGCGCGCAGCTTTGCCGGCGATCGCGCGCGCACCGCATTTGGCGCGGTCGACCGCGCCTTGACGGCGCTCGAGCGCAACGCCGGCACCAAGGTGGTGGCCGAGTGGCTCGCGGTCCAGTTGTGAGCCGGCCACGCATCGCCCTCACCGTCGGCGATCCGGCCGGCATCGGCCCCGAAATCGTCGCCAAGGCCGCCGCCGACCCGGCCGTGCGAGCGGTGTGCGAGCCGGTCATCTTTTCAGCCACGCCGGCCGCTGAGATCCGGCCCGGCGAACTGTCGGCGGCCGCCGGTCAGGCCGCCTACGACACTCTGGTGTCGGCGGTGCAGGCCGCTCGCCGCGGAGAGGTGGCGGCCATTGCCACCGCGCCGATCAACAAACTGGCCTGGGCCAAGGCCGGCCTGCCATGGAAAGGCCACACCGACCTGCTGGCGCACCTGTGCGACGTTCGCCGGGTGGCCATGCTGTTTCACGCGCCGCAGTTGAAGGTCGTGTTGATGACGGTGCATGTGCCGCTTTGCGAAGTGCCGGCCCTGCTGACGGCCGAACTGGTGGGTGAGACCATTCACCTGACTCACACGGCGCTGGCGCAGTTCGGGATCGCCCGTCCGCGCCTGGCGCTGGCCGGACTCAATCCGCATGCCGGCGAATCGGGACTGCTGGGCCTCGAAGACGAGGCGGTCCTGGCCCCGGCGGTGGCGGCGGCGCGCGCGGCCGGCGTCGACATCAGCGGTCCGTTCCCGGCCGACACCGTCTTCGTGCGGGCCTCGCGCGGCGAATTTGACTGCGTGCTCGCCTGCTATCACGATCAAGGATTGATTCCGGTGAAGCTCCTGGCGTTCGGGCAGGCGGTGAACGTGACAATCGGCTTGCCGATCATCCGCACCTCGGTGGATCACGGGACCGCGTTCGACATCGCCGGTCAGGGCGTGGCCGATGCCGGCAGCATGATCGCGGCGGTGACGCTGGCCGCCGAGATGGCGGGCCGGCGATGAAGGCCAAGATCGAACGCAAGGCCGCGAAAGCGGCGGCGGCGGAGAAGGACACGCTGATCGCCGACAACCGCAAGGCGTACCACGACTATCACATCCTCGAAACCTTCGAGGCCGGTATCGCCCTGCTTGGCACCGAGGTGAAAGGCATTCGCGAGGGCCAGGCCAACCTGCGCGACGCCTTCGCCCGCGTCGACAAGGGCGAGGTGTGGCTCCACAACGTCCACATCAACCCCTACAGCCATCGCGGCTATGTCGATCACGATCCGCGCCGCAAGCGCCGGCTGCTGCTGCATCGCTACGAGATCCGCAAGTTGATCGGCAAGACCGTCGAGAAAGGCCTGACCCTGGTGCCGACCCGCCTCTATTTCAAGAACGGCAAGGTCAAGGTGGCGATCGGGCTGGCCCGCGGCAAGCAGGACCACGACAAGCGCGAGGCCCTGCGCAAGCGCGAGGCCGACCGTGAGACCCGCGCCGCCGTGAAGGAGCGCGTGCGCCGGTGAAGGTGCTGGTGATGGGCGCGGCCGGCCAGTTGGGGCAGGCCATGGTCGCCGACCTGCAGCGCGAACACGAGGTGGTGGCCGCCACTCGCGCCGACGCCGACCTGACCCGGCACGCCGAGCTGCTGGCGTTTGTCCGTGGCGTGGCGCCGGCGGCGATTGTCAACTGCGCGGCCTACAACAACGTCGACCAAGCCGAGCAGCGCCAGCCGCACGCCTTCGCGGTGAACGCTTTCGCGCCCCGCACCCTGGCGCGCGCCGCCGAGGAGCTCGACGCCGTGCTGCTGCACTACAGCACCGACTTCGTATTCTCCGGCCTGGCCGAACGGCCCTACGGCGAAGACGATTTGCCGGAACCCCAAAGTGTTTACGCCCAGTCGAAGCTGGTCGGCGAGTGGATGGTGGCCGACTGGCGCAAACACTACGTCCTGCGGGTCGAGAGCCTGTTTGGCGGCTCGCAGCCCAAGAGCAGCGTCGACCGCATCGTCTCGGCGGTGCGGACCGGCACGGTGGCGCCGGTGTTCCACGATCGCGTCACCTCGCCCAGCTTCATTGACGATGTGACTGCGGCGTCGGCGTATTTGCTGCGTGAGGGCGCCGGCTTCGGCCTCTATCACTGCGTCAACAGCGGCCATGCGACCTGGCTCGCGGTGGGCCAGGAGATCGCGCGAGAGTTGGGGCAGCCGGCGGACGTGCTTAATCCGGTTTCGGTAGACGAGGTGAAGCTGGCGGCGTCGCGCCCGCGCTTTGCCGCGCTCAGCAACCAGAAGCTGGCCGCCGCCGGGTTCAGGATGCCGGCCTGGCAGGATGCGATTGCCCGGCATCTGCGCGGCGGGGTGGCGCGGTGACGCGGGTGGTGGTCGCGTCGCGATCGTTTGCGCGCAACCAGGCGCTGCGGGCCGAACTGGCCGGGCAATACGCCGACGTGACGTTCTGCGAGTCGCCGGAGGTGCTTGGGGGCCAGCCGCTGGTGGACTTGATGCGTGGGCACGATCGCGCCATTGTCGGCCTCGAGCGGATCGACGAGGCGGTGCTGGCCGGCCTGCCCGAGCTGAAGGTCATCAGCAAGTACGGCGTCGGACTCGATGGTCTCGACCTGCCGGCGCTGGCGCGGCACGGCGTGAAGCTGGCCTGGACCGGCGGCGTCAATCGCCGCACGGTCGCCGAATTGACGCTGGGGTTCATGATCGCGCTCCTGCACCGTGTGCCCGAGACCAGCGTCGCCCTGCGGGCCGGCGAGTTCCAACGGCTGATCGGCCGCGACCTGAGCGGCCGCACGGTCGGCATCATCGGCTGTGGTTTTGTCGGCAAGGAGCTGGTGCAGTTACTGGCGCCGTTTGGCTGCCGCCTGCTGGCGCACGACATTCGCGACTACCGCGAATTCTATGCGGCGCATGGCGTCGAGCCGGTGACACTCGATCAGCTGTTGCCGGCGGCTGATATCGTCACGCTGCACGTGCCGCTGGACGAGTCGACGCGCGGGATGATCGGCGCGGCGCAACTGGCGCGCATGCGCGAGGGGGCGTGCCTGGTCAACGCGGCTCGCGGCGGGCTGGTGGACGAGACCGCCCTGATCGCCGCGCTGGCCAGTGGCCGGCTTGGCGGCGCTGCCTGTGATGTGTTCCAGATGGAACCGGAGGCCAATCCCGGCCTGGTGGCGTTGCCGACCTTTCTGGGCACGCCGCATATTGGTGGCAGTACGGCCGAGGCGCAGTTGGCCATGGGCCGCGCCGCGATCGCCGGTCTCGAGCAGGCGCAGCCGTTGGGACCCGGCCATCCCGCGCTAATGAATCAGGAATGGATGCGATGAACCCACCCACTACCTCCCCTGTCCGTCGCGGCATCATTCTCGCTGGAGGGTCGGGCACGCGCTTGTATCCCGCGACCCGCGCGGTTTCGAAGCAGTTGTTGCCGATCTACGACAAGCCGATGGTCTACTACCCGCTGAGCACGCTGATGCTCGCGGGGGTGCGCGAGATTCTCATCATCTCGACGCCGCGCGACACGCCGATTTTCGAGCAGCTTCTCGGTGATGGCCGCCAATGGGGCCTCAGGCTGGAGTACGCGGTGCAACCCAATCCGGGTGGACTGGCGCAGGCGCTCGTCATCGGCCGCGAGTTCCTCGCCGGATCGCCGGCGGTGCTGATTCTGGGCGACAACCTGTTCTACGGCCACGATCTCCCTGAGCGCCTGGCGGCGGCCAATCGCCGGGACGGCGCGACCGTGTTTGCCTACCATGTCGGCGATCCCGAACGTTACGGCGTCGTCGCCTTCGATGCCGATGGCCGCGCGACGTCGATCGAGGAGAAGCCGGCGCAGCCCAAGTCGAACTTTGCCGTCACCGGCCTGTATTTCTACGACGGCCGCGCCTCGGAGTTTGCCGGGCAGTTGAAGCCGTCACCGCGCGGGGAACTCGAGATCACCGATCTCAATCGTGTCTACCTGGACCAGGGCGCGCTCTCGGTCGAGGTGATGGGGCGCGGCTACGCGTGGTTGGACACCGGCACCCATGCCTCGTTGCTCGAGGCCAGCCAGTTTATTGAGACAATCGAGCGCCGGCAGGGGCTGAAGATTGCCTGTCCCGAGGAGATCGCCTTTCGCCAGGGGTGGATTGACGCCGCGCAGTTGTTGCGGCTGGCCGCGGCGTTTGGCTCCTCCAGTGAGTACGGCCACTACCTGCGCGCGCTGCCCGAGGAACGATCCAGGTAGGCGCGGACAATGTTGCGAGAAGCCGGGTCAATGCGGATACGATCAAGGCACGGCCGGAGCATCCGGCACCTAGGAAGGGCAGTGCGACTCACATGCGCGTTTTGATTACGGGGGGCGCGGGCTTCATTGGCTCGCATCTGGCGGAAGCGTTGCTCGAGAGCGGGCACGAAGTGTTCGCCCTGGACGACCTGTCGACCGGCTCGATCGACAACATCGAGCACCTGAAGGGCAAGCCCGGGTTTCACTACACCATCGACACCGTCTTCAATGATTCGCTGGTCGCCGAGATGATCGATCGGGCGGATGTGGTGTTTCACCTGGCGGCGGCGGTCGGCGTCAAGCTGATTGTCGAGCGGCCGGTACACACGATCGAGACCAACGTGCATGGCACCGAGGTCGTGCTCAAGCACGCCGCCAAGAAGAAGAAGCTGGTGTTCATTGCCTCGACGTCGGAGGTCTACGGCAAGAGCGTGCATGTGCCGTTTCGCGAGGATGCCGACCTCGTGATGGGGGCGACCACCCGTCACCGCTGGGCCTATGCCTGCAGCAAGGCGCTCGACGAGTTCCTGGCGCTGGCCTACTGGAAGGAATCCCGGCAGCCGGTGATCGTGATGCGGTTCTTCAACACCGTGGGTCCCCGCCAGACCGGGCAGTACGGGATGGTGGTGCCGACGTTCGTGCGGCAGGCGCTGATGGGCGAGCCCATTACCGTGTTTGGCGACGGCACCCAGCAGCGCAGCTTCACCTATGTCGGCGACGTGGTCGGGGCGTTGCTCAAGTTGATGGTCACGCCAAGCGCGATTGGCCAGGTCTACAACGTCGGCAACACGCAAGAAGTGTCGATCCGGGGGCTGGCCGAGCGCATCAAGGCGGCCACCGGCAGCCAGTCCGAGATTGTGACCATTCCCTACGATCAGGCTTACGAAGAGGGCTTTGAAGACATGCCCCGCCGGGTGCCGGACCTCACCAAGATTCACAACGCCATCGGCTACGTGCCCCAGGTCCAGCTTGACGAGATCATCGAGCGGGTGGTGGCCGAGAAGCGTGGCTATGCTGATGCCAACCGCGTCGTGCGCTAGGCCCTTGTTCATCTTTTGAACGGGGCGATTGCCCTCCTGCCGGATTCCGTTCATTTCATGAACGAGAGGTGTATAATGCCCGTTCAGTTCTTGAACGTGACCCGGTCGCGCACGGCCATTTTGTGACCGGGACAGCCGGAGGCCTGCGCCCTGCCCCGCCTTCGCCCGTCAACTCGTCGACTTGTCGGCTCATAAACCATTGCCAAACAAAGAGATACAGGATCGCCTGTTCCATGGGCTGTTCGACCTCTCCGGCCAGGTGGCCATCGTCACCGGGGCCCTCGGCCGCCTCGGCCGTGAATATGTGGCCACCCTGGCCCAGGCCGGCGCGTCGGTCGGCGCGCTCGACCTCGCCGGCCGGGCCGATCAGTTCGCCGGCCTGACCGCCGAGGGGCACCGCATCCACGTCGAACTGGCCGACCTGACCAGGAAGGCCGAGGTCGAGGCCGCAATGGCCCGCCTCGAGGCCGCGCTTGGCCCGGCCACCGTGCTCGTCAACAACGCCGGCGCCGGTTCCTCGCCCGCCAGTGCCGGGACCGAGAACGGTCCCTTCGAGGACTACCCCGAAGCGGCGTGGGACCTCATGATCGACTCGCACCTGAAGACCGCGTTCCTGGTGTCGCAGGCGTTCGTGCGCGGGTTCCGCGCTGCCGGCGCCCGCGAGGGCAGCATCATTAACGTGTCCTCCACCTACGGCCTGGTCTCGCCCGACCAGTCAATGTACGAGTTCAAGCGTACGGCGGGCGTGCCCTTCGTGAAGCCGGTGGGCTACAGCGTCGCCAAGTCGGGGGTGCTGAACTTCACGCGGTGGCTGGCCGAGTACGGCGCGCCGTTCGGCATTCGCGCCAACACCCTGGTGCCCGGCGGCGTGCGCGAGCCCGGACACGCCGACCAGTTTGTCGCCGAGTACGTGCGCCGCACGCCGCTTGGCCGCATGGCGAGCGAGGCCGACTACAACGGCGCGGTCCTGTTCCTCGCCTCGCGCGCCTCCGCCTACATGACCGGCGCCACCATCGTCGTCGACGGCGGCTGGACTGCGAAATGATGACGCCGACAGGACCAGGGCCGCAGATGACACCGATAACGCAGATCAATTCTTCTGATCTCAGAACCACCGCGCTTGAACTACCGTGCTTGAACCCTCGTGCTTGAACTCCCGGTCCTAACCCATGGGTGAAAAAGACTTTTCCGATCGCGCGCTGGTGGGAGACGACTCGTTGTCGTACGTGTCACGGGAGGCGTTCCATGCCGTGCGCGAGGGTGTGAGCGATCCCATCGCCCGTGCCGGGTTGATCGCGGACCTGTGCCGCATCAACACCCTGTTCATGATCATGCAGGCCGGCTCGGGCCACATCGGCTCGAGCTTCAGTTCGACCGACCTCATCACCTGGCTGTGGACCGAGTACCTGCGCGATCCCAACGGCGACAGCGACGATGCCGACATCTACTTCTCGTCGAAGGGGCACGACGCGCCGGCGCTTTACTCACTGCTGATTGCCCTGGACAAGCTGGGCTTCGACCTGCTGCCGCAGTTGCGCCGCTTGAACGGCCTGCCGGGGCATCCCGACGTCGGCACGCCGTTCATCGCCACCAATACCGGCTCGCTGGGCATGGGCATTGCCAAGGCCTACGGCATGGCGCGCGCCAATCGCTACACCGGGCGCAGCAGCCGGATTGTCGTGATGACCGGCGACGGCGAACTACAGGAAGGCCAGATCTGGGAATCGCTCCAGCCGGTCGCCAACGAAGGGCTGGCCGAGATCACCGTGATCGTCGACCACAACAAGCTGCAATCGGATTCCGCGGTCTCGGCGGTCAGCGACCTTGGGCCGATCGAGGACAAGTTCCGCGCCTTCGGCTGGGAGGTGCGTCGCGGCGACGGGCACGACTTCGGCGTGTTGCGCGACACGCTCGCCCACTTCGCCACCGTGACCGACAAGCCCAAGGTGTTCATCGCCGACACCGTCAAGGGCAAGGGGGTGTCGTTCATGGAGGGGTTGGCTTGCGGCGACCAGACCTATCACTTCCACGCCGGCGCGCCGTCGCTCAAGGACTATGTCGCCGCGACGCGGGAAATGCTGGTTCGCGTCAACGACACACTCGCGTCGCTCGGCCGTCCGCCGGTGGTGCTGACCTCGGCGCCGGTGCCGGTGCGGGTGTCGCCGGTCAGTCCTGAGAAGATTGTCCTGGCCTACGGCGACGAGCTGCTCGAGATGGCGCGCCACCGCCCGGAGATTGTCGTGATGGACGCCGACCTGCTGTCGGACTGCGGCATCGAAGCGTTCAAGGCGGAGTTGCCGGAGCGCTTCATCGAGTGCGGCATTGCCGAGATGCACATGGTATCGGCGGCGGGCGGCATGGCCCTGCGCGGCATGCTGCCGGTGGTGCACTCGTTTGCCTGCTTTCTGTCGACGCGCGCCAACGAGCAGATCTACAACAACGCCACCGAGAAGCGGAAGATCATCTATACGGCGACCCTGGCCGGCCTCGTGCCCGGTGGGCCCGGTCACTCGCATCAATCGGTCCGCGATATCTCGGCGATCGGCGCCGTGCCTGGCCTGGTGGCGGTCGAGCCTTGCAGCGAACGCGAGGCCCGGCTGGCCATTCGCTGGGCGGTCGAGCAGAACCCCGACAGCACCTACCTGCGATTCGTGAACGTGCCGCTCGACCTGCCGTACGCGATGCCGGCCGACTACTCGCTCGAGGTTGGCCGCGGCGTCACGTTGCGGGCCGGCACCGACGTCGCCATTGTCGGCTACGGCCCGGTGCTGCTGACCAACGCCTGGCGCGCGGCCGACGAACTGGCTTCGCATGGAGTGTCGGCGGCCGTGATCGACCTGCCCTGGCTCAACCGCATTGACGACCGGTGGGTGAGCGAGACGCTCAGCCGCTTCACGCGGGTAGTCACGCTGGACAACCACTACCTGGAATACGGACAGGGCGTGATGGTGGCGGCAGCCATGGCACGAACCGGAGTGCGCGCTGCTGTGACTCCGATCGGCCTGACCGAGATCCCCGCCTGCGGCACCAACGCCGAAGTGCTCGCCTATCACCGCCTCGATGGCCCTTCGATTGCGAAACACGTCCTTGCCCTTCGGCAAGCGTAAGAAATCACCAGCTCACCAAATCACCAGCTCACCAAATCTCCAACTCACAAAATCCGTGACTTACCCCTCCTTCGTTCCGCACTGGGTCGCTGACGTCGAGGTGCCGTCGAGTGGCGGCGCGTCGTTCGACAAGCGCTGCCCGATCGACGACCGCGTAGTGGCGCAGGTGGCGCGCGGCGGCGCGGCCGAAGTGGCCCACGCGCTGTCATCTGCCGCCGGGGCCGCCGGCGCGTGGTCCCGCCTGCCGGCGCCCAGCCGCGGCGCGATTCTCGGTCGCGCCGCCACCTTGCTGCGCGAGCGCGAGCACGAGTTCGCCGCCATCGTGCAAGTCGAGACCGGCAAGCCGTGGAAGAACGCGGCCGCCGAGGTGGCCTCGTCGGCTGACCTGGCGGTGTTCATGGAAGGGGAGGGCAGCCGTTTCTACGGCAAGACCCTGCCCAGCCCGATCCTGCATCGCAGCGTCCAGACACTGCGCTCGCCGATTGGCGTGTGCGCCGCCATCATGCCCTTCAACAGCCCGCTGGCCGGTGTGGCCTGGAAGGTGTTTCCGGCACTGCTCTGTGGCAACGCCGTGGTGGTGAAGTCTCACGAGTTGACTCCCTACACCGCGGTCGCCTTCGGCCGGCTGCTCAAGGACGCCGGCCTGCCCGTGGGTGTCTACTCGGCCGTGCAGGGCACGGGGCCCGACGCCGGCGCGCCGCTCGTGCGGGATCACCGCGTCGGCGTGGTGAGCTTCACCGGATCCACGGCGACCGGCAAGCTGATTCAACAGATGGTGAGCCAACGCGCGGTGCTCGCCAAAGTGTGCCTGGAACTTGGCGGCAAGAACCCCTTTGTCGTCTGTGACGATGCCGACCTCGAACTGGCCGCCGACCTGGCGGTAGCGTCGGCGTTCATCGACGCCGGCCAGCGCTGCGCCTCGGGCAGCCGTATCATCGTGTTCGATTCGGTCTACGACGCCTTCCGCGACGCCTTTCTGCAACGCGTGGCGAAGGTGCGCGTCGGCTCGGGGGCCGATGATGACTGCGGCCCGGTGATCTCGCGAGCCAGCCTCGATCGCCTGATCGGCCAGGTCGACGGCGCGGTGGCCCGCGGTGGCCGGGTCGTGGCCGGTGGCCGGGCCGTGGCGGCGCTCGCGCCGGGTTACTACCTGGCACCGACCGTGCTCGAAGGCGTCGCGGTCGACGATGAGGTGTCGCAACAGGAACTGTTCGGTCCGGTGACCTGCCTCTATCGCGCCGGCGGATTCGATCAGGCGGTGCGGCTGGCCAACTCGACCCACTACGGGCTGACCGGCGCCATCCACACCGCGAGCGTGCATCGCGCGCAGGAATTTATCGCGCGGTATCACGGCGGGCTGGTCTCGGTGAACGGCGCCACCTTTGGCTCGGGCCCGCACATGCCGTTTGGCGGCGTCAAGAATTCCGGCAACGGATTCCGCGAACCGGGCACCGAGTCGCTCGATGTCTACAGCGAGTGGAAGACCGTCGTGATCAACCACCACCCGGGGCGGATCTGACCATGGCCAAGCGAACCATCTGTTTCCCGATCACCAGCCGCGCCTACTACGGCCGCAGCCAGTTGCTGATCCGCAAGCTGCAGGCGCATCCCCAGCTCGACCTCAAGCTGATGCTGGGCGGGTCGATCCTGCTCGACAAGTACAGCCGTCACATCGCCGACGACATCACCGCCGGCGGCTTCGACATTGCCGCGTCGCTCTTGAACGTGGTCGAGGGCGGCAACCACGTGGCCATGGCCAAGACCGCCTGCCTGACCGCGCTTGAGTTCACCAACGAGCTGCACAAGCTCGGTCCCGACGTGGTGGTGATTTGCGGCGACCGTTTCGAGCAGCTGGCGATCGCGATGGCGGCAGCCTACCTGAACATCACCATCGCCCACATCGAGGGCGGCGATGTGACCGGCAGCATCGACGAAAGCGTCCGTCACGCCATCACCAAGCTGGCGCACCTGCACTTTGTGACCAACGCCGACGCCGAGCGGCGGGTGAAGGCCATGGGTGAGAATCCCGCGTGTGTCTTCAACACCGGTTCGCTCGATGTCGAGCTGGCGGCCAGCGTCGATACCTCGATCACCAGCGAGCAGGTCAACAGTTTTGGCGTCGGCTACGACCTCGATCTCGCCGAGCCGTTCCTGATGGTGGTGCAGCACCCGGTGACCACCGAGACCGACAACCGCGGCCACCTGGAAACCACCCTGCGGGCGGTGGCCTCACTCGACATGCCGGTGATTTGGTTCTGGCCCAATGCTGATGCCGGCACCGCCGAGATGGCCGACAGCCTGCGTCACACGCGCGAGCGCCATCCCGAACTGACCGCCCGCATGCACTTCATCACCAACGTGCCGGCCGACCATTTCGTCGGCCTGCTCGCCCACACCGCCTGCCTGGTGGGCAACTCCTCCGCCGGCATCAAGGAGTGTTCATACCTGGGCACGCCGGTCGTGAACATCGGCGGGCGCCAGCAGGGCCGATTGACGGCCGATCACGTGACGCACTCCGGCTACGAGGCCACCGACATCGCCGCGGCGATCGCCCTGCAACTGGCCCACGGCCGCTATGAGTCGTCGCACATCTACTATCGTCCCAACGCCAGCCAGGCCATTGTCGACGTCCTCGCGGGCGCCGAGCTGTACACCCAGAAACGGTTCTTTGACGGCGCCTAGCCACGAACGGGCGGCCGCGTGCCGGGCGTGACACCGAGCGTTCCCGCGCGGCTGGTCTCGATCGATGCCTTGCGCGGCATCGCGGCGATCGGCGTCGTGCTGTATCACACCAACGCGACGCCCGGCGTCGATCGCAGCCTGCTCTGGGGCGACGCGGTGGACGCGGCGATGTTCCTGGGCAAGTACGGGGTGTGGCTGTTCTTTGTCATTTCCGGGTTCTGCATTCACCTGCAGTGGGCGCGGGCGCAAGTCAATCCGGGGAGCGCGCCGCAGACCTTCGGCGAGTTCTGGCGCCGGCGCATTCGCCGTCTCTATCCGCCCTACCTCGTGACCCTCGCGTTCTACATCGGGTTGCGGGCCTGGCAGGGAGTGCTGCAATGGGATGGCCTGTCGGCCTGGCAGGTGTTCCTGCACTTGTTCATGTTGCAGAACCTGGATCCACGCGCGCTGAACACCATGAACAACGTCTACTGGACGTTGGCGGTCGAAGAGCAGTTGTACCTTCTGTATTTCCTGTTCCTCGCCGTTCGCCGCCGGTGGGGCTGGGGCGCGGCGCTGGCGGCCGGGCTGGCGGCACGCGCCGGCTGGTTCGCGCTCGCCCTGGTGCTGCATCGCCTGTGGGCGATCGACATCGTTGTCTCGCAAGCGGCGATGGTGCAGTGGATCATCTGGATTCTTGGCGCGCTCAGTGTCGAGGCCGCCTTCGGCTTGATTCGCCTGCCTGCGGTCCTGAGGAGCCTGCCGATGGCGGGGATGCTCCTGGCGGCTGCCAGCCTCGCGGTGTGGTCGCAAAACTACTGGCTGGGTCCAGGGCTGTTGAACGACCTGATTTGGTTCGGAGCCGAAGTCGTGTGGGGCGCCGGATTCTTTGTGCTGGTGAACTGGGCGGTCGCGCGGGAGCAGCGCGGCGAGTTGTGGTCGCGATGGCCCGCGGCGGTGAAAGCGCTCGCCGGTGTCGGCGTGTTCTCGTACTCGTTGTACCTGACTCACGAGATCGTCGAATGGCATGCCTGGCCGCTGGCGGCGGCGTGGCTGGAACAGAGTGGACTGCTGATGCCGCACGTGGTCGTGGCCGCAGTACTGCTCGTCGCGTCGCTGCTGTTTGCCCGCGGGTTCTTTGAGCTGTTTGAGAGACCCTTTCTCAGTCGATCCCGCTCGCGCGCGGTGCGACCCGCGGTGGCGGTGTGATCTCCCGTCAGCCGTCCGCGCCGGTGGAGGCGCTGGCGGCGGCTGGCGTGGCCGCGACCTTCTCAGGGTGGGGCGCGATCACGCAGGCGCCGACCTCGTCCGTCACCTGGGATGCGGTGCAGTACTACCTGGTCTCGTCGCAGTTGGCGGCGGGGCAGGTGGCGGCGGCCGAAGCGCCCTACGTCTACCGCCTGGGCTGGCCGTGGCTGGCCGCACAGTTCTGGCCCGCCGATCCCGCGCGCGGGTTCTTCGTGCTCAACCTGATCGCCGGCGTGATCGTGGCGGTGCTGTTGTCGTTATGGCTGCGTCACGGCGTGGCCCACCTGCCGGTCCGGCTCGGACTGGTGGCGCTGTTCGCGGGCGCCTGGCACGGTCCGCTACGCTACGTCTACTTCAACGGCGGTTATGTCGATCCGCCGTTCCTGGTGTGCGTGCTGATGTCGCTGGCGCTGCTGCAGTCGCGCTGGCCGCGGGCGTGGCAGGTGGCGGCGCTCACGGCGCTCACCGTGGCCGGCACCTTGATTCGCGAGACCATGTTGCTCCTGCCGGCGAGTGCGCTGCTAGTCGGCAACCCGCTGCGCGCGAACTGGTCGTTGTCCGAGATCCGGGGCCGGGTGCAGTGGTGGCTGCTGGTGCCGATTGCCGCCGGATTGGCGGTGGTGATGTTCACCCACGCCGTGGTGGTGGCCGACACCACACGGTCGTTTTTCGCCGCGGCCGTGCAGTGGATCCAGAAACCGCCCACGGCTTATCTACTGGCGTGGTTCACCGCGTACGGACCGGTGCTGGCGATCCTGGCTTACGACTGGCGGCGGGTGCTGACCGATCTCGGCGAGCGGCAGCACCTGGCGGCGTTGCTGCTGATGTGCGCGGGCCTGGCGTTTCTGGGCGGCTCCGATACTGAGCGGTTCGTGTTCTGGGCCATGCCGGTGATCTACTTGCTGCTCGGCCGCGCCTTCGAACGGAACCTGGCGGCGTTTCGCGGCGTCGGGCTGGCAACGGGACTGGTGATCGCGCAAGTGGTGTCGGCGCGACTGCCCTGGCCGATTCCCGATCCACGCGCCGAGACCGCGGCCCTCGATGGCGCCGCCTCGCTCGCCGATCGCCTCTACGCCGTGGCCGATCGCGTGCTGGTGATCGAGCATTTCCACTGGAACCTGTGGTCAAGCTTCGGCAGCCAGCCGTTTCGCCTCGTGCGCTTGGCGCTGTACCTTGCCGTCAGCGGGTTGTTGATCTGGGGATGGCACCGAGGCGCGCGCCGCGCCGTCACCTCATGACCGTCGAGCGTGAACGCGTGTGGGGTGCGATGCCGGCGGCGGCTGCCTACTGGACCGCGGTCGGGGCGCTCCTCTACGCCGGGTTGTCGCGAACCGCGGGCCGGCTGGTGTATCCCCTGGACGACACCTACGTCCACATGGCCATGGCGAAGAACATGGCCTGGCACGGCGTGTGGGGCGTGACGTCCGAGCACTTCACCTCCGCCTCTTCGTCACCGCTGTGGACGGGTCTGCTGGCGATCAGCTATGCGATCGCCGGGGTGTCTGACTGGACGCCGCTGGTGTTGAACCTGGCCGCCGGCACGGCGGTCGTGTTCTCGATTCATCGCCTGCTGCGCGAGGCGGGCCTGGCGCCGCTGGCGGCATCGGTCGCGTCGATCGCGCTGGTGTTCCTTGGCACCTTGCCGACGCTCACCGTGCTGGGCATGGAGCACAGCTTGCACGTGCTGATCACGTTGTGGTTCGTGTGGCTGGGCGTTCGCCTCGCGGCCACCCGTGACCACGCGCTCCGGCCGCTGCTGATCGTCGTCGCTCTCGGTGCGGCGCTCACCTTGACCCGCTATGAAGGCGCCTTTGCCGTGATGTGCGTGACCGGCGTGCTGGTCCTGGCCGGGCGCTGGCGCGCCGCCGTGGCGGTGGCGGTCATCGGTGCGCTGCCGATCGTGGTCTACGGCCTGTGGTCGCAGGCGCAGGGCGGATTCCTGCTGCCGAATTCCGTGTTGCTCAAGGCGGCGACGCCGCCGCTGACCGCGGTCGGACTGGTGCAGTTGTTCGCGTTCTGGCCGGCGCTGACGTCATTGGCGGTCAATCCACATCTGGCGTTCCTGTTGTTGACCGTTCTCGCACTGGCGCTGGCGGCCCATCGCCAGTCGTCGTCACCTGAGCGCATCTACCTGGCGCTGGTGTTTGCCGCATCGACCCTGCTGCACATGCAGTTTGCCCGGGCCGGCTGGTTCTATCGCTACGAGACCTACCTGGTCGTGCTTGGCCTGGTGACCGCGTCGATGCTGATCGCCGATCAGGAGTGGAGCCGCCCACGGGCAGGCCGCGCGCCGCTGGCGCCGGTGTTGGCCATGCTGATGCTGGCCGGCGTGGTGAGCTTCCCGATGGTCCGCCGCGCGGTCAACGCCCTGCGGCAGACGCCGGTCGCCGTGTCGAACATCTTCGAGCAGCAGGTGCAAGCGGGGTTGTTCCTTGGCGAGTTCTACCAGGGCCGGCGCGTCGCCGTGAATGACGTCGGTGCGATTGGCTACCTCGCCGACGTCCGGCTGCTCGACGTCTGGGGACTCGCATCGGCCGACACGGCGTCGCTCAAGCGCAGCGGCACGTTTACGACCAGCGCGCTCGCCGCGCTCGCGACCCGCGACGATGCCGAGATCGCCATCATTTATCCGAGCTGGCTCGGCGAGTACGGCGGTGTCCCGGCCGCCTGGCAGAAGGTCGGCGAGTGGCGGGTCACCGACAACGTCGTGCTCGGCGAGAACGGCATGTCGTTCTACGCCATCACGGCCGAGGCACGAGATCGCCTGATCGCAAACCTGACCAGCTATTCGTCGAAACTGCCGGCCGCGGTGGTCCAGGAGGGCGTCTATCTCGCGCACCGCTAGCGCGGCGGACGGCCCCGGCCTGCTCGCACGGGCGGAAATCCCAATCGTGCTCGCGACTGCGGCGCTGTCGGCCGCGTGGGCGTGGCAGATGCAGGTGTTCCAGGTCTTCCGCTACTGGGACTCTGACGAGTATTTCCTGATGGCGCAGCAACTCGGCAGTGGCGAGGCGATCACCGCCGCCGCGCCGTACGCCTACCGGGTGCTGACACCGTGGCTGGTCGCGAGATTGTTCGGCGACATCCAGTTGGGCTTCCTGATCGTGAACCTGGCGGCCGGCACCGCCCTCGCCCTGCTGTTGACCTTCTGGCTCCGCCATTTCGTCGCGAGTGCGGGTGTGCGGCTGCTGATGGTGGCCGCCTACGCGCTGCAATGGCATGGGCCGCTCCGCTTCGTCTTCTACTACCCGGCCTATGTCGATCCGCTCTTCCAGGTCTTCGTCGTGGCCGCATTGATCGTCGCGGAACGGCTGGTCAGCCGGCCGGCCCTTGCGACGGGCCTGGGCGTCGCCGGCCTCACCGCGCTCGGAACGGCGGCGCGCGAAACCATGTTGATGGTCCCGGCCGCCGGCCTGCTCGGTGCCGTGCTGGCCCGCCGCGCCGCCGAGTGGGCCTGGCCGGTGGTGTCACTGGCCGCCGGTATCGCCGTCTTCACCACTATTTATCTCGGCACGCCGCAGGCGCGCGCCGGTTATGGATTGGCCGACGCGGTGTGGCTGCACCTGACCAACAAGCCGGTGGAATCGATCCTGCTGGTCTGGTTCATCGCCTTCGGCCCGATGCTGGCGGTCGTGCTCTTCGACTGGCGCGCGACCGCCGCCTTTCTTCGCCGGCGGCCCGGCCTGGCGCTGCTGCCTCTGGTGTGCATCGTGCTGGCCTACATCGGCGGTCACGACACCGAACGCTACCTGTTCTGGTCGATGCCGGTGATGTACCTCCTGATCGCGCAGTCGATCGAGCGGCACCGAGGACTGGTGGCGACACCGGCGATTGCCGGACTGCTGGTGGCCGGCCAACTCCTGTCGCAGCGGGTTTTCTGGCCGGTGCCTGATCCCGGCAACGCCGTGGCGGCGCTGTCCGAGACCGCCGGCCTGCCGGCGCAACTCTACGCGGTGCTGAACCGCGTGTTCGTGATCGACGACTTTCATTGGAACCTCTGGTCCAACTTTGGCAGCCGGCCGTTTCACCTCGTGCAACTGGCGTTCTACCTGGCCCTGTCGGCCGTCATCATCTTGATGCTGCAACGCCGCGCGACGTCTGGAGTGGCACCGGCATGAAGGTGCTCGGCGTCATCACCGCCCGCGGCGGTTCGAAGGGCGTGCCCGGCAAGAACCTCAAGATGCTGGCCGGCAAGCCGCTGCTCGCCTACACGGTGGAGGCCGCTGCCGCTTCTGGGGCGCTCGACCGCGTAATCCTGTCGACCGATGACGAGGCGATTGCGGCGGCGGGCCGGGCGCTGGGCTGCGAGGTGCCGTTTCTGCGGCCGGCCGCGCTGGCCCAGGACGACACGCCCCACCTGCCGGTGATCCAGCACGCGGTGCGCTGGCTCGACCAGCACGCCGGCTATCGGCCCGACGCCGTAATGATCCTTCAGCCCACCTCGCCGCTGCGAGACGCCGCCGACATTCGCGCCAGCGTTGATCTGCTGGCGCTGTCCGGCGCCGATTCGGTGCTGAGCGTGAGCGAAATACCCGTGCACACGCATCCCATGCGCGCGCTCAGTGTCGACGACACCGGCGCGGCCGTCCTCTTCGTCACCGGTGAAGGCGTGCGCCACCGGATCAACCGTCGCCAGGATTTGCCGGCGGCCTGGGTGATGAACGGCGCCATCTACATCTGCCGCACCGGCGTGCTGTTCGCCGACCCGCCCAGCCTCTATGGCGACCGCGTGGTCGTGCATCGCATGCCGGTCGAGCGCGGCCTCAGCATCGACACGGCTCACGACTGGGCCGAGGCTGAACGCGCGCTGGCGGCAGCGCACTAGAGAACGTGGCAATGGATTTTGAAGCACATCGCGACCTGAGGCTGCTCGAAGCAGTCCACCACGACTCGCGCGTGACCCAGCGCGGGTTGGCCAACCAGTTGGGCATCGCGCTCGGCCTGGCGAACATCTACTTGAAGCGGATGATCCACAAGGGCTTCATCAAGTGCGTCAACGTGCAGCCCAACCGCATCAGCTACCTGGTCACGCCGCGCGGGATTGCCGAGAAAGCGCGGCTCACCTACGAGTTCATGGACTACTCGCTGCACCTTTACGGCGAGGTGCGGCAGCACCTGCGGGCCGTGCTCCAGGACTGCGCCGCCGCCGGCCAGCGGGTGGCCATCTGCGGCCGGGGCGAAGCAGCGGAACTGGCCTACCTGTCGCTCAAGGAGTCAGGCCTCGATCCGGTGGCGGTCTTCGACAAGGACGGCGGCCACGACTTTCTCGGCATGCCGGTGCTGCCGATCGCCGAGCAGGATCAGGTCGACTACGACCTGATCATCGTGGCGACGCTCGACCCGGCCAGCCAGCAAGTGTCGGACCTGTTGAGCGCCGGGGTGCCGGAAGAGAAGCTCTTTCCCCTGCGCAAGCAGACCGCGCCCCGGCGCAAGTCCGCTACTCCCCGCGTTCGAACCAACGGCAAGCACGGATAAGGCATCCCCCGAAATGGCGATTACCAACAAACGCATCTGCATCACCGGCGGCGCCGGCTTCATCGGCTCGCATCTGGTCTCGCGCCTGGTCGAGGACAACGAGGTCGTGGTCTACGACAACCTGCATCGCAACGCCCTGCAGTTCGCCCACCTCGATGGCCACGCCCATCTCCGCTTCGTCCAGGGCGACGTGCTCGACTTCGATGCCACCCGCAAGGCCATGGATGGCTGCCAGATCGTGATTCACTGTGCCGCCATTGCCGGCGTCTACACCGTCGACCGCAGCGCCGTGCGGACGATGGAAGTGAACATGCTGGGGACGCATCAGGTCGTCAAGGCGGCCCTCGAGGTCGGCGTCGAACGCTTCGTCGAGTTCTCCACCAGCGAGGTCTACGGCTCGTTCATCCACAAGGGCCGCGAGGGCGACCCCACTACGATCGGCCCGATCGGCGAGAGCCGCTGGGTCTACGCCGCCAGCAAGCTGGCGTCGGAGCATCTCTCGTACGCCCACTATCGTGAGGACAATCTGCCGCTGGCAATCGTGCGGCCGTTCAACGTGTATGGCCCGCGCCAGGTCGGCGACGGCGCCATCCGCGGCATCATTCTCCAGGCGCTGCAGAATCTGCCGATCACCCTCTTCAACGATGGCACCCAGATTCGCTCGTGGTGCTACGTCGACGATTTCGTCGCCGGCGTCTTGATGTGTACGGAGCTGCCCGCTGCGATCGGCCAAGCCTTCAACCTGGGCAACCCGCAGGGCACCGCCACCAATCTCGAGCTGGCCAACACCATTATCCGGCTGACCAACTCAAAGTCGGAGATCGTGTTCAAGCCGCACCCGGGTCCGGAAGTCGAACTGCGGGTGCCCTCGATTGAGAAGGCCTCGACGCTGCTCGGCTTCAAGCCGACCGTGTCGCTCGAGGCCGGCATCTCGCGCACCATCCCGTGGTACGCCGAACATATGGCCGCCGTGACCGGAAAACGCTGATGCGGGTGTTGGTGACCGGCGCGTCCGGCTTCATTGGGCGCAATCTGCTGTTGCGGGCGCCGCGCGAGTGGGACATCGTGGCGACCTATCACCAGACCGCGTCGCTGGCCGCCTTCGTAACGGATCGGCAGCTGGCTCACGTCCGCGCCGTCCAGTGCGACCTGACCAACGCCGACAGCGTGAGATCACTGGTGCGCGACAGTGGCGGCCGGTTCGACGCGGTCATGTACCTGGCCGCCAACGGCGACCCGGCGGTGTCATCCCAGGAGCCGGCGCGCGACCTGCACCAGAACACCACGGCACTGGTGACCTTCCTGGAACACTGTCCGGCGGGTCACGTCGTGTATGTGTCATCGGGCGCCGTCTATGACGGCCTGCAGGGGCCGGTGAGTCCGGGCACCGCGGTCTCGCCGCGGTTGCCGTATGCCATCTCCAAACTGGCGTCTGAGCAGTACTTGCGGTTCTTTTGCGAGAAGCGGGGCAGCGTCGGCTCGTTCGTCAATGTCCGGTTCTTTGGTGCCTACGGTCCGCACGAGGCCGCCCGCAAGATCACGACCCGCTGGCTGTCGGCGGTGGCCGCCGGCCAGCGCGAGTTCGTGGTGCGGGGCAACGGCGAGAACCTGATCGACTTCATGTATGTGGACGATGCGGTGGATGGGTTCCTGTCGTTGTTGAACGCGGCGGGCACGCGGTTGACGGTGGACTTCGCCTCGGGGACGCCGGTGACCGTCAATCAGGTGGTCGCGGCCATGGCCGAGGTGATGGGCGTCGACGTGACGGTGCGCCACGAGGGTCACACGGAGGAATTCATCGAGTTCCGGTCGGTCGATCCCATCATGCGCGAGCGTTTCCGATTCGCCCCCACGGTCACTCTCGCCGAGGGGCTGCGCCGCCTGCGCGATCACCTGGAACTGGTGCGACATGGCCAGGCCTGAGCGCATCGTCGTCCTGGGCGGCGGTCCGGCCGGCATCACTGCCGGCTGGCGCCTGGCCGAGCAGGGCATTTGCGCGACGGTGATCGAGCGCGACGCCGTCGTCGGCGGCATGGCGCAGACCATTCGCCGCGGCCCCTACGCGGTGGACTACGGTCCGCACACCTTTCACGTCCGGCAGACCGAGGAGAGCCGCCGCATCATCGAGACCATCCGGCCGTTCTTCGGCAAGGACCCGCTGGTACTGACCAGGGGCACGCGGGTGCTGCTGCACGGCAAGTACTACGTCTATCCGCTCGAGCTGATGCAGGTGCTGACCGGCCTGAACCCCCTGCTGTCGCTGCGCATCATGGCCGACTACGCGGTCGCCACGATCGGGTCGCTGATCAATCCGCCCCAGCGCGAGGACTCGTTCGAGGACTGGGGCGTGCGCAACCTCGGCCGCACGCTCTATGACTTGTGCTTCGGCATCTACTCCGAACGGGTATGGGGCCTGCCGACCTCGCAGATTTCCTCCAAGCAGGCCCAGCGCGTCGCCAAGCTCAACCTGCGCGACATCGTGCTGCGCATCCTCGGCATCAAGGCCGATCCGGCGGCCTACTTCACGGAGTACATGTATCCGCGCGCGGGCATCAGCACGCTCTACGAGAACATGGCCGCCCGCATGACCGAAGCCGGTGGACAAGTGCTGGTCGGCAGCGCCGTGACCGCGCTCGAGCGGGCCGGCGACCGCGTGACCGCCGTGCGCTACCTGCGAGACGGCCAGACCCACCGCCTGGAATGCGACGGCGTCGTGACGACGCTGCCGCTACCGGCGCTGGTGGGGATGGTCGAGCCGGCGCTGTCGCCGGAGGTCGTGGCGCACGCCGGGCGCCTGCGCTATCGCAGCATGCGGTTGATCAACGTGGTGCTCGATCGCGATCGCCTCACCGACTTCCACTGGGTCTACCTGTCCGACCGCAAGTTCCGCTGCAACCGCATGTCGGAGCAGAAGAACGTGAGCGGCGACATGGTGCCGGACGGCAAGACGGTGTTGTGCATTGAGCTGTCGTGCTGGAAGGGCGACGAGCTGTGGAATGCCAGCGACGAGGAGATCTTCGCGATCGCCATGCGCGATCTCGAGGCCACCGGACTGGGCGTGACGCGCGCGGAGGTCAGCGACTACTGGATCGTGCCGCTGGCCACCGCCTACCCGGTCTATGAACTCGGATTTGAGGAACACCTTGGCCCCGTGCTCGACGGCGTGTCGTTGGCCAACGTGCACACCATCGGCCGCCACGGGCTGTTCCTCAACAACAGCATGGACGACAACGTGCTGCTGGGGGTGCGGGTCGCCGATGCGATCGCCGAGCGTGGCAGCGACGGCCGGCGCTGGTTCGAAGAGATGACGGCTTACGCCGACTTGAAGTTCCAGGGCAAGTGAGCGACGCCGATGGCTGCCAGCACCAGCACCAACGGCTTGACCGGCAGCGATTGCCGCGCCTCGCACAATAAAGGCAGATGCACTCCCGTCACGTAGACGAGCGGCAGCACGAGCAGGGCCGCCTCCAGTTGCCGGCCGCGGCGATAGAGGTGGATCGCGCCGAGTGCTGCGAGCACGAGCAGCACCACCTGCGCCAGCCAGATGGCGCGGATCACCAGGGTCGGCACGCTGTTGATCAGCGAGTAGCGAATGGGAATCTCCGCCGCCCACAGCACGAACGGTCCGCGCGTGAGGCGGCGAATCACGTGACCGGCCGGGTCCGCGCGAATGTGGGCGAGGCCGGCAGCCAGGTAGGCCTGGTCGGCCGCCATGCGGGCGCGCGCGCGTTCGGCCGGATCGGTCGGCGTGTCCCACAGGTCGTGAATGTCGCGCCACTCGTGGACGTAGCTGAGCATCAGGCCGGGATCGCTGCCGGTCTCGGCGGCGATGGCGCGGACGCGCCCATCCAGTTCGTCGCGCGTGACCGCAGTGGTCGCCGCTTCGGTCAGCGCCGCTTGAGTGCGTCCCGCCCAGCGGCCCTGCCAGGAGGCTTCCCAGGTGCCGCGGCCGACACCACCGGCCGGCGACAGCGTGATCTGCCCGAGGTGGACATAGTTGTAGGCGAACCACGGCATCAGCGTGACGGCGGCAGTCAGGGCGAGCACCGCCCAGCCGCGCACCGCGCGGGCCGTTCGTTGCTCGCGAATGAGCAGCGGGACGGCAATCGCGAGGAAGAACGGCAGCAGCACGAATGCGGGCCTTATGAGCGTGGTGAGGCTGAGCAGCACGCCCGCCACCGCGTAGATTCGAACCGCCCTGGTTTGCGCAGCGCGAACCAGAACGAGCAAGGCGATGGTCGCGACAAACGCCGTCCACAATTCAGTAAGCGCGAGGGCGCCGAAGTAGGGCAACGGCGAGAACAGCGCCGTCAGCAGCGCCGCGCCGGTGGCCGTGCGATCGTCGGTGACCCGGCGCGCCAGCGCCAACACCAGCAGGCAGAGCAGCGCGAACACCACGGCCTGCGCCGCCGCCACGGCCATCTGGTTGCCAACACCGAATACCAGGTAGACCGCGGCGACAAAGGCGGGATAACCGGGCGTGCGGATGACTTCGGGCACAAACACGCGCGCATCGGGGTAGCGCGTGAATTGCCCGGTGGTGGCCAGCACCTCGCCGAGGCGCTGATAGCCGCCCTGGTCGGTCCACGCGACCTCGCTGCCCCAGTCGGGACGTTGATGGACGATGAAGGCGGCCGCGTGCGCGAGCGCAACGGTGCAGATGACCAGCCAGGTGCGAGCGCGCATGCTAGTGAGGATGATAACCGGTCAACCGGCGAGCAGGTCGCGATAGAGGCGGTCGATGTCGTCGGTGAGCCGGCGGCTGTCGAAACGGGCCATGACGTGAGCACGGCCGAGCGCCCCCATCGCCGTGGCCGCGCCGGCATCGGCCAGCAAGCCGTGCAGGCCTTCGATAAATGCCGCATCGTCGTCGAGCGGCACGCAGAGTCCCATGCCGGGATTGGCGATTACGGTGCCGACGCCGCCGACCGCCGTGGCCACTCCGGGAACGCCCGACGCCATGGCTTCAATCAGGGCGACCGGCGTGCCTTCGTTCCGGGACGGCAGGGCGAACACGTTCGTGGCGGCATAGATCGTCGCCAGGTCGCGCCGCCAGCCGAGGAAGCGCACGGTGGCTCCCGGGTTCAATCGGGCGACCTGCGCTTCGAGCTCGGCGCGCAATTCGCCGTCGCCGACGATCAGCAGGACCAGTCCGGGATGCCGCGCCGCCAGTGGCTGCGCGTAGTCGATCAGGCGGGCGTGCTGCTTGATGGCGGTGAGCCGGCCAACGGTGGCGACGACCGGGACATCCGGGGCCAGGCCCAGTTCGTGACGGGCGCGCGCCCGGGCCGCCTCGTCCACGGCGGCGAATGGCGACAGGTCAAAGCCCAGCGGAATGATGCGGTACTGCTCGGGCCGGCCGATGCGGTAGCTGTCGAGCAACTCCGACTGAATGGCGGGCGCGATGGCGACAATGGCATCGGTGACGCGCGCCATGAACCGCTCAAGCGTGATGAAGACGCGCGTCTTCATCGGACTGAAGTAGCCGTCGAGCACGTGGCCGTGATAGGTGTGCACCAGCCGCGCCCGTGGCGCCTTGCCTCGCGTGAGGTTGTAGATGGTGGCGGCGACGCGGCCAATCAACCCCGCTTTCGCCATGTGGGTATGCACGATCTGCGGCCGCTGCCGGCGCAATTCCGCCAGCACCGTGAACAGCGCGCGGATGTCCTGCAGGGGCTGGACGGCGCGGGCCAGTGCCGGCACGAACACCGAGGGCACGCCGGGCGCCACCAGGTAGCTCATGTCGCCTTCGCCCGGACCGAGCCGGCCGTGAATGAGCGTGGTGGTGAAGCCGCGTGCGGTCAGCGCCGACGAGAGCGAGGCCGCCTGGATCGACGGGCCGCCGATATTCAGGCGCGTGATGATGCGGACCACCGGAATCGCCGGTCCGCTGGATGGGGCCGTCGTCTCCAGCATGCGCGTGGACAGTATGCCTGAAAGCGTTGCCGCCAAATGACCAAGGGTCCCAGGAATCCGGAGCGATCGTTCGGCCTGTCGGTTGGCACAGTGCTGATCCTGGTAGCCGCCGCCCTGGTGTGGCGCGGCCGCCTGACCACTGCCGCGGTGGTGGGCGGGGTCGGGGTGCTGCTGGTGCTGCTCGGCTATCTCCAGCCGTTGTGGCTCAAGTGGCCAAGCAAGGCGTGGTGGACGCTTGCCATGGCCCTGGGCTACGTCAACGCCCGCGTCATTCTGTCGATCGTGTTCTTCATACTCCTGACGCCGATGGGCCTGATCTGGCGGCTGATCGGCCGCGACCCACTGGCGCGCCGGCGGTCCTCCTGGACCGGATGGGTCGCCTATCCCGAGCGCTACAACGACCGGGCACACTTCACACGGATGTATTGATCATGGCCAAAAGTCGAGTCCTCAAAGAGTTCTGGCAATTCCTGATGGCCGAAAAGAAGTACTGGCTGCTTCCGATCGTCATCGTCTTCGTGTTGTTCGGCCTGCTCATCGTGTTTTCGCAGTCGAGCGCTGTCGCGCCGTTCATTTACACCCTCTTCTAAGTGCCCAGCCGCATTCTCGGCATCTCCGCCTACTACCACGACTCGGCCGCCTGCCTGGTCGAGGACGGCCGCATCGTCGCCGCGGCGCAGGAGGAGCGCTTCACGCGCAAGAAGCACGACCCGGCGTTCCCGTCGCGGGCGGTCGACTATTGCCTGCGGGAAGCCGGCATCGGCATGGCCGACCTCAACCTGGTCGGCTTCTACGAGAAGCCGCTGGTGAAGTTCGAGCGGCTGATCGAGACCTACACTTCGCTGGCCCCGCGCGGGCTCCGGTCGTACCTGATGGCCCTGCCCCTATGGCTCGGCGAGAAGCTCTGGATCGGCGACGACATCCGTGATCACCTGCCAGGCTACGAGGGCGAGATTCTCTTTGGCGAGCACCACGAGTCGCACGCAGCGTCGGCGTTCTATCCGTCGCCGTTCGAACAGGCCGCCGTCGTCACTATTGACGGCGTTGGTGAGTGGGCGACCTCGTCCATCGGGGCCGGTAAGGGCAGCGAGCTGACGCTGCTGCGCGAGATGCGTTTTCCCCATTCATTGGGCCTGCTCTATTCCGCCTTCACCTACTTTGCCGGGTTCAAGGTGAACTCGGGCGAATACAAGGTGATGGGACTTGCCCCCTACGGTGAGCCGGCATTCGTCAAGACCATCAAGGATCACGTGATCGAGATTGGTGAGGACGGCAGCCTGTGGATGAACCAGGAGTACTTCGACTATGCGCACGGGCTGACCATGACCGGCTCGGCGATGGCGCGTCTGCTGGGCGGCCCGGCGCGCCAGCCGGAGAGCCCGCTGACCCAGCGGGAGATGGATCTGGCCCGCTCAATTCAGGACATCACCGAAGAAGTGATGTTGAAGATGACGGCCTTCGCTCACCGCGAGACCGGACTGCGCAACCTGTGCCTGGCTGGCGGAGTGGCCCTGAACTGCGTCGGCAACGGTCGCATCCTGCGCGAGGGGCCTTTCGACCACGTGTGGGTGCAGCCCGCCGCCGGCGATGCCGGTGGCGCCCTCGGCGTCGCGCTGGCGCTCTGGCATCGTCATCTCGGGCAGGATCGCCGAAGCGCGGAGTCCGCCGGCACGTGGGAGGAGACAGGAAAGGTGCCTGGGGTGCGTACTGTGCCTGGGGTGCCTAAGGGGTTGGTGCCGGTGCCGGTGCCGAAGTACGCCGATCAGATGCAGGGGTCGTTTCTTGGGCCGCGCTTCAGCAGCGACGAGATTCGCGACTGTATTGCCCGTGAAGGGATGGTGGCGCGCGAACTGGCACCGGCCGATGTCGCCGCCGAAGTGGCGCGGCTGTTGAGCGAAGAGAACGTCGTTGGCCTGCTCCAGGGTCGTATGGAGTTTGGTCCCCGCGCCCTGGGCGGCCGGTCGATCATCGCCGATGCCCGTTCGGCGAAGATGCAGGCGACCCTGAACCTGAAGATCAAGTTCCGCGAGTCGTTCCGCCCATTCGCGCCGACCGTGCTGCGCGAGCACGTGGCGGAGTGGTTCGAATTGGACGAGGACAGCCCCTACATGCTGATGGTGGCCGACGTGCGGGCCGGTAAGCGCGTGCCGCTGCCCGAGGGCGCCAAGGCGCTCTGGGGTATCGAGAAGCTGAACGTGCCGCGCTCAATCGTGCCGTCGATCACCCATGTCGACTACTCGGCCCGCATCCAGACCGTGCGGCCCGAGACCAACGGCCTCTATTTCGAGATCGTTGACGCGTTCCACAAGCGCACCGGCTGCCCGGTGCTGGTCAACACCTCGTTCAACGTCCGCGGCGAGCCCATCGTGTGCACGCCCGACGATGCGATTCGGTGCTTTCGCCGCACCCACATGGACGTGCTGGTCCTCGAGAACTTCATTCTCGAGCGTTCGGCCCAGGGGCCGATGCCGGTCGATGAATCCTGGCAGAGCGAGTTCGCCCTCGACTGATGGCGTCCCTCACCGACCAGCCTGAACGCATGTCGCTGGCAGCTTATTGGGAGCTGCTGATGAACCTGACTCGCCGCGAGATCAAGGGCCGCTACAGCCAGTCGTTCTTTGGCGCCGGCTGGGCGGTGGCGCAGCCGCTGGCGACCATGGGCGTGTTTACGCTGGTGTTTGCGCGGCTGGGCCAGATGCCGTCCGATGGGGCGCCGTATCCGCTGTTTGCCTACGCCGCGCTCGTGCCGTGGTTCTTCTTCTCCAATTCGGTGGCGTCGGGCACCATGAGCCTGATTACCTACCGGAACATCGTCACCAAGACCTATTTCCCACGCGAGATTGTGCCGCTCGCGCAGATCGGATCGCGGCTGGTGGACCTGGCCGCCGCCTCCGGCCTCTACGTGCTGCTGATGATCTACTACCGCGTTGGCCTCGGTCCCTGGGGCGCGCTGGTGCCGGTGTTCCTATTGCTGCTGGTGCTCTTCACTGTCGGCGTGGCGCTGGCCACTTCGGCGATGAACGTGTTCTATCGCGATGTCAATCCGGTGGTGCAGATCGGCCTGCAGTTGTGGCTCTACCTCACCCCGGTCGCCTATCCGCTCTCGGTCGTGCCGGACCAGTATCGGCTGTTCTTCCTGCTGAACCCCCTGACCGGCGTGGTCGAGGGGCTGCGCGCGGTGCTGGTGTTTGGCCGCGAACCCGAGTGGGCGGTGGTCGGGATCTCGTCGGCGCTGATCGCCGCGATCTTCGTGGGCGCGCTGGTGCTGTTCAAGCGCACCGACAAGTACTTCGCGGACGTGATCTAACCCGTGTCGATTGCCATCCAGCTCGAGAATGTCTCCAAGCGCTATCGCGCCGGGCGATCGCGCACGGTCGTCGATCTGGTGGCGTCGTCGCTGAACGACCTGCGGGGTAAGTCTGCGACCGTGCACAGCGCCAACCGTGGCACGGTGGATGCCACCATTCACGCGCTTCGCGATGTGTCGTTCGAGGTGCCCACCGGCGCCGGCCTGGGCATCATCGGCCGTAACGGTGCCGGCAAGACCACGCTGCTGAAGCTGATTTCGCGGGTGACGTGGCCCACGAGCGGCAAGGTGCGGGTCGCCGGCCGCGCCGTGTCGCTGATCGAGCTGGGCGCCGGGTTCCACCCGGAGCTGACCGGCCGCGAGAACGTCTATCTCGGCGCCGGCCTGTTCGGCCTCACCCGCACCGACATCGACCGCCAGTTCGACGCCATCGTCGAGTTCGCGGATGTCGCGCGGCTGATCGATACGCCGATGAAGCGCTATTCATCGGGCCTGTATGCGCGGCTGGGTTTCAGCGTCGCCATGCACAGCCGGCCCGACATCGTGCTGGTGGACGAGGTACTGGCGGTCGGTGACGCGGCGTTCCGCCGGCGGGCGATGGAAGCCCTGCGCCAGTTGATCGAGCAGGGCAAGACCGTGCTCTTCATTTCGCACGACATGTGGAACGTGCGCCGGTTGTGCAGCCAGATCCTGTGGATGGAAGACGGGCGCGTGCGCGCGAGCGGCCCGGCCGGTGAGATCGCCGAGCGCTACATGAGCGAGGTCAATGTCGAGGCGCTGTCGGCCAACGCGACTGCGCTGCAGAGCCACCGCGGCGGCACCGGCGAAGTGCGCTTCGCCAGTGTGGAGCTGCATCGCGCCGACGGCGCGGCGGCCGGCATCTTCGCACCCGGCGACACCGTTCTCGTGCGCGCCGCCTATCGGGCCGGAGTCAGCGTCGAGCGGCCGGTGTTTCAAGTGGCGGTGGTCGATGTCGACACCGGCATCGTGGTGAGCACGGCCAGCACCGCTGCCGGAGACGTTCCGGCGGTGATCCAGGGCGACGGCGTGATTGAATGCCGGCTCGAGCGCATTCCGCTGCGGCCGCGGCAGTATGTCCTGCGGCTGTCGATTACCGATCCGTTTCAACTGGCCTCGTACGACGTGGTGACGGCGGGCCCGCGCTTTGCCGTCAGCGGCCAGGGCACCGGGGTCGACAGCCTGGCCGATGAGCAGGATGGCCTGGTCTCGATCCCCTTTCAATTCACCCATCACGACGGGGACCGTGCCTGAGCACCGTGACCCGGCCGGTAGTGTTGTTCTCGGTGCCGCACGGCGCGGCTGCCGGCAACATGGTGCGCAGCGGCATCCTGGGCCGGGTCCTCGACCTGGCGTCCTCGGCCAACGTGGTCGTGCTGTCGCCGATGGCGGACGACCCGGCCTTTGTCGAGGAAGTGGCGCATCCGCGGGTGCGGGTCATGCCGTTGCCGCCGCACCGGCCGCACGGGCTGGAAGCGCGCTTGCTGGCGTTGATGCAGGCGTCGTACCTGGAGTCGGGCATCACCGAGTCGGTGCGCATTCGCCGCGCCGAGGCGTTGGCGAAGGGCACGATCCGGTGGATTGGCGCCAAGCACCTGCTGGCCCGGACCCTGGCCCCGTCCCTGGTGGAGCAGACCACGCGCTACGACCTGATCGACCGCTGGGTGTCGCATCCGGCCGCGGAGCAGGTGTTCCGCGACGCACGTCCCAGCCTGCTGGTGACTTCGAGCCCCGGCTTGATCTTCTCTGAAGTGCCACTCTTGCGGACGGCGGCGAAGCAACGCGTGCGATCGATGACCATCGACCCGAGCTGGGACAACTTCACCAACAAGCTCATGCCCGTCAGGCGCGTCAACCGGCTGGTGGTGTGGAACGAGCTGATGAAGCAGCAGGCGGTGACGCTGCACGGCTACAGCGCCGACCAGGTGCGCGTCGCCGGTGTGCCGCACTGGGATCGTTATTTTCAGGACACGGCCGGCACGAGCCGGGCGGAGTTCTTCGCCGGGATTGGCGCCGACCCGTCGCGCAAGCTGGTGACGCTGACCACCACGCCGCAGGAACTGTATTCCCATCACGATCACGTGCTCGACGTGATGCGGCGGGCGATCGGCACCGGCGCCTGGTCCAATGCGCAAATCCTGGTGCGGCTGCATCCCCGCGACGACCTGGGGCAATACGCCAGGTTTGATGGCGCCGCTCACGTGCTGCTCGAGAAGCCATTTCGCCAGACGGTCCGCGCCGGCGACGGCCTGGCGGTTGACGTGACCGCCGCCAGCCAGCAGCACCTGGCCGACACACTCCGGCATAGCGACGTGATTGTCAATGTCGCCTCCACCATCGCCATCGAAGCCGCCGTATTCGACACGCCGGTCGTCAACATCGCCTTTGATGGCTCCGCCGAGTGCGAGTTTGCCCGCTCGGCCCGCCGCTACTACCAGTTCACGCACTACGCCAACATCACGCGCCACAACGCGGTGCGAGTGGCCTGGACGCCCGACGATCTGGTCCGCCACGTGGCCGGCTACCTGGCGAACCCCTCGCTCGACGCCGCGGCACGCCGGCAGGTGGTGGCCGAACAGTGCCAGTTCACCGATGGCCGCTCGGCCGAGCGCGTTGCCCAGGCTGTGGTTGATGAACTGGCCGCCGTCACCACGGGAGGGCGATCCTGAAGGTGACCTACCTGCTGCGCTGCCTGTCGATGATGCGGGGCGGCGGCGAAACGCAGCACCTGTCGTGGATTCGCGCGCTCAAGCAGTTGGGCGTCGAGGTCACGGTAATCAGCGGCCGGCCCCTGCTGGCCGGCGCCGTCTATCCACCCGAACCGGATCTCGACACCATCACCCTGCGCTCGCCCTACATGCGCGACTTCGTTTACCGCGTGCAATCCACTCGCGGCTTCGGCCGGCTGAGCATGTGGTCGCTGCACGCGGACGAGGAACTGTTCTGCAAGCTGGCGTTTGCGCGCATCGCTGCCGAACCGCGTCAACCCGACCTGGTGCTGGCGCATGCGCTTCACCAGGCGCCGCGCCTGTCGCCCGGAACCTGGCCGGTGGCGGTCTACCTGCCCGGTCCGCCGCATCCTCGCTATGTGAGCGACCTGCGACAGGCCGACGCCCTGATTTCCGACGGCTGGGCGGCGCAGCAACTGCCGGCGATGATCGGCCGCCCGGTCGACAACGTGACCAAGGGCGTCGACATCGAGACCTTCAATCCCAGCGGTCCGAATCTGCGCGACGCGCTCGGCCTGGCCGGTCGGCGCGTGGTGATCTGCGTCACGCGACTTGTGCCGATCAAGAACCTCCACATGATGCTGGCGGCCATCGCGCACGCAAGAGAGACCGACCCGGCGATCGCGCTGGTGCTGGTTGGCGAAGGGCCGCTGCGAGCCCCGCTCGAAGCTCGAGCCGCCGAGCTCGGCATCAGCGAGGCCGTGCGCTTTGCCGGCTACGTGCCGCAGGCCGAGACCGCCGCCTGGTATCGCACTGCCGACGTCTTCGCGCTGTCGTCAGACTTTGACAACTCGCCGAACGTGGTGCTTGAAGCGATGGCCTCGGGCCTGCCGATTGTCGCCACCGATGTTGGCGGCCTGCGCGACTACGTGACGCCGCCCGATGGCGGCTCCCTGACGCCCAAGGGCGAGGCGCAACCGTTTGCCGAGGCGATAGGCGCGTGGCTCTCCGATCGCGAGCGGGCCGCGGCGGCCGGACGCTACAACCGCGATGCCGCGGTCGCCCGCTTCTGCTGGCCGGCCAGCGCCGCCAACATGCTCGCCGTCTACCAGCGCGTCGTCGATCGCTTTGCGCGCGATCGGCATCCAGTGGCGGCGGCCTCATGAAGTTCGCGATTCGAGACGATGACACGTGTTACTTCACATCGGCGGCTGACCTGGAGCGGGTCTACGGCCGCATTTGGAAGGACGTGCCGATCTGCCTCGCGACGATTCCCTTTGCGAAGGGCTACCAGAGTCCGGCTGTGCCGAGGGCGTACTGGTCCTCCGGCGAGGCGTTCGCCTTGGATCGCAACCCTGAGCTGGTGGACGCCCTGCGCGGCCACGTTGCGGCCGGCCGCGTGACTGTGGCGTTGCATGGCTACACGCACGAGGACTTTCCCGAGGGGTGGGAATTTCAGGCGGCCCCGGACCCCGAACGCCGCGTCGCCGAGGGGCTGACCTACCTGCAGGAACTGCTGCAGACGCGAATCTCGGTGTTCGTGCCGCCACACAACGCGCTGTCGAAACGCGGCTTGAGCGCGGTGGCCGGCGCCGGACTCAATCTGCTGGGATCGTTCCTGTCGTTCCACCCCCGGCATCGCGCCTGGGATCGCCAGACCTTGTCGAATTGGTGGCGCGTCCGGCAGTTTCGCGCCCGGACCGGCCGCGGCCGCGCCGACCGCATGGTCTACCCATTTCCGCTCCGCTATCAGACGCACGCCGAGTTTGGCTGCCATAGCCTCGTCCCTGGCACCTCGCTCGCTGAGCTCACGCGCGGGTTCGACGAAGCGCGCGCGCTCGGCGGGGATTTTTGCCTGGCCACCCACTATTGGGAAGTGGACGACCGCATCGGCGGCGTGTTGGCAGGCCTGCTGGACCACGTGTCGAAGCACAGCGACGTGCGCTTTGTGACCGCCGAGGAGCTGTTCGCGTGAGCGCCACCGAGTGGGGCCGCCGTGCCGAGGCGCTGTACCAGCCCGGCTACGCCAGCCGGTATCGCGCCGTGGATGACGACATCCGTCACGGCGTGTTGGTGCAGACTTTTGGCGGCTGGCTACGGACCATCAGCGAGTCGTTCGGCCGGGAGATCACGGCGCTCGACCTGGGATGTGGCACCGGCCGCTACTTCTGGGCGCTCAGCCACGTGCGCGCGCTCACCGGCATCGATGTCTCCGAGGCGATGCTGGCCGAGGCGCGTCAGCCGGTCGACGCCTCCGCCATCACCGTGAAGAACATCACCCTGCTGCACGGCGACTTCCTGGCACAGACGCTCGAGGCCGGCGCCTTCGACCTGATCTACTCGATCGGCGTGCTGGCCGAGCACAGCCCCCTCGACGATCGCCTCGCCGAACGCGTATCTGGCTGGTTGGCACCGGGCGGTGCCTTTGCCTTCACCGCCGTGCATCCGCAGTCGTTTTCGGTGACCCGCACGTGGCAGCGGCGCCTGGGCGAATGGTTGCTGCCGTTTAGTGCCGGCCGGCTGCGAGCGGTGCTCCGCGAGAAGCTGCTGGCCGGCGGGCTCTACGCCGATGAAGTGCGGCTGCGAGAACTCTTGCCCCGCCACGGCCTGCGCATCGAGTCGATCGGATCGCACTTGTCGGACATTCACCTGCACCTGATGTGCGTGGCGAGGAAACCGGCATGACCACCTGGTATCGCGAACGCAAGGTCCTGGTGCTTGGCGGGCTGGGGTTTATCGGCTCCCACCTCACCCACCAGCTTGTGGACGCCGGCGCGCGCGTCACCGCCATGAGCCGTGCGCTCGACGGCCATCGCGAACTGGCCGCCGGGCTGTCGGCGGCCGGAGTCGAGGTGGTGGCCGGCGATGTCCGCGACAGCGCGGCCATGGCCGCGGCCCTGGCCGGGCAGGACCTGGTCTTCAACCTGTCGGGCCACTCAGGCGCCGTGCGCAGCGTCGATGACCCGTTCACCGACCTCGACGTCAACTATCGCGGGCAACTCGTGCTGCTTGAAGTCATGCGGCAGATCAGTCCGGCGGCCAGGCTCGTGTTTGCCAGTTCACGTCTCTACTATGGCCACCAGGCGGCCCAGCCGGTCCCCGAAGACGCGCGGCCCGATCCGTTGTCGTTCCATGCCATTCACAAGAGCGCTGCCGAAGACGCCATTCGCGTTCATGCCCGGCTGTTCGGCCTGCGCGCGGTAGTGGCACGCATCACCAATCCCTACGGCCCCGGCCAGCCGCGCGAGCGGACCGCCTACGGCGTGATCAACCGCCTGGTCCACCTGGCTGCGACTGACGATGTGCTGCCCATCTACGGAGACGGCTCGCAGCTGCGTGACTACGTGCACGTGTCCGATGTGGCGGGCGCGTTGATGGCGATGGGCGAGGCGCCGGCCGCCGATGGCCGGACCTACAACGTCGGCAGCGGCATTGGCACGGCGCTCGTGGACGCGGCCACTGCGATCGTCGAGATTGCCGGCGGCGGACGGATCGAACACGTGGCGTGGCCGGCGCTGGCCGGGCAGGTGGAGACCGGCGACTTTGTCGCCGACATCTCGCGGATTCGCACCGAGTTGGGGTGGGCCCCATCGATCCCGCTGCGCCAGGGCCTGGAGCAGGCGGTGGCGGCGTATCGGGCTGGGGTGCCGCGATGACGGCCAAGCGGACGCGCGTGGTCTACCTGGCACATGCCTTTCACGTGGGTGGCGCGGAAGAAATGGTGCTGAACCTGGTGCGCCACCTGCCCGAACGCTTCGAGCCGGCCGTGGTGTGCATCAACCAGGCGGGCCCGATCGGCGAGGAGATTCGCGCGACCGGCGTGCCGTTCCGGGTTCTTGGCCTGACGCCGGGTTTGCTGCGGCCCTTCGACGTGATGCGGCTGCGCGACTTCCTCTACGAATGTGAACCCGACATCGTCCACACCTTCCTGCTGACGGCCAGCCTCTATGGCCGCTTTGCCTCGATGCTGGCGCGGGTGCCGATCGTGGTCGGCACCGAGGTCAACATCTACGAGCACAAGCGTCCCCTGCATGCGATGACCGAGCGGTGGTTGATGCGCTGGACCGATACCGTGGTCGCGTCGGCCGAGGCGGTACGCGACTTCTACGTCGACCAGGTCAAGGCCGACCCCTCGAAGGTCGAGGTGATCTACAACGCGGTCGACTGGGCGCAGTTGCAGAGCACGATGACGCGTGAGGAGATGCGGGCGGAGGTGGGCATCCCCGCCGAGGCCAAGCTCGCCGGCATCATCGCCCGGCTGACGAAGCAGAAGGCGCACCACGTGCTGTTCGACGCACTGGCGCAGACACCGGAACTGTCCGACGTGCACGTGATGGTGGTCGGCGACGGCGAACTGCGAGACGAACTCACGCGCCGCGTCAGCGACCTGGGCCTGGCGGCGCGGGTCCACTTCGCCGGCGCCCGGCGCGACCTCGGCAACGTGCTCGCGTCGATCGACGTATTCCTGATGCCGTCGCTCTGGGAAGGCCTGCCGCTGTCACTGGTGCTGGCGATGGGCGCCGGCCTTCCGGTGATTGCCACGTCGGTGGCCGGCATCCCCGAAGTGGTGCAGCAGGGCGTGAGCGGATTGCTGGTCGAGCCGGGCGACGTGCCTGGGCTCGGTGCGGCGATGGCGCGGGTGTTTGGCAACGACACCGAGCGCGTCCTGATGGGCCAGGCCGCCCGCGCGTTCGTGCGGCCGCGCTTCGGCGTCGACGGCTACGTCAACTCGGTCACCGCCCTCTACGATCGCCTGCTGCTTGCGAAGGGTCTGGCATGAGCCCTCCTAGCACCCTGGGGATTCTCTACCACATGCCCTTCTGGCAGGACGCCGACGGGAACTTGTGGGAGGGCGAGGGCTCGTTTGCGCGCTACGTTGATTCGCTGGCGCCGTACTTCGACGAAATCGTGCTGGCGGTGCCGGTGTTCGACACACCGCCGTCGACCGGTTCTCGCGTGCGGGCCGCCAACGTGACGCTGGCACCGCTGCCGTACTTCCCGGGTCCGCGCCAGTTCTATCCCATGCTGCCCACGATGCTCAGCCGCTTGCGCGCGTGGGTCCAGCGCTGCGACGTCATTCACCTGCGGGTGCCGACCCCGGCCGCCATCTTCGCGTTCCGCCTGGCCCAGGCGCAGGGGAAGCCGGTGTTCCTGCTGGTGGTGGGCGACTACGAAGCGCTCTTGCCGCACCTGGGCTACCGCGGGCTCAAGAAGGTGTTGTTCAGCCGCTATGTCGCATTTGAGGAATGGGCCCTGCGCCACATGACGGCGCGGGCGCTGACGTTTGCCAATGGCGCGGCCTTGCGCCGAAAACACGAGCGCGCCGATCTGCGCGTGCACGAGACGCGCACCACCACGCTCGGCCTGGACGACCTGGCCACCCGCGTCGATACCTGTCAGGGGCCACGCATTCGCTTGCTGACGGTGAGCCGCATCGATCCGCGCAAGGGCCTGCGCACCTTGCCGGCCGTGGTCGCCGACATCCAGGCTGCGGGATTCGACGTTACTGCCGACGTGGTCGGACCCACGGTCGGCCTGATCGGACAGTCCGAACACGACGCCATCCGCGCCGAGGCCCAGCGCCTGGGCGTGAGAGACCGCATCAACCTGCCGGGCTCGATCGCCCTGGACGAGCTGATGCCGATGTACCGCGGCTTCGATATCTTCGTGCTGCCGACACGGCCAGGCGAGGGCATTCCCCGCGTGCTGCTGGAAGCCATGGCCAGCGGGTTGCCGGTGGTGACGACCGACGTATCGGGTATCGCCAGCCTCATTACCGAAGGCGACAACGGCCTGCTGGTGGATGAAGGCTCGCCGGCGGCGATGACTGCCGCGGTGCTGCGCGTGATTCGCGACCCGGCGCTGCGCCGGCGTCTCATTGCCGGCGGTTATGCCACCGCCAAGGCGCATACCGCCGAACGCCAGGCGGCTGCGATGATGCAGATCGTGTCGTCGGAATTGGCCATTACATTGCGTCAGTCAACCGCCGCCTGATGCCCGCCACCCGCCGCAAAGTGTGCTTCGTCCTGCCGTCGCTCGCCGGCGGCGGCGCCGAGCGCGCCGCGGTGCAGGTGCTGAACGCACTCGACGACGCCACGTGGGATCGGTCGATGTACTTGTTCAAGCGCGAAGGGCCGTACCTGTCGGAGCTGTCACCGGCGGTGGCGCTGGCCGCCGGGCAGAGCGGTTCGCGCCTCGGGCGCTGGCGCGAACTGCGGCACTACATCGCCGCCACCAACCCGGACATCGTCGTGTCGTTTCTGAGTTATTTCACGGTACTGTCGGCCGTCCGCGCCGCGCTGACGCGGGCGCGGGTCGTGTTCCATCAGCAGACGCCGATGACGGCGTTTCTCGACGATGCCGACTATCAGTGGCGCGGCTCGTGGCAGAAGCGCGTGTTCGTGTCGGCCACGCGGTTTGGGTACGCGGCTGCCGACTTGGTGATCACCAGTTCGCACGGCGTCGCGCACGACTTGACCGCCGCCTTCGGCGTTGACCCGTCGCGCGTGCGCGTCGTCCCCAATCCCGTCGACATCGAGGCGGTGACCGTTGCCGCGCGCGAGCCGCTGGCCGCCGAAGACGAAGCGCGGTGGACTCGTCCGGTAATCGTGGCGGCCGGCCGGCTTGCCGATGCCAAGAACTATCCGCTGCTGATCGAGGCGCTGGCGATGCTGCGGGCGCGGGTGCCGGCGCGCCTGTTCGTGCTGGGACAAGGTGATCGCGGCCCGGCCCTGCAACAACTCGCCACCGAGCGCGGCCTCGGCGACGCCATAGTCTGGTGTGGTTTCCAGGCCAACCCCTGGAAGTTCATGGCCCGGGCCGATGTGTTTGCCTTGACCTCGCGCTACGAAGGATTTGGCAACGTCCTGATCGAGGCCATGGCGTGCGGCGTGCCGGTGGTGGCCACCAGCTCTCCGGGCACCGCGGATATTGTCCGGCACGGCGTTGACGGCATGCTGGTGGCGGAACATACGCCGGCTGCGGTGGCCTCGGCGCTTGGGCTGATGATCGCCGACCCGCAGAGGCGCGCGCGGATGGCCGCGGCCGCGCGCGAAAGCGCGGCCGGCTTCTCACTGCCGATGGTGACCAGCCGCTACGACACCGTGCTGCGGGAGGCGCTCGCATGATGGTGCGCGCCGTGGCGGCAGGTGTGGTGATTGGCGTGGCCTACCTGCTCTCACCGCTGTTCGTGGTGACCGGGTTGGGGTTTGCGCTGCTCATCCGCTGGGCCCGGCAAGTGCCCGACGAAAGCGAGCGGCGAATCCTCACGGCGATCCTGGTGGCGGCCATCGGGCTGCGGGTCCTGGCCATTGCCGGCCTGTTTGTCTCGACCGATCACGCCAGCGTGCCATTCGGCACCTTCTTTGGCGACGAGGACTACTTCATCAAGCGGTCGATATGGCTGCGCAACCTGGCGCTGGGCATACCGATCTCGCTGGCCGACGTGCGCTACGCCTACGACGACTCCATCCAGACCAGCTTTGTCTGGCTGCTGGCTGCGCTGCAGGTGGTGGTGGGTCCGTCGCCCTACGGCGTCCACCTGGTCAGCGCGCTGGTCTATCTGGTTGGTGCCTTCGCGCTCTACCGCACGGTGCGGCCGCAGTTTGGCCTGCCGGCCTCTCTACTTGGCCTCGGGTTGCTGCTGTTTCTGCCGAGCCTGTTTGCGTGGTCAATTTCGGTGTTGAAGGAGCCGGTGTTCTTCGCGCTGATGGCCCTGGTGGTGTGGGCCACCATGGCTGCGGTGAGGCAGCCGTCGTGGCTGGTCCGCCTCCTGGCTGCGGGACTGTTGTTGCCGGTGGCGCTGGCCGCGGAAACGATTCGCGACGGCGGGTTGGTGGTCGCCGGGGCCGGCACGGCCGGCGCGATTGTGCTTGCCTACGTCTGGTCGCGCCGGCGGCTGGCGCTCGCGGTGGTGGTGGCGGCCGCGGTGGCGACGCCGTTCCTGTTGTCACGCAGCAGTGTGCTCGACGCGCTTGATCGGGCGATTGCCACCGCGGCTCAGCGCCACTGGGACCACGTGCACGCACCGGGGCACTCCTACATGATTCTCGAGCCGTCGTTCTATGTCAGCCGGCCTGAGCCCGGCGACCTGACCCGGGCCGACGCCGTGGCCTATGCACTGGGCGGACTGGCGGCCTACGTCGTGGTTCCCGCACCGTGGCAGGTGACCTCACGCGCGGAGCTGGCGTATCTCCCCGAGCAACTGGTGTGGTACTTGCTGGTGGCGCTGGCGCCGTTCGGATTGTGGGCGGGGCTTCAGCGCGATAAGTGGTTGACCGCCATTCTCTTCGCGCACCTGGTGATGGCCGTGGTCCTGGTGGCGATGACCAGCGGCAACATCGGCACGCTGGTCCGCCACCGCGCGCTGGCCCTGCCCTACCTCGTCTGGTTCAGCGGCCTGGGCTTGAGCGTGCTGCTGGCGAAGTTGTCGGGAATACGAAGTGCCGTGCCGCGTTCATTCCGCTTCCCGGATGGAGCTGAGGCTTGAGATGCCTGTGATCGACACACAAGGAAGAGTGTTCGGCCGGTTCAACCTGGTTGACGCGCTGCTGGTCGGGTTGCTGATTGTCGGGGTACCCGCGGCGTTTGGTTTCCGCGTGTTGTTCCGTGATCCACCGGCACAGCTCTCGCGCATCTCACCGATCGCAATCGATCAGGGTGCCGGTCTGCTGATCGAACTGAACGGCCAGAACTTCAGGCCCTACATGCGGGTGTCGTTCGGCACGACCCAGGCCGCCGGCTTCCAGTTCTATGGCACCACCCAGGCGTTTGTGCCGATGCCGGCGCTCGAGCCTGGCACCTATGACGTGGTGTTGTACGACCATGCCCGCGAAGTGGCTCGCCTGCCACAGGCGATGACGGTGACCGGACCCATGCGTCCGCCCCAGGTCAGGCTGCGGATTCACGGCACGTATGTCGGCCTCAATCGCGATCAGGCGGCGGAATTGCGCGTGGGCCGGCCCATGAACGGTACCGACGCGGCCATTGCCGTCATTGAGGCCCGCTCGGAGCCCCAACCGTCGGCGGCGCGGGTCAAGGTGTCGGACGCCCTCACCGTGACCGTGCCGGTGCCGGAGCGCGTTGATGTGCCCGCCACCATCGTGCTGACGTGCCCGACCAGTGTGGGTCCCGGCGGCACGCTGCGGTGTGCCCTCGGCCAGGTGGCGCTCGTTCGCGATGTCCACATTACGTTCCAGGGACCATCGGGCCATCTGTTGTTTCGTATCGACGACATCAGCCCGGCCGGGAGCCCCGAACCATGACCCACGAGGTCGATACTCGCGCGGCGGCGATTTTCGCGGACAGCACGCCGGGTCGGATGTTCTGGTGGTTGCTGCCGCGGGCGGGCGCGGCGTGGACGCATTCGGCGGCCAGGGCGCTGGCCGGCGACCACGGCCGCCGCTTCTGGCTCGTGGCCGCCACTACCGCCGCAGTGGCGGCAGTGATTGGCCGCCGTGTTGGCTTCGGCTTGTGATGCCCGAGCCAATCAGGGTTCTGGCGCTGTCGCCGATGCCGGTGGAGGGCGCCGGCTGCCGGTTTCGCATTGCCCAGTTCGTGCCCTATTTGCGTGAGGCGGGCTTCGAAGTGACCATCAGCCCGTTCTATACGCGCGAGTTCTTCGAGTTGGTCTACCAGCCCGGCCAGCATGTCCGCAAGGCGGTGTCGTTCCTGTCGCTGGCGGGGCGGCGGCTGCGGGAGTTGTTCTCGCTCGGCGACTACGATCTCGTGTTCCTCTATCGCGAGGCCATCCCGCTGGGACCACCGATCATCGAGAGAATGATCGCCCGGCGTGGCCTTCCGATCGTCTACGACTTCGACGATGCGATCTTTCTGCCCGCGGTGAGCGAAGCCAATCGGTCGATCTCGTTTCTGAAGGATCCGGGGCGGGTGGCGCAGATCCTGAAGCTCAGCGCCCAGGTCGTGGTTGGCAACGAGTTTCTCGCCGCCTTTGCCCGACAGCACACGCCGGCCGTGAGCGTCATTCCGACCGCCGTCGATACCACCCGTTTCGTGCCTCGCGCCGCCGAGCCGGTGAGCCCGCATGAATTGGTGGTTGGCTGGATTGGCAGTCCGACGACGTTTCCTTACCTTGAAGCGCTGGCGCCGGTGCTCGCCCAGGTCGCGGCCCGCCAGCCGTTCACGCTCAAGGTGAGCGGCGCCGGCAAGCCCGTGCGGTTCCCTGGCGTTCGGGTCGAGGACGTGCCCTGGTCGCTTGACGATGAGGTCACCCTGTTCAACTCGTGTGACGCCGGCGTCTATCCGCTGACCGACGATGACTGGGCGCGTGGCAAGTGCGGCTTCAAGGCGATCCAGTTCATGGCGTGTGGCGTGCCGGTGGTGGCGGCGGCGGTGGGCGTCAACCGCGAGATCATTCGCGACGGCGAGAACGGCCTGCTGGCCGCCAATCCGGCGGAGTGGGCGGAGAAGCTCGAACGGCTGCTCGTCGATGCCGGTCTGCGCCGCCGGCTGGCCGCCACCGGCCGCGAGACCATCGAGGCGCGCTATTCGCTGCGAGTGACGGCACCGCAGTTGGCGGCGATCCTGCGCAAGGCGCTGAACCCGGCCGGGACGGCCGAGCCCGAGAGGCGTGATTCATGACCGAGACGAGCAGTCCACGTAACTTCGCGATTACCGGCGTGGCCGGCTACATTGCGCCGCGCCATCTCAAGGCGATCCACGACAGCGGGCACCGGCTGGTGGCGGCCACCGATCCGCACGACGCCGTCGGCCTGCTCGACCGGTTTGCGTTTGACGTGCGGTTCTTTACCGAGTTCGAGCGATTCGACCGGCATCTCGAGAAGTTGAGGCGTGGCCCTGAGGAATCCCGGATTCACTACCTGACAATTTGCTCGCCCAACTACCTGCACGACTCACACATCCGCCTGGCGCTGCGGGTCGGCGCCCATGCCATCTGCGAGAAACCGCTGGTGATCAATCCCTGGAACCTGGACGCGCTCGAGGAACTCGAGCACGAGTCAGGCAACCGCGTGTTCACGATCCTGCAGTTGCGCGTGCACCCGCAGCTGATCGCACTACGCGAGCGATTGCAGGCGGAGGGCGGGCGGCGCCACCAGGTGCGGTTGACCTACATCACGGCGCGCGGCGGCTGGTACCACGTGTCGTGGAAAGGCCGCCCCGACCGGTCCGGCGGCATCGTCACCAACATCGGCATCCACTTCTTCGACCTGCTGACGTGGCTGTTCGGGCCGGTGGAGCAGTCGGCGGTGCATCTGCGTGACGACCAGCGCGCCGGCGGCACGCTGGTGCTGGCGCGGGCCGACGTGCAATGGTTCCTGTCCACTGAGGCCGCGGACCTGCCCTTTGCGCCCGAGCCGGGCAGCAAGACCACTTTCCGTTCGATCACGGTGGACGGGCAGGAGGTCGAGTTCAGTGACGGGTTCACCGACCTGCACACGCGCGTCTACGAAGAGACGCTGGCCGGCCGGGGTTTTGGCATTGCCGACGCGCGGCCGTCGGTCGAGCTCACCGCGCAGATACGCCAGGCGGCCGTCCAGCCGCCAGGGGCCGACGCTCATCCCAAGGTGATTACCCATGTCTGACGTCTTCGTGCATGAATCCTCGTATGTCGACGAGGGATGTGAAATCGGGAAGGGGACCAAGGTCTGGCACTTCTCCCACCTGATGTCGGGCTCTCGCATCGGCGAGCGCTGCAACATCGGCCAGAACGTGGTGATCTCGCCCGGCGTCGTGATTGGCAACAACGTCAAAGTCCAGAACAACGTGTCGATTTACACTGGTGTGATGCTCGAAGACGATGTGTTCTGCGGGCCGTCGATGGTGTTCACCAACGTGGTGAACCCGCGCAGCCATGTGTCGCGCAAGGATGAGTACCGGCAAACCCTGGTGAGGCGAGGGGCGAGCCTGGGTGCGAACTGCACGGTCGTGTGCGGTCACACCATCGGCGCCTACGCATTCATTGGCGCGGGGGCGGTGGTCACCAAGGACGTGCCCGACTACGCGTTGCTGGTGGGCAATCCGGCTCGGATCACTGGCTGGATGTGCGAGTGCGGGGTGAAGCTCGTCGCCGGTGGGACGCCTCCGGCCGAGGCAACCTGCGCGGCCTGCGGGACGAACTACGCACGCGGCACCGCCGGCCTTGCGCGGAAGTCAGGAGCGGCATGACAGACGTCGTCATTCACGCGCGCGATCTGCGCAAGGTCTACCGCCTCTACACGAAGCCGCACTACCGGTTCCTCGACATATTCGGGCTGCTGGGCCAGAAGCCGAACGCGTATTCGGAGCACGCGGCGCTCGACGGCGTGTCGCTCGACATCCGGCGCGGCGAGAAGGTGGCGATCATCGGCCGGAACGGCGCCGGCAAGAGCACGCTCCTCAAGCTGGTGACCCGTGTCGTGGAGCCGACGTCAGGTGCGCTGCAGGTGGCAGGCCAGGTGCATGCGCTCCTGCAGATCGGCACCGGGTTTCACCCGGACTTCAGCGGCCGGCAGAACGTGTATGCCTACCTGGCACAGCTGGGGGTGACGGGCCAGGAAGCCGACGATCGGCTGACCGAGATCATCGAGTTTGCCGAGTTGGAGGAGTACATCGACCAACCGGTCAAGACCTACTCCACGGGCATGGGTGTGCGGCTGATGTTCTCAACGGCGACGGCGATCTCGCCGGAACTGTTGGTCCTCGACGAGGTGCTCGGTGTCGGCGACGCCTATTTTTCACAGAAGAGCTACCAGCGGATGCGGCAGCTGACGTCGGCCGACCGCACCACCCTGCTCCTGGTCACTCACGACGTGTACTCGGCGCTCAAGATCTGCGAGCGGCTGATCTGGATCGATCGAGGCCGTATCCTGATGGACGGCGACGGCCCGACCATCGTCAAGGCCTACGAAGAGTCCATCCGGCTGCAGGAAGAGGAGCGGCTCAGGTCGCGCAAGCTGCAGCGCAGGGCGGAAACCAAGGCCGAGCCGGGCCACGCACGAGCGCTCCTCGAATTGCAGGCGCGGCAGAATCGGCCTCAGCCGGTACCCGTCTACGTGAGCGCGATGGCGCTGGAGGTGAACGGGCAGGTCTATCGACTCCCCATCGAGTCCGGGGCCTTCGACGACGCGCAGGGCAGCCACCTGCAGCAGGAGCCAGGGTGTTGGGGCGAGTCGCAGGTCTGGGAGGGGCGGCCCAGCCGGGTGTTTCAGAACCACGGCTCGCCCTTTCACAAGGTCGTCGGCGTCGTGCAGTTTGCGACACCCGTTGCCGACGCTGCGCTGGAGGCGGCCACGTTGCACGTGTCGTACTGGTCGGCCGAACCCTGTCAGGTGCTCGCTCGCGTCTATGTTGGCCAGCGGCCGCTCGACTTTGGCGACTTACCGCCGTCGTCTGGGGAGTGGGTGGATCACGTGGTATCGCCGATGGCCAGCGAGGCGTCAGCCGCCGACGTGATCAGCGGGACGGGCGTCCACGGCAGTGGCGCGATCGTCGTCGAGGACATCGAGCTGGTTGATCGCGACGGCCAGGTCGTCCACGTCGCGACGCATGGGGAACCTGTGTCCATCCGGGTGACATTCCGCGTTCAGGATCCGAGGCTTAACGAACGCCCACAGGTGGTCATCTCGATGCATCGCGACGGCGTGCTCGGCGCCTGCCGGTTCGTCGCCCGATCGCTGCATATCGACGGCACCCGGATGCGCCGCGGCGTCGTAACGTTGGCACTGGACCGGCTGATGCTGGGGCTCGGCACGTATTCGATTAGCGTCTTCTTCGCTGCCGAAGGGTATCTCGACCGCGAGCAGGTCGTCTTCTATTCGATGAACAAGGAAGTCTACGCCGCCCTGGCGCACATCATGGAGTTCAAGGTTGTCGGCAAGGGGCTGACGCCCACCAACACCGTGTTCGTAGGCGAGGGACGTTGGACGATTGCGGCAGACCCCGGAGGGGAGCAACGATGAAGCACGGCGACTTTACCGCGCTTGCGCGTCACTATCGGCACCGGCCTGGATACGCTGAGCACGTGCTGCGGGTGCTGGTGGGCGCGACCGGCGCCTATCGAGAGGGAATCCGCGTGGCAGATGTTGGCGCGGGCACCGGCAAGCTGACGGCGCAGTTGGGGTGCCTCGGGCTGCACGGTGAGGCGGTCGAGCCGAACGAGGCCATGCGCCGCGAAGGCCGGCGCGCGCTCGGCGAGGCGTCGGGATTCCGCTGGCGCCAGGGACGCGCGGAACGGACCGGCCTGCCGGCAGGGTGTGTCGACTGGGTATTGATGGGGTCCTCCTTTCACTGGGCGGATCACCAGAAGGCGCTTCTCGAGTTCCATCGCATCCTCAGGCCCGGCGGGTACTTCACGGCCATTTGGAACCCGCGGGATCTTGAGCGGAGCACCGTCGACAGGCGCGTCGAGGCGATCATCCGCGAACACATCCCTGGCCTCAAGCGCGTGTCCTCCGGATCGAGCCAGGACGGGATCGAGTCGAAGCTGTTGGCCACCGGGCGGTTCGCGAACCTCGTGTATGTCGAAGGGACGCACGTCGAAGTGATGAGCCGTGAACGTTACCTCGGGATTTGGCGCTCGGTGAACGACATCCAGGTGCAAGCCGGGCCCGCGGGGTTTCAGCGCATCCTGCGGGCGATCCGGCGAGAGCTGAAAGGGCGTTCGCAGGTTCGGGTCGTGTATCGCACGCGGGCGTGGACCGTGCAAGCCCATGCAGACTAGGGAGGCGGCGGACGTCGTGTCAGGCGAACAGCAGGCGGCGGCGTTGGCGCGCGACGGCGGCGTGACCTACACTTTTCCTCTCGCCGTGCGACCGCTGCCTACGCCGGCCGACTTCGCCAGGGTCGCGGGCTGCCCGATCGCGCAGCTTGTTGTGACCGGCCGCAGCGGGTCAGCCCTGTTGCACGCCTTCCTGGATGGGCACCCACAGGTACTCCATGTGCCCCACCCGTTCAAGTTTTACGACTTCATTGCCTGCCATCCCGATGTTCTTTCGCGTCCGGCGGCGGGAATCGTCGACGCGTTCATGGCGTGGCCGGCGGCACGGCTCCTGTTCGACTCGAGTGCCTCGGTGATCCTGGGCGGCCGGCTCGGCGACACGATGTCGACATACATTCGCTACGACCTGCCGCATTTCAAGGAAGCCTTTCTCGCCGCGATATCCGGCGTCGAGACATCCGAGCGCAACGTCTTCCTCGGCCTGGTCATCGCATTCGGCTGGTGTGCTGGACAGGACCTCTCCCGGGTTTCGGTCGTTCTGCATCACCTGCACCACGGTGACTGGGCCTGGCCCGAGCGCTTGCTGGACCGCTCGAACATCGCCTGCAACGGCCTTGCGCCCGGCCGCCCGGGGGCGCTGCATGCCGACAAGTACCTAATACCGATCCGCGACCCTTATGAAACCTACGTGGCCCACATGACGTTCGCGACCCGGCATGGATTGTCGGACACGCCGCGCCTCGATCTGGAGGACCAGCTGACGCGACTCCTGTTCCAGGACTGGGATCGGCTCGCTGCAGCGCGACACGAAGGCCGCAACGTGCACGTCGCCCGCCTTGAGGACCTGCGACGCGACGCACCGGCGACACTGAACGCATGCGCACGGTGGCTGGGTATCGACCCCGACCATGAGTGCCTGCGTCGCCTGACCTTCTATGGCTACACGTGGCACGGTGATGTCTACACCGAGCCGAGCACGGTTGTTCACAGGACACGGCCAACACGCCGCGCCGTCTGGCAAGAGCGGTGGCTCTGCGACGTCGCGCTCGGTCGCGAAGCCTCCTGCCATGGGTATCGCGTGGGCCTGACCGGCCGCCTCAAGTTGTGGCTGCTGGTGTTGAGCGTCTGGTGGCCGGCGGCGGCCCTGGTCGATCGCTCGATTCCCCGTGGCCGGGTACGGCGGGCCGCTGCGCGTGCGAGGGCCAGGACCAGGAGCGATTTCGCCGGGCGGTTGTGGCGGCGATGGTCCTGATGAACGGCGTCGGCACCGTGTATTGGTTCACTGGCCTGGCCGGGGCGGGGAAGACCACGCTGGCCGGTATCTTCACCACACGACTTCGCGCCGCGGGGCGCACCGTGATCCTGCTCGACGGCGACGCTCTGCGGAGGGCGTTCGACGACGATCTGGGCTACACCCGCGAGGAGCGCCTCACCAGCGCGATGCGCAACGCGCGTCTGTGCCGGTTGCTGGCGGAACAGGGCGTCGACGTCGTGTGCGCGACGATTTCGCTGTTCCACGCCTGCCAGGAATGGAACCGCGCGAACATCGCCTCGTACCGCGAGGTGTTCGTCACCGCGCCGTTCGACGTGCTCGCGGCTCGGCATCCCGCCCGTCTCTATGGCGGCGGTGCCACGGCACCCGCGAGCCACGTCGTGGGCGTGGACGTTCCCGCCGAGGAGCCTCAGCGGCCCGACATGACGGTGGTGAACGACGGGCGCCGCCCGCCCGCGGCGGTCGTTGACGAGTTATGGACGGAATTGGGCCTATGAGCCCGATCGCATTCGGCACCAAGGCTGAGACCCTGGACCGGCTGGCGCCGGTGGTGACCGCCGCGCGGGTGCTGCCGCAGGTGCGGTTCACGGTGCGCGACTGGCAGGTCGCGCGCGCAGCGGTCCTCGACCGGCTCGCACCGTGGGCGCGCACGGCCGTGGCCGTCCGCAGCAGCGCCCAGGCCGAGGACGGAGCCGCGCAGTCGATGGCCGGCCGGTTCACGTCGACACTCGACGTGCTGGGCCCTGAGAGCCAGGCTGCTGCCATCGACGACGTCGTGCGCTCGTTCGGCCGCAAGGACGACACGGACCAGGTGTTCGTGCAGCCCATGGTCGGCGACGTAAGCATGAGCGGCGTCGTGTTCACGCGCGATGCCGGCACGGGTTCGCCCTACTTCGTGATCAACTACGACGAGTCCACCGGACGGACCGACACGGTCACCGGCGGCCGTTCAGCCGACACGCGGACGTTCTATGCCTTCCGCGACGCCGTACTGACGCCCGGCCATAAATTCGCCGGCGTGGTGGTGCTGGCGCGTGAGCTCCAGACGCTGCTGGGCGAGGACGCCCTTGACATCGAGTTCGCCGCCGACAGCGCCGGCGTCCTCTACCTTCTGCAAGTGCGGCCTCTAACGCTGGCTCGGGGCGCCGACGTGCCGGCCGCCGCGATCAGCCAGGCGTTGGGGCGCATCGCACGCAAAGTGGCCGACGGCCAGCGGCCCCATCCGTATCTTCTCGGCTCGCGGACGGTGTACGGGGTGATGCCGGACTGGAACCCGGCGGAGATCATCGGCATCCGTCCGAAGCCGCTGGCCCTGTCGCTCTACAAGGACGCCATCACCGACAGCGTGTGGGCGTACCAGCGAAACAACTACGGCTACCGCAACTTGCGCAGCTTCCCGTTGCTGTTCAACCTGGGCGGGCAGCCGTACATCGACGTCCGGGTCAGCTTCAACTCGTTCGTGCCGGCCGACGTCGCCCCGAACCTGGCCGAGCGTCTGGTCAACTACTACATCGACTCGCTGGTGGCGGTGCCGAGCCACCACGACAAGGTGGAATTCGAGATCGTGTACTCGTGCTACACGCTCGACCTGCCGCGGCGAATGGAGCGGCTCACGGCCCACGGATTCTCGACCGCCGACCGCGAGGCGCTTGCCGACAGCCTGCGGCGGCTGACCAACCGCATCATTCATCCCGATACCGGGCTGTGGCTTGCCGATATCGACAAAATCCGCCGGCTCGAGGAGCGCCGCCGCCTGGTCGCCGAGGGACTGGATGACCCGCTGGCCAAGGTCTACTGGCTCATCGAGGACTGCAAGCGGTACGGCACACTGCCGTTTGTCGGCCTGGCGCGCGCTGCCTTCATCGCGGTGCAGTTGCTGCAGTCGCTCGTCGCCACCGGCGTGCTGAGCCCCGATGAGCACCGCAGATTCATGGCCGGACTCTCGACGGTTGGCTCGCGGATCTCGGTCGACTTCGCCACGCTCGATCGCGACGCCTTCCTCGCGCGCTACGGGCATCTGCGGCCTGGCACCTACGACGTGCTGTCCGCCCGCTACGACGAGACGCCCGACCGTTACTTCGACTGGGCGAAGAGACGCGATGCGGGGCCCGCACAAGACCGCGGCTTTGCCATCTCCATCGATCAGCTGAACCGCACGTCGAAGCTGCTGGCCGAGCACCAACTGGGGCACGATGCCGTCGGGCTCTTCAACTTCATCAAGGCCGCCATCGAGGGCCGCGAGTACGCCAAGTTCGTGTTCACGCAGAGCCTGAGCGACGCCCTGCGCCTGCTACGCGACTCGCTGGGCGAGCATGGACTCTCGGTGGACGACTGCGCGTATCTGGACTACAGCTGCATCCAGCAGCTCTATGCATCCAGCGCCGACCCCGGCGACGCCTTCCGGCAGAGCGTCGAATCCGGGCGCCGAGCCCACGCGATGACCGAGCACATCGTGCTGCCGCCGCTCATCGTGGAGCCCGGCGATGTGTGGGCGTTCGAGGTGCCGCCGGCGGAGCCGAACTTCGTCACCGTGGCGGCGGCCGAGGGCCCGGTGGCGTTCGCCAACAGCGGGCGGGAGGCGCTCGAAGGCAGCATTCTGCTGATTCCGAGCGCCGACCCCGGCTTCGACTGGATTTTCTCGCACGGCATCCGCGGCTTCGTGACGATGTGGGGCGGCGCCAATTCGCACATGGCCGTACGCGCCGCCGAGCTGGGCCTCCCGGCTGTGATTGGCGCCGGCGAAGCCAACTATCAGGCGTGGTTGCGGGCGCAGGTCCTCTCGATCGACTGCGCGGCGCGGCAGGTGCGGGTCATCCGATGAGCTTTGTCGCTGTGACTCAGCGCGTCGACATCTCGGTGCCGCACGGTGAGCGCCGCGATGCCCTCGATCAACGCTGGGCCGCGTTCCTGTCGGTGTGCGGCGTCACACCCGTCCTGGTTCCCAACGACGCCGCCTCGGCCGAACGGCTGGTGCGGGGCGTGGCGGTGGCCGGCGTGCTCCTGACCGGCGGCAATTCGCTCGCCGCTTACGGGGGCAATGCGCCCGAGCGGGACGCGACGGAATTCCGGTTGCTGGGCATCGCCGCGGAGCGTGGCTGGCCCGTCGTCGGCGTCTGCCGCGGCATGCAGGTGATCCAGCACCATGCAGGCGTGGCGCTCGGCGCGCTCGACGGCCACGTGGCGTGCGACCACGCAGTGGATCTGGCTGGCGTCCGCGATGTCGTCAACAGCTACCACGAGCTGGGCGCGCACGACTCAGCGCCGGGTCTCGACGTGCTCGCGCGGGCGGAGGACGGAGTTGTCGAAGCCGTGGCCGACCGATCGCGCCGCCTTTTCGGCATGATGTGGCACCCCGAGCGCTTCACCGATCCCCGGCCCGCCGACGTGGCGAGGCTGCGCGCATGGTGGGGGATCGTGTGAGCGTGGGCCGCGCCATCGTGCTGGCGGCCGGGCGAGGCAGCCGGCTTGGCGGGTTGACGTCCGACCGGCCCAAGTGCCTGGTGCCCGTCCTCGGGCGCCCTTTGCTCGAATGGCAGATGGACGCGCTGCGTGGCGCCGGTGTCACGGATGTGGGCGTCGTGCGGGGCTACATGGGGGAGATGCTCGAGCGACCGCACGTGCGGCTCTTCGACAACCCGCGATGGGCGGCCACGAACATGGTGCGGTCCCTGCAGTGCGCGGCCGAATGGCTGCGGCAGGCGCCGTGCCTTGTCAGCTATGCCGATCTCGTCTACTTCACACCCACTGTTGTGAGCCTGGCACGGGCAGCGGCGGACATCGCGCTGACCTTCGACCGCAACTGGCAGTCGCAGTGGGAGGAGCGGTTCGGCGACCCGCTGATCGACGCCGAGACGTTCGCCGTCGACGATGCCGGCCGGGTCACGGACATCGGGCGCAGGCCGTCGAGCCTTGCCGAGGTCAACGGTCAGTACATGGGCCTGCTCAAGTTCACGCCGGCCGGCTGGGCGTCGGTCGAGCAGCTCCTCGACGCGATGGATCCGGCGGCCGCCGATCGACTCGACATGACCAGCCTCCTGCGACTTCTGATCGAGTCGGGGGTCGTCGTGACGGGCGTCGGCATCGCTGACCCGTGGTTCGAGGTGGACTCCGCCACCGATTTGCAGGTTTGCGAAACCGCCCTGCTGCGCCTCGATCCCACTTTGCGAGCGCCGCGGGCAACCCGCGCGCCATGGAGCACTGACACTGTGACTAATCCCTCACCCTTTGATATCGAACGATCCCGCGCCTACTGGCGCCATGCCCCGTCCGGGGCCGGCAAGCACGACACCTCGGTGCTCGCTTCGGCCGCGGACGGCGACCTGCTCGCCACCTGGAACGCCGCGTTCCGCAGCCGCTTTGGCGGCTACCCGGAAGAAATGACCTTCCTGCGGACCTTGGCGCCGACGATCGCCGGCCAACGTGTTCTGTCGATTGGGTCCGGCCTGGGGCTCCACGAGGTCTACTACCGCTCGAAGGGCGCCGCGATTACGTGTGCGGACATCGTACCGACGAATCTCGAGGTGATTCGGCGCGTGGCAAGCCTGACCGGGGCGGGCGAGATCGAGACGATCCTGCTCGACGACCCGGCGAAGTTTCCGACCAGCACCTTCGACGTGGTGTTCATCTATGGTTCGTTGATGGCGATGCCGACGCCCGACCAGCGCACGATGCTGGCCAAGGCGGCACGTGTCCTCGCCCCAGGCGGGCGCATCGTCCTGATGCTCTACACGTGGGAGTTCGCCCGCCGGACGTGTGGATGGGAATCCAAGGATGAGTTCGATCCCCTGATGTTCGCCCGCGCGTCAGACCCGACCGTTGGTGACGAGGCGTGTCCGTGGTCCGACTGGCACGATGACGACAAGCTGCTGGCGCTGGCCGAACCGGGTTTTGCCGTGACGAGGCGCCAGCTCTGGAACGACGATGTCTACGTCTGGTACGAACTGAGGCGAACGTCGAGCTCCAAACCTGAACCGTTCTTCACCGAGGAGCAACACTATGGCGGCCGCGTTGTTCAGGCCCTTGACGCCTCGGAGTTTGCCGCCGACGCGGCGACTCTCACCGTCGCGTCCGGACGTCACGCCTTCGTCACGGGCGAGGCGCCCTTTGCCTACGCCGCGGTCTCGGCCGAACACCGCCTTCCGGACGGCAGCGGCGCCAACGCGCTCGACGTCCAACTGACACTCGATAGCGGCGGTGTTTCGATCGGGCTGCTGGACTGCCAACGGGGAGCCTTCGCGGCCACGGCCGTCGTCGTCGTCCCCGGCCGGGCCCGCTTGCGTCTGCTCCCGCGTGAGCTGCCCAGGGACTATCGTGTCATCGTCTCGAACCATCAGGCATCGGGACGTCCGGGTGCCAGTCGATTCACGGTGCATTCGGCCGCGCTGGTCGCGGCCGACGTGGTTGAGCCGCCCGGCTCGACTGCCGGCGGGAGACGGGCATGAGCGAACCACTGGTGTCCGACGAGAAGCTGACGCGGCTGCGCAACAGCTTCGCGCACGTGACGGTCGACCTGGTGAACCATTCGGCCGATGCGCCGCGGACGGTGACGACGCCGGTGTTGCCGTTCTCCACCATGACCGAGGCGGACTGGCGCGCGGCGGTGATGCACTGGCGCCAGCACGCGGACGCGATCCTGGCCGGAGTGGGCACGCGCGGGTGTCCCGCGTGCGGGGCCGGCGAGTCGCGCGAAATCTTCACCAGTTACGACGCACACCGGTTCCACGAGTGCGCGGGGTGCGGCTGCTGGTTCACGCCCAAGCGGGTCGACTGGTCCGTCTTCGAGACGCTCTTTGCTCGAAGCCCGGAGGCGCGCGACCTTGCGGCCCGAATGATGGAGTCGCGCGACCGGACGGCGGGACGCGAAGCCGACATGGCGCGGATCGGGCGGTATCTCGACGACGTGTTGCCGCTGCTGCCCGTGACTGGCGAGCGGTTCTACCTGGATGCCGGGTGCGGAGTGGGGCACTCCCTGCGGGCCGGCTTGGAACGCGGCCTGAGGGTGCAGGGCGTGGAGGTCGACACGACCGCCATCGAGATTGCCCGTGGCGAAGGCCTGCCGGTTGTCGATCCGTCGCAGGACCTGCCGCCGGGACCGTACCACCTGCTGTCGTTCTGGGAGACCCTGGAGCATATTGCCGACCCCAAGGGGGCCCTGGAGCAGTTCGTGCCGTTGCTGCATGAAGACGGACTCGTGGCGATCACCGTGCCGAACCTGAATGCCCTGGAGGGCCGCGCCCTCCGCGAGTCCTGCAGCTGGGTGCACGGGGGATACAACACACCCGGTCACGTAAACCTCTTCCACGAATCGGCCCTGCGCGTGCTGTTGTCGCGCGTGGGCTTGACCCTCCTCGACGCACGAGGCGAGTACAGCGCCGATGTCGAGAACCTGACCGCCTCGCTCATGGGCCTCACGCGCGGCGCCTTCGACGTCCTGGCGGGGCGCCCGACGGCCAGGACGGTTCCCGCGGCGATGAGCCTCCTGTTGAACCAGGTATGGCCGGGCCTGAAACTGTTCGAGGAGTTGGCGCTGGCCTCGCCGATCCTGCATGTCGTGGCGTGCCGGTCAGGTCGCGAGCATCGCTTCGAGTCGGGCATTGCCAAGCGGCGTCAGGCTGCGCGCACGGCCATCCTCCAGGCCGCAGCCGATCTCATTCGGATGGAGCCCGACTGGAAGGCCATCGCCCAACATCTGGATGCGGAAGTGAAGCGGCAGGCACAGGTGATGGCTTCCCTTCAGGGAGAGGTCGACCTGCGTGATGGGCTGCTCGAGCGAGAGCGCGACCGCTACGCGAAGACCGTCGACGGCCGGTTGCTGCGGGTGAAGCAGCTGACGGGCGGCGCGTTACGCCGCATGGGGTTGCTCCGATAAAGATCAGGCTCCTGGTAACGGCGGTCAGCCTTGCGCTGGCCCTCCTGGCCGTCGAGACGGGTCTGCGGCTCAGGCTGCTCGACCTACCGCCTTCCGTCTTGCTCTTTCTTCATTCCGATATCAAGGACGCGACGCCAGAGGTGTACGTCAGGCTGCGAGAGGGCGTCCCGAACCTCCACCTCCGGCGAGAGGACCCGGACGTCGGATGGACCTACCGGCCAAACCACCGGAGCCAGGGCGTCAACGAGGAAGGCGCGCCCTACGACCACACGACGACGGCCGAGGGGTTCTACACGCCGGACGTGCCCGACGCCGGCGCGCATCAACTGGTGACGCTCGGCGACAGCTTCATGGCGACGTTCGTCGCGCCTGAACCTGCCGCGTGGGTGCTTCGCGAGCGGGTGGGTCTACCGGTGTACAACCTTGCCGTCGGCGGATGGGGGCCTGAGAATTATCTGGCCGCCTACGAAAAGTTCGCGCGAGACCGGCGGCATTCATGGGTGCTCGTCGTGACCTTCATCAACGACATTACCGACGTCATCAACTGGCGGGCGTGGCAGGCGAATAGCCGTGGTTTGTCGTACATGGCGTGGATCCAGCGGGAGAACCCGGACCGCGAGGCGGTGAACGATGCCGACGGCTGGCTCGATCGACACTCGGTGGCCTGGAACCTTGCCCGCTTCGCGGCGCGGCCGGCCCTGGCCCGGCAGACTGGGGGCGGCACCTCCATGGTGAGCGTGGCCGGGGCCGCCGCGCCCTACACGCTCCAGCTCATTGAAGGACAGGTATTCACAACCCACGATCCGCCGGCATTCCAGCCGGGCGGCTCGTACTACCCGTTCCTCGGAGAGTACTTCGAGAGCCTTGAGCGGCTGCGCCTGGCGATCGAGGCCCGAGGGGCCCGGATGGCGCTCGCCTGGGTCCCCTCGAAAGAGCGCGTCTACCTGCCGCTCCTCTCGTCGGCCGACCGCGCCCGGTTTGTCTCGAACGCCTCCGGCGACATCGGCGGCATCGAACCGGTCATCGCCCAGTATGCGGCGCAGGCGCGAGTGCCGTTTCTCGACCTGACGGCACCCTTGTCGGCGGCGGCGCGTCGTGAGCAGGTCTACTTCAGTCTTGACGGACACCTCAACGGGCGCGGCAATCAGCTGCTCGGCGCACTGGCAGCGGAGTTCATGTCGGAGGTGGCATCCGGCGCGATCACCCCGGCCGAACCGGCGGGTGTGCTCCCGTACCGCAGCGGCGTCGTCGACATTCAGGCGCCTCTCGACTTTGCGTCGACCGTAGCCCGCTCGCCGTTGGTCGTGGTGGCCGGGCGCGGCTTCTCCGTGGCCGGTGTCGCCGATTCGCAGTTCGGCTACGTGGCGCAATGGCCGGACCGCGACATTGACACACCGATGTTTGTGCTGGCGCGCGGCCGCCTGCGCAAGGGTGGCTTCACGCTCGGCGTGCTGCGTGACGGCGCGTGGGCCGGGACGGTCAACGTCACCGTGCCCGGGGCGTTCGACGTCGCGCTGCCGGTGATGACGCCTGGGCGCTACACCGTCACGGTGGCGCATGCCCTGCCGCCGGCGTCGCGCGACACCGACTTCGAGATTACCGGGATCGGCTGGTCGCCGATCGCCGGCGCCATGATGGGAGGAACGCGTGTGCGGGATCGTAGGTAGTTTTCGGCCCGGTGGGGAAGCGTGCAGTCCCGAGGTGCTCGCGCGGATGCGCGACCGCATGGCGCACCGCGGCCCCGACGGCGTCGGCCTGTGGCAGTCGCCGGCGCGCGACTGCACGTTCGGCCATCGGCGGCTGTCGATCATCGACCTGTCCAACGCGGCCAACCAGCCGATGGTCAATACGGCAGGCGACGTCGCCGTAATCTTCAACGGCGAGATCTACAACCATGCCGATGTCCGGCGCGAACTGGAGGCGCTTGGCAAGTACCGCTGGGTGACCGATCACTCGGACACCGAAGTGCTGCTGCACGCCTACGAGGAGTGGGGCCTCGAGTGCGTCAAGCGCTTCTACGGCATGTTCGCCGTCGCCATCCACGATGCGCGCGATCGGTCCCGACCCGTCCTGCACCTGATTCGCGACCGCGTCGGCATCAAGCCGCTCTATTTCGCCAAGACCTCGCGTGGCGAGTGGGTCTTTGGTTCGGAAATTCGCGCGCTGCTCGCGCACCCCGACCTGTCGCCGGCCATGGATCCGGTCGCGTTCTGGCACTACCTCACCTTCATCGTCACTCCGGCCCCGCTCACGCTGTTCAAGGGCATCTTCAAGATGCCGGCCGGCTACACCATCACCATCGACCACACCGGACGCGCCACCTCGCGGCAGTGGTGGGACTGTCAGCCGGATGCCTCGACCCTCTATTCCGAGAAGGACCTGAGCGAGGCCGACGCGGTGGCCGAATTGACCCGGCTGCTCAAGCAGTCGATCGCCCGCCGGATGGTCTCGGACGTGCCGTTCGGCGTGCTGCTGTCGGGCGGCGTCGACTCGTCATTGAACGTCGCCTTGATGAGCGAGCTGATGGACCGGCCGGTGACCACCTTCACGGTGGGCTACGAAGGGCAGGAGGACTACAACGAGTTCCAGTACGCCCGCCGCATCGCCGAGCGCTACAAGACCGACCACCACGAGACCCTGATTAACGGCAAGGAGGCGCAGGACTTCCTGCCATTGCTGGTAAGGCTGCAGGACGAACCGATTGCCGACAACGTCTGCATCCCGCTCTACTTCCTCGCCAAGCTGGTGAAGGACAACAAGACCACGGTGGTGCAGGTTGGCGAAGGCGCCGACGAACATTTCCTCGGCTACTGGTGGTGCGAGCACTATCGCCAGAAGTACGAGAGCGTCTACCAGCCGGCGCGCAAGGGCGCCAGCTGGTTCCAGAAACTGCTGGCGCGCGGCAAGGCCGCCGCGCCGGGTGTGAGCGGCGAGGATCTCGAGATCCAGCGACGGGCCGAACGCGGCCAGGAGCTGTTCTGGGGCGGGGCTGTCTGCTGGTGGGGAGAGATGCGCGACCGTCTGACGCCATCGGCCGAGCCGTTCCGCGGCACCATCGACTGCCCGGTCGAGGGCTTGCTGCCGGCCGGTCACCAGACGCTCGACTCTCACGCCGTGGTTCGCGAGTACCTGGCGCCACTCGACGGCCGGCTTGCCGATCCCGAAGTGCTGCAGAAGATTCCCTACATGGAGATGAAGCTGCGCCTGCCCGAGCATCTGCTGATGCGGGTGGACAAGCTGACCATGGCGCACAGCATCGAGGCGCGGGTCCCGTTCCTCGACCACGACGTCGTCGACTTCGCCACGCGCGTGCCGGCGGCCTACAAGCTGCAGAACGGCGTCGGCAAGTCGCTGCTCAAGAAGGCCGCGGCGCCATATCTGGACGAAGACATGCTGTATCGGCGCAAGCAGGGCTTCGGCGCGCCGATGGAGGCGTGGTTCAGCGAGGGCGACTTCGGTCCGCGCTGCCTGGCCGCGTTCGAGCGTTCGGAGTTGACCAAACAGGGATTTTTCGACAACGCCTATTTCACCGACATGCTCAAGAAGCAGATTGCCGGCCGCGGCGGCTACAGCTTCTATTTGTGGACCGTGCTGAACGCCGTGCTCTGGCACGAGTCGTGGATTATGGGCCGGGAGGACTGCTTGTGACGCCTGCACCAGGGGTTGGAACCGTGGAGATCAGCGTGGTCTTGCCCGTGCACGACGAGCAAGACGGTCTGGATGAGTTGTACAAGCGTTTGAAGGCCGCGCTGGTCGCGATGAACCGCACGCACGAAATCGTGTTCGTCAACGATGGCAGCCGCGACCGCTCGTGGCAGGTCATCATGGCGCTGGCTTCGGCCGATCGCGCCGTCCGGGCACTCAACCTCAGCCGGAACTTTGGCCACCAGGTGGCGATCACGGCCGGACTCGAAGCCAGCCGCGGCGACGCGGTCGTGGTCATGGATTCGGATCTCCAGGACCCGCCCGAGCTGATTCCCGCCCTCTACGAGAAGTACACGGAGGGCTACGACGTCGCCTACGCACAACGCCGGACCCGTGAAGGCGAAACGTGGTGGAAGAAGACGACGGCGCGCCTGTTCTATCGGCTGATCCGGCGGATGACGACGTTGGAGATTCCGGTCGATACCGGTGACTTTCGTCTGATGTCCAGGCGCGTGGCCAACGACTTGCGGCAACTGCAGGAACACAGCCGGTTCATCCGGGGCCTCGTGACCTGGGTGGGCTACAACCAGGTGGCGGTGTTCTACGATCGCAGCGCGCGGCACGGCGGCACGACCAAGTTCTCGTCGGGCAAGATGCTGAAGTTCGCGTTCGACGGAATCACCGGCTTCTCAAGCCAGCCGCTGCGGATCGCTTCGCATGCCGGCCTGGCCCTGGCCGCGACCAGCCTGGCCCTCATGGTGTTCTTCGTGCTGTACAAGCTGCTTGGGGGCACGGGCCTCATCCAGGGATGGACCTCGCTCATGGTGGCGACGCTCTTTCTGGGGGGGCTCCAGCTGCTGTCGATCGGCCTGCTGGGCGAGTATATCGGCCGCATTTACGAAGAGGTCAAGGGCCGGCCGATGTACTTGATCAAGGATCGGTTGAACGAGCCATGACTGAGCCCCGGATCGGTGAGCCGTTCGACGGATTCGCCGACGACTATGCGCGCCGGCTCGATGACCCGCTGCGCCGGCAGTTTGCGGCCGATGGCGATTTCTTTATCCGCCAGAAGTGTCATGCGCTGGTGCGCGAGATTCGGCATCGTCTGGGACGAAGCCGCGAGTCGCATCTTCGCCTCCTGGACGCCGGGTGCGGCACTGGGACTGCGATGCGCATCCTGCGGCCGTTCTCTTCGGTCGTCGGCACCGACGTGTCGCTCCCGATGTTGCAGCGGGTGAAGCCGGGCGGTCGTGTCGCCGCGACCGAGCCGTTCGCGTTACCGTTTGCCGATCACAGTTTCGACGTGGCGTTTGCGTTCTGCGTCTACCATCACATTGCTCCCCAGCAACAGGCGCGGCACCTAGGGGAACTCGGCCGCGTCGTCCGGCCGGGCGGCGTGGTGTCGATCTTCGAGCACAATCCACTGAATCCCATCACCCGCCGCATCTTCGAGCGGGCCGAGATCGATCAGGGTTGCCAGATGATCCCCGCGAAGCAACTGCACCGGATGTTTACCGAGGCCGGCTTTACCGACGTGCGGTGCACCTACATGCTGTTTGTTCCCGAGTCGCTGGCCGCGTGGCTCGGATTCATCGAGCCATACCTGGGCTGGCTGCCGCTCGGGGGTCAGTACTTCGTCAGCGGAACCAAGACCGTCGCTTGATACCCCAGCAATCTCTCCTGCAATTGGTCCGATCGCGCCGGCTGCGGCTGGCGATCGAGCTGGTGATCGTCGCCGCGGTGTTCACGGGCAGCTATCGGCTGGCCTTTCGCCACCTCACCACTGCCGACGTCGTGACGTTGATCGACTGGGAGCTGCGGCCGGCCGTGATGATGAGCTGCGGCTTCGGCATGCGCGAGCCGGCCCTGCGCTCGCCGGTCGTCGAGCGCTTCGTGGCGCGAAAGAGCGATGCGGTGTCGTGCCGGGACTTCTCCTGGGGCGGCGCGCCGACCCCGGCACTCGGTATCGCCTTCGCCAACCGTTATTCCATCTACGGCGCCGCCTGGGCGATGAAGCTGCGAGGCGTGTCCTGGCAGACGCTGGACTCCTACCTGGCGTTTCTCTTCGGTCTTGCCATGATCTGCGTCTACGGCCTCTACCGCATGGCCACCGGGCGGGTGTTGGCGGTATGCGGTGTGATCGCGGTCGCGTGTTCGCCGCTCCTCAACGAAGTTCTCTCACTCCGCGACTTCGTGAAGTTTCCGTGCTTTGCCGCGGCGTGGCTGGCGCTCGCCTGGGTGATTCGGCGCGGCCTGGGCGAGGGAGCGAAGGCAACGGTGGTGCCGATGGCAGTCAGCGGAGCGCTGCTGGGCGTCGGGATCGGCCTCCGGATGGACGCCTTCATTCTCGTCCCGCTCTTCATCGCTGTCGCCCTGGTGGTGGCGCCCGGGTTCAGTTGGCGGCAACTCGGCGTCAAGGCGCTGGCGGTGGCGGCCTTCGCGGTCATGTTCCTGGCGTCTGGCATGCCGATCCTGCGGTCGCTCTCGTCCGGGTCGAATGCCGCCCACTTCGCGGTGCTGGGCCTGGTCGTGCCGTTCGATCGCGCGCTGGCCGTCGAGCCGGCGCCCTATGACCTCGGCGCGCAATACAGCGATGGCTATGCCTTCACGGTGATCACCTCGCACGCCTTGCTCAAGCAGGGCGCCACGCTGCCGATTGGTCTCGGCTCGGCCGAGTACGACGTTATCGGCGGCCGGCTGCTGGGTGTCCTGGCGCGCCAGTTTCCTGCCGACATCCTGACCCGTGGGTTGGGCGCGACCTTTCAGATCTTCCGCATGCCGTTCGATGGCGGGGTTCGGGAAGTGGCGGAGAAGATGCCGGCCATGCAGACCTCACCCGCCTTGCAGTCGCTCGCGGCGTGGCGCGCCTGGACGCTGGGCTGGTTCGAGGGCTGGGAACTGCCCGCGACCGTACTGGTGCTGGTGCTGGCGGGCGCGTTCGATCGGCGGCTTGGCGCCACAACATTCGTAATCGTGTTGTATCTCTGCGCCTACTCGATGCTTCAGTTCTCACGCCGTCATATCTTTCACCTCGATGCCGTCCCCATCCTGATGGCCATCCTCGCCGTCCAGCTACCGCTCAGCCTTGGCTGGCGGATCGCGACCGCTTTCCGCAAAGGCCGCGCGATCGGCGTTGCCGCGCTGCGGAGCTACGGGCGTGAAATGGCGTTCGGCGCCGCCGCGCTCGCGGCAGTTGTTCTGGCGTTCGCGGGCTTGCTCGCCGGCGCTCGGGCCTGGCAGCAGCGCAGCGTCACCGCGCTGCTCGAGACCACGTTGGCGGCTGACTGGACGCCGGTCAACGTCACCGACGAGCCCCTGGTCGACACGATGTTTGCCGGCGGCCGGCCGGTCGCGACCTGGTACGAGACCTACATGAAGAATCCCGACGCCTGGCAGTCGGCCACCCTGTTGAGGGTCGACGGCGTGGTGCCCTTCGGCGACGAGGCGGCAGCGGCGCCCGATTTGCGACAGCGCTATTTCAAGGTCGTCATCGAGAACCGCTGCCAGGCCGCCAGCGTAGCGGTGGCCCTGAAGTACTCCTCGGCCAGCGGCACCTACGACTCTGAGTTTACGAGGGACTTCAGCGTGCCTACTGGCGATGGTCAGTCGTACTTGCTGGTGCCGGCCTACTATCACTTGGGGTCGTCGTGGAACCGCTTCGATGGCTTCGGCGTGCCTGCCGACCAGCGGAGCTGCATCACCGGCGTCTTTCGCGCAACCAATCCTGAGCGGCTGCCCTTGCCGGTGTTGACAGTGGCGCTCGGACCGGGCTGGCAGCAGCGGCCCTTGCACCAAAGCGTGCTCGAATTTCCGCGGGTCACGGCTGCCGGCACCCACGTCGAACCACTGCCCACGGCGCCGAGCTTGCGCGGTTCCGGTTGGCGCCGCTTCAATTTCTCGCCGCTTGCCCATGCCGCGCCGGCACTGGACACCTGGAGCGCCGCCGAACACGTGGTGGTCTCGAGGAGCGGCCGCGGCTTCGCGGTCAAGAGCGACAACATTCCCTCCGGCTATCAGCTTGTCAGCCCGCCACTTGAGGTGCCGGCACAGCAGGTCCTTGCCGTTCAGATCGTCGGCGCCGTGACCAAGGGTGAGATGTGTGTTGGTGTGCTCGACGGCGGTCAGCAGAACTGGCTGCTCGCGCCGGTGCGGCCCCGCACCGCGCTGCTGGCACCGACCGGCGACAACCGGGAGGTCCGGATCGTGTTCTCGAACTGCGCCAACCCTCCTGGCGAGTTCACGGTACGCTCGATCTCGTACCAGGCCGTGCCTCGAGAACAGTGACACGGATTATGGCTCTGGAGAATTGCCTGTGACGGTGGTCGACCCGCTCAGTTTCCGCCGCCTCGAGCTTTCAGTCGTCGTGCCGGCGCACAACGAGTCCGGCAACGTCCAGCCCCTCGTCGCCGAGTTGACCGAGGCGCTGGTGGCCCTGGCGCAAGCGGAGCACTGGCCGGCGGACGCCTGGGAAGTGATCTTCGTTGACGATGGCAGCACGGACGACACGTGGGCGCTGGTGGAGGCGGCGCACGCGGCGGATCCACGCGTGGGCGGACTCAAACTGTCGCGTGGGTTCGGGCATCACATCGCGGTCACGGCCGGCCTTGATCGCGCCTCCGGCAAGGCCGTGGTGGTGATGGACGGCGACCTGCAGGATTCGCCCAGCGCAATCCCAGCCCTCTACGAGCGGCACCGGGCCGGATTCGACCTGGTGTACACCACTCGCGTCGACCGCCAGGATCCACTGCTGAAGCGCCTCAACTCGCGGCTGTTCTGGTGGGCCATGAATCGGGTCTCGGGATTGCAGATGCCACCGGCCCAGATGATGTTGCGGATGATGAGCCGGCGCTTCGTTGACGCACTGGTCCAGATGCGCGAGTCACAGCGGTTCGTGCACGGCATGATGGCCTGGGCCGGGTTCCGCGTCACCACCGTCGACGTCCAGCACCGTGCCCGGCACTCCGGCCGCACCAACTACAACTTCATGCGGCAATTGCGGCTGGCCCTCTATGCCATCACGTCGTTTTCGGTCACGCCGCTCCGGGTCGCGAGCATCGTTGGACTGGCGACGGCGGTCGTCAGTTCGTCCGCGGGTGTGGCGCTCGTAGTCGCCAAGTTGATCTATGGCTACCCCGTGGAAGGGTGGGCGTCGATCATCATCTCGATCTACTTCCTGGGCGGCGTGCAGTTGCTGGTGCTCGGGATTATGGGCGAGTACATCGGCAAGACCTACAAGGAGGTGCAGCGGCGTCCCCTGTACTTCGTGAGCGAGGCGTTGTCCGCAGATGATTGAACTGTTGCCGTGGGATTCGGAGTTCTTCGGCCGCCGAATTGGTGCGCTGACCAGGGTCTGGACCGAGGCGAGCATCACCGGCGACTTGGATGAGGCCGGGCGCGACGGCTATGACTACCTGATCAGCCGCCCGCCCGTGGAGGACGCCGCCGCCGTGCGGGCGCTCGAGCAACGCGGGTTCTACCTCACCGACCTCGGCGTCACGTGGCAGGGAGAGGTCGGGCGCTACTTGCAGGGGGCCGGCCGCGGCCCGTCACCGGTCCGGCACGCCACTGAGGCCGACATCCCGTGGCTGCAGCAGGCCTCGGTGTCCCTGTTTCCGCTGAGCCGGTTCTACCACGATCCGTTCTACTCGAAGGCCGACGCCGATCGCTTGCATGCTGCCTGGCTGGCCAACTCGGTGCGCGGCCTTGCCGCCGACGCGGTGCTGATGATCCCTGAGGCAGGTTTTGTCACCTGCAAGATGGCGAAAGACGGGGCCGGAGAGGTTGTCCTGATTGGCGTGGTCGATCGCGCGCGTCAGCGCGGCGCCGGCCGGGCCTTGATGACCGCGGCGGTCGAGTGGTTCAGATCGCAGGCGGTCGCGACCGTTCGCGTCAAGACCCAGGTCAAGAACTTGCAGGCCATGAATTTCTACCATCGACTGCGCTTTGACCTGCACAGCACGGATATGACGATGGGGTGCATCCTGCTGAAGGAGAGGACCTAGGTGAGCGAGACGATTCTGGTAACCGGCGCCGGCGGATACATCGGCTCGACCCTCGTGGATCAGCTGCTGGCGAAGGGCAAGCGGGTCATCGGCCTCGACCGCTACTTCTTCGGCGATGACCTGCTCGGCGACACCCGGGCGCATCCGTCGTTCACGTTGCTGCGCAAGGACAATCGCGATATCAACGAGGCCGACCTGCGGGGTGTTGACGCGGTGTGCGACCTGGCGGCGCTGTCGAACGATCCGGCAGGCGCCCTCGACGAGCGGCTGACTTACGCCATCAATCACGAGGCGCGCGCCCGCACCGCGACCCTGGCCAGGAAGGCTGGCGTCAAACGCTATGTGCTGGCCAGTTCGTGTTCGGTCTACGGCGCCGGCGACGGCGTGCTGACCGAGGACAGCACACCCAATCCGGTGTCGACCTACGCCGACGCCAACCTCAAGGCGGAACAGGACATCCTGCCGCTGGCTTCCGGCGACTTCGTCGCCAGCGCTCTGCGGCAGGCCACGGTGTTCGGGTTGTCGAAGCGAATGCGCTTCGACCTGGTGGTCAACCTGATGACCATCAACGCGGTGCAGAAGGGCAAGATCTTCGTGCTGGGGGGCGGCAAGCAGTGGCGGCCCATCGTTCACGTGCGCGACACCGCCAACGCGTTCGTGTCGCAACTGGAGTTGCCGGCTTCGGTCATCAACGGCAAGGTCTTCAACGTCGGCAGCAGCGAGCACAACTACCAGGTGCTGAGCCTTGCCTACATCGTCCGCGAAAACATCCCGTTTCCGATTGCCCTCGACGTTGTTCCGGACGACTCGGACGCGCGCGACTACCGGGTCTCGTTCGACCGCGCCGAGCGTGACCTCGGGTTCCGCGTCACGCAGTCGCCGGCCGACGGTGCCCGCGAGATCTACGAGGCGCTGAAACTGGGCCGGGTCGACACCGGCCCCAAGACCATTACCGTGAAGTGGTATCAGCACATCATCGACGCCAAGCGCCTGGTCGATGGCCTGGCCATGGACGGCCGGCTGCTGTAGCGCGGCCGAAGGACGAACATGAAGGTCGAGTTCTACAAGCACAACCTCGAAGAGGACGACATCCAGCGGATGGTGGATGTCTGCCGCGGGGTGTTCCTCACCACCGGCCAGCAGACCAAGGCGTTCGAAGAGGCCTTTGCCGGCTACCTGGGCGCACGGCACGCCGTTGGCGTGACCAGTTGCACCGCGGCCATTCACCTGGCGCTGCTCGCCGTCGGCGTCGGTCCCGGCGACGAGGTAATCACCACGCCGATGACATTCGCGGCGACCGCCAACTGCGTGATCTACACCGGAGCCACACCGGTGTTCGTCGACGTCGATCCGGAGACCGGATTGATCGATCCCGAAGCCGTGGCCAAGGCCATCACCCCGCGGACCAAGGCCATCGTGCCGGTCCACCTGTATGGCCTGATGGCCGACATGCGGCGGTTGAAGGCGACGGCCGATGCCGCCGGCGTGAAGCTGATCGAAGACTGCGCGCATGCGATCGAGTCCGAGCGCGACGGCGTGCGGCCCGGACAGCTTTCGGACGCGGCCTGCTTCAGTTTCTATGCGACCAAGAACATCACCAGCGGCGAGGGTGGCGCGGTGGTCACCAATGATGAGCACGTCGCCCGGCAGGTGAGACTGCTGCGGCAGCACGGCATGTCGGCGAGCGCCGCCGATCGCTACACCGGCACTTATCGCCACTGGGACCTCGAGGCCCTGGGGTGGAAGTACAACATGACCAACCTGCAGGCGGCGATGCTGATGGGGCAGCTGTCGCGCATCGGCGAGCTGTGGGGACAACGCCAGCGCGTCGCCCTGCGCTACGAGGCGGCATTTCGCGGCGTGGAGGGCATCGGGTTCCCGGCCGTCGTCGACGGCGCCCGTTCGGCTCGCCACCTGTTCACGATCTGGGTGGCGCCGGAACGGCGCGACCAGGTACTGGCCGACCTGCAGGCGCGCGGCATTGGCGTGGCCGTCAACTATCGCGCCGTGCACTTGCTCAAGTACTACCGCGAGACCTTCGGCTTCAGCCGCGGCATGTTCCCGGAAGCCGAACGGATCGGTGATGCCACGGTCACGCTGCCGCTGTACCCCAAGCTGACCGACGACGAGGTCGACTACGTGGCCGATGGCGTGACGACCGCCGTTGTGGCTGCGACCTCCGCATGATCACACGGCTGACCGCGCTTGCCCGCTCGCGCTGGCTCCGGCTGGCGGTCGAGCTGGTGATCGTCGCCGCCGTTGCCATGGGCAGCTACCGGCTGGCCGTCCGTCACCTGACTGCTGCCGGCGTGGTGACGTTGATCGACTGGGAACTGCGGCCGGCCGTGATGATGAGTTGCGGGTTCGGCATGAGCGAACCGGCGCTGCCTTCACCGGTGGTCGAAAAGTTCGTCGCGCGCCAGAGCGATGCCGTGTCGTGCCAGGAGTTTTCGTGGGGTGGCGCGCCAACCCCGGCCCTGGGCATTGCCCTCGCCAACCGTTATTCGATCTACGGCGCGGCCTGGGCCATGCGGCTGGGTGGGGTGTCGTGGCAGACCCTCGACCGTTACATCGCCGCTCTCTTCGGGTTGGCGCTGGTATGCGTCTACGGCCTGTATCGAATGGTGTCGGGACGAGTCCTCGCCGTGTGCGGGGTGGCGGCGGTAGCGTGTTCGCCGCTGTTGAACGAGGTCGTCTCCCTGCGCGACTTCGTGAAGTTTCCGTGCTTCGCCGTGTTGTGGCTGGCGTTGGCGTGGGTGATTCGCAGGGCCCTGGCCACCGGCTCGAAGGCGACGCTGGTGCCGATGACCGTGAGCGGCGCGTTGCTCGGTGTGGGGATCGGCCTGCGCATGGACGCCCTGGTGCTGGCGCCGTTGTTCGTGCTGGCGGCCGTGCTCGTGCCAGCGGGGTTTTCGTGGCGACCCTTGGGTCTCAAGGCCATGGCGGTCGCGCTGTTTGTCGCCGCCTTCCTGCTGACCGGCAGTCCTATCCTGCGGTCGATCTCATCGGGCAGCAACTCCGCCCACGTCGTGGTGCTGGGCCTGGTGCAGCCATTCGATCGCGTCCTCAGCATCGTGCCGGCACCCTATGATATCGGCGCCCAGTACAGCGACCGCTTTGCCTACTCGGTGATCGCGTCGCATGCGCTGCTGAAGCAGGGCGCGACGATGCCGATCGGCCTTGGCTCCGCCGAGTACGACGTCGCCGGCGGCCGGCTGCTCGGCGTGCTGGCGCGACAGTTTCCCGCCGACATCCTGACCCGCGGACTGGGCGCGACTTTTCAGATCTTCAGGATGCCGTTCGATGGCGGCGTTCGCCAGATGGCGGAGGCGATGCCGGCCATGCAGGCCGCCGGCGCTCTGCAGGTGTTGGCGGCGTGGCGCGCCTGGGCGCTCGGTCTGTTCGAGGGTTGGGAACTGCCGGCCACGGTCCTGGTGCTGGTGCTGGCGGGCGCATTCGATCGGCGGCTCGGGGCCACGGCGTTGGTCGTGGTGTTGTACCTCTGCGCCTACTCGATGCTCCAGTTCTCGCGCCGCCACATCTTTCACCTCGATGTCGTCCCGATCCTGATGGCCATTCTTGCGGTCCAGTTGCCGCTCGGCCTGGGCTGGCACATCGTCTGGCGCTTTCGGGAGGGCCGCGCGATTGGCGTCGCGGCGCTGCGAAGCTACGGGCGAGAAATGGCGCTCGGAGCCGCAGCACTGGCGACCGTCGTTCTGGCGATCGTGGGTCTGCGCGCCGGCGCCCGCGCCTGGCAGCAGCGCAGCGTTACCGCGCTGATCGAGACCACTCTGGCGGCTGAATGGACGCCGGTGGACGCCGTCGACGAGCCCCTGGCCGACACCATCTTCGCCGCCGGCCGGCCGGTCGCGACCTGGAATGAGACCTACCTCAAGAATCCCGATGCGTGGAAGACAGCAGTCCTCCTGCGGATCGATGGCGTCGTCCCCGCCGGCGAAGAGGCGGCGGCGCCGATCGCTCTGCGGCAGCGATACTTCAACGTGGTGTTCGAGAAGCGCTGCCAGGCCGGCCAAGTGATGGTGGCCCTCAAATACACCTCGGCCAGCGGCACCTACGATACCGAGTTTACGCGGGACTTCAGCGTGCCGATTGGTGACGCTCCATCGCATTTGCTCGTGCCGGCCTACTACCACCTGGGGTCGTCGTGGAACCGCTTCGATGGTTTCGGCGTACCGGCCGCTCAGCGGAATTGTGTCACCGGTGTCTTTCGCGCGACCAACCCCGAGCGCCTGCCCTTGCCGGTCTTGATGGCGGTGCTCGGGCCAGGTTGGCGGCCAGCGCCGCTGCACCAGGGCCTGCTCGAATATCCGCGAGTCACGGCGGCCGGCACTCCGGTGAGTCCGTTGCCCTCGGCGCCGAGCATGCGCGGATCCGGTTGGCGCCGCTTCAATTTTGCGCCACTTGCCGAGGCCGCGCCGGCACTGGACACTTGGAGCGCCGCCGGCCAGGTCGTGGTTTCAAAGCGTGGCCGCACCTTCACGGTCAAGAGCGACAACGTTCCATCCGGCTACCAGTTGGTCAGCCCGCCGCTCGACGTGCCGGCGCAGCAGCTGGTTGCAATCCAGATCGCCGGCTCGGTGACCAAGGGCGAGATGTGCGTGGGCGTGCTCGATGGCGTCCAGCAGCACTGGCTGCTGGTGCCGGTGCCGCCCCGCACGGCGCTGCTGGCGCCGACCGGCGCCAACCGGCAAGTCCGAATCGTGTTCTCGAACTGCGCCAACCCGCCCGGCGAGTTCACCGTGCGCGCCATCACCTATCAGGCGCTTCCACTACAACCATGACCCATACACGAACCGTCATCCACGTGGTCGGTGCCCGGCCCAATTTCATGAAGATCGCGCCGCTCATGGAGGCCATGCACGCCGAGCCGCACTTCCGGCAGGTGTTGATCAACACCGGCCAGCACTACGACGAGAAGATGGCCGGGGGCTTCTTCCGTGAGTTGAACCTGCCGGTTCCCGATCGTGACCTTGGCGTCGGCTCAGGCTCGCACGCAGTCCAGACCGCCAAGGTGATGATTGCATTCGAGGAGGTGTGCCTCGACATCAAGCCGGACCTGGTGGTCGTGGTCGGCGACGTCAACTCGACGATGGCCGCCGCCATCGTCGCGGCCAAGCTGGTGATTCCGATTGCCCACGTTGAGGCCGGGCTGCGCAGCCGTGACCGCGCGATGCCGGAGGAGGTCAACCGCATCGTCACCGACCGGCTGGCGGACCTGCTCCTGACCCCCTCGCGTGATGGCGACGAGAACCTGCTGGCCGAAGGCGTGCCGCCTGAGCGGATTCGCTTCGTCGGCAACATCATGATCGACACGCTGCGCCGGCATTTGCCAATGGCGAGGTTCGACCGCCTGCGCGACAAAGTGGCGGTCGAGCAGGGGCGTTATGCCGTGCTGACGCTGCACCGGCCATCGAACGTCGATCACCCGGAGACATTCAATGCGATTCTGGCGGCGCTGAAGCACGTGGCGCGCGACATGCCGATCGTGTTCCCGGTGCATCCGCGGACGCGGACTCGGCTGGCGGAGTTTGGATTGGACGCGGCGATGTCCGGGTTCGTGCTCACCGAGCCGTTGGGCTACACCGACTTCCTGAGCCTGACCTCGAACGCCCGGATCATCCTGACCGACTCGGGCGGTCTGCAGGAGGAGTCGACCGCGCTCGGGATTCCGTGCCTGACGATGAGGGAGAACACGGAACGGCCGATCACCATCACGCATGGCACCAACCGGCTGGTGGGCACCCGGACCGCCGACATCATTGCCGGCTACCACGAGGCCATGGCCACCAATACCCCTCCGCGTGTGCCGGAACTGTGGGACGGCCACACTGCCGAACGCATCACCGACGTGTTCCGTGGGTTCCTGCTGAGTTGAGCCGGCGGCGGTTGATCGCGGAAGCCGTCGCCGTGCTGCTGTTGGCCGGCATGAGCTTCACGGCCGGTCGAGCCGCATTCGCCGCGTCGCCCTGGCAGCCGTTCGCGCAGGCTGAATTTGGCGCGGCCGTGATGGTGGCGTCGGGCCGGGGGTTCGTCAATCCCCATCCCGTCCCCGGCGGCGCCCTGCAGCGCTTTCTGTTGATGCAGTCCGACACGATCGAAATTGACGCGATCGACATGACCGGCACCTCGGAGCCATCCCAGTTTCAGAACATGCACCGCTACCTGATGGCTTTCGTCGGAACCTGGTGGCGCGTCTCGCAGATTTCGTGGCACCGCCTGGCCGAGGTCGCCGGCGCCTTGCATGCCGTCGCCGTCATCGCCGTCTTCGTCCTGCTGCGCTTGTTCCTGCCCGCGATTCCGGCCTTGATCGGCGCCGCCTGGCTGGCCAGTTCGCCGCTGCAGTTGCTCTACGCGCCCCATCTCCGCGACTTTGCCAAGGGCGCATTCGTGCTGGCAACGATCCCGGCGGTGGTTGCCCTGGTCCTGGCCGGGTCCTCGCGGCGAACGGTGGCGGCGCTCTCAGCCATCACCGGTTCGGTGATTGGTATCGGCATCGGCTTTCGAATGGATGTCGCGATCCTGGCGCCCATCGCCATCGTCTCGGTCGTGCTCTTCCGGGGCTCGCGGCCGTGGCGAGCCCTCGGCGACAAGGCATTGGCCATTGCCGTGGTCCTCGCCGCCTTCACGGTCTGCGGATGGCCGGTGCTGTCACGTCTGTCGACCGGCGGGTCCAACGCCTTTCACGTCGTGCTGCTCGGAAATGCCGACTGGTTCGACTCTCGCCTTGGGGTCGAACCCGCCGCCTACGGCTACTTGCCGTTCTATAGCGATACCTACCTGACCAACGTCCTCCGGGTCCGCTCGGCCGCGGCCACCGGACGGGATGTGACCATGCCATCTCGAGAGTACGACGCGGCCAGCCTCGACTTGTGGCGGCAATGGCTACGGCATTTTCCTGCCGACTCATACACTCGACTGCTGGCTGCGGCAGATGGCGTGTTGAACCTGGCCTTCGACAATCCCACTCCCGAGAGTGCGGGGCGCTGGCCGGTGGCGGTCGTGCTGGGAGATGTCTTTGCGTGGCTCAACGGCTGGCGCGGCTGGGGTTGGCTGCTGGGCGTGGTCCTGGTGGCCGCCGCGGCGATGGGCGGGATCAGTCGCACACTTTTCGCCACGCTCGTCCTGATCGCGCTTGTTGGCTATCCCTCGCTCCAGTACGATCCGCGCCACTACTTCCACCTGCAGGCAATCCCGATCGTGGTGATCGTGGCCGCGGCCTGGACAATCGGCCAGCGATCCGTCGCGCTCATGCGCCGGCGCGCGGATGCCGGAGGGGGCGCCGAGCCGCCAGCCGCACTGCGGCGGGCGCTGGTGACGGCGGTGGTCGTGGGCCTGCTGCTGACAGTCGTGCCGGCCACGACGATACGTGCCTACCAGTCCGCGCACTTGACCGAAACGTTCTCTGCGTTCCTCCGTTCCCCGGGCTCGCCAGTCACCACCGAGTTCGTGGCGCTGGCGCCCAATCGCTGGCTGGCCAGGTGGCCGGGCGTCGAGGGCGTGGCCACGGGGGTTCCCGGTTTGAAGTCCGCGTATTACATCGCGGAGTTCAGCGCCGATAGCGCACATGATGCGCTGACCATTGGGCTGCGCTACAACTTTGCGCCGTCGTGGGCGCCGTGTGCCGTGGTGCGCCGGCTCGTCACCGCGGCCGGCACCGCCCGGTTCGGGTTTCCGGTCTACTCGCTCGAGGGAGACAGTTCGTTCGAGGGTATCGAGATGGGGCCTGAAATGCGGCGCCGGCTGATCAGTATCCGCCGCGTAGCCGCTGGCCCTGGCGGCCTGCCGATTGAGGTCCGCCTGGCCGCGGATTGGGATCACCGCCGCTTGTCGCAACGCCTCATCAACGAGGAACGCCTGAGCCCGGACGATCTTGGCGTCGCGGTGATGGGGCCGGTCGATCACTGCGGGGCGCAGATTCCGTTCGTCGATGCGTCGCTCGATCAGCGGTTGGCTATCGGCACCGATCGGCTGGAGGGTGGCGTGGCTCAGGCGGTCCGGGTGGGTGCAGGCAGCCTGGACGTGGACGGTTCGGCCGACCCGTCGGCGCCGGTGCTGGCCACCTTCAAGCCCGCGCTGATGGCCATCGACGATGCCGTGGTGGTGCGGCTCTGGGTCGAGCAAGGCGGCGTCGTCATTCGCCTGTTGCGCGACGGCGTGCCTCAGCAGGAGGTGACCGTGCCCCGGCCAGGCTTGTCAGTGGTCGTCATTCCCGTCGCGGCACCTGGCCGCTACGCACCTCAGGTTCTGAGCGGCCCGCCTGGCTGGCGCCGCACTCTACGATTCAACCTCGATCGGCTCGGCGTCGTGCGCGCCGACGGCGGCGTTACGGCTGGCGAGGCCGAGCGGTGACACCCCAGCGCTTGGCATTCATCGCCCGGAAGGCGGCGGCCAACCCGGCGCATGCACTTGGCCGGCTTCGCGAGGAAGTCGAGCGCGCCGCCAGGCGGCCATGGACCCACGTCTATCCGGTCCTGGTCGGCGATCGCCGTCTCCTGCGAGACACCGGTGCGTCATCGATCGAGACCTTGTGGCAGGAGCTGGCTGACGCGCCCTTCTTCTTGCGACCCGCGAACCGCGACCAATGGGTCACCGCTTTTCACCAGCGCTATCCAGCCGCTCGTGCGGAGGTCGTCGCCGCTGCTGACCGTGTGCTCCGGCACGAGTTCGACCTGCTGGGCTCAGGCTCGGTGACGCTCGGCACGCCATTGCCGTGGCACGAGGACTTCAAGACCCACCGCACCTGGCCGCTGCAATACAGCCCCAACATCGAGTTCTCCGAGCTCGATCGGCCGACCGACGTGAAGGTGCCGTGGGAACTGAGTCGCTGTCAGCATTTCGGCGTGCTCGGCCAGGCCTACTGGCTGACTGGCGACGAACGTTATGCGCAGGAGTACGTGGACCAGGTCTCGGACTGGATCGATCGCAATCCCTGGGGCCAGGGTGTCAACTGGATCTGCGCCATGGATGTGGCGCTCAGGGCCGCCAATTGGATCTGGGGGTTCTATTTTTTCGCCGGCAGCCGCGCTTGCGCCGACGTCCGGTTCCGCGGCCGCCTCCTTCGCAGCCTCTACTTGCACGGCGAGTGGGTGGCGACGCACCTGGAGAAGGGGCCGGTCAACGGCAACCATTACCTGACCGACGGCGCCGGCCTCGTGTTTCTCGGCACCTTCTTCAAGCGCACCGCCAAGGGGCGCGGTTGGCTGGACCAGGGGCGCGCCATTGTCCTCGACGAGATGATGGTGCAGGTCACCGAGGACGGTGTCGACTTTGAAGCCTCGACCGCCTATCACCGCCTGGTCCTCGAATTGTTCCTGACGGCGTACCAACTGCTGCGCATCCATGGCGAGTCGATCCCGGCCGGTCAGTGGCAACGCTTCGAGCGGATGTTCGAGTTTGTGGAAGCCTACGTGAAGCCGGACGGACTGGCGCCGCTCGTCGGCGACGCCGACGATGGCCGGGTGCAGATCCTGGGGCGCCAGCGGATCGGCGACCATCGCTACCTGCTGTCGACCGCGGCAGCGCTGTTCTCGCGTGGCGACTTCAAGCGGGCGGCGGGCCAGTTCTGGGAGGAATCCTTCTGGATGCTCGGTCCCGACGCCGCGACGATGTTCGACGCCGTGCCGCTGCCGGCGGCGCCGGCCCGGTCGGTGGCGTTTCCTGACGGCGGCTACTGTGTGCTGCGCCGCGACGACACCCACGTCTTCATCGATTGCGCCAATGTCGGCATGCGCGGGATTGGCGGGCATGGCCACAACGACATCCTGTCGTTTGAGCTGGTGCTGGGCGGCGTCCCGCTGGTGACCGACTGCGGAGCCTACCTGTATACTGCTTCAAGGGAGTGGCGTAACCGGTTTCGCAGCACCGCCTTCCACAGCACCATCCAGGTGGATGGCGAAGAAGTGAACCGATTCATTGGTCCCGACGCCCTCTGGCAATTGCACAACGATGCCACCCCATCAGACGTGTCGTATCACCACGAACCCGGCCGCGACTGGTTTCAGGGTTCACACGTTGGCTACCTGCGGCTGGCCTCGCCTGTCCACGTGACTCGCGCGGTAGCGCTGGCCGCGAGCCAGGTCATGGTCGGGATCACCGACACGATTGGCGGCGGCGGCGCGCACCTGCTGGAATGGCGATTTCCGCTCGACGCCGAGGTCCGTGCCGAGTGCCAGGGCGCTGACGTGCGATTGGTTCGCGGCGATGCCGAGCGCTGGCTGCTGCCGCTCGACCTGCCGGACGAGGCCACCTGGTCACTGGAACCCGGGTGGGTATCGGCCAGCTACGGTGTCCGCCGTGAGACGACAGTGCTGACGCTGCGCCGGCGGGTGGAATTGCCGCACCGGATGACCTATCTCTTTACCACCGAACGGCAGTCCGGGGCGGATCGCCGCGCCGCCGCCGCCGTCCTTTTCGCTTCCTGAGTTCAGACACCAGAAACCCATGCGACAGGTACTCCTCAACAGCAACGGCGCCGTGGTGGCGCGCGTGCCACGGCCGATCGTCGAGCCGGGCAGCGTGCTCGTCCGCGTGCACTACTCACTCATCTCGGTCGGCACGGAGATCGCGCCGCTCAGGTCGCAGTTTGCGACCAGCGACATCACCTCCGTCGAGAAAGGCATGGCCTATGCCGGCCTCGCGCAGCATTACTTCAAGGCCAGCTTGAAGGATCCGCGCAAGGCCGCCTCGCGGCTCAAGCAGATCGCGCGTCGCCAGCTGGCGGCGATGAAGCCGGAGAAGAAGCCGGAGCCGATTTCGGCCGTGGCGATCGGCAAGGCGACCTGGACCCGGACCAGCGAGACCGCCACCTTCTCGGTAAGCGACGGCCGTGTCGACCTGGTGACCGACGCGACGCCGGCCGGCTACCAGTTGATGTCGCAGGCTTTTGCGGTGCCAGACGGGCAGGTCGCCCTGGTGCGCGTGCGTGGCACGATCAAGGACGGCCAGATCGCCATTGGCCTGCTCAACGACGCGCGCGATCGCTGGCTGCTGACGCGGACCTACGACGCCGGCGCCTTCGAAGACCAGCTGGTCTGCGAGCCGGGCGGCTCCGGACAGATCACGGTAGTGGTCACCACGGCCAACGCCGGCAAGCCGGTCGAAGTCTCGCTCGAACAAGTAGAGGTGGCGCTGGCGCCCCCGATGGTGGGTGGGCTGCCGCACAGCGAATTGAACGACACCGGATGGAATGTCGGCTACTCGGTGTCAGGTCAGGTGGTGGCGGTTGGGGAAGGCGTGACCGACCTGGCGCCCGGCGATTTCGTGGCCTGTGCCGGCGCCGGCCAGGCCAACCATGCCGACTTTGTCAGCGTGAAACGTAACCTCGTGGCCCGCCTGCCGAAGGGCTGCCCGGTCGACATGGCCGCCTCGACCACCATCGGATCGATCGCGCTGCAGGGCGTGCGGCGCGCCGCGCCGGAACTGGGCGACCGTATCGCCGTGGTCGGCCTGGGGCTGATCGGCCAGTTGACCGTGCAGATGTTGAAGGCCAATGGCTGCAAGGTGATTGGCCTCGACCTCGACGCCGCGCGCGTCGAGCGCGCGCGTGAGCGGGGCCTCGACGCCGGCGCCAGTGATGCCGAAGAGTTCAAGGGCCTGGTGCGCGACCTGACCAACGGCCAGGGCGCCGACAAGACCATTCTCACCGCCGCCACCAAGTCCGACGCCGTGATCAACCTGGGCATGGACGTCACCCGCCGCCGCGGCTCGGTGGTGATCGTCGGCGACGTCTCGCTCAACGTCAAGCGCGACATCTTCTATCGCAAGGAGATCGACCTCCTGATGAGCACCTCGTACGGCCCGGGCCGCTACGACGCGTCGTACGAGGTCGAGGGCCACGACTATCCCTACGCCTACGTCCGCTGGACGCAAAACCGGAATATGCAGGCCTACCTGGAGATGATCGCCTCGGGCCAGCTCAAGCTCGAGCCGCTGATCGATCGCGTGATCTCGGTGGACGAGGCGCCGTCGGCGTACAAGGACCTCGCCAAGGGCGGGCAGGCGCTGCCGATGGGCGTGTTGATTCGCTATCCCGACGAGACGCGGGAGATGCCGGAAGCGCCGGACGCCACGCGAATCTCGATTCGCGGTCATCGCCCCGTGCCGGACGGCCTGATCAACTACGCCCTGGTCGGCGCCGGCGGGTTTGGCACCGGCATGCTGGTGCCGCAGATGAAGAAGCGCAAGGATCGCTTCTTCCTGCGCGGCGTGGTCAGCCGCGGCTCGGCCGCCTCGGGCAACTTCGCCCGCGAGAACCAGGTGGAAGTGCTGTCGACCGACTACCAGCAGATTCTCGACGACCCGAACTTTCACCTCGTGGTGATCTCGACCCGGCACGACTTGCACGTGGACCAGGTGGTCCGCGGCCTGAAGGCGGGCAAGCATGTGTTTGTCGAGAAGCCGCTGGCCATCTCGTGGGCGGGCCTGGACGAGGTGATGCAGGTCCACGCCGGCCTCACCGATCCGCCGCTGTTGCTGGTCGGCTTCAATCGCCGCTTCGCGCCGGGCATTCTCGCCATCAAGGCCGCGACCAGGGGGCGGCGCGCGCCGCTCGTGATCAACTACCGCCTGAACGCCGGCTACCTGCCGCCCGACCATTGGGTCCATGGCCCGCAGGGCGGCGGCCGCAACATCGGCGAAGCGTGCCACATGTATGACGTGTTCCGCAGCCTGACCGGGGCGCCGGTGGAGTCGGTCTCGGCCACGGCGATCGATCCCGGCACGCTGCCGTACTTCCGCAACGACAACTTCGCCGCCACCATGAGTTACGAAGACGGCAGCGTCTGCACGCTGACCTATACCTCGCTCGGTCCCAAGACCGGCATGGGCAAGGAATACATTGAAGTGTTCTGCGACGGCGAAGCCTACGTGCTCGACGACTTCAAGAAGTTGACCAGGGCCAGCGACGGCTCGGTGTTGTGGCAGGGCGAGGTCGACAAGGGCCATCGCGAGGAGCTCAGCCTGTTGGGCGACGCCATCGCCACCGGCGGCGCCTCGCCGATTTCATTCGACGAGTTGGTTGAGACCACGGCGGTGTCGTTACGGGTCGAAGACCAGTTGCACGGGCGATCTGACGAAGAGGAGAAGTAGCGTGCGATGTCTCTACTACGGCCTTGATGGCCTATCGGGCATAGTCGTGGAGCCGCGACTCGGCTCGGCGACCGAGCGGCATAAGTTCGAGCTGTGGGTGCAGCCCCGCGAGTTTGCCTCGGATCCGCTGACCGAATTACAGCGTGACGAGACGTTCGAGGGTCTTGTAATTGAACCTCCGGTGGGCTGGCCGAGCCAGTCCGCTCTGCGGCTGGCCGGCCGGACCCTCCGTCTCGGACGGCGCGTCTACCTCTACTGGCCGGCCGAAACGGCGGTCGAATGCCTGAATCGCGAACGCCTGGCGAGTTATTGGCGGCATTGGTTCTTTATCACCGCCGCCTTCGCCGCGTGGAACACCGCGGCCCTGTTCGCTCGAATTCTCTATCGGATTGCGCGTCGCCTGCCCCAGCCGCCACCTCATTTAATGCCGGTGCCATATGCGCCACCCGTTCCCATTCGGCCGAATGCGGAGGGCCGTCCGCAGGATCTGGATGCGCTGATCGCCGAGGCGATGCCCGTCCCGTTTGCGCCCCACCAGGCGACCGCTGAGCACCGGATTCGCGGTTGCGGCATGTATCTGCGGACCGATTTCTGGGTCAGCATCGAGTCGGGGGGCAGTTACGGGCACACCTGCTACGTGGCCAAGGAACTCGCCGCCGTCACCGAGGATTTTGTCTGCTGCATGTCGCAGCGCTACAAGCTCCTCGATGAAGCCGGCCTGCGGCAGATCGTGCTGCCCTCACCCGGCGGTCCCGGCGTGGAAGACAACATCGTTCGGGCCACGGCCCACTACATGGTGGCGCTCAGGCCGCTGGTCGAAGCCGTGCGGCCGGCCTACATCTACGAACGGCTGTGCCTCGGCAACTACGCTGGCGCCCTCCTGAGCCGCCAGCTCAACGTTCCCTACATCGTCGAGTACAACGGGTCGGAGATTTCGATTCGGCGCAGCTTTGATGGCATCGGCTACACCTACGAGAAGGAATACCTCCAGGCCGAGAAGCTCGCGTTCAAGCAGGCCACGATGATCAGCGTGGTGTCCGCCGAGGTGAAAGCGGGACTTGTGGATCGCGGCGTGAGTCCGGACAAGATCCTCGTCAATCCCAACGGCGCAGACCTCGACGCCTACGCTCCCGCCGACGCGGCCGAGAAGGCGACTATCCGGAAGTCAGTTGGGCTCGACCCGGCGAACCCGGTAGTGGGCTTCACGGGAACGTTTGGCGGCTGGCACGGCATTGATGCGCTGGCCGACGCCCTGCCGAGGCTGTGCGAGGCGGTACCCACCGTGCAGTTCCTGATGATCGGTGACGGTAACTACAAGCATCTGGTCGACCGCGCGATCGAAGACCACCAGCTCCAGGACCGGGTCCGCTGCGTGGGACGAGTACCTCAGGCTGAAGGTGCCCGGCTGCTGAAGGCGTGTGACGTGTACGTCTCGCCGCACAACACGCACATGGTCGACAGCAAGTTCTTCGGCTCACCGACGAAGATCTTCGAGTACATGGCGATGGGCGGCGGCATCGTGGCGAGCGACCTCGAGCAGATCGGCCAAATCCTCTCACCGGCGCTGCGCGTGTCGGACCTGCGCCGGGCGGACGCCGTGGTTGGTGACGCCCGAGCCGTCCTCTGCGAGCCTGGGAACGTCGATGAGTTTGTCGAGGCTGTGGCGGGGCTTCTGGGCCGACCGGACTGGTGGCCGGTACTCGGCCGCAATGCCCGGCTCGCCGTCGAGCAGCATTATTCGTGGGCGCGCCATGTGGGACGGCTCTGGCCGTTTCTCGCCGGTGACCGGGAGTCGTCCGCGCTGCCAGGCGTGGTCTCCACCAGCCCGCCGGCCTCCCCGGAGACGGCGGATGATCCCGCCGCGTTCCGCCGGATTGAGACCGGTGACCGCTACAAAGAAGAGGTCCAGAACCAGTGGAACCACGATGCGGCCGGGTCCCACTACGTCAGGGACGCGCCCCCCAACAGTCTCGAGTGGTTCCAGGAAGTCGAGGCCTACCGCTACGCGAACTACGCGCCGTGGATGCTGGAGGTGATGGAGTTTTCCGAGCACCTCGACGAAGAGGTGCTCGAGATTGGCGGCGGCATCGGGACGGACCTCGCGCAGTTCGCGAGTCATGGCGCTCGTACCACCGACCTCGACCTCTCGTCCGGTCACCTCGAGCTGGCGCGCCAGAACTTCGCGCGCCGCGGCCTGCCCGGCGAGTTTCTCCACCACGACGCCGAGACCCTGCCGTTCGAAGACAATCGGTTCGACGTCGTCTACAGCAATGGTGTCATCCACCACACCCCCAACACCTACAACGTGGTCCGCGAAGTGCACCGTGTGTTGAAGCCGGGCGGCAAGGCGATCGTGATGGTCTATGCGGAAAACTCGCTCCACTATTGGCGCAACCTCGTGTGGGCGATCGGTGTGAAGCAGGGGGCGCTGCGTTCGCAGTCGGTGGGCGAGATCATGTCGCGCTCGGTCGAGCGCTCCGATAACGCCGCCGCCCGGCCGCTGGTCAAGGTCTACACGCCGGCCCGCCTGCGCAACCTGTTCAGCGGGTTCGACGACATCAGCATCACGCAGCGCCAGATGGTGAGCGACGAGAAGCCCCGCCTGCTCACGCCGGTGCCGTTGACGACGCTCGAAAAGATCATGGGCTGGAACCTGATCATCAAGGCCAGAAAGCCCGCCAACTAGATGTTCGATCGCCTGCGCCGACTACTTGGACTGTCGACGTCCGACTCCGTGCCGGCGGCCGCAGCGGCCGCACCAACGGCGCCGCTGCCGCCCTATGGCGCCTGGACGCCCGACGCCACATGGATCGGGCGCCGCCGCGCCGCGGCCGCAACCTATGCCGGTGCCGACGCCGGCCAGGTCCCGGCGGCGGCCGAGGCCATGCCACCGATCGCGGCGGCAGTGGTGCGCGCCGCCGAGGAGGCGCTGGCGCATCAGTTCAACCTGCTGGGGAGCGGCCCGTTCGTGCCGGTCGATCCCGAGCGCGCAAAGTCTGACTACCAACCGATCGACTGGTACTTGGATCCGGTTCGCAACCTTCGCTTTCCCCGCGGCGTACCCCACCAGGCGTGGAACCTCTACGAGATGCGTCCCGCCAACGCCGACGTGAAGTACCCGTGGGAACTGGCGCGGTGCCAGCACTGGGTGACGCTGGCGCAGGCCTATCGCCTGACCGGGGACGAGCGCTTTGCCGCCGAAGTGATGGCCGAACTGGACGACTTTGTCGCCGCCAACCCAGTTGGCATCGGTATCAACTGGACGTGCACGATGGACGTTGGCCTGCGGGCCGTGAACTGGGTGGTCGCGCTCGACCTGATTCGCACGTGCCCGGTGATCGAGAACGCGGCCTGGTCGCGCGCCCACGCGGCGTTGATGGACCACGGCCTCTTTATCCGTGCCAACCTCGAGAATAACTACGAGGTCACCAGCAACCACTTCCTCAGCAACGTCGTGGGACTGTGGTACCTGGCAGCGCTGTTCGACGGCGTCGCGCCCTCAAGGGAGTGGTTCGAGTTCGCCCGCGCGGCGCTCGAGACCGAGATCGACGTGCAGGTGTTGCCCGACGGCGCCGATTTCGAATCGTCCGTGCCGTACCACCGGCTGGTCACCGAGTTGTTCCTCGGGTCCCTGCGTCTGGCGGACCATCGCGAAGTGACGCTCTCGCCGCACTATCGCCGTCGGGTCGGCGACATGGTCACCTACCTGGCCGCAGTGACGCGGCCAGACGGCCTGATGCCGCAGTCGGGCGATGCCGATGATGGCCGGTTGCATGTTTTCAGCGGCGCCGGCGTCGTGACACCGCAGGACGGCCGGCATCTGTTCGGGCCGGCGGCCGCGATGTTTGGCCGCGACGAGTGGATGGCAATGGGCGGCGAGGCAGCCCGCTGGGAGGCGGCGTGGTGGGGGCTGGCCCCGGCCGCGGCTGCGCCGGCGATGCCAGTGGTTCAACACTTGTTCCCGGACGCGGGCCACGCGGTCTGTCGTGACGGCGGCCTCTATCTGCTCGTCACCAACAGCATCGTCGGCACCAAGGGCTTCGGCAACCACAAGCACAACGACCAGCTTGGTTTCGAGTATCACGTCGGAGGTGTGCCCGTCGTGGTGGATGCCGGCAGCTATGTTTACACGTCGGATCCGGCGGCGCGAAACCTGTTCCGTGGCACCGGATACCACAACACACTGATGATCGACGGCGTTGAGCAGAACGAGTGCAACCCCGAGTGGCTGTTCCGGATGTTCGAGAAGGCGCAGGCCGAACACGTCAGCTTCACCGCGACCGGCACGACCGTCGAGTATCGCGGCCGGCATACCGGCTACACCCGGCTGGCCGACCCTGTGACGCACGAGCGGGCGTTCCGCCTGAATCGCGCCACGGGTGCGCTTGACATCACCGATCGGCTCACCGGCAGCGGCCGCCACCAGTTGTCGTGGCACTTCCATTTCGCGCCTGGCGTTACCGCCACGGCGGCAAGCGGCCGGTGCGACCTGGCCGTCGCCGGCCGGGTCATCGAGATGCGCTATCCGGCCAGCCTGCAGCCGGTCGCCAGTGCTGCCTGGTATTCACCCTCGTACGGGGCCCGCGTCCCGTGCCAGTCGCTCGACCTGACCGCGGCCGCCGACATCGGCCATGCGTCGGAGTGGCAGTTCACGTTCACGCCCATGGAGTCCGCCTAAAGTGCGTAACCCTATTAATGCGCTCGCCTCCGCCTCGGTGCAGAGTGCGAACGTCATCCTGACCAACCGGCGGCTGCTGCTGTCGATCACGCGGGTGGAACTGCAGAAAAAATTTGCCGGGTCGGTGCTCGGTCTCGGGTGGGTCGTGCTGCAGCCGGTGCTGCTCCTGTGCGTCTACCTGTTCATCTACCTGATCGTGTTCGATGTCCGGTTTCCTGGCTTCAGCACGTTCGACTATGTGTTGTACGTCTTCTGCGGCCTGGTGCCGTATCTCGGGTTCATGGAAGCCCTCACCACCGGTGGGCTGTCGATTCGACAGAACATCCACCTGGTCAAGAACGTGATGCTGCCGATTGAACTGGTGCCGGTGCGCACGGTAATCGTCGGCATGACCAGCCAGTTTGTGAGCCTGGGGTTTGTCATCCTGCTGCTTGCCGCATCCGGCGATTTGAGCGTCCATATCCTGTGGCTGCCGCTGGCCATCCTCCTGCAGTTGATGGCGTTGATTGGTATGACCTGGATCCTGGCGGGACTGACGGTGGCGTTGCCAGACGTCACCTACTTCGTCAACCTGTTCACGTTCCTGCTGATGTTTATTTCGCCGATCGCGTTCCGGCTGGAGATGTTGCCGCCCAACTTCACCTGGGTCGCCCATCTCAACCCCGTCTTCTACATGATCCAGGTCTACCGGGCCAGCATGCTGAACGGCACGTTTCCGTCGGCGCTGGAGATCGCCGTGTACGCCGGCGGCTCCCTGCTGATGTTCGCCCTGGGCGCCACGTTCTTTCGCGCCTTCAAGGGCGTGCTGGTGGACTACGAGTAATGCGGGTGCTGTCGGTGGTCGGCGCCCGGCCGCAGTTCATCAAGGCCGCCCCCGTGCAGCGGGCGCTGGCCGCGCTCGGGCATGAGGTGATGCAGATCCACACCGGCCAGCACTACGACGACAACATGTCGGGCGTGTTCTATCGTGAGCTTGGCATCCCGGAGCCCGACCTCCATCTCGGTGTTGGCTCAGGCTCCCACGCGCAGCAGACGGCGGCGATGATCGAGCGACTCGAGCCGGCCATTCGCGAGGCGCGGCCGGACTGTGTCGTGATCTACGGCGATACCAATTCCACGCTGGCAGCGGCGGTGGTGGCGGCCAAGCTGGTGGTGCCGGTGGCGCACGTCGAGGCCGGCCTGCGCAGCTTCAACCGCGCCATGCCGGAAGAGCAGAACCGCGTGGTGGCCGATCACCTGTCGGGTATCCTGTTTTGTCCGACCGAGACGGCCGTGCGCAATCTCGCCGCCGAGGGCATCACGGCCGGCGTGCACCTCTCGGGCGACGTGATGGCCGAGGCGCATGCCGAGGCCGCCACGCGCGCGCAGGTGGAGTCGACCGTGCTCGACCGGCTGCAGCTTTCGGAGCAGGGCTACGTGCTGGCGACAGTGCATCGGGCCGAGAACACCAACGATCCGGCGCGGCTGAAGCGGATACTGGAGACATTCAACACGCTGGGCGAACCGGTGGTGTTCCCGATGCACCCGCGAACCCGTCAAGCCGTCGAGGGTATCGGCTGGGTGCCGTCGCCCCAGGTCATGGTGATCGAGCCACAGGGCTACCTCGACATGGTCCGCCTCGAGACCTCGGCCAGGGTCGTGCTGACCGATTCGGGCGGCGTCCAGAAGGAAGCGTACTGGCTCGGTGTGCCGTGCGTGACGCTGCGGGACGAGACCGAATGGGTGGAGACACTGGCGGACGGCCGCAACCTGCTGGCCGGCAGTGACGCTCAGAAGATTGTCGCCGGCGTGCGGGCAGCGGGTCCGACCACGGCGCGGGTTCAGCCGCCGGAAGGCGAGTTGCCATCCCGCCGCATGGCGGCTGTGATTACGGAGAAACCATGGATTTGACCGGACGCAAAGTACTGCTCATTGGCGGCGCGGGCCTGATTGGGTCGCACATCGTCGACCAGTTGATCGACACGCCGGTCGCCGAGATCGTCGTGTTCGACAACTTCGTGCGTGGCAACCGGGACAACCTGGCCGCGGCTTTGCGCAGCCCCAAGGTCAGGCTGATTGAAGGGTCGATGACCGACCGCGCGGCACTCGACGCGGCCATGGCCGGGGTCGACGGCCTGTTCCTGCTCGCCTCGCTGTGGCTGGGCGAGTGCGTCAACGACCCGCGCAGCGCGTGGGAAGTGAACACGCTGGGCACCTGGAACGTGATCGAGGCGGCGCGTGCCCACGATGTCAAGCGCATCGTCTACTCGTCGTCGGCCTCCGTTTACGGCAATGCGGTGGTGACCCCGATGACCGAGGAACACCCCTTCAACAACCGCAACACCTACGGCGCGACCAAGATCGCCAACGAACAGATGTTCCGGGCGATGTACGAACAACACAAGCTGGCCTACGTCGGCATGCGCTACATGAACATCTACGGCGTCCGCATGGACTACGAGGGCACCTATGTCAGCGTCATCATGAAGGTGCTCGACCGGCTGTTCGCCGGCGAGCGGCCGGTGATCTACGGTGACGGCTCGCAGGTCTACGACTTTATTTACGTTGCCGATGCGGCCGCCGCCAACATCCTGGCCATGCAGGCCGACTGCGTGGACGAGTGCTTCAACGTCGGCATGGGGATCGGCACCTCGATCAACGACCTGGTGCTGCAGTTGATCGAGCTGACCGGGTCCGAGATCACGCCCGAGTACAAGGCCGAGGCGCAGAGCTTTGTGACCCATCGCATCGGCAGCACGGAGAAGGCGGAACGGCTGTTGGGTTTCCGGGCGACCACCCCGTTGCGGGAGGGCCTGCAGAAGGTGGTCGCATGGCGGCAGGCCCAGCGGGGCGCGCTCGCATGATCTGGATTGTGCTGCCCGCCTTCAACGAGGAGCAGGCGCTGCCCAAGCTGCTGCCCAAGCTGGACGCCGCCCTGCGCCAGCACGGCCGCGACTACCGCCTGGTGGTGGTGGACGATGGCAGTTGCGATGCCACGCCCGATATTCTGGCCGGCTTCAAGGCGACGCTGCCGCTTGAGATCGTCACCCATCCCATCAACCGCGGCCTGGGCGAGACCGAACGCGACGGCTTCGAATTTGTCGCCGCCCGCTGCGCCCCGGACGATGTGGTGGTGCGGGTCGAGGGTGACGACACCCATGACCCAAGTTATATCTTCGTGCTGCTCGAGAAGCTGGAGTCCGGCTTCGACGTGGTCAACACTTCGCGGTTCCAGCCTGGCGGGTCGCAGCGCGGCGTGAACACCTACCGTGCCTTCATCAGCCGCTGCGCCAACCTGTTCATGAAAGTGATGTTCCCGATCCCAGGGTTGTGGGACTTCTCTTGCGGGTTCCGCGCCTATCGCGGCCAGGTGGTGATCGATGCCGTGCGCGTGTTCGGCGACGACTTCGTGCAGCTGCGCGGCATGGGTTTTACCTCGACCCTGGAGATGGTCGTCAAGATGCACCTGTTGGGCTGCCGCTTCGCGGAAGTGCCGTTTGTCTTGCGTTACGACCTCAAGCAAAGCCACAGCAAGATGGTCGGCAGCATCACCACGCTCGGCTACTTTCTGATGGCGCTGCTCTACCACTGGCCGTTTGGCGGGTGGCGTCACCGCTACCACGGACTTGCCGCGCTCTATCGCACCGACCCCGAGGCGGCGGTGGCGAAGTACCAGAAGTCGCAACTTCCCAGGCGAACCGCCAGCGGCATCCGCCTGTGACGGGGCTCCAAGCCCCAGGCCCCAAGCCCCAAGCCGGTTATTAACAGCAATGTGCGGCATCTGCGGCATCCTCGAGCGTGATCCGGCCCGGCCGGCTGATGAAGCCCGCCTGCGCCGGATGACCGACATCCTGCGCCACCGCGGGCCAGACGGCGAGGGCCACCACCTCGACGGGCCGCTCGCGCTCGGCCACCGCCGGTTGAGCATCATCGACTTGTCGAAGGCCGGGCACCAGCCGATGGCCACCGCCGACGGCCGGCTGTGGATCATCCTGAACGGCGAAATCTACAACTACAAGGAATTGCGAACCGAGCTCGAGGGCCGTGGCCATGTGTTCCGGTCGCACACCGACACCGAAGTGCTGCTGCAGTTGTATGCCGCCGAGGGGCCGGCCTGCCTGTCGCGGCTGATCGGGATGTTCGCGTTCGCCGTGTGGGACAGCGCCAAGCGCCGCTTGTTCCTGGCCCGCGATCACTTCGGAATCAAGCCGCTCTATTACACGGTCAGCGGCGGCGCCTTTGCGTTCGCGTCGGAGATCAAGGCGCTGGTGGGTGAGGGCGGCCTGCGGGCGGAACTCGACCCGTCGGCGTTTGCCGACTATGCCACCTTTCAGTTCACCCTCGGCGAGAAGACGCTGTTCAAGGGCGTCCACAAGTTGTTGCCGGGTCATCACCTGACCATCCAGCCGGGCGCCGATCCCGTGGTCCGGAAGTACTGGGACGTCAACTTCGAGGTCGACACGAAACACAGCGAGGCCGAGTTCCAGGAGCGCCTGCGCGATCTGCTGCACGACTCGGTGCGCCTGCAACTGCGCGCGGATGTACCGGTGGGCGCGCACCTGAGCGGCGGCCTCGACTCGAGCACGGTCACCGCCCTCGCGGCCGCCACCGGGGTGGCGCCTCTCCACACCTTCAGCGGCGGCTTCAAGGACGGTCCCGAGTTCGACGAAACCCGCTACGCGCGCCTGGCCGCCGAAGCCGCGGGTACGGTGCATCACGAGGTGTTCCCGACCGCCGGAAACTTTGTCGAGTGGATGCCGAAGCTGGCCTATGCCATGGACGAGCCTGGTGCCGGTCCCGGGCTGTTCCCCCAATACGCCGTGTCGAAGCTGGCCGCCGAGCACGTCAAGGTGGTGATGGGCGGGCAGGGCGGCGACGAAATCTTCGGCGGCTATACCCGCTACCTGATCGCCTATCTCGAGGCTTGCATCAAGGGCGGCATCGAAGGCACCCAGGAAGATCACCGCTACATCGTGACCTTTGAATCGATCCTGCCGAACCTGCAGCAGCTGCGCGGCTACGAGCCGATGATGCGCCAGGTGTTTTCGGAAGGGCTGTTCGAGAGTCCCGACCGCCGCTACTTCCGGCTCGTCGACCGCAGCGCCGACTTGCGCGGCGCGATCGATCCCGAGGTGTGGAGCGATGGCGGCAGCTACCGGCCGTTCGACGCCTTCCAGTCGATCTTCGAGGCGCCCGAGTGCCATGCCCTGATCAACAAGATGACGCGCTTCGACCTCAAGACCCTGTTGCCGGCCCTGCTGCAGGTTGAGGATCGCACCAGCATGGCCGTGTCCCTCGAGTCGCGGGTGCCGTTGCTCGACCACCGGATCGTCGAGCTGGTCGCGTCGATGCCGCCGATGGTCAAGTTCAAGGGTGGCAGGTCGAAGCACGTGTTCCGCGAGGTCGTGGCCGGACTGGTGCCGGACGAAATCTATAACCGTCGCGACAAGATGGGCTTTCCCGTACCGCTCAACCGCTGGTATCGCCAGGAGCCCGTGCGCGGCTTCATGCGCGACGTGCTGCTGGGCAGCGCCGCCAGGACCCGTGGACTCGTGCGCGCCGACCGCGTCGAGGCCATGCTGGACGATGAGCGGGCCTACGGGCGTGGGCTGTGGGGTCTTCTGAACCTCGAATTGTGGGCGCAGACATTCCTCGACCACTGATGAGCACCACCACCCTGCGCGCGCACGTTGAACTGGCCGCCGCCCGGGCGCTTGGCGAGTACGACGCCAGTCCCTACTCGGTGACCAGCGGCTGTTTCGATCGCCGCTACTGGGCCTGGAAGCTGGTCGACTTTCCGGAGGCCACGTTCCAGCGGCTGGTGTATCCGCTGGCCACCCTCTACCGGGATCCGCAGAGCCGTTGTCATGGCCAGCCGGAGGTGCTCGCCGCCGTCAGGTCAGGCATCGCCTGCGCTGCCCGCTTGCAACACGCCAACGGCTCGTTCGACCAGGCGTTTCCGTTCGAACAAAGTTACGGCGCCACGGCCTTTCTCGTCGGGCCACTGATCGAGGCCTCGCGGCTGGTCGAGGAGCATCTCAGCACCGAGGAACGGTCGACCGCGGACCGCATGAACCGCCGTGGCGCCGACTTCCTTTGTGCCCACAAAGAGACGCACGGCGAAATTTCCAATCACCTGGCCGGCGCCGCCTGGTCGCTGATCGCCGCCGCCGACCGGTTTGGCGACGGGCGCTACGACGCCGCCGCGACGCGGCTGGTCGACGGCTTGCTGGCACGGCAGTCGCCGGAAGGCTGGTTCCCGGAATACGGCGGTGCCGACCCCGGTTACCAGACGCTGTGCCTCGACTACCTGAGCGCGATTCACGATCGCCGCCCTTCGGCGCCGCTCGAACAGGCGCTCGACCGTGCCGTCGAGTTTCTCAAGTGGTTCGTGCATCCTGATGGCACTCTCGGTGGTGTCTACGGCAGCCGTCGCACCTCGCTGACTTATCTCGGCGGGCTGGCGCGCATGGCGGGTCGCAATCCTGCAGCCTTAGGCATCTATCAGGCGGTCAGCACCGCGATGGCTGGCGGCGACACGGCTGGACCCCTCCACGTGGATGCCGGGAACCTCGCGCCGATGCTCACGAGTGCGATCAGCGCCCTCGGCCAGCAGCCGGCGCAGCGGCCTGCGATCGAATTACCCTGCCGGACAGCCGGTGCCCGCATCGATTTTCCTTCAGCCGGCCTCCATGTTCGCAGCGGCCGCCGCTACTACGCCGTTTGCGGTGCCTCCAACGGCGGCACCCTCATCGTGTTTTCACGCGAGAGCGGCCGGCTCCTGCTGGAGGACGGTGGCTACGTCGCCCAGACCGGCGGAGGAGCGCGGCTGACCACCCAGGCGCCGGCCCAGGCGCGGGTGGACGCCGATACCATCGAGATCGACTCGGCGTTTGTCGGCATGTCCACGGCCGTGCCGACGCCAGCGAGGTTCGTTCTCCTGCGCCTGCTCAACCTGACCGTGATGCGCAGCATCGCGGTCGGCAACTGGGTCAAGGGCCGGCTGGTGGCGATGTTGATGCGCGGCGGCGCCGGCTCGGACCTGCGGTTGAAGCGGCGGCTGGTATTCGACGATCAGGGTGTGCAGATCACCGACCGCATCGAGAACCCGCAGGGGCAGGCGCTGGCGTCGCTCCACGGCGGGCAGCCGTTCTCGGCGATCCACATGGCTTCGGCCGGCTATTTCCATGGCGCGCGGCTTGGCACCGCGCGTCCAGCGACTGTCGTGGACGTCGAGCGCCTGGCCCGCGACCGCGCCGTCGAGATTTTCACCACGGTGTGATGGTCCAACCCCGAATGATCGGCGCCATTTCGAGTGACATTGACACCCTGCAGTCGCTCTACAAGGGACACGGGCTGCGGCGTCCGGCCTACACCTACGCCGAGATGGAGATTGGCCTCGCCAACTTCTCACGATTCCTCGAGCGTTACGATGCCAAGGCCACGCTCTTCATGGTGGGCAACGATTTCCTCCAGTCGCAGAATGCCGCACCGATTCGCGCGGCCGCCGATTGCGGTCACGAAATCGCCAACCATTCGATGACCCACGCGCAAGGCTTCCGACTGCTGCCGCCCGACCAGATGGAAGCCGAAGTAGCCGGCATGGAAGACGCCTGCCAGGCGTTACTCGGACGCCGTCCCGTCGGGTTTCGCTCGCCGGGTTGGAACCTGGGCGACAGCGCCATGACCATTCTCAAGCGGCGTGGCTATCTCTACGATTCGTCGGTCCATCCCACGTCGTTGATGCCGGTCTTCAAGTTCCTGCACTGGTGGAACACCAAGAATCGCACCGGCGGCGATCGCACGACGATGGGGCAGTTGGACTACATGCTGTCGCCGCTCAGGCCGTTCATGTCGTCGAGCGACGGGTTCGCCCGCCACGGCTCCGGCGGCATCGTCGAGTTGCCGGTAACGGTGGTACCGGTGGTGCGGTTGCCGTTCTGGGCCACCTTCCTGCTGGCGACCGGCATGGGGGTATTCAAGGCCAGCCTCCAGGCGCTGGTGGCCATGAAGATGCCGGTGCAGTTCCAGTTTCACCTGTCGGACTTTGTCGACTTCAACCACGCCGAGTTCGCCGACCAGGTGCCGCGCGCGGGCGATGGGGTCTACGTGCCCCAGGCACTGTGGACACCGCTCGAGACCAAGCGCGAGTTGTTCACCCGCGCCATCGACCTGATCGCCGAGCACTACCAGTTCATCACGCTCGAGCAGTGGGCGAAACAGGTGAAGGTCCGGGGATGATCCCGCGACTCAAGCCGGCGTTTGACGGTGACGAGCTGGCCGCGGCCCTCCGCCAGCCGTCGCGCACGGACGTGCGCCAATTCGAGCGCGCCTTCGCTGCCAAGTTCGAGGCCGCCGACGCGGTGGCCTTCCCGTACGGCCGCACGGCGCTGAAGATGTTCCTCGAAGTCGTGGGCCTCACCGATGCGGAAGTGATCGCCCCCTCCTATACCTGCGTCGTCGTGCAGCACGCGGTGATGTTGAGCGGCAACATCCCGGTGTTTGTCGACAACACGATGACCGACTACAACATGGATCTCGACCAGGTGGCGGCCGCCATCACGCCGCGGACCGGCGCCATCGTCGCGACCCACCTGTTCGGCTTTCCGCTCGATATCATCCGCTTGCGCCAGATTGTGACCGAGGCCGAACAGCGCTACGGCCGGAAGATCTGGATCATCCAGGACTGCGCCCACGCGTTTGGCGCGCGCTGGAAGGGCCGGCTGGTGTGCGAGGACGGCGATGCCGGCCTCTTTGGCCTCAACATCAGCAAGGTCGTGTCGTCGATCTTTGGCGGCATGCTGACGTTCAACGACCGCGGGCTGGCCGACCGTGTCCGGCAGCATCGCGACGCCGGGCTGCAGCCCGGCGGCCTGATCAAGTCGTGGTTACGCTTCGCCTACCTGGCGGCGACCTATCCGGCTTTTCACACACTGCCGTACGGGCTGGTGCACTACCTGCAGTACCGCACGACCTTGCTCGACCGGCTAACCAAGGCGTACCACCTGGACGAAGAAGTGCGGTTTCCGCCCGATGCCGGCACCCAGATGCGGCCGATCGAGGCGCGGGTCGGCATGGCCCAGTTACGCAAGTACGGCTGGATGATCGAGCGGCGGCGCGAGCATGCCACGCGCTACGCCGCCGAACTGGCGGCCGTGCCCGGCTGGGTACTGCCGCCGGTGCCGGATGGCGCCACGTTCTCTCACTTTCCCGTGCGGGTCCCCGATCGCCAGGCGGCGGTCGATCACTTCGCCCGCCACGGCGTTCACCTGGGCGAGGTCGTCGAGTACAGCGTCGGCCACCTGCCGGCCTACCGGCGCTTTAGTGAGGGTGTCGAGCTGCCCAACTCGCTCTATTGCAGCGAGCACATGATCAACCTGCCGGTGCATCCGCAACTGAGCGACGCGCAGCGCCGGCGGATCATCGAGATCGCGCGGCTGATTCGCTGACGGACATGGTACGATCTCAAGGCCAATGAAGATTCCGATTACCAAGCCGGTGTTCGGCGCTGAGGAGCGCGAAGCGGTGGTCAAGCCGCTCGAAAGCGGGTGGGTGGTCCAGGGCCCGTTCGTCGCCGAGTTCGAGCAGAAGTTCTCGGCGTTCAGCGGCGCGGTGCACTCGGTGGCCACCAGTTCCTGCACGACGGCCATGCACATTGCCGTGGCGGCGCTCGGCCTCAAGCCCGGCGACGAGGTGATCGTGCCGGCGTTCACCTGGGTGTCGACTCCGAACGTGGTCGAATACATGGGCGCGACGCCGGTGTTCTGCGACATCGACCTGGCCACTTTCAACATCGATGTGCAGCAGGCGGCGTCGCTGGTGACGCCCAGGACGGTCGGGATATTCCCGGTGCACCTGTTCGGCCTGTGCGCCGACATGGATCCCATTGTCGACCTGGCTCGCCGGCACGGACTGTGGGTGATCGAGGACGCGGCGTGCGGTTTCAATGCCTGGTACAAGGGGCGGCATTGCGGCAGCTTCGGCGATGCCGGCTGCTTCAGCTTTCATCCCCGCAAGGCGATTACCACCGGCGAGGGTGGGATGCTGACCACCGCGTCGCCCGAGCTCGCGGCCCTGTCGCGATCGCTGCGGGATCACGGCGCGTCGCGATCGGACCATGCTCGCCACACGGCCAGCGCGGCGTTCCTGCTGGCCGAGTACGACCGGGTCGGCTTCAATTTCCGCCTCACCGACATCCAGGCCGCCGTCGGCTGCGCGCAGATGGACCGGGCGAAATGGATTGGGGCCGAGCGCAGCCGGGTCGCACGGCACTATGACGAGGTGCTGAAGCAGTTCGAGTGGTTGGCGCCGCCGGTGGTCCCGGCCGAGTACGAACATGGCTACCAGGCGTACGTCTGCCTGTTCCAGCCCGAGGCGCCCACCCTGGCCAATGTCGGCCGCCTGCATGACTGGCGCAACCGGCTGATGACGCGGCTCGAAGAGCGCGGCGTCTCGACCCGCCAGGGCACGCACGCGCCGGTGCTGCAGGGGTTCTATCGCGAGAAATACAAGATCGCCGCCGAGGCGTTTCCCCACGCCACCATTGGCGACCGTCTCTCACTGACGTTGCCGCTCTATCCGGGCATGACCGGCGAGGAACTGGACTACGTGGTGAGCGAACTGGCGATGGCGTTCGACGCCACCCGATAACGCGACATGTGCGGCATCACCGGATTCTTTGATCTCGACGGCCAGCCGGCCTCGCCGGTGGTGCTGCGCCGCATGACCGATGCGGTGGCGCATCGCGGTCCCGACGGCGAGGGCTATTACACCGACGGCGGCGTGGCGCTCGGCCACCGCCGGCTCGCGATCATTGATCTGTCGGCGGCCGGGCACCAGCCCATGCAGTCGAGCGACGGCCGTTACGTCATTACCTACAACGGCGAGGTCTACAACTTCCAGGAGCTGCGAGCTGAGCTTGAAGGGCTGGGCGCCCGCTTCCGCTCCCGTACCGACAGCGAGGTGCTGCTGAACGCCTTCCTGCACTGGGGACCGGCGGCCGTCGAGCGGTTCAACGGGATGTTCGCGTTCGCGATTTGGGACCGCATCGACCGCCGCCTGTTCGTGGCACGCGACCGCTACGGCATCAAGCCGCTGTACTACGCGTGGACCGGCCGCACCTTTGTGTTTGGCTCCGAGGTCAAGGCGCTGCTCCAGTTTCCCGGCGTGTCAGCGGCGCTCGACCAGGAGGCGCTGGTCGAGTACCTCACGTTCCAGAACTACCTGTCGTACCGGACGCTGTTCGCCGGCGTGCGGCTGTTGCCGCCTGGCACCCACCTCACGTTGACCAGTGGTGGGCCGGCCGATGTTACGCCGGTCCAGTACTGGGATTACCGGTTTGAGGAGCCGGAACGACCCGCCGACGACGCCGAGTACGCCGAGGAACTCGAGCGCCTGTTCCGCCAGGCCGTGCATCGTCAACTGGTGAGCGACGTCGACCTGGGCAGCTACTTGAGTGGTGGCATCGATTCCGGTTCCATCACCGCGGTGGCGGCCGGCGAACTGCCGCGGCTGCGCACGTTCACCTGCGGCTTTGACCTGAGCTCCGCCTCGGGACTCGAATTGGGCTTCGACGAGCGGGCCAAGGCCGAGCGCATGTCGTACCTGTTCGGCACCGAGCAGTACGAAATGGTGCTGAAGGCCGGCGACATGGAGCACGTAATGCCGCTGGTGACGCGGCACCTGGAAGAGCCGCGCATTGGCCAGAGCTACCCGAACTATTACGCCGCGCAGCTCGCCAGCAAGTTCGTCAAGGTGGTGCTGTCTGGCTCCGGCGGCGACGAGCTCTTTGGCGGCTATCCCTGGCGCTATGCGCGGGCCTCCAGTGCCGCCAACTTCGATGACTACGTCGACCGGTACTACGCGCACTGGCAGCGGCTCATGCCGAACACAGTGCTCCGGCAGGCGTTGAAACCGATCTGGGGCAACGTCTCGCAGGTGTGGACCCGCGACATCTTCCGCAGCGTGTTCCCGCCGGCAGTGGCCCACAAGACCGACCCGGTGAGTTGCGTCAACCACTCGCTCTACTTCGAGGCGCGCACCTTCCTGCATGGCGTCTTGCTGGTTGAGGACAAGTTGAGCATGGCGCACGGTCTCGAAGCCCGGGTGCCCTTTCTCGACAACGACCTGGTCGACTTCGCGATGCGGGTGCCGATTCGCCTCAAGTTGGGCAACCTCGACGAGACCGCCCGCATCAACGAGAACGAGATCGGCCGCAAGACCGAGAAATACTTCGGCCGTACCCGCGACGGCAAGCTGTTGATGCGCCAGGTGATGTCGAAGTTCGTGCCGCCCGACGTCAGTAGCGGCGTCAAGCAGGGCTTCTCGGCCCCCGACGCCAGCTGGTTCAAGGGCGAAAGCATCGAATATGTGCGGCGGCGCCTGCTGCAGGGCCGGCCGCGAATCTACGACTTCCTCGACCGCGGCACCATCGAAGGGCTGGTTGGCGAGCACACCAATGGCGAGACCAACCGCCGCCTGCTGATCTGGTCGCTGCTGAACCTCGAGAGCTGGTGCGAGGAGTTCCTGTGAGCCACGATCAGGACTTTACCGAGGCGGCCTACCGGCGGCTGGTGCAGGCAGCGCGCGAGCGCTACCCATTCCTCTCGTTCGCCGACGCAGTCACGGCCGAGGCGGGCGTGCTGTGGCGCCACGATATCGACATGTCGATGCACCGGGCGCTGGCCCTGGCCACCATCGAGCACGCCGAAAACGTCAAGGCCACCTATTTCGTGCACCTCCACAGCCGCTTCTACCACGCGCTTGAGGATGCGATCGTCGATCGCTTGCGCGCCATTGTCGCCCTCGGGCACGAGGTCGGCCTGCACTTTGACCGCCGGTTCGTTCCGGCGATGGGCCCGTCGCTCGAGACGGCGGTGGCCGCCGAAGCCGCGCTGGTCGAGCGCATCGCCGGCGCGCCGGTGGCGGCGCTCTCGTTTCATGACCCTGATGTGGGCGGTGCCGTGGACGATGCCGACCGGATTGGCGGCCTGGTCAACGCCTACGGCCGATCGATTCGCGACCGGTTCGGCTACGGATCCGATTCCAACGGCTACTGGCGCCACGCACCGCTCATCGAACTGGTCGCTGCCGGGCATCCCCGGCTGCAGGTGCTGACGCATCCCGAGTGGTGGGTGCCCGAGCCGATGTCACCGCGGGCGCGAGTGGCCCGCGCCATTGAGGGCCGCGCCGCCTACCAGGCCGCCAAGTACGACGCGGCGATTACTGCGGTCGGTCGCGAGAACATTCGCTGATGTCCAGACACGTCATTCTCGGGCTTTCGTACAGTTACGATTCCGGCGCCGCCGTCCTGGTTGACGGCCGCATCGTCGCCGCCGTCAACGAAGAGCGGATGAACCGGGAGAAGTGCTATGCCGGCTTCCCGAAGCTGGCGATTGCCGAGAGCCTGCGCCTGGCCGGCGTCACCCCCGGCCAGGTGACGCAAGTTGCGGTGGGCGGGTTGATGAGTTTCACCTACGAGAGTGGCGTCGACGGCGGGAGCGCGAAACATGCGCTGTCGGCCTGGTTGTCGAAGGTGGGGCTGTTGCGCATCCTGATCGGCTGGCTGCCGATGGCGTACTTGTTGCGCGCGTTCTTTGGCAATCGTTTCAACCCGCTCTTCAACAACCACGCGGAGTTGGTGGCTGAACTGCAGGCGCTTGGTATCGAGGCTCCGGTGCGTAATTTCGATCACCACCTGTGTCACAACGCCTCCGCCTATTACGCGTCCGGCTTCGACCGTTGCCACGCGGTGTCGATTGACGCGTTCGGCGATTGCTTCTCGTCGCGGATCTATTCGTGCGAGAGCGGCCGGATGACCCTTGAGAAGACCGTGCCGGCCTACCATTCCCCGGCGCATCACTATGCCTACGTCACGGCGTTGTTCGGGTTCATCCCGACCCGGCACGAAGGCAAGGTCACGGGACTGGCCGCCTTTGGCAATCCCACCGAGACCGCCCGCATCATCGGCGAACGCCTGACCTACTCGCCGGCGCACCGCGCGCCACAGGTGCGTGGCTATTACCAGCGCCCCGAGTTGGAGTATCTCCGCCAGGCGCTGGCCGGCCACAGCCGCGAGGACATTGCGGCCGGTGTGCAACGCGTCCTCGAGGACGTCGAGACCCGTTACCTCAAGGACAACATTCCGAATCCGGCGGGCACGGCAGTCGTGCTGAGTGGCGGAGTCGCCGCCAATGTGCGCTTGAACCAGAAGATTCGCGACCTGGGCTTCCGCGACGTGTATGTGTTCCCGCACATGGGCGACGGCGGCCTTGCCGTGGGCGCCTGCTACGCCGCCAACAGTGAACGAACCGGCGCCGGCCGCAACCAGCCGCTCGCCGACGTCTACCTCGGCACGGGCTACACGGATGCCGAGATTGAAGCGGCCCTCGCCACCAGCGGCTTCCGCTGGCATCGCTCGACCGCGGTGGAGCAGGAAGTAGCCGAGCAGGTGGAAGCGGGGAAGATCGTCGCCCGTTTCTCTGGCCGCATGGAATACGGCCCACGCGCCCTGTGCAATCGCTCCATCCTCTACAAGGCTGACGATCCCCAGGTGAATACCTGGCTCAACCAGCGGCTGAAGCGCACGGAGTTCATGCCGTTCGCGCCGGTCCTGTTGCGAGAGGACGCGCCGCGGTTCCTGATGCACTACGACGCGGCGCACTCGATCGCGGCCACCTACATGACCATCACCTACGACGTGACCGACCTGTGCAAGCAGGCGGCACCCGCGATCGTCCATGTCGACGGGACGGCGCGGCCGCAACTGGTCGACCGCGAGACCAATCCGTCGATGTTCGGCATTCTGACGGAGTACAAGAAGCTGCGCGGCTTTTCGATCATGGTGAATACCAGCTTCAACATGCACGAGGAGCCGATTATTCGCACACCCGAGGAAGCGGTGGAGTCGGTCAAACAGGCCGAACTCGACGTGCTGGCGATCGGCGACTACATCGCCTTCCGCGTCTGAGATGGCTGACCTCCGTATCGAACCGTGGTCGGCCGGGCGTGAGGCCGAGGTGGCCGCGCTGGTCGCCGCGCATCCCGACGGCCTCATCTATTACACGCCGGCGTTTCGCCGGTTCCTGCTGGCCGTGGTCGGTGGTGAGTGCCGGTCGCGGCTGGCGATCGAAGACGGCCGCCTGACCGGTGTGCTGCCGCTGCTCGCGCGTGATGGCCCATACGGCGTCGTGCTCAACAGCCTGCCGTTCTTTGGCAGTAACGGCGGCATCCTGTCGGTATCGGCAGCGGCGCAATCGGCGCTGCTGGCCGAGTATGATCGAGTGGCTGCCGCGGTTGCCGTGGCCACCTGGATCTCGCATCCCTTCATGGACACCGCCACTCCCCGCCACTCCCTCACTGATGAGCGCATTGCCCAGTGGACGACGCTTGCCGGCGGGGCGCTGCCTGGAAGCATTGAGTCCTCGGCGCGGCGCAATATCCAGAAGGCGAGGTCGGAAGGCGTGACCGTGCGCGAGGCGGCCGAGGCGCTGCCCTTCCTGGAGGCGACGCACCGCGAGAACATGGCGGCGATCGGCGGCCGCGCCAAGCCCGCGTCCTTCTTTACCGGTCTGCGGGAAATGACCGCGGGTCGCGATTGGCGGTTGCACCTGGCTGAGCGGCAGGGCGAACCGCTGGCGGCGCTGCTGACCTTCGAGGCGGCGACCACCGTCGAATACGTGATGCCCGTCGTGGTCGAGGCGGCGCGGACACTGCAGCCCACCGCGGCGATTTTAGCCACCGCCATGACCGACGCCTCGGCCCGCGGATTCACGCGCTGGAACTGGGGCGGCACGTGGCTGACGCAGGAAGGCGTCTACCGTTTCAAGAAGAAGTGGGGCGCCGACGAGCGGCGTTATCGTTACTTCATCACGCTGAACGATCCCTCGCTCAAGCAGCACAGCGCAGCCGCGCTGGCGGCGGCGTATCCCTGGTACTTCACGCTGCCGTACGCGTCGCTGCAGCCCACGGAGAATGGCCATGCCCATTAAGGTCGTGATCTTCGGCACGGCCAGCTTTGCGGAGCTGGTGCACTACTACCTGAGCCGCGACGGCCGCTACGAGGTGGTGGCGTTCTGCGCCCACCGCGACCGGCTGCCGGCTGGCCCGTCTTGCGGGCTGCCAGTGGTGGCGTTCGAGGATGTCGACCACCTGTACCCGGCCGCCAGCCACGAGATGTTCGTGGCGGTCGGCTACCGACAGGTCAACCGGGTTCGCGCCGGCATTTATGCCGAGGCCAAGGCCAAGGGCTATTCGCTGCTGACCTACGTCAGTCCGCACTGCGTGAACATGGCCACCGCGATCGGCGACAACTGCTTCATCTTCGAAGACAACACGCTGCAGCCCTTCGTCACCATCGGCAACAACGTCGTCTTGTGGAGCGGCAATCACATTGGCCACCACAGCACCGTCGGCGATCACTGCTACATCACCTCGCATGTGGTGATTTCCGGACACTGCAAGATCGAGCCGTACTGCTTCCTTGGGGTGAACGCGACGCTGCGAGACAGCATCACCGTGGCCGAGTCCTGTGTGATCGGCGCCGGCGCCTTGATTATGAAGTCGACCACGCCCAAGCAGGTCTACCTCGGCGAGCGCACCAAGCCGTTTGCGAAGTCCAGCGACGAGATCAACTTATGACGCCCGATGACGCGATCCCGAAGACGCTGACCGGGATTCGGGATCTCTACGCGGGGAACCTGGCCGAGCACGGCCCGAGTTCCAGGAGCGTCGGCTGGAAGGACGACTGGTCGCACCTGCTGCGGTTCGAACGGCTGTCGCGGCTGATCGCCCGCGATGGCAGCGACTACACCGTCAACGACTGGGGCTGCGGCTACGGCGCGATGTTCGGTTACCTCGACGCCCTGCCCGGCGCGCGGCTGACGGAGTACATCGGCTACGACATCTCGCAGGAGATGATCGATGCGGCACGGACGCAGTGTGACCCGGTGCGGTCGCGGTTCATCCTCGGGCCTGACGTCACCGAGGAGGCCGACTACTCGTTCGTGTCGGGCACCTTCAACGTCAAGCTGCAGGCGAGCGATGCGGACTGGGACGCCTACGTGAAGCGGCACCTGTCGGCCATTTACGCGAAGTCGCGGCGGGGCGTCGCGTTCAACCTGCTGACCAGCTACGTCGACTGGAAGGCGGAGAACCTGTTCTACGCCGATCCCAATGGCTTCTTTGACTTCTGCAAGCGCCACCTGTCGCGCCACGTGACGCTGATCCACGACTACGCCCTGTTTGAATGGACCATCCTCGTTTCCCGGGAGCCGCGGCCATGACCAAGGCAGTTGCTGCGCGCGTCATTCTGGCGCCGTTGACCAAGGCCGATGGGCCGGCCCTGTTCAAGTGGATCAACGATCGCGACCTGGTGCTGTACAACGCCGGGTATCGGCCGGTGCACGAGCCGACTCACCGCGAATGGCTGGCCGGACTGGCCGGCCGCCGCGACCTGGTGGCGTTCGCGATTCGCCTCAAGCGCACCGGCCGGCTGATTGGCGTCTGCCAGTTGACCGCGATCCACGCCGTCAACCGCAGCGCCGACCTGCAGATCCGGATCGGTGAGGCCTCGGCGCGCGATCGCGGCTACGGCTCCGAGGCCGTCAAGCTGCTGGTTGAGTTCGGCTTTCGCGATCTCAACCTTCATCGCATCGCGCTGCACGTGTTCGCGGTTAATACCCGCGCGATTCGCACCTACGAGCGGGCCGGATTCCATCACGAAGGCACATTGCGCGACGCCGTTTACCTCGACGGCCGGTTCGTAGACGTCGAGGTGATGGCGATCGTGAAGGACGAGGCGGCGCGCTGACACCGCGCGATCCCATGTCCCGACGCCTGGTTGCGATCCATCAGCCCAATTTTTTCCCGTGGCTGGGGTTCTTCGACAAGATGGCCAGGGCCGATGTCTTTGTCGTGCTCGACCATATTCAGTTTCCGAAGTCGGAAGGCAACTGGTCGAACCGCGTCAAGCTCAGGGTGAATGCCGAGGCGGCCTGGGTCACCATGCCGGTCGCCCGCGACTACGACGGCTTCCGGCGAATCGATCAAATGCAGATCGACAACCGGATGCCCTGGCGGCGCAAGCTGCTCCAGTTGTTGCGCACCAATTACGGCCGGGCCCAGGCCTTCCGGGACGTCTTCCCCCTGGTCGAGTCCTGGGTTGAGACTCCTGCCGACCTGCTGGCCGACTACAACATGCACGCCATTACCGCGATCGCCGAGCAGCTGGGTCTGGCGACGCCCATCGTCCGCAGCTCCACGCTCGACATCTCGGGCGGGAAGTCCGAGTTGGTGGCCAACCTGGTCAAGCGGGTCGGCGGCACGACTTACTTGTCCGGCGACGGGTCAGGCGGGTACCTGGACGAATCGGTGTTGCAGGCCGAGGGTGTGACGGTGGAGTACCAACGCTACCTTCACCCGGTCTACCCCCAGCGGCCGGACGGCGCGTTTATCGCGGGACTGTCGATCATCGATGCCCTCTTCCACGCGGGAGTCGAGGGAGTCGCCCAGCTGTTGATGCCTCGGCCCGATGCTCCGGGAGCGGCCACGTGAGACGTTCCTGGCTGGTCATGGTTGGCATTGCCCTTGGCGCGGCCCTCCTGTTTGTGGCGGTTCGACAAGTGGACTGGCGCGCGGTGGCGTCGGCCGTCGCGAGTGTCTCGCCGCAGTGGCTGCTGCTGGCAATGTTCACGACCGCGCTGGCGCAGGGCTTGTTTGCGTTGCGCTGGTATGTGCTGGTTGGATCGGCACACGGGTGGAGTTTTCATGATGCCTTCGACTTCCTGGCGATTGGCGCCCTGGCCGGGCTGGTGCTGCCCAGCCGCTTGAGCGACGTGGCCCGCGCCGTGGCGGCTGGCCGCTACCACTCGACGAGCGCCACCAGCCTGTTTGGCACCATCGTGATTGAACGGGTGCTTGACGTGCTGATGCTGGTTGGTTTCGGCGTGGCAGTGTCGTCGCTGATGTCGGTGCCGGCCTTCATGCAGGGGGCGCTGGCGACCCTGCTGGTGGTGGTCATATTGGTTGTGCTGGTACTCTGGGCCGGCGCGCAGGGTCCGCTCGGTTGGCTGGCGCGCTGGGCCGGCCAGTGGCGCGGGCCCGGCTCGCGGGTGCACGAGTGGGCCGACCGTTTCCTCGCCGGCACCGGTGTCATCCGCGAACGCGCGCGCATACCGAAAGCCTTGCTCATCACACTCGCCGGCTGGATCTGCGCCGCGGCCAGTGCCAGCTTCGTCCTTGCCGCCTTCTCCGCCGCGGCGCCGTGGTTTGGTGGCGCCTTCGCGATCGTGATCATCAACCTCGCCGGCATCCTGCCGGCGCCGCCGGCCGGCATCGGCGTGTATCACTACTCGGCGATGGTCGGCGTCACCCCGTGGATGCCCGACGCCAGCCGGGCGTTTGCCTTCGCCCTGGTCAGCCACGCGATGTCGATTCTGGTGGTCACCGTGTTCGGGACCTGGAGCCTGGCCCGCAAGGGCCTGTCGCTCGGCGGGCTCCGCAACCTGGCCGAGCAGGGCGCCGCCGCCAAAGACCCTGACGGAAGGCCAGCGTGACCGCTTCCTCACTCAAACCACCGATGTTGAGCCTGGTCATGCCGGCGTTCAACGAAGCCGACAACGTCGAGCCGGTGGTGCGCGAGATCCTGGCCGTGATGGCCGACAACCCCTGGGTTGACGGGTTCGAGGTCATTTTGGTTGACGACGGCAGTCGCGACCAGACCGGGGCCGTGATGGATGCGCTGGCCGCAACGCATCCAGAGCTGACAGCGATCCATCACCCGCAGAATCGCGGTTTCGGCGCCGCGCTCAGGACCGGGTTCGCCCACACCCGCGGCCAGGCCGTGAGCCTGATTTCGGCCGACGGGGAACTCGGGGCCGACCAGATCGTGAACCTGCTCAGGGAGTTCGGCGATTACGACCTCATCCTCAGCCGTCGTGAGCGGACGGTTGGCGCCGACCGCCGGTTCCTCACCTGGGGTTTCGATCTGGTGGTCCGCGTCGTGCTTGGCTTCTGGATCGACAAGGATGTCGGCATCTATGTGGTCCGCGGCGACCTGGTGCGCAGTCTGACCCTGGTGTCAGACACCGGCCTGGCCAACCTCGAGATCATCCTGCAATGCCGCGAGCAGGGGCGGCGGGTCGCGCGGCTGGGTGTGACGCGGTTTCGTCAGCGACTGAGCGGCGAATCGAAAGTGGCCAACCTGTCGACGGTCGTCCGGACCCTGTGGGAAATGGTCAAGCTCAGGTGGAGACTTCTGCGGCGGCGAAGGTACAATCGCCCGGGTTCGTAGGGTAGGAGCCTGACATCCATGAAGGTCTATCTTGCCGATCTTTGTTACCTGGTCGAGGGCGACACCAACCATCCGGTGCCGCTTAATGCCGGCTACGTCGGCGCCTACCTCAAGGCGCACCGGCCCGGCGACGACGTCCGCCTGTTCAAGGATCCGCGGGAACTGCTGACCGCGCTCGCGGCGGCGCCGCCGGACGTGCTGGCGCTCAGCCACTACGACTGGAACGCCAACCTCAACCTGCCGGTGCTGGCGCGTGCCAAGGCGATCAAGCCTGACCTGATCACGGTGATGGGCGGGCCCAATTTTCACGCTGCCGACCACGGTTGGGTCACCGATTTTTTTGCCAACCGTCCCGGCCTGGACTTGTATGTCACCGGTGAGGGCGAGGAGAGTTTCCGGCGAACGGTGGATCTGATCGATCGCCATGGCGCGGTCGCCGATATCCCGTTCGAATCGCGGCCAGCCTCGTTGTTCGCGTTCGACCGCGCGGCCCGGCAGGCGGTGCACAACCCCGCCAATCCGGTCGCTCGCCTCGACCTGACGCGGGTGCCGTCCCCGTACTTGAACGGGATGCTCGATCCCTTCCTGGCCGACGCGCGGCTGGCGCCGATCATCGAGACCAACCGGGGCTGCCCCTACTCCTGCGCCTATTGCTGCTGGGGCCAGGCCACCCAGTCGCGCATCAACAAGTTCCCGCTCGAGACAGTGGTGCAGGAAGTACGTCACGCCGCGCAGGCCACCCGCAATCCATCCGGTTTCTTCTACATCGCCGACGGCAATTTCGGGATCTTTGATCGTGATGAGGAAATCGCCGCCGCCTTGCAGGAGTGCACCAACACCCGCGGCGTCCCCAAGCGGGTCTACGTCTATTTCGCCAAGAACACCAACGACCGCGTCGTCCGCATTGCCGAGACGCTCAGCAGCGTGACCATGCTGTCGATGTCGAAGCAGACGCTCAACCCGGTGGTGCTCGAGAACGTCAAGCGCAAGAACATCCCGGTGGCCCAGTACGACACGCTTCGCAAGGAGTGCGAACAGCGCGGCATCGACACTTACTCCGAGTTGATTTACGGGCTGGCCGGCGAGAGCGACGACAGTTACATCGAGGGCGTAATCGCGACCATTCGGGAAGGGCAGCGGGTGACCATGTACCCGCAGTTGCTGTTGGCGGGTTCGGAATCCGGCGAACGGGCGTACCGCGAGCGCTTCGGCCTGAAGACGGCGCTGCGAATCATCCCGCGCTTCGTCGGCAGCTTCGGCGACCTCCATTCACTTGAGTACGACGAGATCGTTGTTGAGCACAACGACATGACGCGGGATGGCTACTTCCGGATTCGGCTCTTCCAGTTTCTGGTGATCCTGCTCGCCGGCCAGGCGTTCGAGGAGTTTCGCAAGGCGCTGCGCCGCGCCGGTCTTGACTACGGCACCTTGGCCCGGACCATCGTCGATGACCGCACCGCGTGGACGCCAGGGCTGCAGAAGCTGGTCGACCGGTTCCTCGACGGCGCGCGGCGGGAGCTGATCGATCCCGGCGATCGCAAGCTGTACTTCACCGCGGCGGACATCGCCCAGGTGAAGACCAACCAGCTGGCGCTGATTCCCTATACGCTGTGCGGCCTGACCTCGAGTGCGTCGATGATGGCCGACGTTCGGGAGTACCTGCAGACGCAGGTCGACGCCGATTTCTCGGGCCGGGTCTCACCGGAGCGGCGCGGCGAGCTGGCGGCCTGCCTTGGGGTGGCGTTCGACAAGCTGGTCTGCTACGAAACGCTCGAGCAGGAGCGGCACATCACCAGCCACTACGACTTTGACGCCTGGCTGGCGGCCCAGGATGGGGAGCCGCTCGAGAACTACCGGCTGGCCACGCCGCTTCCGCTGGTCTACCGGCTGGCGCCCGGCATCGCAGATGCCGTAATCGCGGCCCGTGCCGCCACGGCCACCATTGCCGAGGCCGTCTACCGCGTGCGGCTCAACATCATCGGCACTGCGTTTGGTGACAAGGTGTTTTCGTACAGTCGCGCGTCAATCGCGGCCGAGCAGCGCGACAACAAAGCCGCGGTCAGCACAGCCCACGCCAACCTGGCCGTTCGCCTCTGAAGTAAACAAACCCACTGATGGAACAACCTCAACCTGGTGCCAGACGCTGGGGTCGTGCGATCTGGATCGTGACCGGACTTGCCCTGACTCTGCTGGCCAACTACTACCTCCGGCATACGCTTGAAGAGTCGCCGCGCCGGATGTACTCCTTCATGGAGACCTTCTACGGTCCGCAGATTCCCGCGGTGCTGGCCAAGTCGTGGTGGCAACTACTGCTGCCGATCCCGGAGTTCACCGGGGCGTGGGCGACCTCCACCATGCTCCTGACCTATGCCCTCGAGCGTCGCCTGACCTCGGGCGGCGTGTGGGAGTTGTACAACGCAATTGCGATCCTGGTGGCGTTCGGGACGACCTGGACGCTGTTTCGTTCGGCGGTGTTCAGTTTCACCTTCGCAATTGCGATCGGCTTCGGTACGCAGTTCTACCACGCCTATGCGGTGACCGGCGGTATCGCCTCGTACATCGTGGCGACTTACCACCTGCTGCTGTTATTTTCGGCGGTGCAGATCGTGCGCGGTGCTACGCCGCGGGTGGCCTGGTGGGCCGCCTTGGCCGGCAGCCTGGCCCTGAACATGCTCGGCTACGAGGGGTGGCTGGACGTGCTGGCGGTCGTCTGGGTGGCCGCGCCCGTGGCCTACCTGGGGCTGCGCCGGCTGGGCCGGGCCGATGAAGCCCGGCGCGTGCTCCACATGGTCGCGGCCATGACCGCGGCCGGCATCGGCTACATCGTGATCAAAGTGACGCTGGGTTTCGGCCAGGCGCAGGGTGCGGAGTCGGACATCATCTTCAACTACGCCAGCACCGGGTTGATGATCGAAGATCTAGTCGCCAACGTCTTCACCCACACCTACCTGAGCGTCAGTAACTTCCTGCCGCCGTTCCTGGTAGGCGCGACGTCTGGTTATTGGCTGGGTGTCGAGCAATTGGTCAGTGCCCAGCATGGCTACCACGAGCAGTACCTGTACCTGGTCGCCATGAACCAGGTGTTCTTCTGGCGCTTCTACGCCGGCGCTGTCCTGGTGTCCCTGCTCTACGTCATCGCGCGCACCGCGGCGCGGCTGCAGGCGAACCCGTCGGCGTGGACCCTCGCCCTGATGATGTTCCTGCTGATGATCCTGGTGCCCGGCGCCACCCACACGCTGGTCAAGTTTCGGCCGATGAACGCCATGCCGGCCATGACCTATCACGTCACCGTCGGCGTGATCGGCGCGGCTGGCCTGATTGCCTGGCTCGTGACGACCGCGTGGCGGTCGTGGCCGAACCGGGCCGCGTCGGGGGGTGTCATCGCGGTCGTGTGGCTGCTGCTGCTGTACGGCGCGCTGGCGCGGCCGCCGTACCTCGCCTACATGGCCGCCCAATCGGGTCTGGGCAGCCAGATCTACCCGAATCCGTTGCGCGCTTTGAGCGAGGTCCTCGGCGTTAGCTACCAGTCGCCCAGTGGCATGCTGGCCTATCCGCTCATGCCGTTTCGCCATGATGACGGCGTGGCCACGGCGCGCGGCCTGCTGGCCGCGCTCCCCAACGCCCTGCCGCCGATCGATCAATGGCAGGCGGTGACCGGCCAGGCGTCGGCACCCGCTCGCCAGGGCGGTATCGCCTACGCCGGCGATGACACCCAGACCGGCTACCAGGTGATGAGCCCGCCGATCCCGCTGGCGGCCAACGCCACCTACCTGGTGCGGGTGAAGTTCGAGGTAACTGAAGGGCGGGTGTGTGCCGGTATCCTCACCGCCGATCAACAGCGTTGGCTCGTGCCCCCTGACGGCGTCACCGCCGAACTGTCCTTCCAGTCGGGAGCGGTCGATGCCATGCGGGTCGTTCTCGCCAACTGCTATCCGCTCGACAGCGGCAACCCGGCGAGCCGGTTCCGCGTGACCGGCGGGTCGTTTGCCCGCCTGGCCGAGGGTGGCGTCCAGCCATGAGCGCGACCTCCGCGCGGCGACTCGCTCTGGTGGTCGTCTGGGTACCCGTGCTGATTTACGGGGTCATCATCGCCCAGCAGTTCTTTCACACGGCCAATACCGCCATTCACCTGTCGACCGACGATGGCGTCGGTAATATCTCGTACGCACTAGCGACCGAAGGGCGGTACGGCTTCCTGAGCAGTCCGATCCTGGCCGGCATGGCCAGGCACGATGGCTTGTTCAGCTACGGCCCGTTCTACTTCTACCTGGGCGCCGCCCTGATCTGGATGTTCGGCTACAACATCGTCCTGCTGCGGTCGATCCACCTCGTCGTCATTCTTGGCATCGCCGCGGCCGGCGGCGTGTGGTTCCGCGGCCGTGCCGCCGGCGCCGTCGGCGCGCTGTCGGCGGTCGGATTGTTGATGGCGTTTGAGCGCGCGCAGTGGCCGATGGTGCGACCCGACAGCCTGGTGTCCATGTTCGCGGTCGTGCTGGTGATCTGTGGGGGAGTGGCCATCCGCACGGGTCAGGTCCGCTATTGGGCGGGCGCAGGCCTGGCTGCCGCGTGTGGCGCCTTCACCCATCTTGTCGCCTGGGCATTGGTCCCTGCCGCGCTGGTCATCCTTGGGATCGGCTACCTGGCCGACGCCCAGGATGAGGCCGGCCGATGGCGCCGGCCGGTTCGGCTGTGGCCGCCGATCATCGGACTGGCCTGCGGCGGCCTGCTCGGGGCCGCCGCGTTCTATGCATCATTTGGATTCCGTATCGGCGATCAACTCGCCTTCCTGACCGACTATCAGCACTACACCGGCAGCCTGTCGGAGATCGCCTCCGGCGTGTCGTTTGGCGACCTGATCGTCCGCCACTTCGACGCGGCCTATTGGTACCTGCCGTACCCGATGGCGTACCTGGTGTGGGCGACGCTGGCGGGGGCCACGCTCCTCGTGGCCGCGCTGGTGGCGTGGGCTCCGGCCGACTTGCGTCGCCAGTCGCTCGCTGTGCTCGCGCCGCCGGCCATCGTGTGGGCCGTCTACCTGGCGAGCCTCGGGTCGTACAACAACTTCCACGCCGGCTACGCCGTGTTGAACCAGGTGATGTGGCTGTGGACCAGCGCGGCCCTGGCCACCGTGACCCTCGACGCCCTGGCTCGCTGGCCGTCATGGCAGCGCGTGGCGGTGGCCGGCACCTGGATCGCGTCATTCGCCGTGGGAGTCGGCATGCTCACGGTGCTGGCCCAGCGCACCAACTATCGCGCGCTGGCCGCTGCCACATGGACACCGATCGATCAATATCTCGGCCACGTGCTCGACACCCTTCCGGCCAGGGCGCGGGCGTTTGGATCGGTGGACTTCGGCATCGAGCATCCGGGCCGCGTACAACTGATCCAGTTCTGGGATGGCATCAAGGTGCTCGAGGACGTGCCTCCCGCCGACCGTCAAGGCCTGGCGCCGGACTACCTGGTGTGGGGTGCGGTGGAAAACGGCATGAACGCCTCCGCCACGCTGGCAGTGAATGGCATGGTGCAGACGACGGCTGACGATCGCAAGGGAATCGCGTCATGGCGCCTGTCGCTTGCTTTCGCTGAGGCCCGCTATGCGTTGGTGTCATTGACCGCTGGTGCCCCGTACGGCGTCACTCGCGTTTACGGCTGGACACGCGAGATGCCAGCGCTGGCCCGGCCCATGGTGCACGTCTACTCTCCAGACGAGCATCAATGGAAGAGCGCCGTCGGCGCAGCCGTGACGCTGGCGATGGCGAGCGCGCCGCCGGCAACCATTCGCGATGCCGTGCCCGCCAGGCCCGCGGTCCAGACGTTGACCGGCGAGCTTCCCGCCGGTCAGTACTTGCTCACGATCGCGCTCACACCGGGCATGACGGCTGAGTCGGCTGCCGTGTTTATCGCCAGTCAGTCGAGCGAGCTTCCGGGCGACCTTACGCAGCCATCCAGTCCCCTCGACATCAGCCCCTGGATGATCGACGAACCGGCGGTATCACTGATCTACACCCACCCCGGCGGTCCGTTCTACGTCAGTCAATTTGGCAGCGGCACCCCTGCGATGGCCGGCGTCCAGGCGGCGCCAATCCTTGCGCTGACCAACTACCATCAGCAACGGCGGGCGGTCGCGCCGGACCAGGCGTTGCCGGCCAGCCAGTGGGTGGCGGCGTTTCCGGAAATCGTTGCGACCATTCAGCCAGGTGCGGGGCTGGCGGTGGCCGGCAATACCACGCTCTACGGCTACCAGGCATTCGGTCCGCGGATCTCGGTGCGGCCAGGCCAGCGCATGCGATTGCGTGTGCCAGTGACCGTTACCGGTGGCCGCGGCTGCCTGGGGGTGCTCGACCAGACCGAGTTGCGCTGGCTGGTTGCCCCCGACCGTCTGGCGCCTGAGTACGAGTTTTCGATCAACCAGAGCCGGACCGTGAAGCCGGTGCTGGCCGATTGCAGCGGCTCCCCGGCTGCCGTTTCGCAGCTCAAGGCGACGATCGGCGACGGCAGCTACGCGCTGTGGTCCGATCGCGACGAGTTATACGTCGACCAACTGATGCAGGCCTTCGCCGACGCCCGGCAGCGTGCACGACCGTGATGATGACCCCGGCGATTACGGCCCTGATCCTCGACGAGCAGGCGCGCCAGGCCGGCCACTTCATCGAGGGCATTGATCTCAACGCCTACCTCGAGAAGCTCGGTGCCCGCGCCGAGTGGCTGACCAACACGGTGGCCGACCGTTGTCGCGGCTTCGTGGCCTTTTACTGCAACGACCTGGTGAGCCGACGCGCCTTCATCACGCTGGTACTGGTGGCGCCCGAAGATCGCGCGAGCGGACTGGGCCGCGCGCTGGTCACCGGCGTACTTGAGATCTGCCGCCAGCGGGGCTTCACCAGCTGCCGCCTCGAGGTCCGCCAGGACAACGCCGCGGCGCTCGGCATGTACCGCGCGCTGGGATTCTCGACGATCGAAGAACGTGGCACCACCCACGTGCTGGAACTGGCGCTGTGAGCTTTCGCTGGAACAAGCTCGGGCGCCTGTTCGACCCGGCAGCAATCGAGGGCAGGCCGGCCTGGATGCGCGAGTTCGCGCAGGCGCCCGCCACGCTGGTGATGGATCAGGCCGTTCGGGTGTACTTCTCCTGCCGGCCCGGCCCCGATGCCAACGGCCAGTACGTCAGCCACGCCGCCTACGTCGACCTCGACCGCGCGAACCTGTTCTCGAGGGTCGGGTTGTCGTCCGCGCCGGTGCTCGCCCTCGGAGCGCTTGGCACGTTCGACGAGTTTGGGACCTATCCGACTTCCGTCATCCGTCACGGTGACGAGGTGTGGGCGTACTACGGCGGGTGGACGCGCTGTGCGTCGGTGCCATTCGACGTCGCCATCGGCCGAGCGGTCAGCCGCGACGGCGGTGTCACCTTCACCAAGCAGGGCGCCGGCCCGATCCTGGCGGCCAGCGTGGACGAGCCGTTCGTGATCAGCGGCCCCAAGATCCGCCGCTTCGGCGACCGGTGGTACTTGTGGTACATCGCCGGCATCAAGTGGCTGCCCACGCCGGGCCGCGCCGAACCGGTCTACCGCATCCGGATGGCGACTTCCGACGATGGTGTCGTCTGGCGCCGCCACCATCACGAACTGATCGCACCGCGCCTCGAGCCCGACGAGTGCCAGGCCAGCCCCGACGTGTTCGAGGCCAACGGTCGCTTTCACATGTTCTTCTGCTACCGCTACAGCCTCGACTACCGCAATCGCGCGCGTGGCTATCGCATCGGCTACGCCAGCTCGACCGACCTCATTCACTGGGTGCGCGACGACGCCAGGGCCGGCATCGACGTTTCCGACGAAGGGTGGGATGTGGAGATGGTGAGCTATCCCCACGTCTTCGCGCTCGACGGCGCCGTCTACATGATGTACCTCGGCAATCAGGTCGGCCGCTCGGGCTTCGGACTGGCGCGGCTGGAAGGATTGCTGGCGTGAGGTGGACCAAGCTTGGCGTCCTGTTCGACCCTGCAAACCATCAACTGACCGACGGCTGCACCAGCTTCGCGCAGTCACCACAGGCGCTGGTCTTCGACGACTTTGTCCGCATCTATTTTTCCACGCGGAAACCCGATGCCAACGGGCAGTACTTGAGCTACATCAGCTACGTTGAGGTCGATCGCGAACTGACGAGAGTGCTGCGGGTGGCTGACCGGCCGGTGATGCCGCTCGGAGTGCTCGGCGCCTTCGACGAACACGGCATTTTCCCGATCAATGTCGTCCGCCACGGCGACGCGGTTCGCGCCTACACCTGCGGCTGGAGCCGGCGGGTGTCGGTGCCGGTGGAGACGGCCATTGGCCTGGCGATAAGCGCTGATCAGGGCCGGACCTTCGAGCGGGTCGGTCCCGGCCCGGTGATGGCGCCGTCACCGGCCGAGCCCTGCCTGGTGGGCGACCCGTTCGTGCTCGACCACGGCGGCCGCTCTCACATGTTCTACATCTTTGGCACCGGGTGGGTGCCCGGCGGCCCCGGCGATCCAGCTCCGGCCCGCGTCTACAAGATCGCGCACGCCACGTCCACCGACGGCCGTCATTGGGACCGCGACGCCGTGACCCTCATCCCGAACCGGCTTGGCGACGACGAGTGCCAGGCGCTGCCGACCGTATTTGGCTGCGACGGCCGCTGGCACATGTACTTCTGCTACCGCTACGCCACCGACTTTCGCGCCAACCACGCGCGCGGCTACCGCTTGGGGTACGCTTATTCGGACGATCTGGTCCGCTGGACCCGCGACGATGCGGCCGCGGGGATCGACGTGTCGGCAACCGGGTGGGATTCTGAAATGCAGTGCTACCCCCACGCGTTCTGGTGTGGCGACCAGGCCTACCTGCTTTACAACGGCAATGCGTTTGGCCGCGCCGGCTTTGGCGTGGCCCGGCTGGAGAGATAGATGTCTCGGACCGATCGCAACTACGACCAGGAACTGCGCGACACGCCGGACCACAAGTACGCTTATACCTTCGACCTCGATGTCATGCATCCGTTCATGCTGAGGTCGTTCGAGCCGTTCTGTGGGCCCGGCAACCTGCTCGAGTTGGGAAGCTATACCGGCGAGTTCACCAGCCGGCTGGCCACGCGCTTCAGCGACATCACCTGCGTCGAGGCTTCGGGCGAGGCGGCCGCGGCGGCGGGGAAGCGGCTGGGATCGGCGGCTCGAATCGTGCACTCAACGTTCGAGACGGTGCAGCTCGATCGCCGCTTCGATCATGTGGTTCTGACGCACGTGCTCGAGCACCTGGACGACCCGGTCGGCGTGCTCAAGCGGGTCAACGACGAGTGGTTGTCTGACACCGGGCGGCTTTTCCTGGTGTGCCCGAACGGCAACGCCGCCTCGCGCCAGATCGCGGTGCACATGGGCCTGATCAGCCACCATGCCGCGGTCACGCCGTCCGAGTTGGCGCACGGCCACCGCATCACGTACACGCTCGACACGCTCGAGCGTGATGCCCGTTCGGCCGGCCTCGAGGTCGTTCATCGCTCGGGTATTTTCTTCAAGGCGCTGGCCAACTTCCAGTGGGACCGGCTGCTGGCGACCGACATCATCTCGCCGGAGTACCTCGAAGGGTGCTACCGGTTGGGACAGGTCTATCCGGACCTCTGCTCCAGCATCTTCCTGGTCTGCCGCCGGGGCGCCCGGTAGCTGCCTCGGGTTGGCATGACGCTGGCGATTTTTCAGCCCTACTTCCTGCCCTACATCGGCTATTGGCAGCTGATGGCGATGGCCGATCGGTTCGTGGTCTACGACAACATCGAGTACACCAAGAAGGGCTGGATCAATCGCAACCGCTTCCTGCAGGGCACTGCCGACGCCTACTTCACGGTGCCCGTCCGGAAGGCGTCCGACTTCCTGACCGTCGCCGAGCGGCAGGTGGCCGGTGAGTTCGATCGCGACAAGCTGCTTCGGTCGCTGGCCGCGAGCTACCGCAAGGCGCCGGAGTTCGAGACCGTGTATCCGCTGGTCGAGCGCATTGTCAGGGCGCCCCTGGGTAACCTGTTCGCCTACGTGCATCACAGCCTGGTTGAAGTGGCGCGGTTCCTGGAGATTGCCACACCCATGGTGATATCGTCATCGATTGCCATCGATCACACGCTCAAGTCCGAGCAGAAGGTGCTGGCCATCTGCAAGGCGCTCGGCGCCGATCGCTACCTCAACCCGATCGGCGGCCAGTCCTTATATTCACCGGCGGCGTTTGCCGCCGAGTCGATTCGGCTTGATTTCGTCCAGTCCAAGCCGATCGCCTACCCGCAGTTTGGCGGCCCCTTCGTGCCGAACCTGTCGATTCTTGATGTCCTGATGTTCAACCCGAAACCGGCGGTCCGTGCCATGCTGAGCGAGGTCGATGTCATCCCCGCCGTTTGACGAGCAGATTTTCGTCACCCGTCCACTGCTACCGCCCCTGGCCGAAGTCGTGGCCCGTCTCGAGCAGGTGTGGGCCTCGCGCTGGCTGACCAACGCCGGCGCCCAGCACGAGCAACTCGAAGCCGCCTTGCGGGCGCACCTGGGTGTACCCGAACTGGCGTTGTTCAACAACGGCACCATCGCGTTGATGACCGCGATGCGCGCCCTCGACTTGTCGGGGTCGGTGGTCACCACGCCCTTCACCTTTCCGGCCACCCCGCACTCGCTGGTGTGGAGCCGCATCGAACCGATCTTCTGCGACATCGATCCGGTGACACTGACCATCGATCCGGTGGCCATCGAGGCGGCGATTCGACCCGACACCTCGGCGATTCTCGGTGTCCACGTCTACGGCGTGCCCTGTCACGTCGATGCCATTCAGCAGATCGCCGGCCGGCATGGTCTCAAGGTGGTCTACGACGGCGCCCATGTCTTTGGCACCACGATCAACGGTCGCGGCATCGGCACCTATGGCGACATCACCATGTACAGCTTTCATGCCACCAAGCTGTTTCACACTGCCGAGGGCGGGGCCCTGGCCTGCCAGACCCCGGCCATGAAGGCGTCGATCGATCATCTGAAGAACTTCGGCATCCTCAACCAGGAGGAGGTCGATGTGCCGGGCATCAACGGCAAGATGAACGAGCTGCAGGCGGCCCTCGGCCTGGCCGTGCTCGATCACGTCAGCGAGGAGGTCACCGCCCGGCGGGCCATCGTCGACCGCTATCGCGCCCGATTGGACGGCGTGGCCGGACTCACCCTGATGCCGCGGTTGCCCGGGGTCACCGAGAGCTTTCAGTATTTTGTCATTCGCATCGACCGCGAGGCGTTCGGCCGTTCGCGCGACGAAGTGCAGGCGTCCATGAAGGAGGCAAATGTGCTGACCCGCAAGTACTTCTTCCCGCTGTGCAGCGACTACCCGTGCTACAACCGGCTCGACTCGGCGCGTCCGCAGGGTCTGCCGGTGGCGCACCGGGCCGTGCAGGAAGTGCTCTGCCTGCCCATTTATGGAACCCTGTCGCTTGATGCCGTGGATCGCATATGCGATCTGCTGCTCGGCCTCCGGCGGTGAACATGCCGACCCTGTCCTTTGTCATTCCCGTCTACCGAAACGAGCGCGCGGTCACGCTCACCTACCAGAAGCTGCGGGCCATGGTCGAGCGCGACCTGCCAGGCTACGCTCGCGAGTTCGTCTTCGTGGACGACGGCTCGGACGACAATTCGCTGCCCGAATTGCTGCAGTTGAAGGCGTCGGACCCGACGGTGCGCGTGGTGTCCTTCACCCGCAACTTCGGCCAGATGGCCGCGATCCAGGCTGGGCTGAAGACCGCTACCGGCGACCTGGTGCTGCACCTGTCGGCCGACCTTCAGGACCCGGTGGAACTGATTCCGCAGATGGTGCGCGAGTTCGAGAACGACCACGAGTTGGTGGTGGCATATCGTCAGGGTCGCGAAGACAAACTCACGTCGCGGATCACATCCCGCCTGTTCTACAGCGTCGTCCGGATGTCGTTTCCGCAGATTCCGCCCGGGGGCTTCGACTATGTGTTGATGGGGCGCCGGGTGGTGGACTCGTTCAACCAGATCGAAGTTCGCAACCGCTTCTTCCAGGGCGACCTGCTGTGGCTTGGCTACAAGACCGCCTTTCTTCCCTACACCCGGGCCAAGCGGGAAATCGGCCGCTCGCAGTACAACTTTGCCAAGCGGCTCAAGAACTCGCTCGACGCGATCCTCGATTCGTCGTACCTGCCGATTCGCTTCATCAGCCTGATCGGGGTCGTGACGGCGCTGGTGGGGTTTGCCTACGCGCTCAATATCATTTATTACCGTCTCGTCCACGGGTCGCCGTTTCCCGGCTGGGCGCCGATCATGGTGGTGTTGCTGGTGATCGGCGGATTGCTGATGGTGATGATGGGCATCATCGGCGAGTACGTCTGGCGGATTTTTGACGAAGTCCGCCGCAAGCCTAACTACGTGATCGGCCGAACCTATTGATTCGCATGCCTGCCGTGTCGCCCCGCGCCAGGCGCGAGGCTGTCATTGTCCTGCTGCTGTTTGGCGCGGCATTCTGGTGGGGCCAGCGCTATGTCACCGAATGGCGCGCAGCGGGCCAGCGACAGGTCTTCTACCAGGAGTACTTCGAGCCGGCGGCGATGATCGCGTGCGGCTACGGCTTTGTCCATGCCGTGCCGTCGTACGAGCCGCCGATGGGCGACTTCATCCGCCAGCGGGTCGATCGCTTCGACTGCGCCAGCATCTCGCCCGGCCAGCCGGTCAGCCACACGGGCATGCCCCAGCAGGCCTGGTTCTACTTGATGTGGACCGTGGGCCTGTACTGGATGCTGTTCGGCGTGTCGTGGAGCGGACTGGTCTGGTTCCTCGGCTTCCTGTTCGCGCTGGTGGTGGTGATCGCCTACGCGACATTCCGCCTGGCCGCACCGATGTGGCTGGCGGCGCCGGCGGCAGTCGCGCTGATGATGTCGGTGCTGCACCGTCAGAACCTGCCGCATCTGCGCGACTATGCCAAGGCCCCGTTTGTCCTCGGCCTGCTGCTCATCTTGTTCTGGATGGTCAGAAGGCGGTCGACCGCCACCCGCCTGATCGCGCTGTCGGCGCTCTACGGGGTCGTGCTCGGGTTCGGCTACGGCTTCCGCGCGGACTTTCTGTCGAACATTCCGCCGCTGATCATCACGGTGCTGTGCTTCGTCCCCGGATTCTCTTTGCGCGACCTGGCCGGCAAGGCGGCAGCGCTGGTCGTCGCCGCCGCGCTGTTTGTTGCCGTATCGTGGCCGGCGGTCTCCTATGTCGTCCAGCAGGGCGGCTGCCAGTGGCATGTCGTCATGCTGGGCCTGGAGCACAACTTCGACGACAATCTCGGCGTCACGCCGTCGTACTACCAGTGGGTGGCGCGATTTTCCGACGAGTACATCCACACCTCGGTCAACAGCTACCTCTACCGCACCGGCGCTCTGCCGCCGGTGCCGTACTGTTCGATTGACTACGATGTGGCCAGCGGGGGCTATCTGGTGTCCATCCTCCAGACCGCGCCCGGCGATGTCCTGACCCGGGCCTACACCTCAACCTTGCGGGTGATGGACCTGCCGTTCTACCTGTTCGGGACCGGACCGGAGACGACGCTGAACCGAAGCCCGCTGGGCGAGTTCCTGACCAACTTCGTCGGCACCGGCCGGCTGGCCGTTTTCATCACCGTCGTGATTCTCGGCGCCGCCAGCTGGCAATGGGGTCTGTTCGCGGTCTTCGTGGTGATGTACTTCGGCAGCTATCCCTCCCTGCAGTTTGCCAGCCGGCATTTTTTCCACCTCGAGTTTCTGGGCTGGTGGGCCATTGCGTTCGTGGTCGCCCAGATGATCCGCACGGCCCTGTGGCTGGCCACCGGTGCCGAGCCCGCCTGGGCCACCGGTGACGGCAAGATGGTCAGGCGTGGCCTGCTGTTCGCCGCCGTCGTGGCGGCGGTCATCTGGCTGCCGCTGCCGTTGGCCCGCGCCTACCAGGACGCCACCATTGCCACGCTGACCCAGGATCTGCTGGCCGCCCCGCGGGTGCCGGTCGCTCTGTCGCCGGAGGCCGGCGGCGCCGGCCTGGTGCTGACCTCTCCGCCTCTTCTCGAGGGCAGTCCCGACCTGACCCAGACTGCGCTGCTCGACGTGACGCTCGACCTTGCCGCCTGCCCATCGGGCGTGCCCCTTGGCGTGCTCTACGACAAGGCCAACCCGTTCTACGACTTTTCCGCGTCGATCGCGATGCAACCGGCGGGGCGCCCGGCCGAGCGGATCCTGGTGCCGGTCTATCGCGGGTTCCTGGGGCTGTCGCTGGGCGGCGCCCCGGCGAGCTGTGTTACCCGCGTCGAGCGGCTGGAGTCGGTCCGCGGGCTTCCGTTGCTGCCGGTGCTGACATTGCCGCCAGGCTGGCGTGACCTGCCTCGGCATCAGTCGATCGGCAAGGTCGCGTTACGATTGTGGGGTTATGGGGACTAACCCGGCGGACCGGCTCGCAGGATTGTCGGTCGTGGTCCCGGCGTACCACAGTGCCCGGACTCTGGCCGAGCTCGTCGCTCGACTGGAGCCGGTGCTGCGCGGCGCCGCCGACCAGTTCGAAGTGGTGCTGGTGAACGATGGCAGCCGCGACGGCACCTGGGACGTGATTGATCGCCTGCGCCAGCAACATGACTGGATCCGCGGCATCGACCTGATTCGCAACTACGGTCAACACAATGCGCTGCTGTGCGGCATTCGCGCGTCCCGGTACGAAGTCATCGTCACGATTGACGACGACCTGCAGAACCCGCCGGAAGAGATCCCGAAGTTGCTCGCGGAACTGCGGCCCGGTGTCGATGTGGTGTACGGCGCGCCACTGGCCGAGGTCCACGGCCTGTGGCGCGATCTCGCCTCGCAGGTGGGGAAGATCGTGCTGAGCGGCGCGCTCGGTGCCGAGACCGCGCGACTGGTGGGCCCGTTCCGCGCCTTCCGGTCAACCGTCAGGCGCGCGTTTGACGACTATCGGGGCACGTTCGTCAATATCGACGTGTTGCTGACCTGGGGCACCACGCGGTTCCGCGCGGTCCGGGTTCGTCACGACATTCGAGCGGACGGCGTCTCGAATTACAATTATCGCCGGCTGCTGACCCACACGCTGAACATGTTGACCGGGTTCAGTACCCTGCCGCTGCAATTCGCCAGCGTGTTGGGGTTGAGCCTGACGTGCTTTGGCCTGCTGCTCCTCGCCTATGTGACCGGGCGGTACCTGATTCAGGGCGCCGCGGTACCGGGCTTTGCCTTCCTGGCCTCCATCACGATTCTGTTTTCGGGCGCACAACTGGCCACGCTCGGGATCATCGGCGAATATCTCGCGCGCATGCACGTCCGCTTGCTCGACCGGCCGGTCTATGTCGTCCGCGAGGAGCCACCCGCGTGAGGCGGATTCTCGACTGGGACTCCGAGTTTTTCGGCCTCCGTATTGCCCACCTCCAGCCCGCCGCAATCGCCGCCGCCAACCTGGCTGAGACTGAAGCGTGGTGCCGGCGTGAGGGCGTTCAGTGCGCATACTTGCTGGCCGAGGCGGGCGATCAGGGGACGCATGATGCCGCCGCCGGCTGTGGCTTCAGGCTGGTCGATGTCAGGGTCAAGCTGGCGGCGGAGGTGGGCGCGGAGCCAGACACCGCCCCGGTAGCAGGCGTCCGGCTGGTGTCGGCCGGCGACATTGAGCAACTCAAGGCCATCGCCCGAGACAGCCACGTCGATTCACGCTTCTACGCCGACGGCCATTTTGATCGCCGCCGCTGCGACGAACTGTTCGCGCACTGGATTGCCCGCAGCTGCGACGGGTGGGCCGATCGCGTGTTCGTCGCCGAAGCGGAGGGGACGGCGGCCGGTTACGTGACCGTGCACCGGCGGGGTGAGGGTGCCGAAATCGGCCTGGTCGGCGTGGGCGCAAGCGCGCGCGGGCAGGGCCTCGCCACCCGCATGCTGGTCAGCGCACGGCGCTGGTGCGCCGGGGAAGGCCTGGCGCGCGTGACCGTGGTGACCCAGGGTCGCAATCGCTCAGCCATGGGCCTGTACCAAGCCGCCGGCTATTCGGTCAGCGATATTCATGTCTGGTTCCACCGCTGGTTGGAGATCGAGTGACCGGGCGGCGTCTCCGGGTCGCTATCGAGTGCATCGTCGTCACCGCACTGCTCGCAACCGGGTTCTGGTACGGCAACTTTGCCGCCAGCCAGGCGGCGACACCGCCCGACTATCACTACCTGAGCCCGGCAATTTCCGTGGCGGTCGGCAAGGGTTTCCACACCGCCGTCCCGGTGCCGGGGTCACCGCTCGACGACTTCCTGGCCCGGCGGTCAATGACCCTGGCCTGGCAGGACGCCGTGGACATGCCGATCGGGCCACCCGACCGGTTTCACGAGACCACCCGCTACCTGATCAACACGGTCGGATACTGGTGGCGGATCTCGGGCATCTCATGGACATCGATCGGCCAGGTCGGCGCCGCGCTTCATGCCATGACCGTGGTTGGCGCGTATGCGCTGATTCGGCTGTTCCTGCCGCTGCCGCTGGCGGTGGTTGGTGCGCTCTGGATCTGCACCTCGACGCTCCAACTCGCCCTGGTTCCCCACGTCCGCGACTACTCAAAGGGCGCATTTATCGTCGGGGTGTTACCCCTTCTCGCGGTACTCGCGCTTCGGCCGCTCTCGCGCCGCGCCCTGATGGCCTGCGCGGCCGCGGCCGGCGGGCTGATCGGCCTCGGCCTCGGGTTCAAGATGGACGTGGCGATCATGGCGCCGCTCGCCGTGGCGAGCATCGTCTTGTCGAGAGGCCGCCGGCCGTGGACCGACCTGGGGGAGAAGGCACAAGTCGTCGGCGTGCTGCTAGCCGCACTGCTGCTGGCGGCCGGGCCGCTGCTGTACCGGCTGTCGGCCGGTGGTTCAAATTCCTTCCACGTGATTCTTCTGGGCTTCGCTGACGGGTTCGACGCCAACCTGGGTATCGAGCGATCGGTGTACGCGTTTCTCCCGTTCTACAACGATGGCTACCTCGCCAACGTGATCCAAGGCCATAGCGGCCAACTGCTCGGCTTTCCCTCACCCGAATATGACGCCGCGGGCCAGGCGATGTTCCTCGAAGTGTTCCGCAAGTTTCCCGCCGACCTGTTCGTCAGGGCATTGGGCGCGGCCAACGCGGTCATGAATTTGTGCTTCCTGAGTCGCGACCCCTCGTTCCTCGTCCAGCCGCTCCCCGCGCAACCATTCTTCCTGGCGCTCTACTCGGCTCTGTATCGCCTGAACGGGTTCGGCATCGTCCTGGCACCGCTGTTCCTCGTGATCGCGTCATGGAACAACTTGCGTCGTGGCCTGCTTGCGATGGTCGTGCTGCTGATCCTTGCCGGCTATCCCTCGTTGCAGTTCGAGAGCCGGCACTATTTTCACGCGCAGATTGTTCCCGTGGTGGCGCTGCTGGCGGTGGTCGGGGCCGCTGGCCACATGGCTGTCGCCCTGGCGTCCCGCCGCCTGCCGCACTTCGGCTTGGTGCGATCGCTCGCCGTCCCTATCGCAGTCATGCTGGCCCTGACGGTGGTGCCGCTAGTGGCGCTGCGGGCGTATCAATCATCACAACTCGACCAAGCCGTGACGGCTTACCTCAACACCCGGGTGCCGCTCCAGACCTCGTTGAGCCAGGAAGACAACGGGTCGTGGCTGGTCAGTTGGCCGCAGCCGGCGCCGCCCGCCGCCATGGGCGGTCTGCGCGCGGCTCACTACATCGTCGAGTTTGCCGACGATGGGAGCGGCGAACCGATCCATGTAAGCATCCGCTACGACGTTGCCGTTGGGCAGAATTATTCGCGCCTGTTGACGCTTGCGCCGGTTGCCGGCGCCAACCGCGTCGGGTTCAGCGTCTTCACTCACGCCGGTCAATCCGATCTGGCCGGCGTCGAACTTGGCGATTCAGCGCGCCGGCGTCTCGCTGGTGTGTATCGAGTCGACACTGGCGGGCTGGCCGGCCTGCCGCTTGATGTCAGGCTTCCCGCGGACTGGCGCGACCGCCCGCTGTATCAGCGGCTGCAACTGGAACGAGACGATCCGCGGGCGATGGCGCCGCAACCAGTGACCTGTGCCAATGGGCCTGGCTGCCGCGGCCTGCTCGGCTACCTCGATCGGCTTCCTTCCGCCGCCCTGCCGCTCACGCCGGCGGCCATCGACCAGATCTACTCGGACATCGTCCATCCAGAAGCCGCGCAGATCGTGATCGACGGACGGTCAGAGAACGAGTCGTCCTACCTGCTGCAACTGAAGGAAGTCGGCGTCGCGTCGAAGGCGGCCTTTGTCGTCGCCGGACACTTGCGCGAGGGCGGCGTCGCCATCGGCCTGCTGAAGGATCGCGCGTGGTACAAGCAGGCATTGATACAGACGCCCGGGCCATTCGTCGCCGTGATTGGCGTTGATGGCCCCGGCAACTACACGCCGCTCGTCACCAACGCGATGCCGCCTGGACGCCGCGAGAACCACCTGATAATCACCCAGGCCGGTGTCATGGAGCCTCGCTGAACCATGTGTGGGATCGCCGGAACGCTGGCGTTCGACGGCCATGCCAGCGCCGTGGTGTTGCCGGCGCTGTGTGCGATGCGCGACGCCATGGCGCATCGCGGCCCTGACGGAACCGGGGCCTGGATTTCGCCGGACGAGCGGGTTGGGCTTGCGCATCGGCGGTTGTCGATCATTGACCTGTCGGCGCCGGCCGGCCAGCCGATGGCCAACGAAGACGGCTCGCTGCAGATTGTCTTCAACGGCGAGATCTACAACCATGCCGAGGTTCGTCGCGAACTCGAGGCCCGCGGCGGCCACGTGTGGAAGACCGATCACGCCGATACCGAAGTCATCCTGCACGCGTTCGAGGAGTGGGGGATTGATTGCCTGCATCGCTTCCGTGGCATGTTTGCCTTTGCGTTGTGGGATGGCCGCCGGCGCGAACTGTGGCTGGTGCGCGACCGTATCGGCATCAAGCCGCTCTATTGGTCGCAGCATCACGGCCGGCTGAACTTCGCCTCTGAGATCAAGGCGCTGCTGCAGGATCCCGAGCAGCGCCGGGCAGTCCATCCCGAGGCGCTCTACCACTTCCTGTCGTTCCTCACGACGCCGGCGCCGCAAACGCTGTTCGACGGCATCCACAAGTTGCCGGCGGGTACCTGGATGCGGGTGACGGCCGGCGGCGATATCGAGCAGCGCAAGTACTGGGACGTCTGGGATCACACCAACCCGCTGACGTCGGCGTCAGAAGGGGAGATCGCCGAGCGTGTCCTCGACACCCTGCGGACCGCCGTGCGCTACCGCAAGGTCAGCGACGTGCCGGTGGGCGTGTTCCTGTCAGGCGGCATCGATTCGAGCACCAATGCCGCACTGTTCTCGGAAGGGGAGCAGTCGCAGGTCAAGACTTTCTCGGTGGCGTACCGGGAGGAGTTTGGCAGCTACCCAAGCGAACTGCCCTATGCCCGGCAGATGGCTGAACGGGTGGGCGCCGACCACCACGAGTATTTGATCAGCACCGACGACCTGGTGTCGTTCCTGCCGCGCATGGTGCATCTGCAGGACGAGCCGATTGCCGATCCGGTGTGCGTGCCGGTCTACTACGTGTCGAAGCTTGCCCGCGAGCACGGCGTCACCGTGTGCCAGGTGGGTGAGGGCGCCGACGAGCTGTTCATCGGCTACCCCAGTTGGCAGGCGGCGCTTGAGCGCCAGCGACTGGCCGACCTGCCGGTGCCGAGGATGGCGGCGCGGGCTGCCGTGGCAGCGCTGCGCACGGCCGGCTACGGCGAGACCCACCAGTTCGAGGCCATCCGGCGCGCGTCGCTGGGCCAGCCGCTGTTCTGGGGCGGCGCCGAGGCATTCACCGAAACCGAGAAGCAGAACCTGCTGGGTCCGGCCGTTCGCGATCGCCTGCGCGGCCTGTCGTCCTGGGAGGTTATCAAGCCGATTCGCGAGCGGTTTGACCGTGCGGCCTGGGACCGGGCCCACGTCAACTGGATGTCGTACGTGGACCTCAACATCCGCTTGCCGGAATTACTGCTGATGCGCGTCGACAAGATGAGCATGGGCGTCAGCCTGGAAGGCCGGGTGCCGTTTCTCGACCACGAGTTTGTCTCGCTGGCGCTGAGCATTCCGTCGCACTTGAAGCTGAAGGACGGCGTCCTCAAGCACATGCTGAAGCGATCGGTCCGTGGGGTGATTCCCGATGCTCTGATCGATCGCAAGAAGCAGGGGTTCGGCGTGCCGGTCAACGAAATGCTGCCCGGCCGCCTGCTGGCGGCGGCGCGGCGCGAGGTCGCCCGCTTCGCCAACGAGACGGGGTTGCTCGACGCCGCCGCCGCCGATCGAGTCATGACCACCGCCGACGGCTCGAAGGTCTGGTACTTGATGAACCTGGCCATGTGGTGGCGTCATTACATTGCCCGGGAACCGCTGGCGCTCGAAGAATCGCCAGCATAGGATCTAACCGATGTCGAATGCCGACTACGCCGGAGCACGCGCGCGCGAGTACGACCGCGGCATGGAGGTGCTGTTTCAGACCTTCGCCACCGACGAGGCGACCGTGCGCGAGCAGTTGACCGGCCTGCTCGGGCTGGCGCCAGGAGCGAGAGTCCTGGAGACAGGATGCGGCACCGGTCGCGACACGATTCACCTGGCCGCCAAGGCCGGCGTCGTCTATGCCACCGATCTGTCGGCCGACATGATCCAGGTCGGGCGCTCCCGGCTCGCCAACGCGGGACTGGGTACTGATCGGGTGCACCTGCTCGTCTCGGACGCCACCCGGCTGCCATTCGCCGATGGTTTTTTCGATGCCGCGTATCACTTCGGCGGCATCAACCTGTTTCCCGATATCAGGCAGGGCATCGCCGAGATGGCACGGGTGGTCAAGCCCGGCGGCAAGGTCGTGTTCGGCGACGAGGGCCTGGCGCCGTGGCTGGCTGACAGTGAGTTCGGCAAGGTCCTGGTGAACAGCAACCCGCTCTATCGCTACCAGCCGCCGCTGGCGCTGATGCCGGTCGAAGCCCGCGACGTGGCGTGCCGCTGGATCATGAACGGTGCTTTCTACGTCGTCGACTTCGTCGTCGGCGTAGGGGAGCCGTATCTCGACATGGACCTGCCGTTCCCGGGCTGGCGCGGGGGATCGCATCGCACGCGCTACTACGGCAAGCTCGACGGTGTCGCGCCCGAAGTGCGGCAGCAGGTGGTTGATGCCGCGGCCCGGGCCGGTCTGTCGATCACCGAGTGGCTGGAACAGACCCTGCGTGCGGCTGTGAACCGGAAGTGACCATGGCCGGGCAACCTTTGGCGTGGGAGAAGCAGGGATTAGTTTTCCGTCCTGACTCGTCACGGGCGTGGATGCGAACCCATGCGGCGGTGCCCACGCCCATGCACCTTGCCGGCAGTGTCTATCGCATCTATTTTTCCAGCCGCGACGCGGCCAATCACTCCCACGTCGGCTACTTCGATCTCGATCTCAACCAGCCCAATCAGATCCTCGCCGCGTCGGCGGAACCGATCCTGGTGCCGGGGCCGATCGGCTGCTACGACGCCGACGGCATCTACGTCGAGTCGGCGGTGCGGATCGGCGATCGCATCCGGCTCTACACCATTGGCGTGACCACCGGCGCCACCCCGCCCCTTTTCTATGCGTCGATTGGCTGCGCCGACAGCACCGACGGCGGCACCACGTTTGAAAAATACACCGCCGCTCCGATCATGCAGCGCTCCGCCTGCGACCCGTGCCTGGTCACCGCGCCGTTCGTGCTGAACGAGGATGGCCGCTGGCGCATGTGGTACGTCTCCGGCGAGTCGTGGACCCAGGAGGCCCACGGCCTGCAGTCACACTACTTCGTGAAGTACGCCGAGTCCGAGGATGGGTTGATCTGGCGACGGGATGGCCGGGTGTGCCTGAACCTGCAGGGTGACGAAACCAACATCGCTCGCTTGTGGGTGGTGCCGGACGGCGGCCGGTATCGCGGCTGGTATTCGGTGGGCGGCGGTCGCGCCGGCTACCGCATCGGCTACGCCGAGTCCGCCGATGGCCTGGAGTGGACCCGGCTCGACGAGCGGGCCGGCATCGCCTTGTCGGCCGACGGGTGGGACGCCGCCGCCCAAGCCTACCCGGCCGTCGTCAAGCACGACGGCCGCTGGTTCATGTTCTACAACGGCAACGCCTTCGGCCGCGACGGCATCGGCCTGGCGATTGCGCCCGCGTGAATAACCCCCGCCTGACCATCGTCCGCCACGGGGCGGCGCCGCCGGCGCCGGTTGCGGGTGAGACGATCATCACGACCGACGAGTTGAAAGACTGGATCCGGTCCGGGCGCGTGTTCGCGCGTGCCGGTCGATACCGGGAAGTGCGGTTGCTGACCGATCGGGTGGATGCGCTGGGCCGCCCGCTGCCGGCCGCGCTCGCGGCGCGGCTGCTTTCGCGCGGCGATTGTTACGTCGCCGATGCCCAGGGCCGCCGGCGCCCATTGGCTGCCGGCCTGCTGATGCGGTGGATGGGCCAGGCAATGAGCGAGCCGTTCACGCGCGGCGCGTTCGTGGCCGCGATTGACGACGAGGTGTCGGCGCTCGAACGTTCGGTGCCGGCGCCCCAGGCCGGTGTCGCATATCAGGCCGGCGGCTCGCCCCTGTACTTGCGCGCCGACCTCAGCTTCGGTGTCAAGGCCGGCGGCTCGGTGGGCCACACCGCCGGCGTCATTAATCATCTCGGCGAATTCGGCGGACCACCGATCGTGGTGACGTCCGATCCGGTGCCGACGGTATCGCCGTCAATCGAGACCCATACGATTGAGCCGGACGAGGCGTACTGGCACTACCAGGAGCTGCCTGCCTTCGTGATGAATCGCGCGGTGACGCGCACCGTGAATCGCGCGGCCGGCGCGCGCATCCCGGCATTCCTCTATCAGCGCTACACGCTCAACGGCTACGCCGCCGTCCAGTTGGCGCAACGGTGGCGGGTGCCGCTCGTCACTGAGTACAACGGCTCAGAGGTGTGGGTGGCCAGGCATTGGGGCCGACCGCTGGTCCACGAGCCGCTATCGACGCGCATCGAACTGCTCAACTTGAAGGCCGCGCACCTGGTCTCGGTGGTGAGCCGGCCGCTGGCCGACGAGGTGATCGCCCTGGGCGTGGAGCGGTCGCGGGTGTTGATCAATCCCAACGGAGTTGAGCCCGAACGCTATCACCCTGGCATCGATGCCTCCGCCCTGCGCCAGCGCCTGGGCCTGACCGGACGCACCGTGATCGGATTCATCGGGACCTTTGGCCCGTGGCACGGCGCCGAGGTACTCGCCGAGGCGCTGGTGCAGATCCTGGCGGCGCGACCGGTCCTGCGCGACACGTTGCGCGTGCTGTGGATCGGCGATGGTGCCACCATGCCCGCTGTCCGCCGAATCGTGCAGCAGGGCGGGGCCGCTGACGCCTGCGTGTTTGCCGGCCTGGTGCCACAGGCAGAGGGACCGGATTACCTGGCCGCGTGCGACATCTATGCCTCGCCGCACGTGCCGAACCAGGACGGCTCGCCGTTCTTTGGCTCGCCCACCAAGCTGTTTGAATACATGGCCATGGGCCGCGGTATCGTCGCCTCGTCGCTCGACCAGATTGGTGACGTGCTCGAAGACCAGCGCACGGCGCTGCTGGTCCCGCCAGGGGACGCGGGCTCGCTCGCCGCGGCGCTGGTGCGGCTGGTTGAAGACCCGGCCTGGCGGGAGAGTCTTGGCGCGGCGGCCCGCGAGGCAGCGATGGCGCGGCACAGCTGGCACGAGCACGTGCGCCGCACCGTGGCCGCGCTGCAACAGTCTGTATGAGCATCAACAAGGACGTCCGCGCGTTCTGGGAGCACGAGCCTTGCGGAACCGCCCCGGCGATCGTCGGCGACGCACCGTCGCACACCCGCGAGTGGTTCGAGCAGGTCGAGCGCTACCGCTACGAGGTGGAGCCGTTCATCCACTCGGTGGCGCAGTTCACCCGGCATCGCGGCAAGCGCATGCTCGAGGTCGGCGTCGGTGCCGGCACCGATCACCTGCAATGGGCGCGCGCCGGTTGCGACTGCTACGGCGTTGACCTGACCGAGGCCGGCATCACGACCACCCGCGAACGGCTGGCGCTCTATGGTTTGCGTTCGCAGTTGCAACGGGTCGATGCCGAGACACTGCCGTTTGACGATGGGTTCTTTGACCTGGTGTATTCCTGGGGAGTGATTCATCACAGTGCGCATCCGGAGAAGATCGTGTCCGAGATCGCCCGCGTGCTGCGGCCCGGCGGCACGTTCATCGGCATGTTGTATGGGCGGCATTCAGCGACGGCCCTGCTGTTGTGGCTGCGCCACGCGCTGGTCGTGGGACGGCCATGGCGCACTCCCGCCGACGTGATTTGGAATCACGTCGAAAGCATCGGCACCAAGGCCTACACCCAACCCGAACTGCGTGCGCTGTTCTCGCCATTCCCTGCGGTCAGCACGACGCCCATCCTCGCACTGAGCGATCGCGATCGCCTGCCGCGCTGGATCACGCAGTTCTACCCGGCCTCGTGGGGCTGGTTCATCGCCGTGAACGCCACCCGGTGACCGTGGCCACAGACAAGTCGTTGCTGGCGATCTCGTGGGAGATGCCGCCGCTGTCCGGGCCCCGCGCGGTGCAGGTGACGCGCACCCTCTCGGCGCTGGCCGCGCACGGTTGGCGCTCGCGGACGGTCTGTTTTGCGCCGCGGTCGGGGCGTTATCAGCAGGACCACCTCGCCTCGATCGAGCAGTTGTCGGGTGGCATGGCCACGCTCATTCCGGTGCCGTCGCCGGAAGAGTGGTTCATCTTCCGCGCGCTGTGGCGGCTGGCGCCGCCGCTCAAGCAGTGGCCGGATGAAAAGCGGGTGTGGATGCCCGGTGCCCTGCGCGCGGCACGCGCCAGCCTCGACGCCTCGCCAGCCGATGTCATCGTCAGTTTCGCGCAGCCGTGGTCGGATCACTTGATCGCGCTTGCGCTCAAGCGCGAGCGCGGCCTGCCGTGGGTGGCACACTTCTCGGATCCGTGGGTTGACAGCCCCTACTATCGTGCCGGTCCACGCGCGCGGCGCCGTGCCGAAGCCTGGGAACGGCAGGTCATAGACGAGGCCACCAGAGTGGTGTTCGTGAACGCCTACACACGCGATCGTGTCATGGCGAAGTACCAGGCCGCACACCTGTCGAAGACGGCGGTGATTCCGCAAGGCTTTGAGCCGCCGGTGCGTTCGCCTCGACCCACGGCAGGCCGGACTGGTCCCTTGCGCGTGGTCTACACCGGACGCTTCTACGACGGCCTCCGGACGCCCGACGTCTTCTTGCACGCCATGGCGGAAGCCAATCAGCAGGTTCCGCTTGCGGGCCGGCTCGAGGTCCAGTTTGTCGGCGCGGGAATGTCGGTCTATGCCAAGCGCGCCCAGCTGCTGGGCCTTGGCGACAGTGTGGTGTTCAGCGGCCGGGTTTCGCCCGAGCAGGCGCAGGAGCGCGCGGGCGCCGCCGACCTGCTGCTGGTGATTGATGCGCCTTCGCCTGACGGCCCCAGCCTGTTCTTGCCCAGCAAGCTGATCGACTATTTGCCCCTGGGCACACCGATCCTGGGAATAACGCCGCTGGCCGGACCCACCGCCGACTTGCTTCGCGAACTCGACTACTCAATCGTCGCTCCCCACGACCAGGCAGGACTGGTGAAGGTCATCAGGGGGCTGGTCGCCGACGCCGGCCGGCGGCCCCAGCCCTCCGCGCAGCATGTGGCCGTGTCGCGCCGCTACCAGGTGCGCGAGACCGCGCGCGTGTTCGCCGCGTTGCTTGATGAAGTCCGGGAGGCACCGTGAGCCGGCGCCAGGTCGCCCCGGTCCTGCCGGCGAGGGTATGATTGAGCGTGAAGATGGCTGAAAGCTCGTCAGCTATGCGACTCCTTCTGCTTGTGGTCGTGGCGGTTCTGGCCGGTGGCGGAGTGGTCCCGGCCACGTCCGCGAGGACCGCGTTGATGGCCGGCGCCACCGGTCCCGTGGATTGCGCCGATGGCCGGCCGCCTGCCCGTGAACCGTTGAGCCGGCTGTCGAAAGTGGAATACGAGCGTACGGTTCGCGATCTGATCAGCGCCGAGATTGCCAACGGCCTGCCCGCGCTGGCGGGCCTGATCGCCGGCATTCCAGACGATGACCGTCAGGGTGGGTTTACCAACATCAACTGGTCGCTCTCGGCAGACCATGTCAGCGGCTACCTGGGTGTTGCCAACGAACTGGGCGTCCAGATCAGCGTTATGCCCTGGATTCGCCGGAAGATTCTTCCATGCGCTACCGATCGCGCGAACCTCACTGCGGCGTGCCTGGAGTCGTTTCTCGACACCTTCGCTACCCGCGCCTTTCGCCGCCCGCTCGAACCGCGCGAACGCGAAGACTTACTGGGCTTCTATTCGGCCCAGCACGCCCAGTCGCCGGCTCGGGCGCTGAGCGCGCTGATTACCCGCGTCCTGATCTCACCGTCCTTCATCTTCAAGCACGGTGCCGGCCCGACCCGCACCGGTGACGACTGCGATCAGGCCCGGGTCGACGAGAGCTACGCGCGCGCGTCGCGCCTGTCCTACGGCTTGTGGGGCACCATGCCCGATGCCGCGCTGCTGGCCGCCGCCGGCGCGGGGGACCTGCTGGACGACGCCAAGCTCGACACGCAGCTCGGGCGGATGCTGGGCAACGTCAAGTCCCGGCAGTGGTTGCGGATGTTCTTCCGGCAATGGCTGCACTACGAGGACATTCCCGTTGAGGGCTATTCGTGGCCGTTCCTGGGGACTATCGACCGCGCGCACCTGCATGACAACGCCGTGGTCGAGCTCGAACGCTTCATCGACGCGATTGTGTGGACCGATGGCGGCAGTTTCCGCGACTTGATGACGTCTCGAAAGGTGCTCACCGAGTCGGCGTCGATTCGCCAAATCTATGGGCTTCCAGCGACGCCGGCGCGCGGCGTCGAACTGGCGCCGGGCAACCGTGCCGGTATCCTGACCCGTGTAGCGCTCTTGGCGCGTGGCACCGATGAGGCCTCGGTGGTCAAGCGCGGGGCCATGGTGCGGCGCCAGATCCTGTGCGATCCGTTGAGTCCGCCCGACCCTGCCGCTCTGCCGCCGGGTTCGTTGGTACCGCCGGCCCCGGACCACCGGATGACTACCCGGCAGCGCTGGGAGGCGCGGACTTCGCCGCCAATCTGCCAGGGCTGCCACCGCATGATCAACCCGCTGGGATTCTCGTTCGAGCCGTACGATGGCATTGGCCGCTTCCGAACGGTTGAGCGCCATTTGATTCCCAACTCCTCGCCGGAGGCCTTCACCGAGTTGGCCATCGATGCCGCCGTCGTACCCTTCGCCGAGAGCCGCTCCGAGCCCGAGATTGACGGCCCGGCGGCGCTCAGCGCGTTGCTGGGGACAAGCCGGAAGGCCAACACTTGCTTTGTCAAACAGCTCACCACATTCGTCTCCGGCCGTCCCCTCGGCGCCGACGACCTGGCGGCCCTGCCGGTTCTTGCCGGCGATCTGATGGGTCCGGGTGGTAGTGTCCGCAGCGTGCTCAAGGGAGTCGTCAGGCGTCACGCGACGAAGGAACCACAGACCGATGTCACGACTCGACCTTAGCCGCCGCCGTTTTCTCAAAGGGGCCGGTGGCGCCGCGTTGGCGCTGCCGTTCCTGCCATCGCTGGCGGCCCGCGGCGCCGCGCAAACCGTGCGGTTCCCGCGGCGATTCATCGCCATCTTCAGCGCCAACGGCCAGCACGACGCGAATTGGTATCCGACCCAGCCCGTCAACTTCGTCCAGACCGGGCCCAATATCAGGGAAGCCGCTCTGACCGATATCCGGGGTCCGCTGTCCCTGGTGATCGGACCGGAGTTCGATCGGTTCCGCAAGAAGATGGTGCTGATTCGCGGCCTTGATGCCGCGGTCCTGAACGAGAACACGCACATCGCCACCAAGATGATGAGTGGCTACGGCGAGGCGCGCCCGTTACGGCCGACCATCGACCAGATGATGGCGATGTCGCCGGCCGTGTACTCACGCGAACCCTGGCTGCGGTCCCTGAACGTCGTCGCCGACGGCCAGAGCGAGATGAAGTACCTGCCGCTGTCGGTCGCGCGCAACGGCACCCTGGTTTCTCCGGTGGTTCCCTACACCGACCCGTCGGTGGTCCTTCAGCGGATGTTTCCCACGCCCATCAACCAGGACACCCGCACCTCCGTGATCGACTCGGTGGCCGGGGAGATGCGCAGCCTGCTGGCTGACCCGCGGCTGTCGACCGATGACCGCCAGCGCCTCGATGCCCACGTCAGCTTCCTCCGCCAGGTGGAGAAACAGTCGCTGCGGCCACTGCCACGCGGCACCAGCCGCCCGGCGCTGGTGCCAATTCGCGATCGGGATGAACCGAGCGCGGGCGAGATTCTCCGCAATTACGCCACGCTGATCGTGTCGTCGATCAAGTCCGACCTGTGCCGGGTCTACGGATTGCAGTTGGCCCACAGCCAGGAGCAGCGTTCGTTCTCGTGGCTCACAGGGGTCAGCGCCACCAACCACCATAACCTGACGCACGACCTGAATATCGAGCCACTCGTGAAGATCAACCAGTGGTACTCGGCCCTGGTGGCGGAGTTCCTCACCCAGCTCGACGTGGTTGAAGACCCCGAGACGGGCGCCACTTACCTGGACAACAGCCTGGTGTTTTGGGGCAATGAGTCAGGCGTCTACAACATCAAGGTTGGCAATCCGCATTACAGCAACGACATGCAGGTCATGCTGATCGGCGGGGCGGGCGGGCGGATCAAGACCAATCGGTTCATCAACTACCAGAAGCCGCAACAAAAGGTGATCATGTGGGAGGATGGCCGCGAGGACCTCAACGGTCCTGACCTTGGCCGGCCTTATAACGAGTTGCTGATCACGCTGATGACGAAGATGGGCCTGACCCACAAGGAGTGGGAGACCGGGGAGGAACCCGGGTTCGGCGACTACCGCGTGAACTTCAAGGGGCAGTACAACTTCGGCGATCGGCGATCGCCGCTGCCCAACCTCTAGGTCCGTCCCGGCCGCCGGCCGGCGCGGGCAACACCCGAAGGAGCCGTATTGAAGAGTGCCGCGAGCGACCGCGGTGTGCTGATGGTCACCGGCGCCTACTGGCCCGAACTGAGCGGCGGCGGCCTGCAGTGCCGGACCATGATCCACGCGCTCGGCGACCGCTTTCGCTTTCGCGTCTTCACCACCTGCACCGATCGCCGGCTGCCTCGTGTCTCCGAGGTCGAGGGCACGCCGGTAATGCGGGTGCGGGTCAACGTCGCGAGCCGCCTCTCGAAGCTGATGGCGGCGCTACGGACGGTGCGGTTTTTTCTCGCCGAGCGCCACACCTTCGAACTCGTGCACCTGCATGGCTTCTCGCAGAAGTCGATCCTGATGGTGGTGCTCGCCAGGTTGTTTGGCAAGCGCATCATGCTGACCATTCACACCGCCGGTTCCGACGAAGCCGTCGCGGCGCGGCAACTGGGCTGGCTGACCTATTGGGCCTATCGGCAGGCCGACCTGTACCTGGCCATCAGCTCGCGGATCGCTCACAACTACCTGGCCGCCGGCCTGCCGCCAACAAAGGTCAAGCTCGCGCCCAATGGCCTTGATGTTGCTCGCTTTCACCCGCCGACGCGACAGCAACGGCAGGTGGCCCGCCAGGCTCTGGCGCCGCTGTCGGACGACCTCTACTGGATCCTGTTCGTCGGGTTCTTCTCGCGTGAAAAGTGTCCCGATGTGCTGTTTGACGCGTGGCTGCGACTTGCTGAGCTCGGCGCGCCGCCGACCGGATTGATCTTCGTGGGCGAAACCGACTCCGAGTATCACGAGGTGGACAAGGCGCTGGCCGCGGCGATCACGGCGAGGGCCGCCGACCTGGGCGTCGGCGATCGCGTGCGGTTCACCGGACCGATGGCCAACGTCGAGTCGGCGTACCACGCGGCCGACATCTTTGTCATGCCATCCTCGCGCGAGGCCTTCGGCATGGTGCTGGTCGAGGCGATGGCGTCGGGCTTGCCGGTGGTCGCCTCACGCATCGAGCAGGTGACCGACGAGATTGTCGATGACGGCGTGACCGGCATCCTGGTCGAGCCGCGTGATCCCGAGGCCCTGGCCGAAGCCATTCTGCGCGTGCTCCGCCAGCCGGCCGAAGCATCGCGTCTCGGCGCCCACGCCCGCGAGACCGTGGTCAGCCGCTACGGCCTCGAGGCGGCGCGCCAGCGCTGGACCGAAGCCTACGACTCGCTCCGCTAGAATAGTGGCGCCCGCATCCATGACCCGTCACGACATTCTCTGCATCTCGTCGATCGACTGGGACTTTATCTGGCAGGGTCACCAGGAGATCATGTCGACCTACGCGGCCGAGGGGCACCGCGTGCTGTTTGTGGAGAACACGGGCGTCCGCGCTCCTTCGGTGGGCGACTTCCCGCGCATCCGCAAGCGCCTGCTTAGCTGGTGGCGTGCGACCAAGGGGTTCCGCGAGGAACGAGAGAACCTGTTCGTCTATTCGCCGCTGCTTTTGCCGTTTCCATACTCACGAATCGCGCGATGGATTAACGCGTTCTTCATGCAGCGCGCGATGCAGCGCTGGATGCGGGTGACCGGGTTCCATCGGCCGATCGTGTGGACCTTTCTGCCAACCCCGCTGGCGCGCGACCTGATCCGCGGCACCGACAAGCTGTTGACGATCTACTACTGCATCGACGACCTGGCGTCGAGTTCCGCCGGCGCGCGCAAGATCGTCGCCAGCGAGCAGGCCCTGTTCCGTGAAGCGGACCTGGTGTTTGTGACCTCCGAGAAGTTGCGGGTCCGCGCCGCGCAGTCGGCGGGCCAGGTGCACCTGTTTCCGTTTGGCGTCAGCCTGGCCCGGTTCGAGCAGACCCGCGACAGCGCCGCCCCGCCGCCGGCCGACATCGCGGCGTTGGCGGGACCAGTGGTCGGATATGTCGGCGGCCTGCACCAGTGGGTCGATCAAGAGCTGCTTTCCGCCGTGGCCGGCCTGATGCCCGACGTCACCTTTGCCATGGTCGGGCCCGCGCAGGTTGACGTATCCGTCCTGCAGTCGCGGCCGAACATCAAGTTACTCGGCCAGCGTGACCACGCCCAGGTGCCCGCCTACGTGAAGGCGTTTGGCGTCGGCCTGGTGCCGTACAAGATCGCCGAGTACACGGCCAACGTCTATCCCACCAAGCTGAACGAGTACCTGGCCATGGGCACGCCGGTGGTGGCCACTGACCTGGCCGAGATTCGGCGGTTCAATCGCGATCACGGCGAAGTGGTGCACGTCGCCGCCACTGCGCAGGCGTTCGCCCAGGCCATTCGCACCGCGCTGACCGAGACCCAGCCCACGGTCGTGGCGCGGCGCCGGGAAGTGGCGCAAAGCAACAGCTGGCGCAGCCGCATCGATGCCATGGGCGTGCTGATCGACCAGGCGCTGGCGCGCCGTTCGGCCGGCGAGCAGCGCTGGGACGCGGCCCTGCGTCGCGTCTATCGCCGCGCCCGTGGCCACACCGCCCGCATCGTGCTGGGCGTGGCAGCGGCCTACCTGCTGGTGTTCCAGACCAACCTCGTCTGGTGGGCGGCCGAGCCGCTCCGCCTGTCGGCACCGCCGCAGCAGGCCGATGCTGTCGTGGTCTTTGCCGGCGGCGTCGGGGAGTCGGGACGCGCCGGTGGCGGCGCCCAGGAGCGTCTCAAGCAGGCCGTGGATCTCTACCGCAGCGGGTTCGCGCCGGCGCTGATCCTGTCGTCCGGCTACGTCTACAGCTTCAAGGAAGCCGAAGTCATGCGCGCGCTGGCTATTGACCAGGGCGTACCGGCTGACCGCATCGTGCTGGAGCTGCGCGCGACCAACACCCGTGAGAACGTCACCTACACCACCGAGATTCTCAGGGCGCGGAACTGGCGGACGATCCTGCTGGTCAGTTCGCCGTACCACATGCGTCGCGCTGACCTGGTCTGGCAGAACCTCGCGCCAGATGTGGCGGTGATCCCGGTGCCGCCGCCGCAGGCCCAGTTCTACGACCACACGATCGGCGCCAGCGTTGAGCAGGTCCGCGGCATCCTGCAGGAGTATGCCGCCATCGCCGTCTACTGGTGGCGCGGTTGGTTGTGAGTCAGGTCCGAATCCCGGATTCCGGCTCCCGGATCCCGGTCGTTTAGCGATGTGCGGCATTTGTGGTGAACTGAGCTTCACGGGCCATCGGCCGGTGACCGAGCGCACGCTTGCGGCCATGTCGAGTGCGATCCGCCACCGCGGGCCGGACCATGGCGCGACGTATTTGTCGCCCGATGCCAGCGCCGGACTCGGCTTTCGGCGGCTCAGCATCATCGACCTGAGCGCCGGCGCCAACCAGCCGATCGGCAACGAAGACCAGGCCGTTCAACTGGTATTCAACGGCGAGATTTACAACTATCAGGAATTGCGACGCGGCCTGGTCGCGCGCGGGCACGTCTTCCGCTCGCACGCCGACTCGGAGGTGATCGTGCACCTCTACGAGGAACTGGGCGAGCGGGCCATCGACAAGCTCGACGGCATGTTCGCGCTGGCCATCTGGGATCACCGCGAAGGACGCCTCGTGCTGGCCAGGGATCGGGCGGGGAAGAAGCCGCTGTTTGTGTGGCAGACCCACGAGCGGGTCGTGTTCGCATCAGAGGTCAAGGCCCTGGCGGCGCATCCGGGCCTCGCGCTCGAAGTCGACGAGCAGGCCGTGCCCTCGTACTTCCTCTACGGCTATGCGCCACATCCGCAGACCTTCTATCGTGGAGTGTCGCACCTGGCGCCCGGGACCATCGCGGTGTTTGATCGCGGTGGCCGCAGGCAGGATCGCCGTTACTGGCAGTTGGCGTATCCCCCAGCGGCGGCGCCGCCGCCCGCCGGCGATCACGCCGCTCACGTCGGCCGCGTGCGGGAACTGGTCACCGCCGCCGTGCGCCGCCGCCTGGTCAGCGACGTGCCGCTTGGCGCCTACCTGAGCGGCGGACTCGACTCGACCATCGTGGTCGGAATCATGAGCCAGCTCTCGACCGCTCCGGTGCGCACCTTCAGCATCGGCTTTGACGATGACCCGGCCTTTGACGAGTCGGCACAGGCGGCCGCCACCGCCAAACAGTTTGGGACGATGCACACCGAGTTCCGCGTGCGGCCATCGGCGATCGACCTGCTCGACACCCTCATCTACCACCACGATGGACCATTTGCCGACTCATCGGCCCTGCCGACCTACCTGGTTGCCAAGTTGACGCGTGAGCACGTGACCGTCGCGCTCACCGGCGATGGCGGCGATGAACTGTTTGCCGGCTACCTGCGATTTGGCGCCGCGTTGGCCGCCGAGTCGACGCCGGCCTGGCTCGGCGTTCTGGGCGGCGTCCTCGACGTGTTGCCCAAGCCGCGCAACGAGCGCCACCTGCTGTCACGCGCGCGGCGCTTCACTCGCTTCATGCGGCTGCCACTCGAGGATCGCCTCACTGCCTGGGCCGGGGTCTTCTATGACGACCTCGAGAAGTTGCTCCAGCCGGCTTTCCTGCAGGGGGTCGGCCCGATCGACCGCGGCCGCCATCTGCGTGCGCTGGCAGGCGTGGAGGGTGCATCGGCCCTGAGCCGGCTGCTGGCGGCGAACTTCCACAGTTATCTGCATGACGACCTGCTCGTGAAGGCCGACCGGATGTCGATGGCCAACTCGCTCGAGGCGCGTTCGCCGTTTCTCGACCTCGCCTTGATGGAATACGTCGCCGCGTTGCCGGACCGGGACAAGTTGCACGGGCGCACGACCAAGGCGGTGTTGCGCGAGGCCTTTGCCGACCTGGTGCCGGCCGAGGTGCAGCGAAGCCCGAAGCGCGGCTTCGGCGTGCCGATCGACGCCTGGTTTCGTGGCGAACTGCGTAGCTACGCCCACGATCTGCTGCTGTCGCCATCGGCGCACCTGCGCACCTACGTGTCGCAACCCTACGTGGCACAGCTGCTCGATCACCACGCCGCCGGACGGGCCAATCACGGCCATCGACTCTGGACATTGCTGACCTTCGAGCGGTGGCTGCAACTGCTGCCCTCATGGAACGGCGCGACGCAGTGATGCGGGCCCTGCGGTTTATCTGTGCCGCCTGGATCCTGCCGGCGGGCTTTTCGCTGATCGCCTTCTTCGGGTTCTTCACCAACTACACGACCGACGTGTTTTCCACTTCCGGCCTGGCCGGGCAATATCAGCGCAGCGTGTTCCAGTACCGCATCGTCGGACGTTACCTGGTGCAGTGGCTGTCGGCTGTGTTCGAGCCCCTGGCCGTCGGTTGGCCGGTGCCGCGGGCGTTGCTCCTGCTGGATCCGCTCGGAAACGCCGCCACCTACTGGGCCTACGTCGTCGTGCACACGCTGGCGACGTGCATTGGCTGTAGTTTGTTGCTGGTCGCCCTTCGCCGCAGTTCGCCGCCAGACGAGGGGGCGCCTGAGCTGGTCGTTGCCGGCGTCGCCCTGGCGGTGGCCATTGCAGCTTTCGTAGTCACCCCGTACGACGGGGTGTTCTTCGCCTTCCAGATGGCCGCGGTGCTGATCACGCTCTCGGCCGCGGCCGGCACTGCGCTTCTGCCCCTGGTAGTTGTCACCGGCCTGGCGACGTTGACTCGCGAGACGGCGTATTTCATTCCCGTCTTCTACCTCGCCGTGCATCACCGCGCCATCCTCGCCGGCGACCGGGCGGCCCGAGCGACGTTGGTCGCCAGTTCAAGTGCGGTGGTCGTGGTCTACGTCGGCGTCCGCGCCGTCGTTGGCTGGTCGGGTGCGAGCAGTGTCTTCTATGCCTGGCAGTGGTGGTCGAACTTGAACTGGTTCTCGCTGACCGGGTCGGCCATGCTGGCGGCGTCGCTGGTGTTGTTGCTGGCCGGTGGACGCAACCTGCGCGAACGGATGTGGTTCGCCGCCCTGTCGCTGCCGTATCTCGGGTTCGTCCACGTCTTTGCCGAGCCATGGGAGTGGCGGCTCTGGGTGCCGGTGCTGGTTCCGCTGGTCGTGTTGCGGGCGATCCCTGAGCGCGCGGCACCGGCGGGACGCCAGACCGATTACCATGTCTGAGATGATTCCCGAGGCGCTCAGACCAGTGGTGCCACCGCTGCTCGTGGGTCTCGCGCTGGCCCTTGCGTTATTGCCGATCTGTCGAGTGCTGGCGCTGCGCATCGGCGTAGTGGCGCATCCCCGCAACGATCGCTGGCATCGGCAGACCGTGCCGCTGTTGGGCGGGGTGGGCATCGCGGTGGCGACATTGGCCGGGGCCCTCGTCACGGGTGTGGCCATGTCGATGGTGGTGCCGGTGGCGGCGGCGTTGCTGATATTCGTGGTCGGGTTGGTCGACGACCTGCTGACGCTGAAGCCGTCGACCAAGCTGATCGCCCAGATCACGCTGGCGGCGCTGCTGGTGTACTTCGGCTACAGCCTGAGCTGGGTCGAGTCTCGCTTGCTTAACAGCCTCCTGACCATCGTCTGGGTGGTGGGCCTGACCAACGCCTTCAACCTGCTCGACAACATGGATGGCCTGCTGGCCGGTGTCACGATCGTGGTCACGGCGATGCTGATCGCGGGGCTCCTGACTGGCGCCACCCGCGACGAGGCCGGCAATCAAGTGATGTTGCTGGCGTTGTTGCTGGGGGCGACCAGTGGTTTCCTGCTGTTCAATTTTCCTCCGGCGTCGATCTTCATGGGCGACAGCGGCAGCCTGTTTCTCGGGTTTACGGTTGCGTCGTTGACCCTCAGTCCCGAAGGCATTCGCGCCAGTCGAACCGATGTGCTGTCGGTAATCGCCGGGCCGGTGTTCCTCTTGTTGATTCCGATCTTCGACACCACGCTGGTGACCACGGCGCGTCTGCTGTCCGGACGCTCACCAGCGGTCGGGGGCCGCGATCATTCCTCGCATCGCCTGGTGGCCATGGGCCTGTCGGAGCGGGCCGCGGTGTTCGTGCTGTGGTTTCTGGCAGCGGTCGGCGGCGTGATTGGCCTCACTCTGCGCAATGCCACCGAGGGCCTGTCGTTCGTGCCGGCGGCGGTGTTTCTGGCGGCCATGAGCGCGTTCGCCGTGTATCTGGCTCGAATCCGGGTCTACGACGACCAGGCGGCGCCGCCGCGCGAGGCCATCACCCCGCTGATTGCCGACTTCATGTACAAGCGGCGTGTCCTGGAGGTCGTGATCGACTTCTGCGTGATTGGCGCGGCCTACTACGGTGCCTATCGGCTGCGATTCACCGATGGCGACTACCTGGCCAACGTCGAGACATTCTATGAATCGCTGCCGGTCATCCTGGCCGCCCAGTTGATAGCGTTTTTCGTCGTCGGGGTGTACCGCGGCACCTGGCACCTGTTTGGGGTGCGCGACAGTGTCACCCTTCTCAAGGGCGCGCTGCTGGGGACGGCAGCGGCGCAGCTGGTGATCGTCTACCTGTATCACTACACCAGTTACTCACGCGCCGTCTTTGTCATCTATTTTGTCCTGGTGGCCGCGCTGGCCTCGGCCGTGCGTGGATCGTTTCGCCTGGTGGATACCGTGGCGCAACGCCGTCAGGCTGGCGAGCGCAACCGCTAGGCGGCCTTGGCCTTCACCGCCGCGGCCCCGTCTCGATCCCACCCCAGGACCCTCACCAGGGCCAGCGCCACGAACGCAAACATCAGCGGCTGTACCGTCACGGTGTAGCGCTGGTTCGTCAGCACAAAGCAAATAGTGGCTGGCACGTAGACAATCGGCACCAGCAAGGGCAGTAGCGCCGAGCGCTGGCGCCACGCCGCCACCACGCCCGCCAGGAACAATCCGAAATACAACAACGACAGTACGAGGCCGGAGGTGTAGGCCAGCCGTCCAGACGCGAACTGGTAGGTCGTGGCCAGGTCGCCTGAGGGACGCACCACGAACAGTCGAACTGCGCGGTAGGCCGATGCGGCGGCAAACGCCAGCGGGTCGCGGCCGATGTTGTCGAGTGCGAGCGCGCCAAAGCGGGCCAGTTGCTGGAGCTCCCGGCGGTAGAACACGTCGTTGACACCGGCGGCATCCACGACTCCGCAACTGGGGGAGCTGGCCGGCGATGCCGACGTGCGGATCTTCGCCGAGAGCAACCGGCCTGCCAGCCCGCCCCGCACATCAAGGTCGGTGACGCGGCCGGTAAACGTGTTGGGTATCCGCAGGTACGAGCCGTCCGAAAACTGCAACGTTGCGACGGCCGGCTCGGCCACCAAGCCGCCCAACGGCGGCACACCCGGAACCTGGTAGCCCAACAGCCGAAACACCGCCGCGGCCAGGTCGGCGCGCTCAACGCGGCCGTTGCCGTCGAAGTCGGCAAGCGGCCCGGCTGGAACCGGCTCAGCCCAGGCCAGGTGCCGTGCCAGGCGAATCACGTCGAAGACGTCAAGCCAGTCATCGTGACGATCGAGATCGCCGGTATGGTCGGACGCGATGTAGTACAGCGATTCGGCGGCCGATGCGCCGGCCGCATTGATCCGCCAGTACACCGCCGTCGGATCGGGCTGCCCCGGGATCGCAAACTCGAGCGCGCGGCCGTTGATCGCCGACGGTGTAATCGTGGCCGGGGTGGTGTTGCGATCGGTCCAGTACACGAGGGTGGGGGCGGGGCCGGCGCTCGCGCAGTCCGCAACGACTGCTGAAACGACGATCGATTGGCCGGACAGGCTTGAATAGTCGAACACCGGCGTCGCGAAGACGGTACGCGGATTGGCGCTGTAGTTCTCGAGATATGGCCCCACCTGGAGCGTGCCGTACCACAACTGGATTCCACCGTGGGAGCTGGTGGGCAGGAACACGCCCGTTAATCGATAGTTGTGGACCACCCATGGCACCAGCGCCAGGACGCTGATGCCAAGCAAGAGGCTCATGGCCACGGCGGCGCGGCCCAGCTGCTGCCGCGAGGCCGCCAACCAGGTCCAGGTGACGTATAGAACGGCCACCATCGCCGGCAGGAGCAGCAGGTTGGGTCGGAACTGCGGCACCAGGCCGGCGAGCAGCCCGCTGCCGGCGAAGTACCACTGCCGGCCCGCGGCATGGCCTCGCGCAAAGCACAGGACCGCGGCCATGAACAACACCGAGCAGATCGCGTCGGAGACCTGCGTGGATGCGTAGACCGTGTTGAAGGAAAAAATTCCGACAATCAGCGCCGAGAGCGCGGCGGTGCGCTGGCCGGCGAGGGGCCGGACGAGCGCGAACAGCAGCAGCGGCATGGCCGCGTTGGCGAGCACCTGCCCAAGAATCGGCGGCACCGGGTGGACGCCGAACAGTGAGTAGAACAACGCCACATAGTAGGCGTAGCCCCACGGCACGTCGGTCGTGCCAAATCCTTCCCCCCGCGCCAGCGCCCGCGCGAGCTCGTGATACTGGTCGATGCCTTCCCAACTCCAGGGGTGCGGCGCCCACACGAACGTGAAGAACAACCCGAAGGCGAGTGAGATAACGCAGGCAAGGCGGGTGGTTCGGGGCGAGTCCAACAGGTGACCGAACACTGTCACTATACTAACCGAACGGTGACGCGCACGACGTGGTGGGGGCCGCTCCTGTGGACGGCGTACTCGCTGATTCCGATCGCGGGATGGGGCCTGCTCGATGGCGTGCCGCTCGGTCCGGCCGAGGCCGTCGTGGTGGCTGCGATCTGGTGGACGTGGGGCTGGTCACGACGGCTCGGGACGGCGTGGCCGGTGGCGGCGTGCCTGGTCCTCAAGGTCGCCAGCTCCTGGCTCCTGGTGCCGCAGGGATTCTCAGCCTCGTACTTCGCCAATAGCGAGTTCACGGCTCCAATCGAGCGCAGCCTTGAGCATCACGAGACCGACGCCACCCGCGTCGATCGCCGGCTCGCCTTCGGACGCCCCGGGGCGCCGGACCTGCCGCTGTATTTCTTTAACGACGTCGGCCGCTTCAATTTCTATCAGGGCGGCGAACCGCACCGGGCACGGCTGCCGTTCTCGGTGGTGTGGGACGGCTACGTCTGGGTCGAGGAGGGCGAGCGTGCCCGCACGTTCTACCTGAAAGCGACCGCGCTTGACGGCAGTCTTGAGCTGGATGGCGCTCGGCTCGTCACACTGGCGCCTGGTGAGCAGACCGCGACGGCCACCGCGCTCTATGCCAAGGGATGGCGGCACCTGGTTGTGCGCGCCGCCGGGCGCGACCAGATGGCGCGCGATTTTGAAGCAGGCAGTATCGATGCGTCAGGCAGCGAGCGGCCGTTGGGCTCGGCGCCGGTTTATCGCTCGCCGGTTTCGCGAAGGGCGATGCAGCTGGACGGCGTGGTCCGCGCCGCCAGCATGGCGATCGACCTGGTTCTCGTCGCCATACTGGGCTGGGCCACCCTCACCGCCCTGTCGGCAGCCGTACGACAGGCATGGTGCAGGCGCGGCGATGAACAGCGGCACGCGATGTTCGCCCTGGCGATCGCTGCCGCGATCGCCGAAGCGGCCCGGTTCGCGTGGCCGGTCGCGGGCCGGCTGATCCTGCAAGCCGGCGGCGACGACCCGCTTACCTATCAAACCTACGCCCGCGACATCGTCTTCAACGGTCCGCTGATGTTGATGGGGGGTGTCGCCGGCCAGGTCGAGGCCTATTACTACCAACCGCTCTATGCCTATATCCTGGCCGCCACCCACCTGTTGTTTGGCGAGGGATTGTTTGGCGCATTCCTCCTGCAGCGCCTGGCCATGGGCCTGGCCATTCTGGGACTGAGCTGGATGGCCCATCGCCTCGACGGTCCGCGGGCGGGCGTGCTGACTGCCTTGATCGGCACGGGCTTGTTCTTCCTCTGGGTCGATCGCTGGGCTGCTGAACTGTGGACCGAAACCGTGTTCGTGCCGTTGGTGGTGGCATGGGCGTGCGTGTTGCTGCGCAGTCTCGATGCCGGCGCTGGATGGCGCATGGCGGTCGTCGCCGGCCTGGCCGGCGGACTGGCGGTGCTGGGCCGATCGACTCTGCTGCTGGCCGTACCGCCAGTCATGGTACTGATGTGGTTCGCCCTGCCACCGGCGCGGCGGCGCGGCCTGCTCTTGATGCTTGCCGTCATGGCGGCCGTCGTCAGCCTGGCGACCGTCCGCAATTTCATCGTCTCGGGAACGGTCGTGCCAATCACCACCAGTTTCGGTGTCAACCTCTACCTGGGCAACGAGCCTCCGCGCGCGGTGCCCCAACACCCGGCCGGCGAGCACGCCCTTGATCGATGGCTGGCCGGGAGCGAACGCAGCCGGCCGGTGATCGAGTTTGCTCGCCACGCACCACGGGAGTTTCTCGCCAACCTCTGGCGAAAATGCCAGTACGCATTCGGGTACTTCGACCCCTTCGTTCCCGGTGCCGGCTGGTCGATGGTCCTGATGGTGTGGTGGCTGACGGCGGCGGCCGGGTTCCTGGTCGCGTTACGAAGCCCGCGCCGGGCCGCGGCGCTTCCCATTGCGGCCCGTGCCGTCCCCATGGCGATTGCGGCGACGATGTTCGCCGCGATCATTGCCATCTTCCCGCATCACACCCGGCTCTACCTGCCCGGCTACCTGATGCTGCTGCCCTTTGTCGGGATCGCGTTGGCGCGGGTGATCGGCCTGGGCCTCAGAACGGCTGCAACTGGCGACGCCAGCCCCACACCGACAGCATGAGAGCTGCGGCGAGTACGCCGACTCCGGTCCACAACCAGTCGGGCACGAACGAGAACGAGAACTTGCCGGTCTGCCCGGCCGCCAGCGTCACGCCGGGCATGGCCGCGCCGGGTTCATACGTGAAGGCTCCGGCCGAACTGCGCCACCCGGTGGCGTAGTTCTGGTTGAGCGACAGGCGCGACGGTTCGCTGCCGCCGACGACCGTGAAGTCGATCCGATTGGGCGTGAACGACGAGTCGACCAGGCTGGCCTTGTTATCGCTGAAGATCAGCGGGTGCTCGGCGTCAGCCGTACGTTTCAACTGCAGCGATTCGTAGCAATTGAAGAAGGACTGGTCGTTCAGCAGGGCGGTCAACATCGGTGATCCGGCGATGTAGGCGTTGGTGACCGAGTCGGTCTCGATTTGCTTCGGGCCCTGCATCCACTGGAATGACCGCGTCGCGGGCGGCTGGGAGAACACATTCTGCAGCAGCAGTCGATTGGTGGCGATCAGGTGAATGGCGGCGACGATGCAGAGTACCGAGACAAACGCGCGGGCGCGGCCTGCCAGGGCATCGGCGTCGAGCGCCCGCACGGCCCAGGCGACCGCCAACGACGCGCACAGCACGAAGGGAATGGTGTAGCGGCTCGGGATTCGAAAACTCGAGAACAGCGGCACATGCGTGACCAGCGACGCCGGCGCCCACGCCGCAAATTCGCCGAGCGACAGCAGGAAGAAACCGGCGCTCGCGAGGGCGAGCGGCAGGCCGAGCCAGTAACGATGAGACCGCCGGGCGAAGCCAATCCACGGCAGGCTCACCACAATCAGCAGGCCGGCGAACTCGCCGATGTAGTTGCCGTATTCGTGCCACCCGTGGCGCTGCACCGGAAACTTGGGGCGGCTCATATGGTACGGGTCGAGATAGATGCGAACCGCCATCTCGAGCGACGAACGATCGGGGCGCTCAATCTCGGGCCGGGTGTCCCAGAATTGTTCGCTGCCGACGAACGACACCACCGGCAGCAGCTTGGGCGCCGAGTAGGCGAGTCCGGCCACGCAGCACACCAGGCCGATCACGATCGGGCGCCACTGCCGCCGCATGGCGGCGATGCCGACCGAGAGCATGCCGATCGCGGCAAACGCCATCGGCAGGATGTGCGTGCCGCCGTTGTACACCATCAGGGCAATCGCCCCGCCGCCGAGCATCGCCAGCCGCAGGCGACCGGACTCGATGGCCGTGAAGTAGCAGTAGAGCAGGAATGGCAGGTAGAACGCCGGCAGGAACACGCTGTGGCCGACCAGGAAATGGATGGCCGGCGCGCCGGAGGCGGTGAACATCGTGGCCAGGAACAGCACGATCGGCAGCGATCGCAGCCCCACCACGCGGCCTAGCAGCAGGTGCATGCCGATGAAACCAGCCCAATAGTGCAGGACGATGTTGATCTTCATCGCCAGGGCGAGAGGCATCAGCGCGGTGAGGGGGTAGACCGGGCTCAGCAGGGCGATTTGCGGGTTCTGCCACAGCACGTTGCCGCCGCAGTACCACGGGTTCCAGAACGGCATCTGCCCGTACTCGACCACGTTCTTCAGCACCGCTCCGTAGTAGAACAGGTGCTGGTCCCAGTCGTACACGCCCAGTCCGGCCGGGTGGGCAAACAGCGGGGAGCAGAATGCGTAGCTGAGGGCCCCGTACAGTGCGGTGATCCACACGCGGGGCCAAAGGCCGGTCTTCGGCACGTCGGAGGACACTATACAGCGAGTGGCCTGGCGGGGTACGATTGTCGGGTTTTGGCGAACAAAAAAGCGCTCATCACCGGCATCACCGGCCAGGACGGATCGTACCTGGCGGAACTGCTGCTCGACAAGGGCTACGACGTCTACGGTGTCATCCGCCGCTTGAGTGCGCCCAACGTGTGGCGGATTCAGCACCTTCTCGAACGCGTCACGCTGCTGCAGGGCGACCTGCTGGATCAGTTGTCGCTGATCAAGGCGGTGGAGAAGTCGCAGCCCGACGAGTTCTACAATCTCGGCGCGATGTCATTCGTGCCGGCGTCGTGGGATCAGCCGATGCTGACCGGCGAGTTCAACGCCCAGGGCGTCACCCGCGCACTCGAAGCGGTGCGCAGCGTCAATCCGAAGATCCGGTTCTACCAGGCCTCATCGAGCGAGATGTACGGCCGGGTGCGCGAAGTGCCGCAGACCGAGATGACGCCGTTTTACCCGCGCAGCCCGTACGGCGTGACCAAGGTGTTTGGCCACTACATCACCGTGAACTATCGCGAGAGCTACGACCTGTTCGCGTGCTCGGGCATCCTGTTCAACCACGAGTCGCCGCGACGAGGCATCGAGTTTGTCACCCGCAAGATCACGGACGGTGTCGCCCGCATCAAGCTGGGGCTCACCGACCAGTTGATGCTGGGCAACCGCGATGCCTGCCGCGACTGGGGTTTCTCCGGCGACTATGTTCGTGCCATGTGGCTGATGCTGCAGCAGGACCAGCCGGATGACTATGTCATTGCCACCGGTGAAGCCCACTCGGTGCAGGAGTTTGTCGAAGTCGCCTTCGCCCACGTCGGCCTCGACTGGCAGAAGCACGTCGGCGTCGATCCGCGTTTCCTGCGGCCGGCGGAGGTCGATCACCTGATTGGCGATCCCGGCAAGGCCAAGCGCCAACTGGGCTGGGAGCCGTCAGTGAACTTCAGCCAGTTGGTCACGATGATGGTGGATGCCGACCTCGACCGCATCAAGTCGGGTCAGCTCATCGCCTAGGCGGTTCCCTCCGCCCAAATTCGCGCGACCCGCTCGGCTACCGCCAGGCACGACGTCAGCCCCGGCGAATCGATGCCGGCCGCCTGAATCACCCGCGGGTTCACCGGATCGCGCTCAATCAGGAAATCTGCGAACTTCTTGTCCGGCCCGTGCAGCTTGGCGCGGATGCCGCTGCCACCGGGCTGCAGGTCCTTGATCGTCACCCACGGCAGCAATCGTTGCGCCGGTTCCACGAAAGCGTCCAACGCGAGTCGTCCACCTTCGTAATCGTCCTTCGACTCCTGGTAGTGGATGGTCGGGCCCAGCGTCACCGTCCCCCACGTGGTCTTGGCCAGGTGCACGCCCAGCCCCGCCCCGGAAGCATGGGGCGGCGGGTAGACCAGTCCGTTGACCATCGCCCGCCTGGCCGGCGCCAGCTCGGCATATTCGCCTCGGCACGGATAGATCGTGAACGCCTGGGCGCCGAGCGCCGCCGACACTACGTCAGCGTACAGGCCGGCGGCGTTGACCACCGTGCGCGCTACGAATCGCTCGTGCGGCGTGACCAGTTCGATGCCGTCGGCGTGCGGTTCGGCGCCGATGAGCGGCGCGCCGACGACCAGCGCGACCTCGCGGTCCTGGCAGAGGTGTTCGAGGGCCTTGACCAGGGCCTCAGCCTCGAGGATGCCGGTGTCGGGCGACCACAGGGCGGCCACCGCGCGCACGTTGGGCTCCTTGTCGCGGACAAAGGCCGGGTCGACGTCCATGACGGAGGTCACGCCGTTGGCGTGCGCCTTCTGCAGCAGCGTCGCCAACGCCTCGACCTCGTGTTCGTCAGAGGCGACCACCAGCTTCCCGCACCGTGCATGCGGCACGCGGTGCCTGGGACAGAACTGGTAGAGCCGGTCGCGGCCTTCGATGCACAGCTGCGCCTTCAACGAACCGGTGGGGTAGTAGAGGCCGGCGTGGATCACGCCGCTGTTGTGGGTGCTGGTGGCCCGGCCCGGCTTGGCCTCGCGTTCCAGCAGGCAGACCGAGGCCCCCCGTTCGGCCAGCGCCGCCGCCGCGGCCAGTCCGGTGACGCCGCCGCCGATGACCGCCACATCGACACTAACCATGATGGTGCCCGGTGGGTGGATGGTTCATGTGCGTCTCCATACGGTCGAAACGATGTCGTGAAGGTTCAGCGTCAGCGCCCACCCTCCCCGCGCGGGGGCCGCCGGAGTCCGGCTGCCGAGCCCGAAATTCAGCGCGTAGTGCCAAAGATAGTTGACCGGCATGTGCTTCGAGACGTGGCCGGCCTCCACCACTTCGAAGCCGCCGAGCGCGGCCGCCGTGGCCAGGGTCGCCGTCCGATAGAGACAGTGATGGTAGGCATTGAAATGGTGCCATCGCCGGCCCATCAGCCGGGCCAACGGCCCGCCGAGGTCGGGAGTGGAGACAAACACCAGCCCTCCTGGTCTCGTGATTCGGCCCAGGGCCTCGACGAATTCACCTGCGGCCGGCACATGCTCAATCACATCGAGCACCGTGACGATGTCAAAGGCAGCCGGCGACTGCCGCGCCAGCTCCGGGAGGGTCATCGGCAGCACCCCCAGCTCGGCCAGGCGGTAGGCATCAAAGAGCGCCGACGCCGGTTCCAATCCGGTCGCCACACAGGCGCGCGTATCGCGGAGGCGTCGCAGCAGCTTGCCGCTGCCGGCTCCGACGTCCAACACCCGGAGCGCCGGATCCTTCAAGTCGCGGTGACGCTCGATCCAGCTCACGATGTCATCGAGATTGCGGTCATCGACGGGCCCGCCGTCAAGATACAGCCGGTAAGCGGGCTCGTAGTCCTCGATGGCCGACGCCAGGTTGGCGTCTCGGATCAGCGGCGCGAACACCATCGCACACGACTCGCACCGGCGGTAATGCAATCCCGCTTTCGAAAATTGCGGGACTGCGCGCGGACTGGCGCACAGCGGACAGGCCGGACTCACGGCGCCGGTCGTTTCCTGGCCACCCAGCACTGGTTGATCATGAGCGGCTGCAGCCATTGGCCGTGCTGGTTGATGGCCCGAATCACCGGAAGCAGCGGTGTCAGTTGAAAGGGCAGGAGATGAAGGCCGGCGGTGGCGGTGATGTCGCCGCCGCTGGCGATAATCGCCCGCCTCACGGCGCCTCGCGACAGCCAGTTTTCAAGCCCCTCGAACTGGCGCAGGCGCAGCAACTCCGCCACGCCGATCGACCACCGCCATACCAGGTTCGGCGTGGTCAGGAACAGGCAGCCGTCCGGCTTGAGGATTCGCATCATTTCGCGAATCGCCTGCGCCGGATCGGTTGTGTGCTCGATGCACTCCGACGACACCACCAGGTCGATCGAGGCCGTGTCAAAAGGCAGTGCCGTCGCCGAGGCCAGCATCGCCGAGGGAAAGCTGGCACGCAGGCGCTGCACCAGCCGCGGCGCGATATCAACCGGCACGGCGCGGGCGCCGTGCCGCTGGCCCACCAGCGAGAACTGACCCAGGCCGGCGCCGACGTCAACCAGCGTCGCACCCCTGGCGCCATGGGCCGACAATTCGCGATCAAACCACGCCAGGCGGGACTCGACGTCGAACGCGTTCATGCGGGACAGGAACTCGTCGCTGATGGAGTCGAAGTAGAGTTCGGTCTTGCGCATTGGTGGTGTCCGGATAAGCGGTGCGGTGCAGTGGCGCCGTCCCGATGCGAGGGTGGTGCAGGGGCCGCGGTCGCGCCATCGCCGCCGGTATTGTACGCGACTTCCGGACGGCGCCGATGCGACTCTGTGAGACGATGACGTAACGATGTCGGCCCTGTTCAGCCGCCTTGGCGACGTGCTCCGAGATTGCGTCTTCTGGGGCCAGCCGAGGTCCGGCTCGCGCGCTCTGGCCTACCTCGCTCTCACGCTGGCCGTGGCCGCCGGTCTCGCGCCTCGCAGCTTTCGCATCGATGAGCCGATGCACGTCGACTCGCATGCCGTCCTCTCACTAGACCTTGCCATGTCGTGGGCACTGTGCGGGCAGCCTTACCACGCGTCGGTTCGTAACGTCGCGTTCCAGTTCGTGGCCGCCGACAGCCTGCGGTCGTTACCGATGCGGCAAGTGGTCGAGCGGCTGAGCGGATCGGTCGCTCGCTATTGTGCTCAGCTGACCCCTGCCTCCAACAACGAGAACGCACTGATGCTGCTTGAGGCGGCGATCTTGCGGATCCACCCCGACATTTCGCTGGCCCAAATGGGCAGTGTCCTCCATGCCATCCGCATCGTCGCATTGCTTGGGTTCGTGCTGCTGATCCTCGAACTTGGCGGCAGCCTGCTTCTTGCGCTTGGAACCGTCCTGGCCGGGCTGGGGCTCCTGGTCTGGCTGCGCGCTGCCCTCTTTGCTCAATACCCCTTCCTGTTCGAGATTGCGCTGGTCGGCGCGACACTCTACGGCTTTGCCTGGCATCGGCGCTGGGCTGAGTCCGCGACCGGTGCCGTGCTGGTGGCGGTCGTCGCCGGTTTGTTGTCGGCCTTCATGCTCAACTTGCGCACGAGCTATACGCCGATCGTCCTCGCGCAGTTTGCCGGATTCGTAACACTCGCGTGTTGCAGCCGGTTCGCCGGGCACGGGATCTCAAGGCGCCGGCGCGCCGTTCTGCTCGTTGCCGGCTTCGCGGTTGCGGTGGGCGCGTTCCACTACACCCTGATCGCACGCCATTTTCCTGAAGCCGCCGCGCATGGCCAACACCACTCGATCTCACACCCCCTGGTCCTCGCCCTGGCCGCGCCTCCTAATGCCCTGAGCCAGGAACTCGGCATTTCGTGGCTCGACGCCGTTGGCGCAGAAAAGGCACTGAGCGTGGATCCCGAGGCCGAGTACCTCGGCCCCCGCTACGACGCAGCATTGCTCCGTTACTACACGTCGCTGTGGCGCAGCCGGCCGCTCGAGATGCTGGACGTCTACCGCCTCAAGTTCGCCAGCGTGGGACCGGACATGATCACCGCCTTGCGGACCACGACCCTGTTTTCAGGTCTACCGGCCAGCGCCCTGCTGGCGCCGCTTTCGTGGCTTCCAAGCGGCCTGTGGCTGCTCGCGGTCTATCTCGCCATCGCCGGTGCAACGCTGATCCACCTGGTTCGCAGCGGCTCGGCCACCGCCTTCGTGGCCCTGCTCCTGAGCACGGCGGCCGTGCTGGCGCAGGCCGAGGCTGGTGTCATCTATTCCCTCTGGGTTCCCAACTATCACGGCTACCTGGCGTTTGCGGCGATCTTCCTCTCGCTGGTTGGCGCTCAGATAGGCATGAACCGTCTGCCGGTTGTCTGGAGCCGGATGAGATCCTGGTGGCTGGTCGAGGCCGCCCGCCGGGAAGTTCAATTGTTTCTTGGCCTGTCCCCGCCGAGGCCTTTCGCACTCTCGCGACTGTTAGGACAGCTGGTCGTGCTCGCAGTCCTGGCCGGCCTGACGATGCCGGCGGGTTTGCGCGGCATCGAGCGGACGCTGACCGCCGATCGTCAGGCTGCCGCGGCCGTGGATGTCGCGCTGTGCTGGGCGCTGTGCGGTCTCGGGCCCGCCCGCCACCCCGAGATACCGGTCGCGTCGGCGGCAGTGCTGGGCCGCGATCGTCAACTGGCGCCCCTTCGCGCCCTTGCGATCGATCAGGCGGGTTCGGTCGGCGCGTACTGCGCGGCTGCCGGTGATCGGCTCTCGCACGGCGGGGCCCTGGTGGCCGTGCAGGCGCTGCTCCTGCATGTCCGGCCAGGGCTGACCCCGGCAGGGCTCGGCAAGTCCTTGCACTACCTGCGCCTCGGTGCCATCTTGACCGCTGGCGCAATCCTGGTGGCATTGGGGTTCAGCCCGGCCTTCGTCTATGCGGCCACGTATGCCAATCTATGGGTCTTGGCTGAACTGGGCGGTCACTTGTTCGCCTCCGAGGCGTTTGCCCCGGTGTTGCTGCTCCTGTCGGTCGTCCTTTGTGGCTGGGCCGCGGTGGGCGGCTGCTGGCGCACCAATGGCCTGGCGGCTGGATTTGGCGCGATCGCCGGTGGCTGGTTCACGGGCTTGTTACTGACCGTTCCAGGTGTCGCGTGGCCGCTGTCGGCCCTGCTGGCGGTGACGGCGTTCCGCCTGGCCAGTGCGTGCGTGCCTGCCGCGCGTGCAAGCCGGGCCTGGTCAATGGCAGCCGCCGCGGCTGGAACTGGCGTCATCGTCGCCACGGCCGCATGGCTCGCCGGTTTACCAGGTGAGATTCCTGAACCCTTGGCGACGCAGTTGCCGAGCGCACTCGAGCGGATGATCTTTGCTGGGGCCGCAGGAGCGGCAGTGGTGGTGGGTTGGCGGTGGCAGCGGCGATCGGCGGCTGCGTTGCCGTTCGTGGCCGCTTGTCTCGCGGTGGCGGTGGCGGCCATTCCGATTGGTCCGCTCACAACCGGCGGTGTGCCCCTGGTCGATGGGATGATAGGCACGATGATGCTCTCGCTCTTTGCCCTGCTCGCATTGCAGGAGGCGGCTGGCAAGCTGGTGAAAGAATGACGCGCTTGTTGATTGTCGCGCCGGCATTCAACGAGGAGGAGGCGCTGCCCGAGTTCATTCGCGCAGCTGATGCCCTCCGGGTGTCGCTCCAACCCAGTACCGAACTGCGGCTGCTGGTAGTGGACGATGGCTCCGTGGACGGCACGGCCAGCGTCCTGCGAGACGCGGCCGATCGTTGTCCTGGCTGGCTCGGGTTTGTCTCGCTGGCGGCCAACGCCGGTCATCAGGCGGCGCTGATTGCCGGGCTCTGCCACGCCGGCGAATGGCCTGATGCGATTGTGACCATGGATGTCGACCTTGAGCATCCCATGCCGGTGGTCGCCCAGTTGCTGGAGGCCTGGCGGGCGACCGCGCCGATCCTGGTGCATGCCATTCGCCGACAGACCAACGACTTGCCTTTGCTGAAGCGCATCCCGTCGACGCTGTTCTACCGGACTACGTCGGCCTTGACCGGGCTCGATCTGGCGCCGGGGCAGGCGGATTTCCGCCTGTGGGACGCAGCCGTTCTGCGCGGCGTACAGTCGTACTTGCCGCATGTCGGGTCGCTACGCGTGTTCGCCGCATGGATTCCGGGTCGCAAGGGGGCGGTTGAGTACGCCCAGGACATTCGCGCCAATCGCACGTCGCGATTCACCTTTCGCAAGAACCTCGAGTTCGCGGTTACCAGCATCATCCGCTTCTCGCATTTCCCGCTGCAGGCGATCACCGCGCTTGGCGCGCTGGGGCTGGTCTTTGCCCTGGTCTACGGCACCTTCATTGCGGTCGAATCGAGTCGTGGTCACACGGTGCCGGGCTGGTCGAGCACGGTCCTGACCGTCATGGCGATGGGGTGCCTGCAACTGCTGGCCATTGGCATCCTTGCGAGCTACTTCCGCCGCTTGGTCTTCGCGCAGGATCTCCCCCCGTGGGTAGTCCGCTCGGCGCGCCTGCCGGCCGCCGACCGTCGATCCTGAGTCGCAGGACTTCGGCAACAGCCGGGGGCGTCGACACTGGCGGCCACCGCTATCTATAATGCTGAGGATGTTGACCGGGAACACGACCGCGGCGGGACCGGTCGAGATCGACGGTATCTTGTGCTACGCCCCCGAGGTCGCCCGCGCGCATTCCGACTACCCGAGCGAGGGCTTTGACGTCACGGCCGACGTCGAGGCACGCAGTTTCTGGTGCCGCTCGCGCATCCGCATCATCCGCGGCATCATCGAGCGCTATGCCGACCGCAGCCGCACCCTGGACATGCTCGACATTGGCTGCGGCATCGGCGGCATGGTCGGCGGGCTGCAGTCGCTCGGCCGCTTGAACCTGACCGGCTCCGAGATTTACCTCAGTGGCTTGCAGTACGCCCGGTCCCGGCTGCCGGACGCCTCGTTCATCCAGCTGGATGCCACTTGCATCCCCTTTACGCAGTCGTTCGACCTGATCGGCGCCTTCGACGTCCTCGAGCACATCGACGAGGACGAGCAGGTGATGGCCAGTGTGCACAACGCGTTGCGGCCAGGCGGGCTCTTCCTGATTACCGTGCCCCAGTATCCCTGGATGTGGAGCCACCTCGACGAGATCGTCCACCACAAGCGCCGCTACACCCGAAGCGAGCTGCGGCGAAAGCTGCAGGCGGCCGGATTTGATGTGCTGCGAACGACGTCGTTCGTGTCGCTGCTGTTCCCGCCGATGGTGCTGTCGCGGTTCATGAGCCGCGCGCGGGCGCGGTCGGCGGACACGGCCAAGGAGTTCGAGTCGGAAGTGAATCTGCCCGGTCCGCTCAACGCCGCCTTTGACGTGATGATGCGGGTGGACGAGGCGCTGATTGCGATGGGGCTGTCGCTGCCGATGGGCGGCTCGTTGCTCGCCGTGGCGCGAAAGCGGGTGTGACCTGCCATGGCGGGAGTGAACCTGGACTGCCTGAGCTCCGCCCTGACCTACGATGCGGCTTCTGGGATTTGGCGCAGTGCGCGGGCCGCTCAGGTAGCGTATCCGGAGGGCGACCACGCCACTTGTTTCGCCCTTGAGGACGAGTCGTTCTGGTTCCGCCATCGAAACCGGTGCATTCTCGCGGCCGTGCGCCGGTTCGCGCCGGCCGGGTTCATCCTCGACGTCGGCGGTGGCAACGGCTACGTCTCGCGTGCGTTGATCGACGCCGGCTTTCCTGCGGTTGTCTTGGAGCCTGGCCCCGGAGGGGCCCGGAACGCGCACCGTACCCGGCGGATCCCCGACGTCATTTGCGCGACGCTGGAGGAATCCGCGATGCATGAGGGCGTCGTCCCAGCGGTCGGGATGTTCGACGTCCTCGAACACATCGAGGACGATCGTGCGGTGGCCGCCGACTTGCACCGCGTGCTGAAGCCGGAGGGCTACGTCTACCTCACGGTGCCCTCGTTCAACTGGCTCTGGTCAGGAAGCGACGTCTCGGCGATGCATTTTAGGCGCTACTCGCAGGCGTCGCTCGCCGCGGTCTTCGCGGACCACTTCAACATCGTCTACATGACGGCCCTGTTCGGGCGGCTGGTGCCGGCATTCTTCCTGACGCGAACCGTGCCGTACGCGCTGGGGTTGCAGCGGAGCCGATCCGACCGGCAGTTCGAGGCGGAGCACAGGGCGGGGGGCACGGTTGGCGTGTCGCTGATTGAACGGCTGCTCGCCCACGAAGTGGCGCGCATCGAGCGGGGCGCGAGCCTGCGCCTTGGCTCGACGATCCTGCTGGTGGCGCAACGGCGCTAGGTGCGAAACGCCAGTGCGGCGTCGATCACCTGCGACTGGTCGCTCTCGGTCATCAAGGTGAAGAAGGGCAGGCGAACCAATTCATCGCTGGCGCGTTCCGACACCGGGCAGCGCCCGGGCCGGCCGCCGAATTGCCGGCCCATAGGCGAGATGTGCAGCGGCAAGTAATGGAACAGGCAATGACTGCCGCATGACTTCATGTGCGCAATGAAACGCTGTCGAGCTTCCAGTCCCGGCAGTCGTACGTAGAACAGGTGCCACGCCGGTCCGCAGTCGTCAGGCACGTGTGGCAAGTCGACGCCCTGCAACGCGGCCCATGCCCGGAGCGCGTCGCCGTATCGCCTGAAGATGCGCTCACGTGCCGACTGAATCCGCTCATGTTCTTCGAGTTGCCCCAGCAGGAATGCCGACAACATTTCTGAAGGGACGTAACTCGATCCCAGGTCGAGCCATGTGTACTTGTCGACTTCACCCCGGAAGAACCGGCTGCGATTGGTGCCCTTCTCGCGCAGAATTTCGGCTCGTTCAATCAACGCCGGGTCGTTCACAGCCAAGGCACCGCCTTCACCGCAGGTGAAGTTCTTGGTGTCGTGGAAACTCATGGTCGACAACGCGCCGAACGAGCCGAGCGGCCGGCCCGCGAACGTCCCAAACAGGCCGTGGGCGTTGTCTTCCACTACTGGAATACCGTGGCTGCCGGCCAACGCCATGATGCGGTCCATGGCGCAGCCGATGCCGGCGTAGTGCACCACCACGATCGCGCGGGTGCGCGGCGTGATCAGTGATGGCAGCGCCGCCTCGTCGATGTTCAGCGTGTCGGGCCGGATGTCGGCAAACACCGGCGTGGCGCCGCGCAGGACGAAGGCGTTGGCGGTCGAGACGAAGGTGAACGACGGCAGAATGACCTCGTCGCCCGGGCCCACGCGCAGCAGCAGCGCGGCCATTTCAAGGGCGTGGGTGCACGAGGTGGTCAGCAGCACCCGCGACGCGTCAAGCACGCCCTTCAGGCGCTCCTCGCAGCGTTTGGTGAAGGGGCCGTCGCCGGCCAGGTGCCCACTGTGCGCCGCCTCTTGAACGTATTGCATCTCGCGTCCGATTGCCCCGGGCGCGTTGAACGGAACCATGAAACGCCATTGTAATTCGCCAGGGCGCCTGGCGCTTGCCTCGACCGCCAAGTGCCTGTACCATGGATAGTTTGTGACCGTTCCCCTGCTCGATCTCCAGGCACAATACGCCCCGCTCCGGCAGGCCCTGCTCGATGCGGTGACGCGCGTGTGCGACAGCCAGCGCTTTATTGGCGGCCCCGAGGTCGAGGGCCTCGAGCGCGAGCTGGCCGCCGACCTCCAGACGCCGCATGCCATCGGTATGTCGTCGGGCACCGACGCCCTGGTCGCGGCCCTGATGGCCTTCAACATTGGCCCGGGCGACGAGGTCATCACGCCGACCTATTCGTTCTTCGCCACCGCCGGCGCCGTGGCCCGGCTGGGCGCCACCCCGGTGCTGGTCGACAGCGAAGCCGACACCTTCAATCTCGATCCGGCGGCGACCATTGCCGCGATCACGCCGCGCACCAAGGCCATCATTCCCGTGCACCTGTTCGGCCAGGCCGCCGAACTGGCGCCAATCCTCGCCGCAGCCGCACCTCGCAACATCCCGGTGATCGAAGACGCGGCGCAGGCGATTGGCTGCCTCTATCACGGCAAGCCCGTCGGCAGCTGGGGCGCGATCGGGTGCTTCTCGTTCTTCCCGAGCAAGAACCTTGGCGGCTTCGGCGACGGCGGGCTGGCGACCAGCACCAGCGCGGAGTTGGCGCATCGCCTGAAGCTGATTCGCAATCACGGCATGGAGCCGAAGTACTACCACCACATGGTGGGCGCCAACTTCCGCATCGATGCCCTGCAGGCGGCAGTGCTGCGGATCAAGCGGCCCTACCTGGCCGGGTGGAGCACCGGCCGCCGCGCCAACGCCGCGCGCTATCGCGCACTCTTTGCCGACGCGGGCCTGACCGACGTCGTGCTGCCGGTTGAGGCGCCCGATCGCACGCACATCTACAACCAGTTCGTAATTCGGGTGCCGCAGCGCGACCAACTGCGCGCCCACCTCGACGCGGCCGGCATCGGCTGCGAGGTGTACTATCCCGTGCCGTTCCACTTACAGGAGTGCTTTGCCGGCCTTGGCTACCAGGCGGGCGCCTTCCCGGTGGCGGAACGCGCGGCCCAGTCGTCATTGGCGTTGCCGATCTATCCCGAGCTGACCGAGGCCCAGCAGGCGGCCGTGGTCGGCGCGATTCGGACCTTCTACCGCGGATAAAACTTTCATGGAACTGTTGAACAAGATCGAAGCGAAGCAGGCGAAGTTGGGCGTGATCGGGCTGGGCTACGTCGGCCTGCCGCTCGCCGTGGAATTTGCCCGCGCCGGGTTCGACGTCGTCGGCTACGACGTCGATGCCTTCAAGGTGGGCGAGCTCATGGCCGGCCGGAGCTACATCCCGGACGTCGATGCGGCCCACCTCGCCGAGGTCGTGAAGAGCGGCCGCTTCAAGGCGACCACCGACCCCAAGGCCCTGGCCGAGGCCGACATCATCGACATCTGCGTGCCGACGCCGCTGCGCAAGACCAAGGACCCAGACATGACCTACGTCGTGCAGGCGGTCGACGCGGTCGCGGCGGTGCTCCGCAAGGGGCAGCTGATCATCCTCGAGTCGACCACCTACCCCGGCACCACGGTGGAAGTCGTGCAGCCGACGCTGGCCGCCAAGGGATTCAAGCCTGGCGTGGACTTCTACCTGGCGTTCTCGCCCGAACGCGTCGACCCCGGGAATCCGCACTACCAGACCAAGAACATTCCCAAGGTGGTCGGCGGCATCAACGAGGACAGCACCAAGGCCGCCGTGGCGTTCTACCAGCAGGTCATGGACACGGTCATCCCGGTCAGCTCGCCGAGCGTCGCCGAAATGGTCAAGCTGCTGGAGAACACCTTCCGCGCTGTCAACATCGGCCTGGTCAACGAGCTGGCGCTGATGTGCCACCGCATGGGCCTGGACGTGTGGGAAGTGATCGACGCCGCCAAGACCAAGCCGTTCGGCTTCATGCCGTTCTATCCCGGTCCCGGCCTCGGCGGCCACTGCATTCCGATCGATCCGTTCTACCTGTCGTGGAAGGCGCGCCAGTACAACTTCGAGGCGCGCTTCATCGAGCTGGCCGGCAGCGTCAACGGCGCCATGCCCGAGTTCGTGGTCCAGCGCATCATCGACGCCCTCAATTCGCAGAAGAAGTCGCTGAACGGTTCACGCGTCCACATCATCGGGGTCGCCTACAAGCGCGACGTCAACGATCTGCGCGAGTCGCCGGCGCTCGAGGTGCTGGAGTTGCTCGCGCACCGCGGCGCGATCGTCAGCTACACCGACCCCTACGTCGCCGCCTTCAAGCACGCCTCGCTCGACTTGACGCACGTGCCGGAAGAGACGGCGCACCAGGGCGCCGACGTCGGCGTGATCATTACCGACCACAAGGTGTTCAATTACGCCGCCATGCTCGACCGCTTCCCGCTGCTGGTCGACACCCGTAACGCCCTGAAGGGCGTCACCAGGGACACGGTCTTCCGCCTCTAGTCGTGATGTGCCAGGAGGGCGGCACCTCGGTGCCGCCAGGAGCCGAATGACGTTCACCGAGACTCGCATCGCCGGCGCGTGGATTGTCGACATCACGGCGATACCTGATGACCGGGGATTCTTCGCCATGACCTGGCAACCTGGTGAATTTCACGCGCGCGGCCTTGATTCGTCGCTGGCCCAATGCAACCTGTCGTGGAACCACAAGCGGGGCACGCTGCGTGGCATGCACTATCAGCGCGCGCCCCATGCCCAGGCCAAGCTGGTGCGGTGCACCCGCGGCGCGGTCCACGACGTCATCATCGACTTGCGGCCGGGGTCGCCCACCTTCCGGGAGTGGGTAGGCGTCGATTTGAACCAGGACAACCGCCGCATGTTGTACATACCCGGCGGTCTGGCCCACGGATACATCACGATGAGCGACGAGGCCGAGGTGTTCTACCAGGCGTCGACGCCGTGGGAGCCAAAGGCCGAGGGCGGCGTTCGCTGGGACGATCCCGCGTTTGCCGTCGTTTGGCCGGCGGCGCCGGTCGTGATTTCCGAGCGCGACGCCACCTGGCCCCTGGTCGAGCCCTGAGTCTCAGGACCCGACGATGCCGTGCAGCGGACTGCTGGCGCTGGCGTACGACCTTCTCGCAATTCGTCCGGCCAGGTAGGCCAACCGGCCCGACTCCACTGCCAGCTTCATCGCCCGCGCCATCATGACCGGATCGGTCGCGCCGGCAATCGCGGTGTTCATCAACACCCCGTCGGCTCCGAGCTCCATCGCCACCGCGGCATCGGACGCCGTGCCCACGCCGGCATCGACAATCACCGGGACCTTGGCCTGCTCGCGAATGATGCGGATGTTGTTGGGGTTCTGGATGCCCAGGCCCGACCCGATTGGCGCGCCCAGCGGCATCACCGCGGCAGCGCCGGCCTCGGCCAGCTTGCGGCACATCACCGGGTCGTCGTTGGTGTAGGGCAGGACGATGAAGCCGTCCTTGACCAGCACGCGAGTGGCCTCGAGCAGGCCTTCGTTGTCGGGAAAGAGCGTCTGCTCGTCGCCGATCACCTCCAGCTTCACCCAGTTCGACATCCCGGCTTCGCGGCCCAGCCGCGCCGTCCGGATCGCATCGTCGGCGGTGTAGCAGGCGGCGGTGTTGGGCAACAGGAAGATCTTCGCCGTATCGATGTAGTCGAGCAGGGACTCGGTCTTGCGCGAGATATCGACCCGCCGCACCGCCACGGTCACCATGTCGGCTCCCGATGCTTCATGGGCCGCCTGCATGATCGCGTGTGAGGGGTACTTGCCGGTGCCGATGATCAAGCGCGACGTGAAGGTGCGTCCGGCAATGATGAACGGATCCGCCATTTAACCGCCTCCGACGAAATTGACGATCTCGACTTCGTCGCCGTCGGCGATGATCGACGAATCGTAGGCCGCCTTCTTGACCACGGCCAGGTTCAGTTCCACCGCCACGCGGCGCGCATCGATGTCGAGCTGGGTGAGTAGTGCCGTCACGCTCAGCGGCGCGGGAAGATCATGCAGATCGCCGTTCAATTTGATGGTCATGACCTAAGGTGATTCCGAATCGTACCATAGCCAATCACATATAATTGAGAGTTGGAAATGGCATCGACGACTGCACCTGAGACCGCGCTCGGAATTCCCGGATTTACGTTCGCAGACCTTCATCGGCCGGCTCGGCTGCGAGACCTTCACGCGCACTTTGTGGCCGAGGTCCAGGCCTCGGAGCCGGGCCTGTGGGCGCAGTGGGAGCAGTATCGCGATGTGCCCGAGGCGCTTGGCGCCGTCGCGCGCGGCAACCTGGTGGTCGCCATGGCGCCGCACCTGAGCCGCTTCGTGACCCGCCTGTTTGGCGTCGGCAGCGAGGCCGATGCGCTGGTGGCCGCCAGCCGCGCCTACGACGCGCTGTTCCGGTTCAAGATCGACTTCGTGCGCCGCCGCGCGCTCCCGTTGTTGAAGGGCGGCGCGCACGTGGTTGCGACGGCGGCCGACCATGCGTATGTCGAGGCCGCCTTCGTGCGAATGGGCAGCGACGGCGAGATGGCGCTGGCGCAGCTGGGGTGCGCCTTGCTGGACCGCGAGGAGGCACTGCGCGCCGACGGAACCGAGGCCGACAAGGCGGCGGTGGCGCTTGAGATCGAAGCGCTCAAGCGCTGGTGTGCCGCGCACGTGCACGCACCGGCCTACCGGGGCTGGGTGGTGTTTCGCTTTCCCGAGAATCTCGACTACGACCACCTGGTGCAGATCGAGCGGCCGGTGGCTGCGCTGCCCGAGCAGATTCTGGGCCCCGATGAGAAGCTGCGGCGCCGTCAAGGCTTCGAGCTGACCGACTCGCGCTACACCACCCGCGAAGTGCTGAGTGAAATCCACTACTGCGTGCTGTGCCACGAGCGCGACAAGGACACCTGCTCCAAGGGGATCCGCGACAAGGAAGGGAAGGTCACCGCCAATCCGCTCGGCATCCCCATGCCCGGCTGCCCGCTCGACGAGAAGATTTCCGAGATGCACACGGTCCGCAAGCGCGGCGACGCCATCGGCGCGCTGGCGATTGTGGTCGTCGACAACCCGATGTGCCCCGGCACCGGCCATCGCATCTGCAATGACTGCATGAAGGCCTGCATCTACCAGAAGCAGGAACCGGTCAACATTCCGCAGATCGAGACCGGCGTGCTGACCGACGTGCTGAACCTGCCGTGGGGTGTTGAGATTTACGGCCTGCTGACGCGCTGGAACCCGCTGAACGCGCAGCGGCCCTACGCGCTGCCCTACAACGGCCGCAACGTGTTGGTGGTCGGACTCGGACCGGCCGGCTACACCCTGTCGCACTACCTGTTGAACGAAGGCTTCGGCGTGGTCGCCATCGACGGCCTCAAGATCGAGCCACTGCCAGAGGACATCGTCGGTACGCCGGCGCGCGAGGGCCAGCCCGCCGTCCCGCCGCGGCCGATCAAGAACTGGAGCGAGATCTACCGGCCGCTCGACGAGCGCGTGCTCGAGGGGTTTGGCGGCGTCTCCGAGTACGGCATCACCGTCCGTTGGGACAAGAACTTCCTGACGCTGATTCACCTGACGCTGGCGCGGCGCGACAAGCTCAAGATCTACGGCGGGGTCCGTTTTGGCGGCGCCCTGCCGATCGAGGAAGCGTGGACGGCCGGCATCGATCACGTGGCGATTGCCGCCGGCGCCGGACGGCCCACCATCATCGACATCAAGAACAACCTCATCCGCGGCATCCGCAAGGCCAGCGACTTCCTGATGGCGCTGCAGTTGACCGGCGCCTTCAAGCGAGACGCCCTGTCGAACCTGCAGGCGCGGCTGCCGGCGGTGGTGATCGGCGGCGGCCTTACCGGCGTCGATACCGCGACCGAGTTAATGGCCTACTACCCGATCCAGGTGGAGAAGACGCTCGACCGCTACGAAGCGCTGGTGCGCGACCTGGGCGAGCCGCGCGTGCGCGGCCTGATGGACGCGGAAGAGCAGGGCATCCTGGACGAGTTCCTGCAACACGGCCAGGCGGTGCGCGACGAGCGCGCCCGTGCCGTGCTGGCGGGCGAGGCGCCGAATTTCATCGACATGATTCGCTCGTGGGGCGGCGTCACGCTGGCCTATCGCAAGCGCCTGCAGGATGCCCCGGCCTATCGCCTGAATCACGAAGAAGTGGCCAAGGCCCTTGAAGAGGGCATCTCGGTGACCGAGAACGTGAACCCGGTCGAGGCGATCCCCGACGAGTTCGGCCACGTCAACGGCATGATCTTCACCCGTGCCGACGGATCCTCGGTTGTGTTGCCGGCGCGGACCGTGCTGGTGGCCGCCGGCACCGTGCCGAACATCACCTACGAGAAAGAGCACCCCGGCTCGTTCAGCCTCGACGGCAAGCAGAAATTCTTCCAGGGTTTCCGGGCGGTTGCTGTGGAGGACGATGGCTTTGGCCGTCGCCGGTTCAAGCTCGAACCGGACCCCAACGGCTTCTTCACCTCGCACGACACCGATGGCAAGTTCGTGTCGTACTACGGCGACAACCACCCGCGTTACAACGGCAACGTCGTCAAGGCCATGGCCTCGGCCAAGCACGGCTACCCGCATGTGGTGGCGCTGTTTGCCGGCGAGATCGCGGCGCTCGATCCCGCCGCGCAGCCGGAGCGCGAGTCGGCCTGGCAGGCGATGGTCGGCCGGTTCGACGATCAGCTACTGGCCCGCGTCGAGCGCGTGGTGCGGCTCACGCCCACCATCATCGAGGTGATCGTCCGCGCCCCGGCGGCGGCGCGGCACTTCCATCCCGGCCAGTTCTACCGGCTCCAGAACTTCGAGCGATTGAGTCCGCACGTCCGTCTCGACGACCACATCGCTTCGATGCTGATGGAAGGGATTGCCCTGACCGGGGCCTGGGTCGATCGCGAGCAAGGCTTGTTGTCGCTGATCACGCTCGAGATGGGCGTCTCGAGCCGGCTGTGCGCGTATCTCAGGCCTGGCGAGCCGGTGGTGGTGATGGGGCCAACCGGTACGCCGACCGAGATCCCCGATGGGTCGGCCGTCCTGCTGGCGGGCGGCGGCCTTGGCAACGCCGTGCTGTTCTCGATTGCCCGGGCGCTCAAGGCCCAGGGCAACCGCGTTATCTATTTCGCCGGCTACCGCAACAGCAGCGACCTGTTCAAGCGCGAGGATATCGAGGCCGCCACCGACCAGGTGATCTGGGCGAGCGACGCCGGCGACGGCATCGAACCGCACCGGCCGCAAGACGCGCACTTCCGCGGCAACATCGTCCAGGCCATGGTGGCCTACGCCGAAGGCCACCTCGGCGTCCAGGCCGTGCCGCTCAAGGACGTGACGCGCATTATCGCGATCGGCTCCGACCGCATGATGAACGGCGTCCGGATTGCCCGCCACGGCGTGCTGCAGCCGTACCTCAATCCGAAACATGTCGGCATCGGCAGCATCAATTCGCCCATGCAGTGCATGATGAAGGAAGTGTGCGCGCAGTGCCTGCAGCGCCACGTCGATCCCGAGACCGGCCGCGAGGAGTTCATCTTCTCCTGCTACAACCAGGACCAGGAGCTCGACCGCGTCGACTTCAACAACCTGCAGGCGCGGCTTCGCCAGAACAGCGTGCAGGAGAAGCTGTCGAACCTGTGGTTCGAGCACCTGCTCGACCGGGCTGAATCCCAGCTCGTTCACGTATAAGCTGGTCGCGTGCTGGCGCCGGGGACGCGGATCGACGACCGCTACGAGATCGTCGACGTCTTGGGATCGGGCGGCATGGGCCAGGTCTACCGGGCCCGCCGCCTGAAGCTGGGCGACGAGGTGGCCATCAAGGTGATGCAGACGGCGCACACCGCGCCGGCGGAGACGCGCGAACGCTTCCTGCGCGAGAGCCGCGCCTGTGCCCAGCTTCGCCATCCCAACATCGTCGGCATCCTTGATTTCGACTTCGACGCCGCCAATCAGCCGTTCATGGTGATGGAACTGCTGAGCGGTCCCAGCCTGCGCGAGGAGATCGAGCTGGAATCGCCGATGGCGCCGGCCCGGGTGGCGGCGATCCTGGCCCCGGTGGCCGCGGCGCTGCAGTTGGCGCATGACCGTGGCATCACCCACCGCGACCTCAAGCCGGCCAACATCGTCGTGCACCGCTACGAGTCGGGCGAACGGGTCTACAAGGTGATCGACTTCGGGTTGGCGGCCATGAAAGCGGCGAGCGACGAAACCCGGCTGACCGATCCGGCCATGTTCCTGGGCACGCTCGCGTATGCGGCGCCCGAACAGGTGCGCGGCGATGCCATTACCGCCGCCACCGACATCTACGCGCTGGGCGTGATCGCCTACGAGATGCTGACCGGCGCCAGGCCCTTCGATGCCGGCAATCGCGTCACTCTGATCAACCAGATGCTGACCGTCCGGCCGGTGAACCCGGCCGCGCACCGGACCGGCCTGTCGGAGACCATCGATCGCGCGGTCATGCGCGCGCTCGACAAGAACCCGGCCGACCGGTGGGCCAGTGTCACCGATTTTGTGGCCGCCCTGCAGGAGGCGGCCGGCGCGGCCGGTCGCGACGATCGCGGGGATCAGGGCGCCGGTTTGCTCTCGCGCTACGAACTAGGCGGGCTGGTCGGTCGTGGCCGCCTGGGCAGCCTGATCTATCGCGGCACTCACCGCGCACTTGGCGTGCCGGTGGCGATCCGGATCTTGAAGCGCGACGAGCAGCCGCACTGGGATGCAGTCAGGGCCCGGTTCCTGCTCGAGGCGCGCACCCAGCAGGTGCCGCATCCCGGATTGCTCCAGGTTCGCGATTTCGGCGAGGACGACCAGAACGTCTTTCTCGTTACCGATTTCGTCGACGGCCCCAGCTTGCGCCAGGCGCTGGCAGCCGGCGGCGCCTTGCCCTGGGCTCGCGCATCGACCTTGCTCGCCCAGGCCCTGGACGCCATGGCGGCCCTCCATCGCAGCGGCGGCTTCATCTGCGGGGTGAACCCGGACATGGTGCGGATTAGGGCG
>JAKFYH010000006.1 GCA_021730945.1 Acidobacteriota bacterium | reverse complement strand
AGAACCCGTTCTTGTTCCAACGTGTCCACGTCGAAACCCGTCGCGCGGTACTGTCCCGATTCCCGTATGCGGTCTATTTCCGGGTTTCGGATACCGAGGTTGTCGTGCTGGCCATTCATGGACGCCAGCATCAATCACGATGGCAGGAGCGTTCCTAGTTGAGGTTGCTAATCACGCGGTCTAACACGGCTTGCAGCCGGCGGCGCGCGCGGTGATACTGTGCGCGCCGCGGCTGAAGCTTGGCCGTTAGACAGAAGGGCGGGACTACAAGCCCAAGACGAGGCGAAGACCGTTCTCAACGTCGGTCAACAGTTGTCCCTTGATACGACCGGCGGACTCCGTCAGGAAATCGCGGTCGATCGTAATCACCTGCGAGACGTTCGCAACAGAGTCTCTGGGCAAGCCTGCTGTCTTCGCCGGAATCAACACGTTGCCTGGGGCATCGACCAGCCGCAGATTGGCCGTCAGGGCGACTGCAATGACCGTCCGAATCCGGCTCCGATTAAACGCATCGCTCTGCACGATCAAAATGGGGCGCGTGAAACCTGGCTCCGAGCCGCCCGGGGCCCCGAGATCGGCCCACCACACTTGACCTCGTTCGACTACCACGGCTCTTCTTGAACCGACCGTGCTTGCATGCGGGCGAGCGAGCTGTCCAGCCGGCTCTCCTGCGTGCCGTAGACGCTGTTGAGTCGCTCAGTCACTTTGCGACCCTTGTGCTTCGCGACAAATTCGGCGAGGGCCGTGGCGTAGAGCCGGCTTCGGGACACACGGAGACGCTTTCCGAGCGATTCGGCCGACTCGAATAGTTCCTCAGGAATCGAAACGGCAACCTTCATACTACGGTAATACCACAGTAGGACTCGTCAGAACAAGCTGGCTGACCAGCGGTTGCCGCCGGCGAGGTTGGCAGACGAGACCTCAAGATCAAGCGGCGCCGATCATCCGGCGGCAGCGCCGAGGGTGACGAGCAGCTCGTCGAGCTGGCCGAACGTCTCGTGCATCGCATCCTGCGCGCCGGTGCCGGCGGCATCGAGCGCTTCCTTCGTCGGGTAGCACTCGGTCAGCACGATCAGCGTCTTGCCGTCTCTCTCGTCCAACGTGAGCGTGGTCACGGATCCGGCGTCGCCGTTTTCCTCGTTGGTCCACACCAGTCGCGACGACGGCACCACCTCGAGGTATTTCCCGAAGAACGCCATCGTGCCCGCGGGGTCGGCGCCGAACACCAGACGGTACCCGCCACCGACGCGGACGTCCAGTTCGCAGGAGCGCAGCGTCATGCCCATTGACTTCGGCACCCACCACTGTTGGAACAAATCGGCCTTGGTCCACGCCTCGAACACGAGGCGCGCCGGCGCGTCGACGGTGCGCGTGACGACGACTTCGCGATCGGACTTGCGTTGCACGGTAGTGCGTTGGCTCATGATGTCCTCGATTTCTTCAGGCTGCGGAGTGTGTCTTTGCGTTTCAGCTCATCGACCACGCGGTCGAGCGCGTCGAAGCGCGCGTCCCAGACCTCGCGGTACCTCGAGATCCACTCCATTTCCTCTTCGAGGCGGCACGGGCCGATGCGGCACGTGCGCACGCGCCCGACCTTCTCGGTGGTGACGAGACCGGCCAGTTCGAGCACGCGAACGTGTTTCTTCATGCCCGTGAGGGTCATGTCAAAGCGGTCAGCGAGGTCGGTGATGGAGGCATCCGCGCGCGCGAGCCGTTCGAGGACGCCGCGACGTGTGGCGTCCGCCAGGGCGCCGAACGAGGCGTTGAAGTGGGTCTGATGATGCTGAACCATGTGGATCAGTATTGACCAACTCGCCGCCACCGCGCAAGGGCATGAGATGGCTCCCCTGTTCACCATCTGGCCGCCGGCCTGCCGCCCACGCTCATCCTCCATGGGAAGGCCGACACGATCGTGCCGTATGCGGACGTGGATCGGTATTGTTCGGCAGCGAGGACGTTTGGGAGTCTGTGTCAACTCATCCCCCTGCCGCGCGAATAGCAGAGGTATCCTTGCCTCCGGCGTGTCCCGTGCGCGGCGCGCCCTGATCTCCGCACTGTCCGCACACAAGGTGATGGCATGGTCATAGCCGACCGAATTCGATTCCTGATCAATCGCGCGCGCGAACGCCTGTGGGTCAAGCCCCTGATGGTGTGCCTGGTCTCGGTGGCTGGGGCGTTCCTGGGCAAAGCGGCGGATGCCGCCGGGCTCGCCGACCTCGTGCCAGCCGTGACCGCTGACTCGATCACCACGCTGTTGTCGATCATGGCCTCCAGCATGCTGGTGATCGCCACCTTTGCCGTGGCATCGATGGTCTCCGCCTATGCCTCGGCCAGCAGCACGGCGACGCCACGCTCGTTCTCGCTGGTGATCGCCGACGACGTCTCGCAGAATGCGCTGTCCACGTTCATTGGCGCCTTCATCTTCAGCATCGTCGCGTTGATCGGCGTCAAGAATGACTTCGTGCAGAGCGCGGGCCTGTTCCTGCTGTTTGTGATCACCATCCTCGTGTTCGGCGCCGTCGTGCTCACCTTCGTGCGCTGGGTGGACAGCATTGCCCGCCTGGGCCGGCTCGGGACCACGATCGAGAAGGTCGAGGCCGCGACCGCCGCGGCCATGCGGCGCCGCCGCCGGTCGCCGTGGCTGCGCGGAGTGGTGGCGTCATGGCCACTCGACCGCGGGCGCCCGGTCTATGCCCAGTCGGTGGGGTATGTGCAACGGGTCGAGGTCGGCACCCTTCAGGCGTGTGCCGAAAAAACCGGCGGCCGGGTCGTGGTCGCGTCGCTGCCAGGCACTTTCGCCACGCCCGGACGGCCGCTGGCCTACGTGATCGGCCCCACCGGCGAGGAAGGGTTCGATCACGCATGGGTGGCAAGTGCCTTTGTGATTGGCCGCGAGCGCATCTTCGACGAGGATCCGCGGTTTGGCCTCGTCGTGCTGTCGGAGATCGGTGACCGTGCTCTGTCGCCCGGGATTAATGATCCCGGCACGGCGATTGCCATCATCGGGTCGCTCACGCGCCTGCTGGTGCTGTGGACGGAAAAGGATGAGGCGGCGGAGCAACCCCTGTACGACCGGGTGGAGGTGCCGGAACTATCGGCGCGCGACATGTTCGACGATGCGTTCACGGCGATCGGACGCGATGGCGCCGGGGCGGTCGAGGTAATGGTGCGGCTGCAGAAGTCGCTGGGCTCGTTGGCCACGCTGGGGGACCAGGCGATTCGGGACGCGGCGCTGGCGCATGCACGGATCGCGCTGGCGCGCGCCGAAGGCGCGATGCAACTGCCCGAGGACCTGGCGCCGGTCCGCGAGCTGGCGGCGTTTGCGAAGGGCGCATGAAGGCGCCTTCCTGCCCATGATTCACGTCGTCCTCGTGCATCCCGATATCCACTGGAACACCGGCAACGCCGGCCGCACCTGCCTGGCCGCCGGCGCGGCGCTGCACCTGATCGAGCCGATCGGCTTTTCGCTCGATGACAGCCGCGTGAAGCGCGCCGGACTCGACTACTGGGAACACGTCGATCTGCACGTGTGGCCCAGTTGGGCCGCGTTCGAGGAGCAGTTGCCGTCGCTCGGCGAGCCGTATTTCTTCTCGACCAAGGCGACGCAGTCGTTCTGGGATGCTCCGCTGGGGTCGCCGGCGAGCGTCGTTCTGATCTTTGGCCGCGAGACCGGCGGCCTGCCGGCCGAACTGCACGAGCAGTATCACGACCGGTTTGTTGCCATGCCCATCCTCTCGTCCCGGGTGCGCTCGCTGAACCTGTCCAACAGCGTGGCGATTGCCGCCTACGAAGTGCTGCGGCAGCGCCGGGCCGCCGCCGGGAACGATATACTGTTGCCCCAATGACTCGAACGGTGGGCCTCGCAGGGGCGGGCTTCATCCTCCTCTACGTCGTCCTGTCGGTCTTGACCGGCCAGAAACTCGTCGCGCTCGGCGACCTGTTTCAGCTGGTGCCGCCCCTTGCGTTTGCCGCCCTGTCGTTCGCGCTGGCCCGCCGCTGTCGCGGCCAGGTCCGTATCTTCTGGCACCTTAACGCCCTCCACGGCGTGATCTGGGCCGCGGGTCAGGCGGTGTGGACCTACTACGATCTGGCGCGCGGCGGCGTGCCGGTGATCTCGCCGACCGATCCCATCTTCTTTGCTTCCGCCATTCCGTTGGCTGCGGCCTTGTATGGGCGACCCGAGCGCGACCGGCCGCGCTGGTTGTTTGACATTGTCTTGCTCGACCTGGTGTTGATGGCGCTGTTTGCGGCGTTTGTCTACATCTACTTCGTCGTCGCGATTGCGATCACCGATGGCAACGAGCAGGTCTACAACTCCAACCTGACGCAGCTGCTGAACGCTCGCAACCTGGCCCTGGCCATTTGGGGCATCGGCGTCTGGCGCACCTCGGCCGCGCCGGCCTGGCGGCGCCTGCTGGGCGTCTATGCCCTCGGGCTGTCGCTGGCTTTTGTCGGCGGCGTGATCTTCGACGCGGCGGACCTGAGCGGCCTCTACATCCCCGGCGCACTGTGGGACCTCGGGTTCATGCTGCCGTATGTGGTGCTGTGCCTGGCCGCGGCGGTGGGTTTTGACGAGCGGCTGTTTGAGCCTGCCGAAGAGGCCCCGCCCATGGCCAGGCTGCCAGTGGTCTCGCTGATTGCCATCACCCTGTTGGTGGCGATTCCGGCCATCGACGAGATTGCCAGGCGCCTGCTCGACGTCTCGACCGCGACCGACCTGCTGCGCACGCGCCTGGTGGTGGCGATCATGATCCCGTTCGGCATCGTCGTTGTCGTTCGCGAGTTTCTCTCGCGCCGGGCTCTGCTGCTGGCCGGTCAGGAGCTGGTGTCCACCCGTGAGCAACTGGCGCAGAAGGAGAAGCTGGCCGCGGTCGGCCAACTGGTGTCGGGCGTGGCGCACGAGCTGAACAATCCGCTGCAAGGCGTGCTGGGCTATGCCGAGCTGATGCTGGCCGCGCGGCCGTCGCCCAGCGACACCGAAGAACTGACCGCCATTCGCGACAACGCCAACCGCGCGGCCGGGATTGTCCGCAACCTGATGACGTTTGCCGGCCGCACCGAATCGGCCCGCGGCTGGCAACAGATCAATCGCGTGGTGCGCAACGCCATCGCCGTGCGCGAACCTCACATCCAGACCGCGGGCATCGATCTGCGTCTCGACCTCGCCGACCGGCTGCCGCTGGTGTATGTCGACCATGCCCGGCTCGAGGACGTCCTGGTGAACCTGATCCAGAACGCCGAGGCGGCCATCGTCGCCAGGCGCGACGGCAAGACCGCGATGACCGGCGTGCCGCGCAAGGCTCGTGGCGAAGTGGCAATCTCGACGCGCTGGCAAGGACAGCCCGATCGCATCCTGGTGGAAGTCACCGACAACGGCAGCGGCCTGCGCGAGGAAGACCTGTCGCGCGTATTCGATCCCTTCTTCACCACCCGTGAGGTCGGCCAGGGCACCGGGCTGGGCCTGTCGGTCTGTTACGGGATTGTGAGGGAGCACGGCGGCCAGATCACCGCCGCCAATGCCCTGGTCGGCGGCGCGGTGTTCACCATCGAGTTGCCGGTGATGGCCGAGTCGCTGGCGTCGGCCGCGACCGCGGTCTCGGGGGTCATGCCGGCGCCGGCCGCGCGCGACCCGCGTCCGTTGGTGCCGTCACCCTCGTTCGCGATGGTCGCGCCCGACCCAGACGAACTGGACCGGGGCCAGCGGCCCCGTCGCGCCCTGGTTGTGGATGACGAGGAATCGAATGCGGCGTTGGTGCGCCGGGTGCTGGCCGGCTCCGGTTACGAGGTCGAGAGCACCACGCTGTCGCGGCGGGCCCTGGTGATGATCGAACGCAACGCCTACGACGCCGTGATCTGCGACGTGAAGATGCCCGAGCTGAGCGGCCAGGAACTGTACGGCCGTGTCTGCCAGATTCGGCCGGAGATGGCGCGCCGCTTTATCTTCATCACCGGCGACATCGACGGCGAGGACACGCGCGAGTTTCTCGATCAATCGCGCTGCAGCTACTTCATGAAACCCTTTAATCTCGACCGGCTGACCGCCGCGGTGGACCTGCTCACCGGCGCCCGTCCTCCGGATACGATCGGATAACGCCATGGACAAGATCGTCGACTTCATCAACGTCAACCGCGACCGCTACATCGACGAGATGAAGCGTTACCTCGCCATTCCGAGCATCAGCGCGCTGCCCGAGCACAAGGGCGACGTGCGCGCCTGTGCCGAGTGGACCGCCGACCAGATGCGCCGCATCGGCCTTCACAACGTCAGGCTCGAGGAGACCCCTGGCCACCCGTGCGTCTACGGCGAATGGCTGGGTGCGCCTGGCGCGCCGACCATCCTGTTCTACGGCCACTACGACGTGCAGCCGGTGGACCCGATCGACCTCTGGACCTCGCCACCCTTCGAGGCCACCATCCGCGACGGCGAGATCTACGCCCGCGGCTCGGCCGACGACAAGGGGCAGGTCTTCATGCACTTCAAGGCGGTCGAGGCCCACTTGAAACAGCACGGCAGCCTGCCGGTGAACATGAAGTTCCTGATCGAAGGCGAAGAGGAAGTGGGCAGCGCCAATCTCGACAACTTCATTCGCGGCCATAAGGATCTGCTGAAGGCCGACGTCGTCGTGATCTCCGACTCGCCGATGTTCGACCGCGGCATTCCCTCCATTTGTTACGGCTTGCGCGGCCTCACCTATTTCCAGATCGACCTGAGAGGCAGCAAGTCCGACCTGCACTCGGGGTCATTCGGCGGCGCCGTCGCCAACCCGGCGATGGTGCTGGCCCAGATGCTGGCCCAAATGAAGGACAAGGGCGGCCGCGTCAAGATCGACGGCTTCTACGACGATGTGGTGGCGCTGCGGGAGGAAGAGCGCGCCGAGTGGGCGCGGCTGCCGTTCAACGAGAAGAAGTACAAACAGGAACTCGGCGCGCCGAAACTGTTCGGCGAGACCGGTTACACCACGATCGAGCGCACCTGGGCCCGCCCGACCTTCGAGGTCAACGGTCTGTTGTCAGGATTCACCGGTGCCGGCGCCAAGACGGTGCTGCCGGCCGTGGCCATGGCCAAGGTCAGCATGCGGCTGGTGCCGAACCAGGACCCGCAGAAGATTGGCGACCTGTTCGAGGAGTACGTGAAGAAGGTCGCGCCCAAGACCGTGGAGCTGACGATTACCCGCATGCACGGCGGCAAGCCATGGATGACTGCCTTCGACAACCCGTTCGTCCAGGCGGCCGGTCGCGCCATTGAGCTGGGCTTCGGCCAGCGCCCGGTGTTCAATCGGGAAGGCGGATCGATCCCGGTGGTCTCGACCTTCCAGGAAGAGCTGGGCCTGCCGTGCGTATTGTTCGGGATCGGCCTGCCCGACGAGAACGCCCACGCTCCCGACGAGAAGCTTGACCTGGGCAACTTCCACAACGGCGTGATCGCGTCGGCGTACCTGTATAAAGAGATCGGTGCGCTAAAGGCGTAAACGCAACCACGAAGTCACGAATCCCGCGAAGACTTATTCGTTTGTGTTATTCGCGTCCTTCGTGGTCTCAATTCAGCTGCGCCACCCGGCGGCGCAGCGTCTTGACGTGCTCCCACACCTGCTCGGTGTCCTTGCGGTCGTCATCGTCGTTCTGCTCGGACAGGCGCGCCAGCTTCAGGTATTCCTCGAAATCCCTGAGCGCGTGCGAGAAGTCGTTCATGTTGTAGGCCAGCAGCCCGCGATCCTTCAGGTCGGGGAGTGACGAGGGCTGCAGGGCCAGCAGCACATCGGTGGCGGCTCGTGCCTGCGGAAACGAGTGCATCTTCACGTAGAGGCGCTTCAAGTTGTTCAGCATGCGCACGACCACCTGCCGGCGAGTGGCGCGCACCAGCAGGCCCGGTTCGAACGCCGACCCTTCACCCACCCGGTTCAGCAACTGCCGGCAGTCGCCCTCGTCCAGGATCGCGCCGCCGTGAAAGGGATCGATGATCACGCCCTCCGGCTGGCCGTCGCCATGCAAGTCCGGAAGCACCCGGGCCAGGAAGTGGCCGGGGAAGTTGATGCCCTCCGCGCGCAGTCCGGCCCGCCGCGCCACCTCGATGTAGACCAGCGCCATGGTGATCGGAAGGCCCTTCTTGCGATCCATCACCTCGTTCAGGCAACTGTTGCGCGGATCGTCGTATTGTTCGCGATTGCCCGCGAAGCCGAGTTCGCCGAACAAGTAGCGGTTGACCGCATCAATACGCGCCCCGATGGGGGCGTCGTGGCCGGGATCCTTCGCGACGAAGTGAAACGCCGCTTCGCCCATCTGGTCGAGCCGCGCCAGGTACGGGGCGGCGTCCAGGCGCGGGTACTCGATGCGTGCCACCAGCAAGGCGGGCGCGGCCAGGTCGGTGCCCGGGCGATCGGCCGCTGCCGTGATGAGGTCGGCGAGCGACGGTTGGGTGTCAGTCGGCACAGAGGGCATCCAGGGCGGCGAGGGTCAGCGCATCCAGCCCGGTGACGACCAGTTCCGCCTCGCTGCGCAGTTCGGCCGCCGAATAAGTGTTGGTTACGGCGACACAGCGCAGGTCGGCGCCCCGCGCCGAGACCAGGCCCCACTTCGAGTCTTCGATGGCCACCGACCGCCACGGTACCAGGTCAAGACCCGACCGCTGACGAAGTTGCGCAAAGGCCGTGAGGTAGGGCTCGGGGTGCGGCTTGCTGCGTCCGGTCTGATCGGCGCCGACGACCACGGCGAACAGCGAGCGCAGTCCGGCGCGCTCGAGCACGTGATCGATTTCGTGGGTCAGGGCGCCTGAGGCCACGGCGATCGGCACCACCGCGGCCGCGGCCCGGATGAAATCGGCGGCGCCAGGAAACAGCATTTCACCGGCGGCGGCCAGCGATTCGTAGCGCTCGCCCTTGCGCTCGATCAGCGACCGCACCCGCCCATCGTCCATCGGCACGCCGTGGTCCTTGCCGAGCGCCTTGAACACCCCCACATCGTCATAGCCGAGGTACTTCTCGTAGTAATCGTCGCTGGAGATGTTGATGCCCTCGGGTCCGAGGATCTCCTGGTACGACTTCAGGTGCAGCCGCTCGCTGTCGGCGATCACGCCGTCGAAGTCAAAGACAATGGCCTGCAACGCGCCGGCATTGGTCATGGAATGCTCGACTCGCCCTTTCGGAGCCGTTCACCGGCCCGGATCGGCATTTCGAGGCGGTTCTCCTTCGGCGGATAGGGGCAGTCGTACTCGGCGTTGTAGTAGCAGAAGGGATGGTAGGCGACGTTGAAGTCCACTACGTAGATGCCGGTGGGCGTGGGGTCGAGTTCCATGTAGCGGCCGGCCGAGTAAGTTTCGGCGCCGTTGGTGAAGTCGGAGAACGGCACGAACAGGCGGGTGATCTGCGGCTGGTCGAGCTCATGGAAGGCGGTCAGGCTCATTTTCTGGCCCTTGACCGTGAACTTCAGCGTGCCGATGCGTTCGATGTCGCGAATTTTCCCGGTGGACGTCGGCACCTGCAATCGCGTCCGCTCGGCGGCCGGTTCGAGCGCTGCCGGCACGGCGTACAGCTCGTCGATGGGGAAGTAGGACAGCGGCACCATCGAGGCCATCTTGTCAGCCGGCACGGGATTGCCGGGGGCCGCCTTGAACGCCTCGTCCTTGGCCGCCCGCTGCGTGGCAATCGTCGTCGCATAGTCGGGGGGCTGGCTGCACGCCGCGACGATCGCCATGCCCGCGACCGCGATTCCCGCTCGAATTACCCGCCTCACACACTCACTATAACCCTGCTCTTTCCACCCAAATCACAACATCTTCCCTCCCCAAATCACCAAATCACCAAATCTCCAAATCACCAGATCCGAGACCCTGCTATCCTGAAGAGCTATGTTACGAGCTGGAATCGTCGGACTACCGAACGTGGGCAAGTCCACCCTCTTCAATGCGGTGACCCGGACCCGAAAGGCCGAGGCCGCCAACTATCCCTTCTGCACCATCGACCCCAATGTCGGCATCGTCACCGTGCCCGACGCCCGGCTGGCCGTGCTGCAGGGGATTGCCAAGACCAACGTGGTCATCCCGGCCGCGGTGGAGTTTGTCGACATCGCCGGTCTGGTCAAGGGCGCCAGCGACGGCGAGGGCCTGGGCAACAAGTTTCTTACCCACATCCGTGAAGTCGACGCCATTGTCCAGGTCGTGCGGTGCTTTGACGATGAGGATGTGTTGCATGTGTCGGGGTCAGTGGATCCGGTCCGCGACATCGAGGTGATCAACACCGAGCTGATGCTCGCCGACCTCGAGACCGTGCGCAAGCGCCGCGAGCGTGTCGCCAAGGAAGTGAAGCGCGGCAACAAGGAAGCCGCTGCTGAAGACGGCGTGCTGGCCAAGATCGAGACCGCGCTTGATGCCGGTAAGCCCGCGCTCACCGTGACGCTGACGCCGGAGGAGAAGGTGCTGTCGTCGCAGTTCTTCCTGCTGAGCGACAAGCCGACCATTTTTGCCTGCAACGTCAAGGAAGGCGACCTGGCGACCGCGGATTCCAATCCGTATGTGACCAAGGTGCGCGAGTATGTGAGTACGCACCTGTCGTGCGAGGCCGTGGTGATCAGCGCGCAGATTGAAAGCGACCTGGTAGACCTGGAACCGGCGGAGGCACAAGAGTTCCTGAAGGAACTCGGCGTGTCGGAAAGCGGCATCGGCGCGTTGATTCGCTCCACCTACCACCTGCTCGGACTGCAGACCTATTTCACCGCCGGTGAGAAGGAAGTTCGCGCCTGGACCATCCACCAGGGCGATACCGCGCCGAAGGCGGCGGGCGTGATCCATTCCGACTTCGAGCGTGGCTTCATCAAGGCCGAGACCGTCGCCTATGCCGACCTGGTCGCGTGCGGTTCAGTCGCCGCCGCGCGCGACAAGGGCCTCTACCGCATGGAAGGCAAGGAGTACATCGTCAAGGACGGGGATGTGCTGCTGTTCAAGTTCAACGTGTAGGAGAAGGGGCCGGGGAACGTTTCGTCGGTCTGCCAGCGGGCCTTAGAGTCAGTCCGACAAATGGAGCGACAGCCTCGACCCACTGTGGGTCCCCAACCGGCTGATCGCGGTTGATTCGAACGCGCAGATCCGCCAGTTCTTCTTCTGTCTGCGGGGTGTTGACGAGCTCAACCCAATTGTCGGGTGGCAGAATTGGCCACCTGGCCAACGGAATCGGATAGTAATTGTTGCAGCGCGCATGAAGGCTACCCCAGGCCCAGTCCTCCGCGGCCCTCACCAGGTTTTGTCTCAGAGCGTTGCGCTCCACGTACCGACATACACGAAACAGCGAATGGCTGGTCTGGATCGGGATGGCTTTGAATCGCCCTTGATACACATAGCCCTTGCCTCGGGCGTGATGAGCGCCGGCCCAGTTGTTGGCATGCCTGCCCTCGAAGTCATGCATCAATGTGGAAAGATCCGCGATCCGTGCGCAGGTCATGACGAAATGCCAATGATTTCGCATGACCACATAAGAGAGAACCTCTGCGTGGGAGCCGTAGAGCTCCTCTCGCAGAATTCTGCAGAGCGCGTCGAAGTCGCCTTGGGTCTCGAAGAGGTTCGTCCCACGCACGGCTCGATTCATCACGTGGAACGCCACGCCTCGCAGGGTGTGACGGGGTCGCCTTGGCATAGAAATCTCCCTAAACAGGGAACTTCAACGCAATCGAAGTGCCAAGAGGAAAGAGCCCCGGCCCTTTAGCCCGTTATCGACGGCCTCGGTCATTGCAGGTCCAACGCGGCTATCTCTGGGTAGGCTGCCGTCGCCAGATCCCGCCCATGGAGGGTGATAGCGAGGCGCAAGAACTGCTCTCGAGCGGAGGCGTTGGGGTGGCGCTGACGAACCCCCGCGAGCGCGAGCGACCGCACCGATTGGCTTAGCGAGAGCGCCAGGCGCAGCCGCTGCTCGGGCGACATAGCTCTCAGTTTCTCAACCAGTACGCGCTCGGCCGCAGCCGAGGTGTCCAGACTGGTTGGGACGACATGCATTGGGCGACTATATCGGGCGGGCCGACCCGGTGGAGATGGGCCGGCGCGGCCGGGTCCGTTCAACTGGCGAAGCGGGATGACATCCAGATGTAGCCGGTCGAAAGGTGCCGGTGTCCCGGCGGCCGGTTGCCTGCGCCATTCGCGAGAACCTGCGGTAAGCTGTCGACCGCTACCTCGGCAGCACGTCAACGCACAGACAGGAGTAGACCCATGGGCCCCAAGAACGGCAAAGAAGGCGGAATGGCCGGCAAACGCACCGGCGCGAAAAAGGCAAAGAAAGCCAAGAAGCGCTAGGACCGCACCTGTAGTCCCCCCGGCCGCTCATCGCTCACGCGCGATGAGCGGATTCAGGGCAATTCGGTCCCATCCCGTGGCCTTGCACAAGGCCAGTTCACGATACGCCGCCGCATCCACCGCCGCTTCATCCGCTTCCATCGCCTGCATGACCGAAACCTTGATGTCCTTCTTGGTCGTCGGCTTGCAGTAGAGGCTGACGCCCTGAAAGCGGTGCTCCTGCGCGTGGAACCAGCGCACCACGTCGCCGCGCAGGACGGCCGCGAGCTGACGCGCCGGTGCCACCACCGGATCGGATCCGAGCCGCACCAGGTTGTCGCACATCGTGATCAGGTCGACAAGGCCCGGATCCCCTGACCGTGTTGGATCGTTCGGATAGCCGATGCGCGCCGCATCGATTGCGCGCGCGCATGCGTCATTGCGATCCGGACTGTTGCGCGCCTCCTCGAGCAATCCGACCAGCGCTGCCAGCGGCCCGGTCACCGCTTCGGCTTCGCGCAGATCCAGCAGTGACAACGGCGCGTCGGTAAACGGCCCGCGGTTCTCGGGCGCGTCGAGGAACACCCCAATCGCATCCGCGAGCTTGAGCGCCACGGCCTCGTTCTCGTCAGCATGCATGATGGCCGGCAGCAGGTCGTGCCACGGCCAGATGCCGGTGACCGGCACCACCGACTGCGACGCGATCATGAACTGGCTGACGTCCTTCAGTTGATACGCCGCCTCGAGGTTGCTCATGAAGCAATCACGAAACAGCATCACCGCAATCCTGCCGCCGGCGCCCTGCAACGCGTCGGCCAGGTCATTGAGCCGCATGGTGTGCGGCACGTGTTGACTCGACTCGCGATCGTAGAACAGACCCATCGGGCCCGAGGCATGACCGTACATGAAGAACACGTGGCGCTGCGCCGGGCATTGCTCCATTCCGTACCTCAGGAACTCGGCCAGGACGCCGCTGCCGGCCGCGTTCAGGTCGACGCGCTCCTTTTGCACGCGCAGCTCGGTGCGCTCGAGGCGCGAACTGATTTCTCGCCACAGGGGCTGCTCGTCTGCAGAGATATCTTCAAACTCGCGGGACTGCGGCATGGCCGTCAGCGCGGCCCGGAATATTCCCGGAGTGAACTTGAAGTCGACTTGAGCGGCCACGCTCAGGTGTCCGAAGTCGACGGCGTCGCAGAGCGCCTTGATCTCGCGCTTCACCGGCGCGTCAAGCGGATCGCCGCCGCTCTTGTCGTCGGCGACCGTGTACGCCAGCAAGGACCACGGTTTAGCGCTTGTGTCTGAGCTCATAGCGTTGCTACCTCGAAGGCATCAGGGCGGCCAGTTCCTGGAACCAGCCCTGGATGATCACGAACGACGCCGGTGCCGCGTCGCGGGTCGCGCCGGATGGCTTCATGACCAGGAAGCGCTGGCCATCCCGGCTCACATCAAACGCCCGCCAGGGCGCTGGAGTTGTGTAGGCCGCCTTGACGAGTACAACCGGCGGACCGAACCGAAGGGCATCGCCCTGCAGTGCGACGCTGACCGACGTCAGGTGCCGATCGGCGTTCAGGTAGATCAGCTCGCGGCCGTCCCGAGTCCAGGCCGGCGCGGCGGCGCCGCCGGAGGACACCTGCCACCGGGCCGCCGTGACCGGGTAGGCGCGAACGTAGATCTCATTCACGCCGGACTCATCCGACTGGTAGGCAAGCCACCGTCCATCAGGCGACACTTCTCCGTTGAAATCCTCAAACGGCGTACTGACCAGGTCGTCGGCTGGTGACACGGTGGCGCCAAGACGATACCGGGCGATCCCGGAGGCCGTGCGCGGCCGGACTTCATGGCCGATCACGAAGGCTCCGTCGGGGGTAATCGAGTTCGGCACGTGCGTGTTGGCACTGTCCGTCAAGCGGACGTCGGACGGTGCGCCGGCCAGGTCGCGCGAATACAACGTGTAGGCGCCCGTGCGAGCAGAGGTGAAGACGAGGCCGCGGCTGTCCGGCGTCCAGACCGGGGCACGGTCGACGTCGGGATCAAAGGTGACGCGCGTCAGCGTCTGTCGCAACAAGCTCCACACCCAGATGTCGTTCTCTTCGTCACGAATGCTGACCGCCACGCTCGTGCCATCCGGCGACAGCCGGGCAGATTCGTACGGGCGCGCCGGTACTCCGAGCGATGTCTCACGCCCCTGGCGATCGACCCACAGCAGCGTCTGCGCAGCCGCCGGCACCTCCTGGACGGGAATGAACACCATGGTGCCTGCCGCAGTGACCGCGACATTGAGGGCCGACGTCGGCGCGGCGGCCACGCCGTCAATGACGCGCACCGGCTCGCCCACGGTCGCGCGTTGCGACAGGTCGAAACGAATCGCGGACAGCGCCAGCCCCGAGAGGTAAACCACGTGACCCGACGCGACGTACTGCGCATCGCGTCCGCCGCTGAGCACGGTCCGGTAGGTCCCGGCCTGCAAGTCGTAGACCGCGATCTGTGATTTCGCGGGCTCGGCGGCGCCGATCGTGAAGAGCACTTCGCGGCCGCCCGGCAGCGCCGATGGCAGCACATGCCCCTCTTCGCCTCGTGTGCGATCGGGCGTGGTGAGCACCACCGGCTCACCGCCGCCCGCGGGCACGCGCAACAACCCCGTGGCTTCGCTGTTGGTGCCGATCACAATCGTTGCCGCGTCGACCCAGCTCGCGCCGCGCGGCCACACCGGCAGTTCGGCCAGGGTCACGGGCGCGCCGCCGCTGGCCGCGACCTTCTTCAGCGTGAGATCGTCCTGTACGAAGCCGATCCACTTACTGTCGGGCGACACGAACGGCATGGAGGCCGCGGTCACACCGGCAATGGTCGTGATGTCGAGCCGGTCGAACCAGCGAATGGCCAGCTCGCCGCGGCTGCCCGCGCGGTAGACGAGGAACGACCCATCTGGTGCGACCGCGAAGTCGCGCGCGACGGCCTGCAAGGACGGCCGCAGGAACAGCTCCGCCGGCGGAGCGATGGTGAAACGCGACGATGGCGTCGGCGATGCCGCCGGCGGCGCGGTCATCAACCAGGCGACGGCGGCGGTCACGATGGCGCCGCCGATCGCGCCGGCGACGCCGATCCAGCCGGCCCGGTGCCCCGGTGCGGCCGCCCCCGCGTCTTCGCGCGTGTCGTCCAGCTCCACGCGAATCGCCGACGCCGAATCGAGCCGGCGCTTGCGATCCCTGATCAGGCAGTGCCGCAGCAGCCGGCGAACCGTCGCCGGCGTGTCCGCCGGCAGTTGCGTCCAGTCCAGTTCGTCGCGCATCACCGCGGCAATCACCTCGGTGGCCGACGCACCCGTGAACGTCCGCTCGCCGATCAGCATCTCGCGCAGGATCAGGCCGAAGGCCCAGATGTCGGTGCGCCGGTCGACGCTGCTGCCGGCCGCCTGCTCGGGCGACATGTAGGCAGGGGTGCCGCGAATGATGCCGGCCACCGAGTCGTCGTTCGCCGTGATGGTGGTCAGTTGCGCGGCTTCAGACGAGGTGGGCTCGACCGCCTTGGCGAGGCCGAAGTCGAGCACCTTCACCGTGCCATCGGGCCGCAGCTTGATGTTCGCGGGCTTGAGGTCCCGATGCACGATGCCCTGCTCGTGAGCGGCCGCCAGCGCGTCGGCGATTTGCTTGCCGATCGCCAGCGCTTCATCCACCGGCACGGCGCCTTCGGCCATGCGATCCGCCAGCGTTGGTCCTTCGACCAGCTCGAGCACGAGCGCAATCGCTCCGTCGGCGTCCTCGAGGCCGTAAATGCCGCCGATGTTCGGGTGATTCAACGAGGCCAGCACCTGCGCCTCGCGCCGCAGGCGGCTGACGCGGCCGGCGTCATGCGTCACCGAGTACGGCAGCACCTTGAGCGCCACATCGCGATTGAGCTTGGCGTCCTTCGCGCGATACACCTCGCCCATGCCGCCCGCGCCGAGCAGCGACGACACTTCGTAAGGTCCGATGCGAGTGCCTGGGGACAGCGCCATTACTTCACCGTGAAGGACAACAACCGAATTGCCGCGGGCGAGGTTACTCTCGGGACAGCGACACACTCTTCGTGCCTCACGAAGTCCATCCACAGGGTGTACTCACCCGGCGTCTGCGGGGCGGTGAACGACAAGTCGCGATCGAACCGCTCATACGTCTCCGGCCCTGACACGGACCGCGTCGACTCGCAGCCAGCCGAGAACACGCCGTCCAGGGCGTCGGGCGCCACTCCGTATCGCATTCCCACCTGGCAGCCGTCCGCCGGGCAGCGCAATGGCGGCACCACATGCAACGCCGATCGAAGCACCGGTGCCACGGTTGTTCCGGGCGCCAGGACCAGCGGCGGGTAGTGTCCCGACTGGTCAACCGGTTCGCCAATTCCCATGACGCGCTCGTTCTGGATCACCTCGACCATGATATCGATGCCGATGTCCGCCCACGCAGCGCGGGCGGTCGTGGCCGACTGCAGGGGACCCTCGCCCACGATGTTGTTCTCACCCATCATGACCAGGAGGCTCACCAACAGTACAACGACGGCCGTCAGGCCGCCGCCCACCGACCAGATCAGGCGGCGCCGCCAGCCGGCGGTCGCACTTGGCGGGCGTCGCAGGACGACGGTGCCCGCCAGGCGATCGTGCAGCGCCTGGCGCTTTGCCGAAAACGGTTGCATGAAGAACCCGATGCCAAAGGTCAGGTACGAAAGGATGCGGCACACGAACCAGCCGGATGCCCTGCCAAAGTGCAATCGACTTCCGGTCAGATCGGTTCGAAAAATCCCCACGACCCGCATGCCGGCAGTCGCCTGCCGTCGCGACGTGAGCTGAAGGGTGTTGTACAGCCAGGCTACGATCAGGCCAAGGGCCAGCAATGTCAGCATGGCACCATCGCCGGTCGAGCGGTCGACGGCCAGGACCTCATACCCCTTCAGCCCAAACCTGGCTTCGGCCGTCGCGCCAGGCGCAGGCCTGGCGTAGTGTGTCGCCCACGCCGCCATCTCGCGCTCAATCTCCGCCTGGTTGCCGCCCAATCGCCACCGGAGATCCCGGACGAATGCCTCGCGCGCCTCCTGCCACTGGTCGGTGGTGTACGCCAGCGTCAGAAAATCGCCGCTGTCACCCGTGAGGCGCGCCATGCCGTTCCACACTTCGCCGTCGCTGGTCCTGAGGCTCACCACACGGTCGGCAAGCGGCCACATCCGCACCGTCGTCGGCAGGGTTCCCACCAGAATCGACGTTTGGACCGACTCGGTAGAGGCCAGGCCAAAGAACGCTGCGATGACCGGTGGCCCTGCGATGAACTCGACAGTCTGACCGGCGTCAGTCTCGACCCTCCAGCGCTCGCGGGATGCCCACCTCCCGTCGGATGGCCTAGTCTCCCAGGATTGCTGGAGCAATTGCCCAGTGACCACAGTCCCATCGGGCTGCGAAAAGGTAATGCGGTCGCCCCGGACGGCCCAGGTCGCGAACAGGGCCGCGACGATCGTTACGTAGATGGTGAGATCAAGGGTCCACGCCAGAAACCGCCGCGGCGTCGACGCATAGTCCGCGCGGTGTGCCGTCACCGCATCGACAGCTGGCGGCTCGCCGGCGCGGCTCGGGTCTCGGCCTCCAGCGGAGACAAAGCGCGCGACCAGCGTGTCGCGCGTGAGCCATCGCTGTATCCTTCGGGCGCCCAGGGACAACACGAAATACAGCGTCACAAAGAAGCCGGCGGACCCGAACCCGAGCATCAACTGCCGCCCGGTCCTCGCCCGTTCGCGACTTTCCTCGTCGACTTCCAAGGCGGCGTTCTGCCATTCGCTGACACACACGGCCGTGACGGCATCGGCAAGCGTGTCCGGCACCTCTATGATCCGGCCGTGCTTGAAGTCGACGGCAAACCCGGTGGCGGATGCCGGACCGGCCATCCCCTCTGTGCTCCACAACAGATCGGACGTGAGGTACAGCTCCGGTCTTGCCCGGCGTCCGAAACTGGGCTCGCCCGGGACGTAGAGTTGCAGCAGTTCCGCAGTGGTGGGCAGCCGCATGGCGACGCCGTCGCGTCGCACTCGCGTGAGGCAATAGTCTTCGGCAGATCGCTGATCGAGCGTCGCCCGGCTGTCAGCTGTCGTCCATGTCAAACGGCCGATCGTGATCGTCTCGAAAGGCGAACGCGCCTCGTCTGCTATCAGGGCGCTCAACCACGGCAGGCTACCCTGCATCTGCAGGGAATAGCCGCCGGCGGCCAACAAGATCACCAGCACCGCCAGCGCCGGCGCCCAGGCGCTGCGCCAGCGGCGCGCCAGCACCATGTCGCCCAGCGCCCGGCTGCGCTCCAGGATGCTGTCATCGAGGAAGGCGATAGCGGCCTTGAAATCGCCGGCGTCGCTCGAATAGCGTTGCGCCCACCCGGCTGACGGACGTTCCTTGGTCCGCCAGTCGAACTTGAGCTTCAGCTCCGGGTCATACAGCAGGGCAGCCTGGCCGGCCTCGCGCCGGTGCGCACGCGCGACCAGGTCGCGATAGATGTCGCGCGACTGGCTCTCGTCATCGACCCATTTCGTCAGCGAACCCCACTGGCGAATCAGGCTCTCGTGCGAGATGTCGATGCGCGGGTCATCAGGCTTGCCGTCGGCCGCGCGATAGACGAAGTTGCGGCCGTCCTCCTGAAAGCGCGTGACGATGGCCCCGACGATGTCCCGGTCCTGGCCGGTCGCCTCGACGAGCTCGCTGATGCGAGCCGGGCTGCGCACACGCCGCTGGCTCGAATCGGTATCGGTCAGCCGCTTGAAGATCCGCGCTACCGCCTCGCGGTCGAGCCCGCGCATCGCGCCTTCGGCGTCCTGGTTGAGCGCGCCGTCGATGCCCCCTGCAGTGAGGTAGTGCGCCAGGTCGATCGGCCCACCCCGGCCGGCCGCCTGCCAGGCGTCCCATGTTCTCAGCAGCGCGTGCTGCAGCATGGGCAGGCGATCGGCGCGATCGCCGAGCTCGTTCAGTACGTGATCGAGCAGCCGCGGTGCCATCTCCGCGCCGAGCAGCAGCGCCGGGCACTCGATCGCGTCGCGCAATTGCTCGCGAGTCAGTCTCGGAACGAGATAACGCCCTCGATTGAGCGCTTCGGGGAGGCCGTAGAACAGGTCGCACTCACCCAGGAAATCCGTACGCATGGTCAGCGCGACATAGATCGGCAGGTCTCGCTGCTCCGCCAACCGCAGCAACAGGTCAACGAAATCAGCGGCTTCGGAGTGACGACGGGCACGATCTTTCCGGCGTTCCACATCGAGGGTGGCCGCCGCATCGGCATCGGCGTCGCCGCGAAACGCGAAAATCTCCTCGAATTGATCGACCAGGATGAAGACGTTGGTGCGCTGGTCGAGCAGGTCGCTGAGGAAGCGAACCACCGCATCGGTGTGCTGCTCGCGGATGTCCTCCTCGAGCGCCGCCGCCGTGCCTGATGGCGGCGCCATCGTCTTGACCAGGCCGGCGGCAAGGTTGGCGATGGGCGCGTCGCCCGGCTTGATCTGGATCGTGCTCCAGCGATCGCGGTCCTTGACCAGGAAGCCGCCGAGCAGGCCGGGCAGCAGGCCGGCGCGCACCAGCGACGACTTGCCGCTGCCGGAACTGCCGACCACCGACAGGAACCGGTGTTCGCGCAGAATGCCCAGCAGCTCAGCGGTCTGCTTCTCTCGTCCGTAAAAGTAGAGGCTGTCCTCGGCGAAGAAGGGACGCAGGCCGACGTACGGGTTGGCGCGAAGATCGTCGCTCATGCCTTGCCGGCCGCGGGCCTGAAGAGCGACTCGATGGGCATCGGCGGCGGACGCTTGAGCGCCATCACGAGCTTGAGCCGCGACAGCGAAATGGCCGCGGCATCGCCGCTTTCGTACTTGCTGATCAGGATCGGCACCCGTGCCGAGACGGCCAGCGACCGGGCGTTCTTCTCCCGCTCCTTGACCCACGCCGCGTCGGCCTTGCCGGTCACCAGGATGTAAAGGGGGTACGTCCTCAGGAACTCGCCGAACTGCTCGAACACTTCGTCCGAGGAACTCTGCATGAACGCCTCGACGTCGCGGTCGCTGAGCGCGTTCACCAATTCGTTGGCGATCTCGAGATCCAGGTCGTGGGCATCGACAAACGCCGCCTTGACCCGATCCCCGGACACCGGCCTGGCGTCCTTCTGGCGCTGCAGGTTCGCGAGCACTGCCGCCTTGATCTCGAGCCGGCTGGTGCGAACCAGTTCAAAGCGGCCGGCATCGTACGACCGCGCCGCCAGCGACGCCAGATACTGCTTGTAGTCGCCCTCGTCTATGGTCGCGAGGTCGACATCGGGGATCACGACCAGTTGCGAACGCGCGTTCTCGAGGCCGATGCGCAACTGTTCGATGGGATAGGTGCGCAGGGCGCCGGCATCCTCGAGGCTTTCGCCGGCGGTGTCGCCCATCAGGTGGACGCACAAATCGGCGCGCGCGACGAGCGCACGAACCGCCGCGGCGTGTTCACCAGAAGGGTAGGGCGGAGGCACGGTATCGACCACGCGCAGTCCCGCGGCCCTCAGATCACGCGCGAGCGTTCGCGCCAACGGTTTCAGCTTCTCGCACGGCGACGCCAGGAACACCCGCGCCGCATCGACCGCGCCCTCGCCCCAGGGATCGACCGGCGCCGCCGCCGCACTCACCGTCACGGCCGCCTCGACCTGGGTGAACAACTGGCCGTCCCGCGACCTCAGGTACAACACCGGCGTGACCCATTCCGGGTGTCCGTCCGTATACAGCGCCCTGCGGGCCTGCGTCACCGCCGCTTCCACCCCTATGTTCTGCGCGACGCGCTCGTAGAACGTCGTAGCGAAATCAATGGCGGCGCGATCCGAGATCGGAAACTGCATCGCGACGACGGCGGGCACGCCCTTCTTGATCAGCGCCGACGCGACGCCGGCAAACGGATGCAGGCCGGCCATGCCGGTCTTGCACGCATTCAGGTAGACGAGGCGAAGCGGTTCATCCGCGATCATCACCGCGAACTCTTTCCCGCTTACGGGGTCAGGAGTCCGCTCGGCGTCGTCGCGCTCCATCAGCAGTACGCCGCCCTTGTCGGCGTCGAAGTCCCCGTGTCCCATGAAGTGGACCACGTGGTAGTCGGCGCCGGCCAGCACGCGGCGGAACTCCGCGCGCACCGGCCTCACGAAATCCGCCTTCACGTTCAGGGTTTTCCAGCTCTGCTCAATCCGCCTGCGCTCCGCCTCGAGGTCGAGGTGTGGTGTGCCTTTCGGGTTCGACATCACCACCAGGATCCGGAGCGTGCCGCCAAACGGCCGGAGCTCGGTCGGCAGCAGCACGTCGAACGAACGCACCAGCGGCGTCTTGTCCGACACCGCCAGCGGATCGTCGTCTCGCCGGGATATCAACTCCCACGGCAGCCGTGCGACCTCCATCATGGCGCCGTCGTGGAGGTTCATGGACATGCGCAGCCGCACGCCGGTGTCCACGCCGTCATCGGTCTTCGAACGGGCGCGGCTGATGGTCGCGGCCAGCACCTCGAGACCATTGCCCTTGAAGAGGGCCTCGAACATCTCGGCGCCGAAATCGCGCGCGGCGCCGGCACCGGCGCGACGCCCGCTGGCCAGTGCCTGGCCGCGATCAGAATCGTTGCCGGAGATGGTCACGACACCCTCGAGATCGCGCGACCCAAACGGAAGAACCAGCGGATACTCGGCGACACCGCCCTCGATCGACTCGATCCTCACCGTGTACGCGCCGCCGATGGCCGGCGACACGAACACCGTGACTTCGAGATACCGCTTCACGCCTTCTTCCACTCCATCGTGATCTCGAGGTTGGCGCCCAACGCACCCTTGGTGAGGACGGTGAGCATGGCACCGGACTCGACGCTGAAATTCAGCCCGAAGGTCACGGTCACCGCGTCCGGGCGGTTCACGGCGGCGCTGAGCGACGCGTTCAGGCCGTCCGCGATCCGCCTCACCGTGCCAAGTGCGGCTTCAAACGGCTCAGTGACGCGGTCCACGGCATCGAGACCTCGCTCCGCCGCGAAGCTGTCGGCCTCGGCGCCCTCGATGTGTATGCGGGCGCCATCTTCAAACGTGAGGTCAAGGGTCTGGGGCATGGGTGTCATCTCTCCGTGGCGGTAATCGCCACGCGCAAGTTCCATCGATACCAGGCGGGTTGCTCCTGGGCAGCGGGCCGTCGAACCGGCTCACCACGGTGTTGCCGGCCTCGCGCCAGCGTGAGCTCGCCGGCGAGCTCGGCCTGGACCGAGTCCTGCGCCAACGCCGCAATGTTCAACGGCAGCGCACCCTTCGGGGCGGTCGCGGCGACCAGGGCGAGGGTGTACATGCTGGTGTGCTGATCCGCGCGCCTGGTCATCGACAAGGCGGCATCACGATCGAAGCCCACCAGCGTCACGCTGCCCCGCGCAAACGTGGGCTGACTGCCGTCTGGCGGCCACAGCGCCACGACATTGCCATCGTCGCTGAACATCAGCCACCCGATCTGCAGATTGAGATCGGAGGGTCGAAGCACCCTGATCTCGGCCCACATCCAATGGTCTTCGGTCAGTCGATAGACGCCGTCAGTCGGCTCGACCGGTGCCAGCGCCAGAACGTCCGCAGGCCCGGCTGGTTCCGCACCGGTGCCGGCGCGCAGCGACACGGCGAGCATCGATGCGAGCGTGCCATCACCGGCCCGCCGGTCGCGTTTCTGCAGATAGCGCCCGTAGGTAGAAAGCCCCCGCGCGAGGGCTGCACCCAGAACAGCGTCCAGCCGATCGGGGGGAATATCTTCGATCGGCGGGCCGGCGTCGGGCAGATAGGCCACGATGTCGTCGGCGGTCGTGCCGGCGGCGACCGACGCCGACGGCGTGCCGTCGCGATTGGCGCGGACCACGATCCATCCGCCACGCGCGCCGTGCCATTCGTCAGGTTCAGGCCACACAGCCGTTGGCACGGCCCCCGTCCACCGGCGGACCTCCGCGTGAGCGGCGTCGCTCGCACGCTCGGTCAACGTGAACGCCGCCGGTTGATCGGATCGAGCGGCCAGCACACTCCTCATCGCCGCCGGCATCGGTTCGTCTCCGCAGACGAGTCGCACCGAGATCGGCGGTGTGTTCGGCGATGGCCGCATCAGCCGGGCGCGCGACTGATCGGCGATGGCATGACCGATCGCTCGCGCGGTGCTGGTCATCGGCGTGGCCGTGTCGATCGTCGCTTCGACACCCGGTACAGCCGATCGGTCAAAGTCGCTGGTGTCGGGCGGATAGATCGCCAGCACGGCGCCAACCTCGAGGCCCTGAAGCGTGCCACCGTCGATGGTCAATACCGCGTCAGTGCCAGCGCGGACCGTGAAGCCTGGAGCAAACGGTCGCCACGCACCGCCGAACAGGGTCTTTTCTTTGCGGCCCTCGAGCGACACGGTTTGTGCGGAGGCCTTGATCTCGGTGGCGCGATCGGCCACCGTGCGGCGCAGTCGCGGGTAGAAATCCATCCAGCGCAGCGAGTGCACTTGTTCCGGCGGCACCGACTCGAGTTCCTTCAACAGCGCCAGCGTCATCAGGCCGTGCGACACCTTCGCCGGCGCACCATCGTCACCCACGAGCGTGACCTGATCTTCTTTCGACGTCTGTGAATCCAGGCACCCGGTCAACATCACGAAGTCGCCGCCCGCGTAGGCCCCGAACGGGCCGGCGATCTCGCGTTCGGCGCCGCGGTCGGCCTGGTGTTGCAGGGCGGGATGTGTGGCGGTGAAGTCCCGCCATTGATCGGCGGTCAGCGGCTCGATCTGCAGTGTGCGCTCGCGAGGGTCATCCTCGAGTGCGCGCAGTGACGCGCCCGAGTGGCAGGTGTCGGCGATGACGGTCGCAGTCGCACCGGTGGCTTCGATGGATTTCAGGAACGCGTGAACTTCTGACCCGAGGATCAGGTTGGCAAATCCCTTGGCATCCTTCGACGTGTCCTCCGGAGCGAATCCGTAGACGCTGTGCAGGCCGCCGCCTGCCTGCTGTTGCGAAACGCGAAGACCATGGCCGGCGTAGAACAACAGCACGTGGTCGCCGGCGCTCACGCCTCCGGCCACCGCCGCCAGCCCGGCCCGAACATTCGCGGCAGTCGCCGCCGTGGATGGCGAGCCCGCCTGCCGGGGCGATACCAGGCACCGGATGTTCGATTCGGGCACCTGCACCTTTTCGATCAGGAACCGCCGGATGGCGTTGGCATCATTCACGCAGCCCGAGAGCTGGCGCTGCGGAAATGCCGGATAGCGATCGACGCCGACCAGCAAGGCGTGCCACTGCCGTCGCGGGGCGTCGCTCGCCGTCTCTCGCGTATCGACCCGTCCGTCGGGCATTGGTGTCATCGTGATTGGGGGACCGCGGGAATCATACCGCCGGATGAGCTTCGCGTGGAATGCTCGTAGCCCATCGGAAAAGGCATCTGTCGGGCTACGCTAGCTGGATGGAACCCCGCGTCTCGTTCATTACCCTAGGCGTCGGCGATCTCGAGCGGGCAACGCGCTTCTACAGGGATGTCCTGGGTTTGCCGCAGAAACCGACGCCACCGGCCGTCGCCTTCTTCGAGATGGGGAAGACGTGGCTCTCGCTCTATCCCCGCGAGGCGCTCGCCGCGGATGCCGGCGTGCCGGCTGCCGGATCGGGCTTTCCGGGGTTTGCCCTTGCCCACAATGTGCGGTCGATTGAGGAAGTTGACGCGCTGCTGACGCACGCCGCCGCCGGCGGCGGCACGCTGGTCAAGCCGGGTCACCACACCGACTGGGGCGGCTATGCCGGCTACTTCTCCGATCCCGATGGGTTCTTGTGGGAAGTGGCCTGGAACCCGAAGTTCCCGCAGGTGTAACGGTGTCAGACACCGTTCCAAAAATTGCGACGTACGCAATTCCTGGAACGGTGTCTGACACCGTCAGAACACTGACTGCACGAACATCAGCACTGCAGCCGCGGCCGTGAGCTGTAGTCCTAGCGCGACCCGGTCGCGCAAGAACAGCACGCCGGCAGCGATCAGCACGCCGGCGGCCAGCAGGAAGTTCCAGTACAACTCCTGCACGCCTTCCTGGATGCCCGTACTGCCGGCCCGGCGCCGGGTCTGTTCAATTACCGCGTTGGCAATGTCGCGATCACTGTCGCGATCGATCTCGAAGTAGCGGCCGCCTCCGGCGGTGGCAATCCGCGTGAGCTCGGCGCGGTTGAGCGTCGACCGCACAAGCGGCTGATTGGGCTGCCGCTTCGGATCGGGAATCAGCCCCCCGGCGGTGGTGCCGATGCCGACGACGTTCAGCGGGACGCCGCGTTCCTGGGCGAGCGCCAGCGACTTGGCGACTTCGCCGCTCCACGACTGGCCGTCGGAGATCAGCACGAAGGCCTTGGAGTTGCCGTTCACGCCGAGGGAGTCGTCCAGCCCGGCGGCGCGCCGAATCTCTTCGTCCTTCTCGATCAGGCGCAGCCCCCAGTAGATGCCGCGCTCGATGTTGGTGTCCCACGTGCCGTCGTCTTCGAGGCGAAACGGCGAGCGGTCCTCGAGGTGATCGAGGAAGAAGAAATAGGTATTGGGATCCTTGGTCAGCCGAATCTGCGGCGTGGCCATGTGGGCGAAGAGCGCCATTGCCACGCGGTCGTTGTCCCAGCGGAGGGACTCGCCGAGCGTCCGCAGGAAGCGCATGGATCGTTGCCAGCGGTTGCCCTTCACGTCCTGCACGTGCATGGAGGCCGAGCCGTCCTGCAGGATCACGAGATCCACGCCGGCGGTGCGCACCAGCGAGGTCACCGCCTGGGGCCGCGCGATGGCGAGGGTGCCGGCGACCGCCGCCAGCAGGAGGCAGAACCAGAACAGCAACTCACCGAAGAACGGCACCCGCTCGTGCACCGGCACTTGCCGCTGCTTCATGAACGCGCGCACGTCGCCGCGCCGGCGCCACACCTGCCATGCCCATAGGAACAGCAGCAGTGCGGGCACCGCCAGCAGGGGGAGAAAACCGGGAGCGCCGAACTTCATTCAGTAACTCACCAAATCCGTGAGCAAGGTCACCAAATCAACAAACCACCAGCTCGCGAAATCCGCCTCAGCCCTTTCGGACCTTGGTCGTTCCCTTGCCCGCCTTTTCGGCCTCGAGCCGCTCGTCTGGCCGCATCGGGACAATCATCTTGAACTTCTTCATATCCGACTCTTCGGGCGGCGCGCCCTCGAAGCCGTGCAGCGTCTGCAGCGCCGACGCGTCGTAGGACGCCACCGGCTGCTTGCGCGCCGCCAGCACCGCGCGCAGGCGCACCGTGTACTCGTAGTTGAATCCGGCCTCGGCGTTATTGGGATCCTCGCGCAGGATCTCGGCGTAGCTCTTGACCACCGTGTCGAGCTTGCCGACCACCGCCTGCCATGATCCGCCCTCGCGGCGCAGCGTCCGGTAAGCGGCGTTGGCCGCCAGCAGCTTGGCGTCGACGTTGGTGGCGACGGTGTCGTAGTCGCCCTGCCAGTAGGCCGCCGAGGTGTTGACGCCACGGGCATCAGCCGCCAGGCGGTCGTTGCCGGGCAACAGGCTGGCGATTCGTCCGGGGCCTTGCGCCTGCGCGCCGGCCTCCTGGTAGCGCAGCGTCACCAGGTCGCGTTCCGCCGCGGCGAGTCGCAGCTCGGCCTCCGATGTGCGCCACAGGATGGCGCCCGCCGCCACCAGGGCCACCGCGATCAATGCCTGCCCGAACCACGAAGACGATCTCATGTCCTGCTCCTTCATGGCCCCCCATCAAGGGGGGCCCTACGTGGGCCCGCCGGGGCCCCTGCCCGTCACACTACGGGAATGTCTGAAACGCCGGAATCGTGAACCGCAACAACAAGGCCGCGCACCACAGGCCCACCGCAGTCAGGGCGAACGGCGCGTAGCGTGGCCGCTCGGTGCTGTACTGCTTCATTTCGATGGTGCCGGCCGACGCGCGATCGATGGCCTGGATCGCCTGGATGATTGTGGCTTCGTCGCCGCCCGAAAAGAACTGGCCGCCGGTCCGCTTCACGGCGGCAATCCACAATTCGTCGGCGACGCTGCGCTTGTTCTGGATGTTGCCGCCGATCTTGATCAGGTAGACCGGGATCTTGGCCTTGGTCGCTTCTTCCAGCACGTCGTCCACGGTCTTGCCGTTCTCGAGCACGTCGGCATCGGCGCCGTCGGTGAAGATCACCATCAGGTTGCCCGAGGCGTCGAGATACTTGAAGGCGTTGAACAGCCCGACGCTTTGCTCCACCGCCCGCGCCACCACCGTGCCCTGGTCGGGGAACGCCATGAACTCGTTCCAGTCGCCGATCAGCGCCGTGCTCAGCAGGATGTTCTCGTAGTCGGTGGTGAACGGCGTGATGACGTAGGCGTCGTCGCCGAACTCGACGAGCGCCATCAGGTCGCGATACTTGCCGGCCATGCGCCGCTCGATGAAGTAGCGCGCGGCCCCCACGGTGGTGAAGAAGGCGGCGTTGTTCGGGGCGCCCTTGGCCAACGTGGTCGACGGCAGCGCCGACAGCATGCTGGAGGAGGCGTCGATCAGCAGGCTGATGCGGCGGCCGGGGTAACGGGTCTCCGATCGGGTGAGCGAGGTGCGCGGGTCGGCCAGCGCCAGGATGAAGAAGGGCAGTCCGGCCAGCGCCAGAATCAACGCTCCGTGCCGCGTCAGCGAGGCGCGCGACCAGCCGGCGCTGGTGACCAGCGCTGGCAGCGCCAGGCGCTTGTGCCCGGGATTGCGGCCGCCGAACGAACGGATCACCATGAAGACGGCGGCCAGCCCGACGAGCGCCATCACCACTTGCCGCGCGGTGTCGCCCTCGGAAAAAATCAGCCGCTCCAGACGCAGCTCGCCCCACTCGGCCCAGGTGGCCGTGACGAGCGCGCTGACATCGCGGAATACCTGCATGTCGTCCCCTAGGCACCCTTAGGCACAGTACGCACCCGGCACAGTACGCACCCCTGGCACCCTGGCTCTTTACGCCCAGACTTTCTTGCGCATGCCGACCAGCGACCGCACGACCGCGGCTGTCCACTCCGAGACCAGCGAGTGCGCCGACTGTTGCTGCTGGGTGATGCGAATGGCCGCGGCCACGGCATCGTCGGCGTCGGTGAGCATGCCCTCGCGGCCGTAGCGGGCCACGGTCAGGGTCTTCAGCGCTTCCGCCAGTGACGGATCGGTGGCGGACTGGGGGGTCACCGATCCGGACACGTAGGTCGGCGTGCGGCCCAGGCTGCCGCCGACCAGCAAGGCGCCGTCGACGAGAGGGTCGTTGAGGCCGACGAGACGTTGACCGACCGCCCGGCCCGAGGCGTAGCTGCCGGAAATGCGCGCGGCTGACAGCGCCCGGCCCGCCAGCTCCGGCGTCCAGCCGCCCCGGCCGGCCTGCTGCACGTCGGCCAGTTCGCTGGCGACGTGACGCAGGATGGCGCGCGGCGCCAGGTGGGCGCGCGTTGCCGCCGTCGTCTTGGTCTTGCTGCGCAGCAGGCCGATCAGGATCACCACCACGATTACGCCCGCCAGCGCGAACAGCACACCGGCCGTGGTCTGGTAGAGGGCGGCTCGCGAGTTGCGCGCCTCGATCGCGCTGAAGGCGGCGGCCGGCGCCTCGCGGATGTCGGAGGTGTCGTCGGGCACGACCGAGATCAGCTTCACTGACGCCCGCGGCAGCGCGTAGCTCAGCTCGCGGCCCTGCACCGAGTCGCCGCCGGTGACCTTGCTTTCGACGCGGTAGGTGACCTCGAGCGGCGGAATCGACACATCGGCCCCGAACGCGTCCTCGGCAATCAGGCGCATGCGGTAGTCGTATTGAATGAAGCGCTTGCCGACCGTCAGGAGGTCGCCGGCGTGCGTGCCGCCCTGGACCTCGAACGGCGGCAACTGCACCACCGTGGGGTCGAGCTTCGACAGGTCGGGCACGACCTTGACCGCCTCGGTCTCGACCACGGCGCAGGTCAGCCGCACGTCGAACGACTCGCCGGTTCGCACCGCGCTGGTCGAGGTGCGCCACCAGCACTTGATCGGCTCGATCTCCACCAGTTCGGTGCCGGTTTGTGCCGACGCCGACGCCACCGATGCCAGGAGGAGGGAGGCCAGCATCACGATTCGCAGGGACTTTGTGCTCATGTCGCAGAACTCTCAACTAATAACTGAAACTCTCAACTGGAACTTTCAAGCGCCAACTTCTCAATTTTCAACTTACTTGCGCCGGCGCAGCCGCCGCTCCGCGACCCACTCCACCAGGGCGACGTCGAACTTGACCTGATCGACGCCGAGGCGGACCACGTCGAGGTCGAGGTCCTTGGCCTGCCGCGCCACGTCGTCCTGCCAGGCGCGAATGCGTTCGCTCTGCCGGTTCAGCTCGCGCCGCGACATCATGCGGGTCTTGCCGGTTTCCACGTCGTAGACCTCGATCCAGCCGGCCGAGACCCGCGGCATCTCGAAGGCGAACGCGGCGTCGACCATCATGATGAAGACATCGTGGACGTTGTCGACCTGCGACAGCTCCTTCAGCAACCCGGGCGCGGCGTCGAACAGGAAGTCGGAGATCACCGGCATCATCGAGGTCTTGCGCGAGAAGCCGGTGAGTGTCGCGCTCAGGCTGCCCGAGTTGGTCAGGTCCTGCAGACCGTGACCGTCCTGATACGCCTCGAGGCAGTGAATCACCTGGCCCTTGCCGATGCGCGGGCGCACCGCGCCCAGCGTGTGAAAGCCCTCGTCGAACGTCACCAGGCCGATCGAGTCCTGGAAGAACACCGCCGACATGCCGATGGTGGCGATCGAGCGCGCGATCAGCGTGGCGATCTGCAATCCGCGGCGGTCGCCGTGGGCCGACGGGTCGGCGCCGCACCGTGTCGAGGCCGATCGGTCGGCGACGATAATGACGCCCGAGGTGGTGGGCTGCTCGAACTCGCGGACCACCAGCGGGCTGAAGTTGGTGAGCGACGACTGCGCCCAGTCGATCGCCTCGAAGCGATCGCCGGCCTGCCAGTCGCGCAGGCCGACGAAGTCGAACCCGGTGCCATGGAACATGCTCGAGTGTTCGCCGATCGTGAACTCGCGCATGCGCTTGAGGATGAGCAGCTCGACCTCGGTAATCTCCGACAGGTTGATGAGCGGCTCGACCTCTTGTTCGCGTGTTCTCACCGAGGAACTCCCCCAGGAGCGGAGTGACCCCCACGAGCGAAGCGAGCCCGACGAGCGAAGCGAGCCCTCATGGGATAGGCGTCTTCTCGATCACATCCTTGATCACCGCGTCGGTGGTCAGGCCGTGGCTGGCGGCATGCGGCCCGAGCCAGAGGCGATGGCCGAGCACGTAGGTGGCCAGGTCCTGGATGTCTTCCGGATACACCTCGTCGCGGCGCCGCACCAGCAGCGCCCACACCTTGGCGAGGCGGCCCCACACGATGATGGCGCGCGGCGATGCGCCGAGGTCAACGCCGGTTTCGACCAGCTCCGAGGGCGAGTGCTTCAGCCAGTCGGTGTCGGCATTGTAGGGCCGCGTGTGCGCCACCAGGCGCTGGATGTAGTCGCCGAGCCGCTCGTGCAGGTAGACGTGTTCGGTGATGGCGGCTCGCAGCTCGATGATGCGTTCCTTCTGGATCAGCGGGTTCAGGCGCACCTGCTTGAAGTCGAAGTGCACGAGCTTGCGTTCCTCTTCGGGCGGCAGGTAGCCGATGTTCACCATGATCGCGAAGCGATCGGTGGCGGCTTCCGACAGTGGGAAGGTGCCCTGGCCCAGTTCCACCGGGTTCATGGTGGCGATGGCGAAGTTGAAGGCCGGCAGCTCGTAAGTGGTCTTGCCCACCGTGACCGTGCGGTCCTGCAGGCCTTCGAGGAAGGCGCTCTGCGACTTGAGCGGGATGCGGTTGATTTCATCGAGCAGGATGACTTCGGCCTCTGCCAGCGGACCCATTTCGGTGGTCAGCACGCCAGTGGCCGGGTTGATCATCTGGAAGCCTACCACTTCGGTCGGCTGCAGGTCGGCGCGGCCCTGGATGCGGGCGAACTTGGCGTTGCTGATCGCGGCCAGGATCACGCCAAAGAAGGTCTTGCCCACACCCGGCACGCCTCGCAGCAGCAGGTTGCCGGAATTGACCTGGCGCTGCTCCTTCTTGTCGTAGGTGGTCGGAATTTCCGACAACAGGACAATGTTGGCCAGGATCTTGGGCTGGGTGTAGCCAACGAGGGCCTTGCCGCCTTCCGCAAGGATGGCCTCGTGGAAGGTAATCGCGTCTTGGAGGTCAGGATGCACGTGTCCGCCTTGAAAACACCGTGATGAGTTCGGCGTCGTCTATGTAATCTGCGGCCAATCGTATCCGATGCACGACGAACGGCGCTAGAATTCCCTGCGCTGGGGCGAACGCGGGGACCGGCCCGGCCTGCCCGCCCAGGCGAAGGAGTCATCCATGCTGGTCGAAATTCTGCTGGCGGCCTTGCTCGGACAACAGCCGGTGGCGCCGCCGCCGGCGCTCGATTTCGAGTTCTACCAGGCGCGGGTTGAGCCCCTGTTTCTGGAAAAACGCGTGAATCATGCCCGCTGCGTGACCTGCCACGCCGGCAGTACTACGCTGCGGCTGCAGCGGCTGGCGCCAGGGGCGGAGGCCTGGAACGACCAGCAGACGCGCCAGAATTTCGAGGCCGCCATGGCCATGGTGGTCCCGGGCAGCCCCGGCGCCAGCAAACTCTTGCGCCACCCCCTGGCACGAGCCGCCGGCGGTGACGTGTTTCACGGCGGCGGTCAGCATTGGACGTCGAAGAGCGACCCCGACTGGCAGATTCTCTCGGCATGGGTCAATGGCGCCACCCTGGCCTCGACCGGCGACACCCGCGTCGCCCGAATCGTGCAAACCAATGCCGCCGGCGACAACATCCACCTGATCGACCCCGCCACGAACAAGGTCACCGGCGTTATCAACGACATCGAGGTGCCGCACGGCGTGACGTCATCGCCTGACGGGCTGCGCCTCTACTTCACCAACGAGTCGCGGCACACCCTCGATGTGGTCGATGCGCAGACACTGGCGGTGACCGCGCGCATTCACCTCAGCGGCCGCCCCAACAACGTCGCCATCGGCAAGGACGGCCGCAGGGTCTATGTCGGCATCGCGCAGGCACCCGGCGCCGTCGATGTCATCGACACCGTATCGCTCACCAACGCCAGGTCGATCGCCGTCAAGGGCGCCATCCACAACGTCTATGTCACACCGGACGGCCGCTACGTGGTCTCGGGCTCCATCCCTGGCCGCATGCTGACGGTGATCGACGCCGCCACCGAGACCATTGCCTGGGAGCTGGCAATGTCGGCCGGCGTGCGCCCGGTCACCTTCGAGCAGGGACCCGACGGGTCAACGTCGCGGATGTTCGTGCAGCTGTCCGACTACCATGGCATCGCGGTCGTCGATTTCGCGGCGCGCAAGGAGGTGTCGCGCTTCCTGATGGCCGACATCCCGGGCGAGGAGCGCCACACACAGGGACTGCAGGGCGCTCCCGCGCACGGCCTGGGGGTGACGCCCGACGGCCGCATCCTGTTTGCCACCAGCAAGGTGTTTGGGCAGCTCTACGCCTATTCGCTTCCGGACCTCAAACCGATTGGCAGCGTGCACGTCGGCCAGCACCCGGAATGGCTGACCTTTTCGCCGGACGGCCGCCAGGTCTACGTGGCGGCAGCCGGCGACAATTCGGTAACTGTCGTGAACACAGCAACTTTGCGGGAAATCGCTCGTATACCTGTAGGGCAGGTTCCCAAGCGCAACGCTACTGCGCTTCTGCGCCAGTAGGGTTACAATCAAAGACCTCGGACGCGTCGGAACGGACTCATTGAAGGAGAGTGTGTAATGGCGGTTGGAAAGACATTCGGCTGGGGCCTCACCATTGGCACCGTCGTGTTGGGCGCAGCGATTCTCGGCGTCGTGGCACCCCTCGCAATGACGGCCGAACAGCAGCCCGCCGCGCCGGCGCCCGAGGTGACCTTCACCAGGGACATCGCGCCCATCCTGCAGCGCAGTTGCCAGAACTGCCACCGTCCGGGCCAGGTCGCACCCATGTCGCTGCTGACCTACGAGGATGCCCGGCCCTGGGCGCGCGCCATGAAGCAGCGCACGGGCCTGCGCGACAAGGCCGGCGTCATGCCGCCGTGGTACATCGAGAAGAACATCGGCATCCAGCACTACAAGAACGATCCTTCTCTCAGCGATGAAGAGGTCGCCAAGATTGCGAAGTGGGCCGACACCGGCGCCCCGCGCGGCAACCTCGCCGACATGCCGCCGCCCCTCCAGTTCCAGGACGGCGCCTCGTGGCACGCCGGCGAGCCGGATCTGATTGTTGAGAGTCCCGAAATCACGGTCAAGGCCAACACCCCCGACTGGTGGGGCGAGTTCCCGCCGACCAAGATTCCGATGAGCGAAGACCGGTACGTCGCCTCGGTCGAGATCCGGGAGGTCAACAACTTCGCCAAGGACGCCGCGGGCCGCGACACGGTCGGCCAGCGTTACGTCTGGCACCACCTGATCTGGGCGACCGCCGAAGTCAGCAGCGAGGGCGATCCGATTGATGCGTCACTCGGCGAAGGCGCGGTCGGCTGGCCGGTCCACGAAGTGGGCCGCAACGCCGATGTCTTCGAACCCAACGCCGGCCGGCTGCTGCGGGCCAACTCCAGCATCGTCTACCAGTCGGCGCACCTGCATGCCGGCGGCGCAGATGTGAAGTCGAAGCTGCTGTTCGGCTTCCGCTTCCACCCCAAGGGCTACAAGCCCGCGCGTCGCAGCACGCTGCGCAACCTGGGCAATGGCCTCGACATCGACATCAAGCCCAACGAAGCCAACCAGCAACTGCACGCCTACATGGTCTTGCAGCAGCCCACCAAGATCGCGACCTTCGAGCCGCACCTGCACGCGCCGGGCCAGCGCATGTGCCTCGAGGCGATCTGGGGCATCAACATCCAGACCCTCACCTGCGCCGGTTACGACCACAACTGGGTGCGCCAGTACGAATACGACGATGACCACGCGCCGATCCTGCCGCGCGGCACCATCCTGCACATCATCGGCTACATGGACAACACGCCGAACAACAAGAACATTCCCGACCCGCGCAACTGGCAGGGTTCCGGTAACCGTTCCATCGCCAACATGTTCATCGATCTCGGCCAGTCGGTGCCGCTGACAGACGACGAGTTCCAGCAGGAGATGGCGGAGCGCCGGCGCAAGCTTGGCCCCAACCGGCCGGACGTGATCATCGGCTGTCCGCTGTGCAACGTGATTCCACCGCCGGCCAAGCCGACCGCGCAACAGCAGTAAATGCAATGGCAGGGTCGGGCGTCAGCCCGGCCCTCTTTCTTTCAGGGACCACGCAATGATTCGATCACGACGCGCGCGCCTGTTGCTGGGCGCGGCCACGGTTGTCCTCGCTTGCCAGACCGCCAACACCCAGATGCTGTCGTACTCGTCCGGCCAGACGGTGTCGCCCGCCTTCGAGGGCTGGGAGAAGAACGACGACGGCTCGTTCAACATGCTGTTTGGCTACATGAACCGGAATTGGGAAGAGGAGCTTGATGTGCCCGTCGGCGCCGAGAACAGCTTCTCACCCGGCGAACCGGATCGCGGCCAGCCCACGCACTTCCTGCCGCGCCGTAACCGCTTCGTGTTCAAGGTGCGCGTGCCGAAGGACTGGGGCGCCAAGGAGCTGGTGTGGACGCTCACTTCGAGGGGCAAGACGGAGCGGGCTTACGCCACCCTGCGCGAAGACTCGCTGGTCGACAACCTGGTCCAGGCGTCCGAGCAGGGCGCGATTGGCGCCGGTATCAGCAGCCCTGAGATCCGCGCCAACGAGCCGCCGCTGCTGACCCTTGATGGCGGCGATCGTCGCGCGCAAGTGGGCCAGCCGTTGACGCTCGTGGCCTTCGCCAAGGACGATGGCGTGCCGCGTCCGCGCTTTGGTCCCGACTCGCGCGAAGCGCGACTGGTGGCCGAGGCGCGCGCCCGCGCCACCAACGGCACGCCGCCGGCGCCGACGCCGCGCGGCACCATGGCGTTTGACCCGGCGACCCAGCGTCCGCCCGCCGCCATCACCGTCGGCAGCCAGACCGGTCTGCGGCATTCGTGCTTTGTCTATCGTGGCGCCGGGCGCGTGAACTTCTCACCGCGCCAGGCCAAGGTGTGGGAAGACACCCGCGCGGGCGCCAACTCGCCCTGGGCGCCGCGCTGGATGGCGCCGGCGATTCCGCCCGATGGCAAGTACACGGTGTCGGTGAGCTTTGAGGATCCTGGCACCTACACGATTCGATGCCTGGCGTCGGATGGCGCCCTGAACACAACCAAGGACCTCGTGGTGACGGTCACGAAGTAGCGGCCCGCCGGCCGCGCGAGATGACGAGAGCGGAGGGGAAGCCCTCCGCTCTTATTGCGTACGGCAGCTGGTGTTGCCGGCGCCGCGCTCCAGCTCGCATCTGACAAATGCGACTCGCGCCCGCGCGTAGCTCAGCATCGTGCCGGCCGAACCTTCGTAGGTGGCGACCGAGTACGGCTTGGCCGGGTCTTCCTTCATCGCCGTGTCGATGCGCTGCACCTGGCGGATGATCTCGGTATCGAGCCAGCCGTCGGCCTCTGCCAGTTCGATGTTGCGTACCATCTCCGCCTGGTAGAGCGCGTTGTACTCCGGCAGCGACATCAGCTTCTCCATCAGCGTCGTGCCCTCGCCCCAGTCGTTGATCGGCAACTCAGGTGAGTAGAACGTGTTGTCGGCGTCCCACATGATCAGCGTGTGGAGGTTCGAATCCTCGAGCCGGTAGAGATAGAAGTTGTTCATGCCGAACTTGCCGAGGAACCCGTCGGTCTCGGCGAGGAAGTTCTGCGCGGCGACAAACCGGATGTAGGCGGGCAGGTCGAGCAGGCCGCCGATGGTGCCCGGCAGATCGGCAGCGGCCGTCTCGTTGGTCAGGCGCACCAGTGTTTCGATCGGCCGGTATTTCTCCTCGTCGCTCTTGGACTCGTGAGTGGTCGCTTCGAATCGCGCCTTGTACGGGTCGAGGCTGGTGCCCAGGTTCGTGAAGCGCCACTCGTCCTGGTACTTGAACTCGAACAGGTAGCCATCGTTCTGGACATTGCCCTCGATCGATCCGAACACCCGCGCGAGCATGTCCTTGTCGACCGTTTCGACGACGGCGTAGAGCCCGGCGTATTCGTTGTTGACGTAGAGGCGGGCGTGGATCTCCCGCGACACCGGGATGCCGAGGCGCGCGTAGAAAGCCGCCGCCACCGTTTCATGAATGCCCGAGGGGTCCTGGGTGAGGTTGTCGAGCACGAACGATTTCAGGCCCAGGAACGTCTGCTGGCTCGAATAGCGGTCGAAATCGACCCGCAGGCCGGGCTTGGAGCCGCTGCGCGAGCCGCGCCCGCGCGAGCGAATGCCGGCGTTATACACGGTCTGGCCGTTCACCGTCACGTCGGCCGGGTAATAGGTGTTGGCCTGGAAGTCGGCCTTGAGCTTGGCCCAGTCGGCTGAATGCAGGTAAAGGTCGACCCGCTGCAGGGTTTCGCTGGCAAACAGCTCGTCGGCGGTCTGTGCACGGGATGGCACAACCCCCAGGCACAGCACCGCCGCGATCGTCGTCACAAGTGTTGCGACCCGGTTGGCCACGATACAGAATATAGACGAGGTATCCGGCCGCCGGGTTTAATCTTGGCGGTAGGACAGAAGAGCACAATGTGGCCCCCTGTCGCGCGCCGCACGTTCGGGCTACCCCTGCTGTTGGGGTGCGCGGTCATGTCTGCGTGGTGCGGCGGCTCCCCGAGCGCGCCCTCGCCCACTGTCACGACCCCCGCCGCGGTCACCGCGGTGACCCCGCCAGCCGAAGTGCCGGCGAGTCCCGCCCCCGTGATCCCGACCACCCCCGTGCCCACACCGGTGCCGCCGGCCGTCTCAACCTGGGTCAATGTGTTTGGCGATACCGGCTGGTGCGGCTCGACGGTGATGGCGTCACTCGGGCGGCTGATGACGACGCTCGGCGGAGATGTCTTCCTGGCGGGAGACCTGGCCTATCCCAACGGCACACTCGGCGAGTTCCAGCGCTGCTTCGAGCCCGAGCTGGGCCGCTTCCGTTCGCGCTCCTGGGCCGCCCCTGGTAACCACGACTACGGCACCGCCGAGGCCGGCGGCTACTTCAGCTACTTCGGGGAGCGCGCCGGCCCGACCCGCCTCGGCTACTACTCCGTGCGCTCATCCACCTGGCTGGTGCTGATGCTCAACTCGAACATTCCACAGGGCCGCAACTCCGTCCAGCTCGAGTGGGCGCGGCAGACGCTGCTGGCCAATCCGACCCGCTGCGCGATGGCCGTCATGCATCATCCCTTCGACAGCTCCGGACCGAATGGTCCCAACCCCGGCCAGCGCGACTTGTGGGACATGATGCACGGCTTGAACGTCGACGTGGTCGTGTCGGGACACGATCACCTCTACGAACGGCACTCCCCGCAGGATGCGAACGGCCGGTCCGATCCGGCCCGCGGCATCCGCCTGTTTATCGCCGGCACCGGCGGCGCGCCGCCCTACGGCCGTGCCCGCGCCGCCCTCAACTCGGAAATCCTGCTCTCGACCCACGGCATGCTGCGGCTCAAGCTTGAACCGGCGCTTTATGAGTGGGAGTTCCTCGACGTCAATGGCACCGTGCTCGACCGCGGCCTGAACATCTGTCACTGACGGTTGGGGCCGGCCGCCACCACGCCTGCTCGTGTTCTACACTGGCGCGTGACCACGCATCGGCCGATCATGGTCGAGGAAGTGCTGCGCCACCTGGCGCCCAGGGCCGGCGACATCGCCGTCGATTGCACGCTTGGCGGCGGCGGTCATGCGCAGGCCATTCTCGAGCGGCTGCAGCCGGGAGGACGGCTGATTGGCCTCGACGTCGATCCGATCGAACTGCCGCGCACCGAAGCGCGCCTGCGGGCAGCCGGCGTTGGATCGTTGGTCACCCATCACCAGAACTTCGCGAACCTGGCGCAGGTGCTGGCCGGCGAAGGGCTTGACGGTGTTGACGTCATTCTGGCCGATCTCGGCGTCTCGGCCATGCAGCACGACACTCCCGAGCGCGGCTTCAGTTTCCGCGGTGTTGGTCCGCTCGATATGCGCATGGATCCCACGCGCGGAGAATCCGCGTCGGGCCTGCTGGCCAGGATCGACGAAGCGGCACTGGAATTGGTGTTGTCCACCAACGCCGACGAGCCGCACGCTGCGCTTATCGCCGGCATTCTGAAGCACGAACAACCCGCGACGACCCACGCGCTCACCCGGCTGGTGCGGACTGGCCTGAACCGGGCGCTGCCGGACCTGCCCAAACCCGAGGTCAAGATGTCGGTGCGGCGCACGCTCCAGGCGTTGCGAATCGCCGTGAACGATGAATTCCATGCGCTCGACGCGTTGCTCGCGGACCTGCCACGGTGCCTCAAGCCCGGCGGCCGGGCCGTGATCATGACCTTTCACTCCGGCGAGGATCGCCGGGTCAAGAAGGCGTTCCAGGCCGGCCTTCGTGCCGGCCTGTTCACCGCGGTTGCCGATCCTGTGGTTCGCTCGACCAAGGAAGAGACGTTCGCGAATCGCCGCGCCTCGTCCGCGAAGTTGCGGTGGGCAATCCGCGGCCAGCGTTAGTCTCAGTCGGCTATTTCGCGGCCGGACTGGGCGGCGCCGGCCTCGGAAACGTGCCCTCGCGCATCGCCGCCTGGTACAGCACCGTCGCCATCACGACCGATGCCTGCTTGAGGGCGTCGGGTGCAATCCGCTCGGAGAAGTCCATGTTGGTGTGGTGCGTCCTGACGTCGTAGCCGATGTACTCCTGCACCGCCTGGAAGCCCGGGATCCCCACCTCGATGAACGACAGGTGATCGGTGGCCCCGATGTGGCCCGGTGACGGCATGATGGCGCCAAGCGCCGCCACCGGTCTCAGCCACTCGGTCATGATGACTCGCGCCGGCTCGTTGCCTTCCATATAGAAGCCGCTGATCGGCGGGAAGCCGTTATCGAGGTTGAAGTAGACCGAGAACTTGTCGCGCGCGGCGGTGTTCTTGGTGCCGGCCAGGTGTTCGGCGACATACGCCTTCGAGCCCAGCAGGCCCTGCTCTTCGCCCGCCCACAGTGCCGCGCGAATGGTCCGCCGCGGCCGCACGCCCAGCGCCTTCAGGATGCGCATGGCCTCCATGGTCGTGGCCACGCCGTCGGCGTTGTCGGTCGCGCCGGTGCCGGTGTGCCACGAGTCGAGATGGGCGCCGACCATGACGATCTCATCCTTGACCGCGTTGTCGGTGCCGGGAATTTCGAAGATCACGTTGTGCGTGCGGGCGTCGTCTTCGTGGAAGCGCGACTGGATCTCCACCGCCAGCTTCACCGGCACCTTCTGCTCCAGCAAACGCGCCACCAGGTTGTAGTGCTCGGAGGCGAGCACGATCGACGGCACCGAGTTGGCGCCCATGTCGCGGCCGGTGACAAACACGGTGCCGTGCTCGCCGATGTTGGGCTCGATCGTCACGCCCACCCCTTCGGCTTTGAGCTGCGCCAGCCGCTCGGCGTTCAATTGCACCGGCCGCGCCGGTGCCGGCTGTGGCGGCTTGAGGTCGCCGCTGGCGGCCGGCCGATCCGCGCGAATGGCATACGACTGGATGGGGCTGGTCATCAGGATCGCGCCGTGTAGCTTTCCGGCCTGGGCCGCCAACGCGGCGGCATCGAGGCCCGGCAACCAGACCGGCGCGGCGACCAGGCGGCCGGCGGTCGCCGGCGACCACCCCTTCGGGTAACCCACGAGCGGCATGTAGCGCGGCTCGATCATTTCCACGGTGACCTTGTCGAGCGTCCAGCCGCGGCCGAACTGGAACGCCTCGGCGTGCACGTTGCTCATGCCCCAGGTCTTGGCGGTGTCCTGGCTCCAGGTCACCGCCCGCCGGTGGGCGGGGGAGTTGGTCAGTCGTGGGCCGATGACGGTGGTGAGGTAGTCGAACGTCTCCAGCACCTTCGAGCGATCCATGCCTTCGGCCTTGATCTTCTCGACCACGGCCATGTCGGCACGATCCTGTGCAGCGCTGGTGATCGTCAGGAGGAGGACAGTGGCGAGGACGCCTAACGATGTGGTTCGCATGGGCGGATTCTAGCAGGTGCTGGGGTGCTGAGGTGCTGGTTGGCACCTGAGCACTTGAGCACCGTAGCACCCGAGCACCTGCTAGAATCCGCCCATGAGAACCGACCGCCGCTCGTTCCTGCGAATTTCCGGCGCCGCCGGCGCCAGCGCCGTTGCTCTTGGCAGCAACAGCATCGACCTTGTGGCCCAGGCCTCGCGCGCCCTGGGGAGTCGGACCGCTGACGACGTGGCGGCTGATGAGGGGTATTGGCGCGACATCCAGAACGCGTTCACGCTCGACCGGTCGCTGATCAACCTCAACAACGGCAACAGCTGCCCCAGCCCGACCGTGGTGCACGAGGCCTACAAGCGCTACCTCGACTACTCGAACCAGGCGCCGGTCTATCATCGCGGCCTGATCGAGCGGAACATCGAGGTAGTCCGCCGCCGGCTGGCCGCCGAGTTTGGTTGCGATGCCGAGGAGATGGCCATCACCCGCAACTCCAGCGAGTCGCTGCAGATTGCCCAGAACGGCCTCGACCTCGAGCCGGGCGACGAAGTGCTGACCACCGAGCAGGACTACGGCCGCATGCTCACCACCTGGGACCAGCGCGCGCGCCGCGACAAGATCAAGATCACCAAGATCAACTTTCCGGTGCCGACCACCGGCGAGACGCTGTTCGGCCTGCTCGAGGGCGCCATCACGCCGCGCACCAAGGTGCTGCACTTCTGTCACATCACCAACCTGACCGGCCAGATTTTCCCGGTCCAGAACATCGCACGCATGGCCCGCGCCCGCGGCATCATCACCATCGTCGACGGTGCCCATGCCGTGGCGCACTTCCCGTTCAAGCTGCGCGACCTGGAGATGGATTACTACGGCACCAGCCTGCACAAGTGGCTGCTGGCGCCAACCGGGACCGGCTTCCTCTACGTCCGTCGCGACCGCATTGCCAAGACCTGGCCCATGCAGGCGGCGCCGGAGCGCAACGAGAACGACATCCGCAAGTTCGAGGAGATCGGCACCTCGCCGGCGGCCACCAAGGCGGCGATCAACGAGGCGCTGGCGTTCCACCAGGCGATTGGCACCGAACGGGTGGCGGCGCGCCTGCGCTACCTGACCCTGCGCTGGGCCAACAAGCTCAAGGCCAATCCGCGCATCGTCATCCACACCGGCCTCGACCAGGTCTACGGCGTGGCTTGCGTCGGCATCAAGGACATCCCGGCGGCGCGCATCAACGCGTTCATGTGGGACCGCTACCGGATCATCACGACGCCGATCACGAGGCCGGAATACAACGGCATCCGGGTGACGCCCAACATCTACACGCCGCTCGAGGAGATCGATACCTTCACCGCGGCGATGGAAGACCTGTTGAAGAACGGCGTGCCGGCGGCGTGACGCCGGCACGGCGGGGCCGACCGGCTGACGCACGACGGGAGGGGCGCCGTTGACCACGCGCACTGTCATTCATCGCCAGGTTGAGGCTGCCAACGCCGGCACGCTCGCGCGGGTGGTTGCGCGCCTGCCGTCGGGTTGGGCGGTGTTGGGCGATCCGCAGATTACGCGAGGCTATTGCCTGTTGCTGCCCGACCCGGTGGTGGCTGACCTCAACGCGTTGGCCGGGGAGGCGCGGCGTCAGTTTCTTGAAGACATGGCGAGGCTTGGCGATGCCGTGCTGGCCGTGACCGGCGCCGAGCGCATCAACTACGAAATTCTTGGCAACGTTGAGCCCGCCCTGCACGCGCACGTCATCCCACGGCACGCCGACGAAGACCCGGGGCTGCGGGTCAAGCCGGTGTGGCTGCACGACTGGGCATCGGCACCGGCATTCGACACCGGGGTTCACGCCGGCCTGGCCGCCCGCATCAGGGCCGCTCTCGGCTAAACTGATGCGTTGTGGTCATGAAGCCAAGCCTGTCTGTGAATGTATTCGCCGCGGTCATTCTCTGCGCACTGCCGACGCTCGCCTTGGCGCAGGGCGCGGAACACGTCCACGAGAAACCGATCACCGCTGCCGCCGAGGCGGCCAGCCGCGACAGTGAGCGCCCCACGCTCCGCGCGGTGTTCGCCACCGAGGCGCCGAAGATCGACGGCGCGCTGGACGAAGCCGTGTGGGCCTCGGCCAACGCGATCGAGCAGTTCGTCCAGCAGGAACCCAACCAGGGCCAGCCGGCCACCGATCGCACCGAAGTCCGCGTGCTCTACGACAAGGGGCATCTTTACATTGGTGTCCATGCCTTCGCGTCGCTGCCGGTGACCGCCACCGAAATGCGCCGCGACGCCGACCGGCTGTTCGACGAGGACAACTTCCAGGTCATCCTCGACACCTTCCACGACTCGCGCAACGCCTTCATGTTCCTGACCACGCCGCTCGGCGCCAAGCTCGAACAGCAGATCTTCGACGAGGGCGAGGGCGGCGGGCGCGGGACAACCGCCAACGTCAACCGCAACTGGGACGGCGTGTGGGACGCGGCAGCCAGGATTACCAGCGACGGCTGGACCGCCGAGATGGTCATTCCCGTCAACACGCTGCGCTTCGCCAAGAGCGACGAGCAGGTCTGGGGCATCAACTTCCAGCGGCACATCCGCCGCAAGAACGAAGCGGTGTTCTGGGCGCCGATTCCCAAGGCCTACTCCCTCACGAGGGTCAGCCTGGCCGGCGAACTGACCGGCTTGCGCGGCCTGAGCCTGGGATGGGACCTCAAGCTCAAGCCGTTCCTGGTGGGCGGCGTGCGCGATGTGCAGACGAGTCGCACCGCCGGCGCCACCACTGCCATTCGTGACATCGGTCTCGACGCGCGCTACGGCGTCACGCCCGGCCTCAATCTCGATGTCACCGTGAACACTGACTTCGCCCAGGTCGAAGTGGACGAACAGCAGGTCAACCTCACGCGGTTCGGCCTGTTCTTTCCCGAGAAGCGCGACTTCTTTCTCGAGAACTCCAACCTGTTCACCGTCGGCACCGGCAGCTCGTTCACCTCGACCCCGGTGCAGACCGACTTGTTCTTCAGCCGCCGCATCGGGTTGTCCGATGCCGGCACGCCGATCCCGATTCTCGCCGGTGCCCGCCTGGCCGGTAAGTCCGGCAGCAACAACATCGGGCTGCTGAACATCCAGACCGACTCGGCGTTTGGCAAGGCCGGCGACAACTTCTTCGTCGGCCGCTACAGCCGCGACGTGTTTCGCCGCTCGCGCATCGGCGCGTTGTTCATCAACAAGGAGTCGGTGGACGGCAGCAGCCACTACAACCGGACGATGAGCGTGGACGGCAATTTCGCGCTGGGCCGCAGCCTGCAGGTGACCAGCTTTCTGGCCAAGACCGCCACGCCGGGGCTGACCGGCCAGGACCTGGCCTTCTATGGACGGGTGGCCTACCGCGATCCGAACTGGAACCTGTGGCTGAACTACCTGAGCGTGCAGGACCACTTCAACGCCGAGGCCGGCTTCGTGCAGCGCACCGGCGTGCGCACGACCAAGGCCTACTTCGGTCCGACGCCACGGCCCAAACGCGGCTCGATCAAGCTGATGGAGCCAATGTACGTGCTCACCTACACGACCGACCAGAACAACCGGCTGATTGGGCGGCTGCATCACCTGATGCACGGCACGACGCTTCGCGACGATTCCTTCATCAACGTGATTTACCAGAAGAGCCTGGACGTGCTCGACGTGCCGTTTCGCATCCGGCCCGGCGTGACCATACCGGTGGGCGCCTACAACTCGGATGAGTGGGTCTTCTCGTACAACACCAGCCCGGGCCGCAAGCTGTACACCCGTGTCAGCTTCTCGCCGATGGAGTTCTACGGCGGCACCCGGCGCCAGATGTCGGCATCGGGCGGCGTCCGCGCCTCGAGCCGCATGGCGGCCGAACTGCAGTTCAACCGCAACGACGTCAAGATGCCCTGGGGTGACTTCCTCGTCAACCAGACCACCCTGCGGGTGGACTACACTTTCTCGCCGCGCATGACCATTCGCAGCTTGACGCAGTACAACTCGTCGACCCACGAACTCTCCAACAACGTGCGCTTCAACCTGATCCACCGGCCCGGCAGCGACCTGTATGTGGTTTACAACGACCTGTCGCAGACTGGTCTCCCGGCCGACATCTTCGGCCAGAAGGACCGCCAGCTGGTGATCAAGCTGAATTACCTGATCCAACGATAGCGGCGGCTAGCGCGGGCGGTCGAAATACTCGACGAGACGCTGGCCGAGGCGGCCGATGCGATCCTCGGCTTCGGCGTACGGGCCGCGCACGCTGTTGGCAAAAAACGACACCACGATCGGTCCCGACCGCGCGTAGATGATGCCGGCATCGTTGGCAATGGTGCCACCGTCGCCCGTCTTGTGCGCCACCGGCGCGTCGATGAAGTGGGGCAGCCGGCGTGAGCCGAGCTGCTGGCGCCCTAGCGTCTGCAGCATCGCCTCGCAACCGGACTTCGAGGCGGCGCTACCCCGCTCGATGCTCTCGAGCAGCCTGGTCGTGTCGCGCGGCGTCATGCTGCCCAGCCAGAACTTGCGGTCGGTGGACGTGCGCTCGTTGCGTTCGCGCGCCAACCGCTGGCGGTTGGCGGGATCGCGGACGATATCGATCCACTGGGCGCGAGGGCCCTGGAACAGCGGGCCGTACAGGGCAAACAGCGGATTGCCGTCGGAGGCGTACATCAGGCCGGAGGTTTCCTCGGCGGTCAGCGCCGCAAACGCCGGGTCGACCATCGCCAGCAGGTCCCGCCGATAGTCATGGGGCCGGCCGTACGACGCCAGCGCGGGGTAGCCGCTTTCCTCCAGCCACTTCGTGACCGCCGCCGGCCCGCCAATCTTCATCAGGATGATGTCGGTAGCCGTGTTGTCGCTCGAGATGATCATCTCGGTGATGGCATCACGGAGCGTCGGCTGCAGGCCGGCATCGTGATACTGAAACACCCCGGTGCCGTGCCGCAGGTGGGCACGCGTCAAAGTGATTCGCTCGTCCAGGTTCAGCTCCCCGCGGTCCGCCATCTGGTAGGCGCGCACCATGAACGTGAGCTTGATCACGCTGGCGGTCGAGAAGTCCTGGCCGTCGCGAACCCCGGCCTGCTCGCCGCTCGCGAGGTGCTTGACGTGCACGCCGGTGCGGCCCGGAAACTCCGCCAGCTCACGCTCGAGCAGCGACGCCAGGTTTGACGATTGGGCCAGGGGCCGGCCGGCAAGAAGGGCGAGAGCGATCGTGGCCGCCGTCAGTGCGCGCATCGAGCGACATTAGCCGCCCGAAGGCGCGGCGTCAAAGTCTGATATACGATCACGCAACCCTCGGGCACCTCGAGGGCTGGCCCGAATCGGCCGGCCCTGGTATCGGCGCGCCCCGTGACGATCAATGACCATGACCGATCCCAACGCAGAGTTCTGGGACAAGCAGTCCTCGGCGTTCACGGCGCACGACGGCCAGCGGCGCTCGTACCATGCGGAGTTTGCCGCGGTCCTGAACCGCCGCCTGACCGGCGACGTGCTGTGCGTTGGCGGTCTCTACCAGAACGCTGACCCCAATCGCGTGCCACCGTTCTCGGTGGTTGATGTCTCCGAACACATGCTGCAGGTATGGGCATCACGTGGCGCCAGGGTGCAGGTGGGCGACGCCCGCCGCCTGCCGATCGCCGACGCGAGTGTTGACCACGTGGTGTTTCCGCTGGTGTTGCATCACATCACCGACGGCCGGGCCGCAGCCTCGCGCGCGAATGTCACCGCGTGCTTTCGTGAAGCGCACCGCGTGCTGCGACCCGGCGGCACCGTCTGGGCGATCGAAATCCTGGTGTCGGGCCCGGTCTACGCGGTCGAACTGGCCCTGGCGCCGGTGACGAGGGCGGCGCTCGCCACCCGCCGCATTCCGCTGGTGGTGTTCCACTCACGCCACTTCTATCTGTCACAACTGGAGGTCGCCGGCTTCGCCGGCGCTTCCCTGGAGTTCAGCGACGCCGATGACGGGCGTTGGTACGACCTGGTCAAACCCGTGGTCGGACTCGATCTGCGCGTGCCGAAGGTGATGGTGCCGGTAAAGTACGGACTGCTTCGTGGCGTCAAACCTGCCTGACCTGGTTGACGGTGTCTGGATCGTGATCGCCGCCTATCACGAAGGCGCCGTGATCGCCGAGGTCGTCGGTCCGCTTGTCGCCGCGGGCTACCGGGTGGTCGTGGTTGATGATGGCTCCGGTGACGACACGGCGGCCCGGGCCCGGCAGGCCGGCGCCCTGATCGTGAGGCACGCGGTTAACCGCGGGCAAGGGGCGGCGCTGCAGTCCGGCCTGCGCTATGCCTTGCGCCACGGCGCCCGGATCCTGGTGACCTTCGACGCCGACGGCCAGCATACCGCCGGTGACGTGCCCGTCCTGGTCGGTCCGATTGCGGCCGGGACGGCCGACATCGCTCTGGGCTCGCGTTTTCTGGAGCACGCCGCCGACGTACCGGCCGCGCGCAGGGTTCTGCTCCGGCTGGCCGTGGCTTTCACGGGCGTGGTGTCAGGCGTGCGACTGACCGACGCCCACAACGGCTTGCGCGCGCTGTCGCGGCGGGCTGCGGAACAAGTGGAACTGCAACTGGACCGCATGGCCCATGCCAGTGAGATCATTGACCAACTGGCGCGGACGGGCCTGCCGCTGGTCGAGGTGTCGGTGAGAGTGCACTATACGAAGTACTCGCTCGAAAAGGGCCAGCGCGCCGGCCATGCCGCGCGAATCGTCTGGGACTACCTTCTGAACAAGCTTTCCAGGTGATCCGATGAGACTGTTCCAGCTTCTCGCCCTGCCACTGATCGCCGCCATGCTGGCAGTGAGCGTGCGCAACCTTTTCAAGTCGCCGTCGCGCCTGATGGTGTCGCTGTTCTGGAGCGGCCTGTGGCTGGCGACGCTGGTGGCCGTGGTCTATCCCGATACCACCACACGGCTGGCGCGAGCCCTTGGTATCTACCGCGGCGCCGACCTGCTGGTCTATTCGGCGGTGCTGGCGTTCATCGCCGGTTTCTACCTGGTCTCGTTGCGCCTGCGCCAGATGTCGCGGGAGATTACGCTGCTCACGCGCGAGGTGGCCCTGCTCGAGGCCGAGCGCCAGAAGGACAGCCCTCCGAGCGCGCGCGCATGACGCCGCCGCTGGTGTCGATCGTGGTGCCGGTGTTCGAACCCCACCCGGTGTACTTCCGGCAGGCCATCGCAAGTGTGCTCGCGCAGTCCTTCTCCGGTTTCGAGCTGATTGTCGTCGAAGACCCGTCGCCGTCGGATGGCCGGGCGTTACTGGCCGGGCTCGATGACCCGAGGCTGCACCACGTTCGCAACCCGGCGCGCACGTCGCTGCCGCAGCAGCACAACCGCGGCCTGGCCCTGGCCCGTGGCCAGTTCATTTGCCGGTTCGATGGCGACGATCTGTGCGAACCCACCCGGGTGGAACACGAACTGGCGTTTCTGCGCGCCCATCCCGACGTCGATGTAGTCGGGAGCTGGCTGACGGTGATCGATGCCGAGGGGGCGGTGGTGGGTCAACGCCGTTACCCGACCGATCACGGCGCCATTGTCGCGGCCATGCGCCGCTTCAATCCGATCGCCAACTCGAGCGTGATGTTCCGCCGCGAAGTCTACGAGCGCTTCGGCGGTTGGCGCGAGTCGGAGTTACCGGCGCAGGACTATGAATGGTACAGCCGGCTGGGCGCCGGCGGCGCTCGATTCGCCAACCTGCCCGAGGCCCTGGTTCGCTATCGCCTTCACGGCGGGTCGATCAAGAGTTCGAAGCTGCGCGACACCATTCGCACGACCATCGAGGTCAAGCGCAAGTACTGGCTCGCGCACATGGACCTGGTCTCGCGCGCGATGCTGCTGGCCGAGCAGATGTTGCTGCTGCTGCCGGCGTGGCTCGTACTCAAGTTGTTTATCGCCGTTCGATACGGCAGGCGCGGATGATGGCGATCAAGACCGGCGAGCGCATGGAGCCGGAGCTGTACCGCTCCGAAGCCGACTACATCCTGTACCTGCGGCACCTGTTCGCCTACCAGACGGCCGTCACATATCTCCGATCGACCGACGCCGTGCTCGACATCGGCTGCGGAGCCGGCTACGGCACCCACCTGATGTCCAGCCACGCCCGCCAGTTGATTGGCGTGGACGTCTCGCTCGACTCGGTGGCGGCCGCCCAGTCGGCCTACGGCTCGTCCGCCTGCCGCTTCCTCGCCTACGACGGCGGGCGCCTGCCGTTTGCCGACGGCGAGTTTGATGCCGCCACTTCTTTTCAGACCATCGAGCATGTGCACGACGACGGGCGTTTTGTGCGCGAGGCGGCGCGGGTGCTGAAAGCGGGTGCGTCATTTGTGTTGACCACTCCCAATCGCTCGACCCGCCTGCGCGAGGGCCAGCAGCCGTGGAACCGGTTTCATGTCCGTGAGTACTCGGCGACCGAGCTCGAGGGCGTGCTATCAACCGCCTTCAGCGAGGTGCAGGTGCTCGGCGTGCGTGCCAGCGAGCCGATTGAGCGCATTGAACGCGCGCGCGTGGCCAGCGCGCAGCGAGTGGTAGCTCTTGATCCGCTGGGACTCCGGCGCGTCCTGGCGCCGGTGATGGCACTCATGGCGCGACTAGGTCCGGCGCCGGCGGCCGGCACCTGGACTCACGCGGTGTCGGACTTCTACGCCAGCCCGGACGATCGCGACACCGGGTGCGATCTCCTCGCGGTGTGCCGGCGGTAGCCTAGCGAAAATACTTGCGCCACAGGATGTCGGCGCTCGCGCGATGCCATTCCCGGCGGCTCGCCGAATCGACCCGCCCGGTGGTTGAGCCGCCGTCGTGGATCACCTCAATCGCCGGCACGAACCGCACCGCTAGTCGCAACGCCCGCGCCTGCTCGGCCAGGTGAATCTCCTCGCCAAACATGAACCCGTCGTAGTCAAGCGTGCCGCCTCGCTCGAAGAACACCCGCCGCACAAAGATGATGCTTCCGTGCGGCGCGTAGATCGAGCGCGGCACCGGCGATGCGGGTGCGCGCCGGGCGCGCCGGCGCTTCAGGCCGAGTAACAGGTCCAGCGCGCGGGTCAGCACGGCCGACCGGAATGCGATGGTGTACCCCCACATGCGCGCCCGCGACGGGCGGGCCGACAGGAACGGGTTCTGTGGCGTGACTCCGCCGAGCAGCACGGCCGGCGCCACCATCCCGACGTCATCAGCCAGCGCCGCGCCCGCCAGGGCGAGCAACGCATCGGCGCGAGGTGCGGCGTCGGGGTTGATAATCACGAACCAGTCCGGCGGCTGGTTGTGGGCTGCCCGCCAATGGGCAAGGGCCATGGCCGCGCCGCCCAGATAGCCGCGGTTGGCGCCGTCGCCTACGATCGGCGCTCCAAGCGAAGCTGGCGCGTCGTGGCTGTTGTCGGCGACGATTACCTCGACGGTCCATCCCGGCGGTACGCCTAACGCGCGCAGGTGTGCGATCGCCGACTGGATGGCGGCGGTATTGCGATAGTGAACCAGCGCGAAAACGACACTACTCATGCGCGGGTCTCGACAGGGGGCGAGCAGCCGTCCAGGCCCCGGCCAGGATGGCGACAAGCGTCACCACCCGCATGCTGACCAGTACCGTTGCCACCATCGCCAGTGAATCATGGCGCACGACGATGACCGCCGTCTCGGCGATCCCCATCACCGCAAACACCACCACTGGCCACGTCTGGGCCCGGGAGATCAGCACCTGGACCGCCAGGTAACTTCCATACTGCGCAAAGGCGCCCAGCCCCAGCGCGAACAGCAGTGGGGCCGCATCCTGGTAGGCAGAGCCGTAGAGCATGGTGACGATCGGGCCGGGGATGAGCGCGAACATCGCAAGCGGAACCGCACCCAGGGCCGCCATGCTCGCGCCCATCCGAGCGGCGACGGCGAACATCGACTGGCCTCGATCGCCCGCAAAGGTCAGCCGTGGCAGCAGCAGTGCCTCGACCGGGAAGGCGACCAGGGCCATCCACCGCGCGAACGCCCACGCGGCGGCATAGATGCCGGCATCGGCCGGCACGAAGACGCGCTTCACGATCAGGATGTCGAGATTCTGGAACGCCGCCATGCCCATCACCAACGCGGTGGTCGTGCCCAAAAGGCCCGTGACATCGCCACGAGGCACCATCGCGACTACCGGCGACAGCGCCTGCAGGCCGCGCAGTGTCCACCAGTAGGTAACCGCCAGGGCGATCACGTATCCGGCCAGGGCCGCGGCCGGCTCGGGCCAGACCGCCAGAAGGGCCGCGCCGGCGGCGAGTCGGATGAGCGCTTCGCCGGCCACGCTGACGGAAAAACGGCCGAACTGCTGCGCGCCTCGGCTCGCCGACCGCACCAGGTTGACCACCACCAGGCCGACCAGCACGCCGTAGGCCACCATGACCGAAGCCGGAGAGGAGAAGCGCAGGGCGCCGGCAATCGGCGCGGCCAGGACGGCGGTGGCGATCGCGCCGGCGGCCAGCAGGGGTACAAACCGGCGCAGCACGGCGGCGACCAGCCCGCGAATCTTCTCGGGTTCGCCGCTTGCCATGTAGCGCGCCGAGAGGTGCGCGGTGATGGGTGCGAGTGCGCCGCCGGCGTACGCCAGCATGGTGGCAGCGGCCGAGCCGGTGACCACTTCGGCATAGGCCATCGGTCCCAGCACCCTCGCCATGAGGGTGCTGTAGGCGAGGGCCAGCAGGGCGGCCGAGCCGGTCGCCAGCAACACTGCCGCAAACGGCGTCATGTGCCCGCTCGGTGGAGGTAGTAGCCGCTTTGCCCGTCGGTTTCGACGCCGTCGGCCACCTGCGCGATGGTGAAGCCGGCATCGCGCATCCGCGACTCGATGAGCGCGCGCCGGTAGCGAACACAGTGCAGGGGCCCTTGCCACGCCAGCGCACCGGAGGCCGGGTTGATACTGATGTCCGGCACTTCGTCGGCCACAAACAGGGTCACGAACGCCCAGCCGCCCGGCCGCAGCACGCGGCCCAGCTCGGCGAGGTAGCGCTCGACGTCGCCGAGCTCCATGTGGGAGAACACCGAGTAGGCGTAGGCGATGTCAAACGACCGGTCGTCAAACGGGAGGCGGAAGCCACGTGTGATCTCCTCGCCGCCGGGGTTGTAGCGTTGGTTCCTGACGTCGAGACGGGTGAAGTGGAATGCCGGGTGGGTGGCCGCGAGGTGCCGCCGGCACCAGGCGACGGCGGCCGCGCTCACGTCGACGCCGCGGTAGTCGCGAATTGTGCCGACCCGATCGAGCACACCGATCGCCAGCCGCCCAAAGCCGCAGCCGACGTCCAGCAAGGCGCTGTCCGCCGACAATCCACAGTGGGTCACCAGCCGATCGGCTTCGGCCCTGGCCGAGCGCAGGAAGAATGCGTGATCGCGAAACTCCTGGCCGCAGAGGCGCAGGTGTGGCGCGGGCAGCACCCGGCCGTCGTGTCGCACCGCATCCAGCCCGAGCCAGGACGACATCCGTTTGGCGATCTCGATCAGTCGAATGTCCATGTATGCTCTGCGAGCGGATGCGAACCTGGATCAAGCGGGTGATGGAGCTGCTCTATTGGCTGTCGGTCAAGGTCAAGGACCGGCGCCTCGCCAATCATCACTACGCGTATTTCTATACCGATCACTTCGGCCTGCCCCTCGCGTACTACGACGGCCGGCGGATTCTCGACATCGGCTGCGGTCCGCGCGGCTCGCTCGAGTGGGCCGACCGGGCCGCCGAGCGGGTCGGTCTCGATCCCCTCGCCGGCCAGTACCTGAAACTGGGCGCCAGCCGGCACCGCATGCGGTACATCGCATCGGGTGCGGAGGCCATTCCGTTTTCCGACGGCCACTTCGACGTCGTCTGCTCGTTCAACTCCCTCGACCACGTCGACAGCCTCGACCGCGTGATCGCCGAGATCGGCCGCGTCGTGAAACCGGGCGGGTTGTTCCTGTTGATCACCGACGTCAACCACGCTCCGACCCTCACCGAGCCGCTGTCGTTTTCGTGGGACATCGTACACCGGTTCATTCCGCCGCTCGAACTGCTTGAAGCCCGCCGGTTCGAGAAGGATGCCGGCGGCGTCTACCAGAGCCTCTTTCGCGGCACCGTTTACGACGAGGCCAATCCCGCCAGCCGCTACGGCATTCTCTCGGCTCGATTCAGTAAGCCCCTTCAATAGTCGTACGGCCGGGCAAACATCCGCCGGCGCTGTTTGGTGGCCGGATCGGCGTAAGCGCCCCACCCGGGTGGTACCAGCCGCAGCCGGACCGGCGCGGTGCTGTCGTTATGATGGCGGCCGCGGGCGAGCGTGAGCAGCGTGCCGGGGTCGACGTCGCGGCCGTCGATCACGACCCGGCCGTCCGACGGCTCGACGCGGTAGTCGCCGCCGAACCACAAATCAAACTCGCGTTCGCCGGCGCCCACCACCGGGGCGTAGACCTGCACGCTCGACCAGAGCGTGTCGTAGCGCGTGCCGAGGTAGGTGAGCAGGACCGGTGGCAGCCCCCGCATCCGGTAGTCTTCGATCACGAGCTTGGGGCGCGCCGCTTCGAGTTCGCCGATCAGCGCATCCAGCCGCGGCTCCGGCCATTGCCGAATCGCCTCGACGCGGGCCGCGCCGAGCCGCCGCAGGTCCGGATGGGCCTGGTGGCGGTCGTAGATCAGATCGTTGCCGGCGAGGTAGGTGTCGCCCTCGTTCAGGATCGCGTGGGCCAGCCGAATGACGTGGCGCTGGTAGCTGTTGTCACGCGACAGGACGTCGGGCATCGAGGTCATCGGGTAGGCGACGCCGAGAAGTGCGACTGCCGCCACCGCCACGCGACCCCACCGGCGATCGCGAAACACCACCTGCAGGGTGGCCACGTGCACGACCATCAGCGTGGGAATCAGGATCACGAAGAAGTAGGGCCACGGCTGCTTGTGCCAGCGGCAGAGCGCAAACAGCACGCCGCCGTAGACGGCGGTCATCAGGTGGGTGGCGCCCACCTGGCCGCGCCACCGGGCGGCCAGGAGCATCGCGATCCCGGCCACGGCGCCCCAGTAATAGAGCGGATTCTTGCCAAGCGTTCGCGACCAGTGGCCCTCAAGCTCGTAGAAATCGGAGAACACGATGCTGCCGTGGCTGAGAAACGTGGCGCTGAACACTGCCCACGGACTCGAGACGAGTGCCCAGAATGTGAGATAGCCGGCGATGACGAGTACGGTTCCTGCGTTCAGACGGACCAGGTCGCCCAAGGTTCGCCGGTCGCGTGCCTCGAACCACCAGTACGCACCGCCGGCCGCGTTGGCCGCGACCAGGTAGTAAAGCCCCTTTTGAGAAACCAGGAACCCGAGGCCTCCAACCACGCCGGCCAGGAACCAGCCTCGTCGCAAGAGCAGGACGAGCGCGGCGAGGCCGAACCAGGCGGTGAGCATGTCGACGCGAAGCTCTGACGACCGCTCCAGAAACGTCGACATCGACACCAACAGCAGTTGCCCGGTGAGCGCCGCTGCCGGCGAGAACAGCGCCGACAGTGCCAGCGTGACCGAGAAGATAACCGCCGTGTTGATCCCGGCCAGCCAGATCTTGCTGGCCATGAGGCCCGTCCAGGGGTCCGATGTGAGCAGCAGTGGCGGCAGCTCAAGGTAGTAGCCAAGGACGGTCTTGTAGGGTCGAAAGTCCTCGTAGGGCGTGAGGTGGAGGAGCTGATACGCCTCGTTGGCGCCGTCGAATTCATCCATCACCAGCGGAAGGCTGGAAATGTAGGCCAGCTGAATGGTGAAATACACCAGGGAGAGCCCGGCGGCGATGAGGACGGTGCGGCTCAGTCTCAAGGGATCACGGGGACAGCCCGATAAGTAGCCAAGATTACATGAAACAGGTGACTGCGGCGGTTGTCAGGCTCCTGGTCACGTTTCTGATCGTGAGCGCCGTTGTTTTTGTGAACCGCTCGCAGGGCGGCGACGAGGCGTCCGCCGAGACCGTCCGCTGCGACCTCGACCCCCCGGGGGACGTCGCCGGACTCGAGACGTGCCTGGCGCGATCGCCGCGGGACGTCGAGATCCTGCTCGAGCTCAGTGCCGCCTACGAGGCGGCCGGGCGTCACGCTGAGGCCAGGGTCGCCCTCACCCGCGCGGCCGCCATCGATCCCCGCGACGCCGGTGTGCGGCAGCGGCTGGCCCGCTGATGAGGTTCCTGGCGCTCAGCGTCGCGCGGGTCGTGAACGCGGCCTTCTTCGTCGCCAGTTCTGTCTACTGCCTCCTGAGCTACAGCTCGTTCGCTTACGCGCAGTTCATCAAGCCCCAACTGGTGGGCTGGATTCCGGACGCAGCCGCGCTTCACCACCAGGTCTTCTGGCTCACCGTGCTGATCACGGCGCCGACCCTCGTGCCCGTGCTGGTCCGCGGATCGCGCGGACCACGGATTGCCGCGGCGGCCTACCTGGCCGGCAACGTGATGCTCGGATCGTGGCTCACCGTCAACCCGGTATTGACCCTCGCGGGGCCCAATACACGCACGCTCGTGATCGCGGCGCTCTGCCTGGTGCCGCCGTTCCTGCTTGCCGTGGTTGATCACATTTGTGCGCCGCGACCCGTCGTGCGGCCGGTCGAACTATCGCGGCTCTTTCTCGGCGCGGCCGCCGCCGCCGTGGCCACCTGGTTGACCTATACGCTGCTGATCCCGTGGTACCTGCCGCGGACCGTCGGACTGGACCTGACCTGGACGGCGATGACGCTCGCGGTGGGCGTGTCGCTCGTGTCGCACCTGCTCGTGTTCGCCGTCATCTATCTCGTCGCCGCCGCCGTGATCGCGGTCGCAGGACTCGCGCGCCGGCCGCTGGTCGAGTACTGGGCAGTGTCAGCCTTGTGCGCGGCTGTGCTCGGCTTCATCTTTGAGCGCGTGGTCGCCGTGGCCTTGTCGTTCCAGGCCAGGGAGTCCTGGTTGCTCTCGGTGTGGCTGAGCGCAGTGATCGCGGCGATCTGGTCGGGCCTGGCCTGGCAGCGCCGGGCGAGCGGTGTCCACGAGGACGATGACGCGATCGACGTGTGGTTCGGTCCGATCACTGGACCTGCCGCGGTCACTGTCATTGGCCTGATCACGCTTCCGCTCGTCGCGCTCGGACTGCGGACCGCCGTCGCGCAGTTTGACTGGAACTTCCTGCTGCAGAAGCTGGGTGTGTGCCTGGTGTGGGCGTTGGCGCTTGGCTGGGGCTGTCGCGCGACCCGCCGGGCGGCTCGGTCCCGGGCCGCCGGCGACCGCCTGGCCGTGGCCATGGTGCTCGTAGGGCTTGCCGGTGTGCCGGTGGCTACCCGGGTGGCCACCTGGAGCGGCGATGCCCGCCTGGCCCCGGAGTTTGTGCTCGATCGCTATGCCGCGCTGGACGGGTCGTACCAACTGCTGCGCGGCTTGCTCAGGACCAACGCCGGCGCCGATGCGGAGTTTTATCGATTCCTCAAGGCTCATTCGACACTCGGCTTCGTGTCGGCTTCGCCGGTCGACGTCGACTTCGTCGACGGCTTCCACGCCACCACCGCCCGGCCGCACATCTTCCTGTTCATCGTCGACAGCCTGCGGCGCGACTACCTGTCGCCCTATAACCCGGCGGTGACGTTTACGCCGGCCACGCAGGCGTTTGCCGCCGAGTCGGTGGTGTTCGACCGCGCCTTTACGCGCTACGGCGCCACCGGCCTGTCGGTGCCGTCGCTGTGGACCGGCGGCATGCTGCTGCACAAGCAGTACGTCCAGCCGTTCGCGCCGATGCAGTCGCTCGAAAAACTGCTTGATGGCGGCGGTTACCGCCGCCTGATGAGCGACGATCACCTCGTCACCCAGCTGTTTCGCCCGTCGCCGGCGACCACGCTGCTCGATCTCCAGATCGACGAGATGGACCACACCATGTGCGGCACGGTGAATGAGCTGCAGTCGGCGTTGACGGCGACGAGGGGCGACACTCGGCCGATCTTCGCCATGACGCGGCCGCTGCAGCTCCATACGGCGAGGCTGGTGCGCGACCCGGAGACTCCGGCATCGGCCTATCCAGGGTTCGCGCCCGGATACGCCAAGCAGGTGGCCGCGCTTGATCGCTGTCTGGGCGGGTTCATCGGCTACCTGAAGCAGTCGGGCCTTTATGACCAGAGTGTGGTGATCCTGACGTCCGACCACGGCGAGTCGCTCGGTGAGAACGGCCGGTGGGGCCACGCCTACACGCTGTATCCGGAAGTGGTCCAGATTCCGTTGATCATCCACTTGCCCACGACGCTGGCCGCGGCGGTCACTACCGACCGGTCCAGCATCGCGTTGTCGACCGACATTACGCCAACGCTATATGCCCTCGCCGGCGAACAACCGCGCGACCTGGGCGTGCTGTACGGCCGCCCGCTGTTCACGCCGATCGACCAGCCGATACGGTCGCGGCGGCGCGAGTCGTTCCTGCTCTCGTCGAGCTATGGCCCCGTCCATGCCATGCTGCGCCACAACGGCCGCTCGCTCTATATCGCCGATGCCGTGCAGGGGCTGGATCTTGCGTATGAAATGCAGGCCGACGGCCGGATGGCCCGCCTGACGATGACCGATGTGATTCGCACCGTGAACCGGCGGCTCATGCGCGATCACATCGGCCAGATTGCCTCGGCGTATCACTTCACGCCGGCACCCTGACGCGCGCGTCAGGCGAACAGGTAGCCGCCCTTCGCGGTGGCGGCGTCGGCCAGGCGGCGGCGCATGGCCACGGTATTGAGCGGGGTCACCTTCATCAGTCGTCGCAGTGCGGCCAACTGCGTTCTGAGCGTGTCGCCCTCCGCCATCGCGGCCAGGCAACTGCGGGCGGCCAGTTCGATCCGTCCGGCCGCTTCGTTGCTGGTGATGCGAGCGGCATCGGCGTGCGCGTCGGCGTGTGACAGCTTGCGGGCGGCGGCATCCTGGGCCCTGAGCACGGCGCTCTCGGCCGCGTAGGTATCGATCAGGATGTCGGCGAGGTAGCTGAGCACCTCCTGCTCCTGTTCGAGCTTGGTGCCGTAGCGCTGCATCGCGGTGCCGGCGACCAGCAGCACGACCTTCTTGAAGATCGCGCAGGCGCGCGCCTCGTCCACCAGTGGCTCGTCCGAGGCGTCGGGCACGGCCATCGACGGGCTCATGATCTCGTCCTGCAACTGCTTGGCTGCGGCCAGCAACGGCAACTCGCCCTTCAGCGCCTTCTTCATGAGCATGCCGGGGATCAGCAGCCGGTTGATCTCGTTGGTGCCCTCGAAGATGCGATTGACGCGGGCATCGCGGTAGTGGCCTTCGGCCGGGTAGTCGTGAACGAAGCCGTTGCCGCCGTGAATCTGCAGGTTCTCGTCGATGATGTAGTCGACCGTCTCGCTGCCGAGCACCTTGGCGATCGAGGCCTCGACCGCGAACTCTTCGAGCGCCTGCAGCATGGGCAGCGGGTCGTCGGCCTTCTTGTCAGCTGCCCCGGCAATCCGCTGGTCGATCAGGCCGGCGGTCCGGTACATCATGCTCTCGAGTGCGTACTCGCGCGCCGTCATCTCGCCCAGCTTGTGCTTGATCGCGCCGAAGGTGCCGATCGCCACGCCGAACTGCTTGCGCGTGGAGGCGTATTTCACCGCCTCGCCGATCGCGGCCTTCGCTCCGCCCGAGCACATCGCCCCCAGCTTGAAGCGGCCGAAGTTCAGCACGTTGAACGCGACTTTGTGGCCCTTGCCGATTTCGCCGAGGACGGCATCGGCCGGCACTTTCACGTCTTGCAGGATCACCGGTGTCGTGGACGAGCCGTGAAGGCCAAGCTTGTGCTCTTCCTTGCCGCTCGAGACGCCGGCCCACTTGCGCTCGATGATGAAGGCGGTGAAGTGCTCGCCGTCGACCTTGGCGAACACGATGAAGACGTCGGCAAAGCCGCCGTTGGTAATCCACATCTTCTCGCCGGAAATGACGAAGCTGCCGTCGGCTTGCTTCATGGCGCGGGTCTTCGCCCCGAGCGCGTCAGAACCGGAGCCCGATTCACTGAGGCAGTAAGCGCCGACCACGTCGCCGGCGATCAGGCCCGGCAGATACTTCTGCTTCTGCGCCTCGGTGCCGAACATGTAGATCGGCAGGATGGTCAGGTTGGCCTGCGCGCCGAAGGTGGCGCCGAACGAGGCGTGAGAGGCCAGCTCCTCCGAGACCACCAGCGTCGAGATCTTGTCGAGGTCGACGCCGCCGTAGGTTTCGGGAATGTTGGTGCCGAACAAGCCGAGCTCACCGCACTTCTTGACCAGCGTCCGCTGCAGCGCCCAGTCTTTCTGTTCGAGCCGCTCGTTGGCAGGAACTACTTCACCGGCAATGAACTCGGCAGCGGCCTGCCGGATCATCTGGTGTTCCTCGGTGACCTTCTCGGGTGTAACCACCGCGGCCGGCGCCGTCTGCTCGATCAGCCACGACCCACCCCTCGCCATCGTCTCCGTCGTCGCGCTTGCCATAGGTGCGTTCCTCAATGGGAAACTGAACTTCCAACTGAAACTGAAACTGAAACTGAAACTTCCAACTGAAACTGAAACTGCCAACTTTCAACTTTCAACTTTCAACTACATTCGTTCAAACACCCCCGCCGCTCCCATGCCGCCGCCTACGCACATGGTGACCAGGCCGTAGCGGGCCTTGCGGCGGTGCAGCTCGTGAATCAGGGTGGCGGTCAGCTTGCCGCCGGTACACCCGAGGGGGTGGCCGAGCGCAATCGCGCCGCCGTTGACGTTGACCTTGTCGGGGTCGAGACCGAGTTCGTGAATACAGGCCAGCGCCTGGGACGCGAACGCTTCGTTCAGTTCGATCACGTCGATCTGATCGAGGGTCAGCCCGGTCAACTTCAGCACCTTGCGGACCGCCGGCACCGGGCCAATGCCAAACAGTTCGGGCTTTACTCCGGCGGTGGCATAGCCGACGAACCGGGCGAGCGGCGTCAGGCCGCGCTGCTTGGCCAGGGCCGCGGAGGTGACGATCACCGCGGAGGCGCCGTCGCTCATCTGCGACGAATTGCCGGCCGTGACGGTGCCGCTCACATGGAAGGCCGGCCGCAGCTTGGCCAGCGCCTCAATCGAGGTATCGCGCCTGGGACCCTCGTCTGTGTCAAAGCGAATCTCGCTGACCTTGCGTGCCGCGTCAACCACGCGAACCGTCAACGGCACGATCTCGTCCTTGAACCGGCCGGCATCGATGGCGGCAATCGCGCGCTGGTGGCTGCGTAGCGCGAACTGGTCCTGGGCCTCCCGCGAGACAGACGACTCGCGCGCGTGGTTTTCGGCCACCAGCCCGGTGCTGAGATAGACGTCGGGGTAGGAGGCCACCAGCGCCGGGTTGGGCGAGACCTTGTTGCCGCCCATCGGCACCATGCTCATCGACTCGGTGCCGCCGGTCATCGCCGCCTGGCCGTGGCCGAGCATGATGCGCTCGGCGCCATAGGCGATGGCTTGCAGCCCGGACGAACAGAACCGGTTCACGGTCACCGCCGAGGCCTCGACCGGTATGCCCGCGCGCAGGCTCGCGATGCGCGCCACGTTCAACCCCTGTTCGCCCTCCGGCATCGCGCAGCCGAGGATCACATCGTCGATCGATGCGGGATCAAGACCGGGGACACGGGCGAGCGCGCCGGAGATGGCCGCGGCGGCCAGCTCGTCTGGGCGCATGACGCTGAGGGTGCCTTTCGGCGCCTTGCCGACGGCGGTGCGAATGGCGGAAACGATAACGGCATCCTGCATGGCGGGTTCCTATTCGAGTGGCGTATCAACGTCGGCCAACAGGCCTTCGACCGCGTCTCCCACCAGCGAGGTCTTCATCTCGAACAGGTGGTTGGCGTCTTCGATGGTGATGAGTTCCTTGGGCTCGGGGAGCTCGCCGTAGAACTTGCGGACGTCCTTGATTGAGATCAGCTCGTCGTCTTCGCCGTGAACGATGAACTTGGGCAGCGTGCAGGTGCGCAGCACGTCGAACTCGTAGCGGTCGACCGGCGGGGCGATGCCGAGCAGCAGCGAGACGCGCGGATCCTCGGCGCCCACCGTCATCGCGACCCACGATCCGAACGACATGCCGGCCGCCCAGATCGGAATGCCGGGAAAGCGATCGGCAACGAAGCCGATGGCGGCGGTGAAGTCGTCCTTCTCCCCCTGGCCCGAATCGAACGTGCCGGCACTGCGGCCGACACCGCGAAAATTGAAGCGTAGCGCCGCGACCCCAATGCGCGGCATGGCCTTGGCGGCCTGGTAGAGCGCCTTGGTGTGCATGGTGCCGCCATGCAGCGGATGCGGATGGCCGAACACGGCCACCGCGCGGGGTTCGCCATCCGGCAGATCCAGCAGCGCCTCGAGCGGACCCATCGGTCCGGGAATCTCACGCAGGAATTCGGGCGTCATCAACAAACCTTCCAAGAATCTCGGCAAACGTGTCGGGACGGGTCACCAGGCCAATGTGCCCGGTTCGCGAGAGTACTGCCCGCTCGACCGATTGCAGCTCCTGCATGTATTGCTCGGTCACCTGCACGGGCACGACCGCGTCGAGCGCGGGTTCGCCGGTAAGTACCAAGGTGCGTGCCTGCACGCCGCGCGGGTCGGCGAACGCGTGTTTTGTGGCCCAGGTCACGCGCCGGGCCATCCGCATTGGCGACGGCGGGGCAAGCGCCATGCGGACACCTTGCGCGGCCATGAACCTGAGGCGCGGCACCATCCCGGGAATGGCCGCCGTCAACTCCGGCCGCATCCGTCCTGGCGCCGTTGCGGCGAACACCGGGCCGAACAGGCGCGGCGCGTTCAGGAAGCGCTGCTGCGACCGGTTCGGCCGCCAGCCGCAGTGCAGCGCCGAGGCCAGCACCAGCGAGCCGACCCGGTCAGGATACCGGGCAGCGAAATCGGCGGCGATGAGGCCGCCGTATGACACGCCCACGACCGCCGCGCTCGACAACCCTGCGCGGTCCATGACCGCGCCGACCTGCGTCACGTAGTTCTCGAATCCGTCGGCCGGATGGCACGTGAACTGGCTCGTCCGCTCGTCGCAGAGCGAGAATGACACCACCCGATGCCGCCGGGCGAGGGCGTCGACGGCCGGACGCATCCATTCCCAGCGGCCTTGCAGGCCTGGAATGAGCACGATCGGTGTTCCCGTTCCAAGATCAATCATTACTAAGTCGGTCCCTGATCTAGTTTCTCAACGGCTTTCCGGTCTTGAGCGTGTGCTGGATTCGCTCCAGCGTCTTGCGCTCGCCCAGCAGGCTCATGAACGCTTCGCGCTCCAGATCCAGCAAGTGCTGCTCGCTGACCGTCGTCGCGTGCGGCAGGTTGCCGCCGCCGAAGATGTGCGCCAGCTTGCGCCCGATTAGCGCGTCGTGATCGGTGGCGCGACCCGCCCGCCAGGCCAGGTGGACGCCAAGGTTCAGGGCGGAGGTCACCGACTCGCCGCCGACCGGAATGGCGGTGCGCGCGACCGGCGCGTGATAGCCCTCGCGGACGCGTTCAAGCGCCTTGGCCTTGGCGTCGGCGAGCAGCCGTTCGCGGTTGATCGAGAAGCCGTCGGTCACCGCCAGGTAGCCGAGCCGCAGCGCGTCCGGGCCGCTGGCCGACACCTTGGCGAGTGCCACCGTCTCAAATGCCTTTTGGACATAGGGCAGGGGATCACTTTGCGGCGTTGGCAGTTCGGCCATCGCCCGCGCGGTCATTTCCTTGGTGCCGCCGCCGCCGGGAATCAGGCCGACGCCGACTTCGACCAACCCTATGTAGGTCTCGGCGGCGGCCTGCACCCGATCGCCGTGCAGCGCGATCTCGGTGCCGCCGCCCAGGGTCAGGCCTGCGGGCGCGACCACCACCGGCACCGGGCTGTAGCGAAGTGCCATCGTTGCCTGCTGGAACGCGCGGATCATCATGTCGATCTCGTCCCAGTTGCCCTCCTGAGCCTCGAGTAGCACCAGCATCAGGTTGGCGCCAGCCGAGAAATTCGGCGCGTCGTTGCCGACCACGAGCGCCTGTCCGCTCTTGGCTGCTTCCTTGACGCCGGCGGTCAGCATCTGCACGGTGTCGGCGCCAATCGCGTTCATCTTCGAGTGGAACTCGACCGCGATCACGCCGTCGCCGAGGTCGACAAGGCTGGCGCCGGCGTTCCTCTTGATCACGCGGCCCTGTTCCTTGGCGGTCCGCAGGATTTGCAGGTCGGCGGCTGCCGGCTTGACCAGTCCGTCGCGGAAGCCGGTCAGGCCGCCATCGAGCAGGCTGGCCACCAGCGGCGGGACGCCGCCGGCCATGGCGTGGCCGCCGGCTGCCTCGGCGGCGGCCAGGACTTCGCGCACGCCGATCACGTCGAACAGCTCGAAGGGCCCGAGATCCCAGCCGAACCCCCAGCGCATGACGCGATCGACATCGTCGATGGAGTGGGCGATCGCCGGCGTCACCCGGGCGGTGTAGATGAGGGTCGGTGCGAGCGTCGCGCGCAGGAACTCGCCGGCCTTGTCCTTGGCGTTGAACAACGCGCGGATGCGCTCGGCCAGGTCGTCGATGGTGCGGCCGGCCTCGATCGAGGCGATTCGCGCCGGCTGCTTGGGCCGGTACTCGAACGTGGCCGGGTCGAGCGTCCAGATTTCGCTCTCGCCCTTGTCGTTCTTGCGCCGCTGGTAGAAGCCCTGGCCGGTCTTCTCGCCCAGCTGCCCGCGCGTGATCAGTTGCTCGACCAGGGCCGGGACGGCAAACGCCGCGCGGTCGGCCTCGCTGGCGAGGCGCTCGTTCAGGTTTCGCAGCACATGCGCCAGGATGTCGATGCCGGCAATGTCCATCGTCCGGAACGTGGCGCTGCCCGGACGGCCAAGCGCCGGGCCGGTGATCGCATCAATCTCCTCAATCGTGTAGCGGCCGGTGGCCAGCTCTTCGAGGGTCCGCGCCACGCCGTACAGTGCGATGTGGTTACCAATGAAGTTCGGCGTGTCTTTGGCCACAACCACGCCCTTGCCGAGGGTGTGATCGCCGAACCGCGAGACCGCGGCCACGACGTCCGGGTCGGTTTCGGCGGTGGGGATGACCTCCAGCAGGCGGAGGTAACGCGGCGGGTTGAAGAAGTGCGTGCCGATCCAGTGGCGGCGGAAGTCATCCGAACGGCCTTCGGCCAGCGCGGCGATCGGAATACCCGAGGTATTGGTGCTGACGATCGACCCGGGCCGCCGCTTCTCGTCGACCCGCGCCAGCAACTGCTGCTTGATGTCGAGACGTTCGACTACCGCCTCCATGATCCAATCGCTGTCGGCGATGCCATCAAGGTGGGTGTCGAAGCCGCCGGTCGTGACCAGGCGATAGGCCTCTGGCGTGAACTGCGGATCGGGCTTGAGCTTGCGTGCCTTCTCCAGCCCCAGCCGCGCCTGATCGGCGGTGAGGTCGAGCAGCAATACCGGAATGCCGGCGTTGGCACAGTGCAGCGCAATCTGCGCCCCCATGGTGCCGGCGCCCAGGACGGTGACAGAGTTAATCGCAATCATCGATTCACCCAGAAGCTGCTGTAATCCGTACTCTGCGTCATCTGTGTCATCTGTGGCCCTGGTGTTCCGGGGTCTGTGTCAGCTGCGGCCCTGGTAACTTCGACATGGGTCATCTGCGTCCGAGGCCGTTGATGAACAGGTCGACGACCGCGTCGGCCTCGGCCGACAGGTCGTACTTGCGGCGGCTCAACATCCAGTTGGTGGCCATCTCGTCGAGCGCGCCGAAGAAGATCTTGGTGGCCGTGGTCGGGCTGATGTCCTTGCGGAACACGCCGCTCGACTGGCCGTCGGTAATCGTGTCGCGGATCAGCTGCAAGTAGTCCTGGAGAAACGTCGCCGAGAAGCGCTCCATGAACTTCACCGACTGGCGCAGTTCCACCTGGAAGACGACGGCCAGGTGCTTGTCGCGGCCGAGCCGTCCGAGTTGCAGGTGGGCGATGCGCCGCAGCCGCTCCGCCGGGTCGGCCACCCCGTCCAGGGCGGCGCGCCCTTCGCTGATCACCTCGGCCATCGATCGTTCGAAGATCGAGACCAGCAGGTCGTCCTTACCCTTGAAGTACAGGTAGACCGTGCCGGCGGCGACACCGGCGACGCGGGCGACGTCGGCGACTTGCGACTGGAAGAAGCCGTGCTGGGCAAACACGCGAGTGGCCGCGCGCAGAATCAGGTCGCGCTTGTCACCCGTAGCCGGCTGCTTCACGGCGGCGAGCCGCCGCGCGGCTACCGCCACCGCCACCGCCGATGAATGAACATTCATTCATTTTGACGGCCGGCACCCCCGCTGTCAACCCCGGCACCTCGGCACCCGAGTACCTCATTTCCACCTCATCAGGATGCTTTCGCGGTCGAATACGTGAATGCCGGCCCACAGCAGCAGCGCGTTGAGAATGGCGCAGCCGAATGCTCCGAGCAGCAGCACCGCGAGGGGAAGGACATAGGCGCCCATCAACTGGGCCACAAAGACGATCGTGATGGGCAGGATCACGAGGGACGACAGTTGCTGCGCCGAACGGGGATCGGCGGTGCGCGACGACACGATCACCGACAACTGCAGGGCCACCAGCGCCACCAGTGGCCCGAGCAGGCCGAACAGCAGCAACGAACGAAGCCCCAGGATGGTCCGCCAGACGCCCGGTTCGGCGACCAGCCAGATCCCGAGGACATAGAGCAGCGCCGCGATCCAACTGAGCGCCAGTGAGAACACCAGCGGTGTCAGCGTCTTGGCGGCCAGCAGCTCCACCGTTGTCAGCGGCGTCGCCAGCAGCGGCTCGAGCGCCCTGGCCTGCTTCTCGCCGATCACGGCATGCGTGGCCAAGGCCATCGCCGCTACCACCGGGACCAGCAGCAGCAACATCGAGAACTGGTGAAACAGGAACGCCTGGATCAGGGCATCGCCGGACAGGTGCGCGATCTCCGGAACCGCGCCGACCGCCGCCTGCGCCTCATCCGCGAATTCGCCGGACCGCGCGAGCGTCTCGCCGGCAATCATCGGTGCGCCAATGACCACCGCAAACGCCGGGACGAGCGCGCCAAACACCATGGCCACGGCCGGCAGGATCGCCCCCGGATTGCGCGACAGCTCCGCCGCATCCTTGCGCGCGATGGCCATGACCCGGTGCCATGCCGGCCGGCGAGGTCCGCTCATGCGGCCCCAACCAGGTGCAAGTAGACATCCTCGAGCGATCGCCGATCCGGCGTCACGCTCAGGATCCGGGCCCCGGTGCCGGCCAGCGCCGCGACCGCATCAGGCACTGCATCAAGCCGGTCCAGGTCCAGGGTCAATCGCGACCCGAGCGCCGACGCCGGCACACCCGCGAGCGCCGTCAGCCACCGCGCGGCATCGCCCTCCACCTCAATCACGACTTGGAGGCCTGCCAGCCGTTGGCGCAACGCCGCAGGCGTGTCGAGCGCCAGGACCGTCGTGTTGAGAATCGCGATGCGATCCGACAGCGTCTCCGCCTCGGCCAGGTTGTGGGTCGACACTATTACCGCGCGACCCTCGCGGCGAAGTGACCCGATCAGTTCGCGGGTGTGCCGGGCGCTGGCCGGATCCAGGCCCGAGGTCGGCTCGTCGAGCAGGAGCAGCGGCGGCTGGTGGATCAACGCACGCGCAATGGCCACGCGTTGCTTCAGGCCCTTGGACAGGCTGCCGGCCAGCTCGTCGGCCCGGTCCGAGAGCCCCACCTGGGCCAGCGCCGCCTCGACCCGGCCACCAGCATCGCGCAAGCCCTGGAGCCGGGCGTAGGTCAGCAGATTCCACCGCACGCTCAGCCGTTCCCAAAGTCCCGGCGCTTCGGTCAGCAGGCCAACCGCGTGCCGCGCGTGATCGGTCGTGGCAGCGGTGAGCGGCGTCTGGTTAAGAATCACGCGGCCAGACGAGGGCGGGATCAACCCTGCCATCATCCGCATGGTCGTGGTCTTGCCGGCACCGTTCGGGCCGAGCAGCGTGACCACTTCTCCCGCCTCCACCGTCAGTGACAGGTCGCTCACGGCGAGACGCGGTCCGAACGTTCGGGTCAGGCGTTCGGCGATCAGGACGGCGTCCGGCATGCCGCCGACCAGCCTAGCGCACTTCGAGGTCGGCCTGGATTGCCGCCAGCACGGTTTCGGCGATCCTGCGGTAGCCGGCTTCGTTCGGGTGCAATCCGTCGATGCCAATGTAGGTGCTGACACTCGACGACAGCGCCGAGAAGATGTCGACGTAGAGCGCGCCCTCCCCGGCCGCCGATCGCTGCAGCCGCTCGTTAAAGGCGTCGATGGTCGAGGCCGGCCGCGAGTTGTTGCCGCCGGGTCGCGGCGGCGCCAAGTTGAGGATCACAACGCGGCCGACACCGCGATTGCGGGCCTCGGCAGCCATGGCGTTGACCGCGCCCACCGTGGCCGAGATCACTGTCGGGTCGCCGATGTCGTTGTAGCCGTGCATCAGCAGCACGACTTGGGGCTGGTGGGTCGAGATCGCCTGCGCCAACCGCGTCAACGTCGCCGAATCGCGCGCCCGCTCGCCCGAGACGCCGGCGTTGATCATGGCCAGGTTCGCCGACTGCGCCGTGTAGCGGGCGGTGAGCAGGCCCGACAGCACGGTCGGATACGACGCCTCGGGTACGACGCGCAAGCGAAAGCTAGGCCACCGGCCCTGCTGCGGAAAGATGCCGGCCACCGGAAAGGAAACCTCTCCTGACGTGACGCTGTCGCCAAATGCCAGGAACCTCGTCAGCGTCAACTGCGGTGTCCGGCTCACCGTCACGGGGAACGTGCACGCCGCCGCGCGGCCGAGGGCATCAGTGGCCGTACAGCTGACCGTCGTCGAGCCAAGGGCGAACAGGCTTCCGGATGCCGGCACGCACGACACCGTGACCGGATCCTTGCCGGCCGACGCGGTGGGGGTGGCAAAGGAGACCGTCGCTCCCGACGGTGACGTGGTGCTGGCGGTTACCGCTGCCGGGCACACCAGCGTGGGCGGATCTGGTTCCGGCGTGGGCGTGGGCACCGGAGTGGGCGCCGGCGCAGGCGACGGTGGTGTGGGCGCCGTGGGGCTGCTACAGCCGACGGCGAGGCTCGCCGTGACGAGGGCGGCGAGCAGCAGCGGCGTGACCCACGTGCGATGTTGGTGACCCTGGACCCCGATGATCGGCATACCGAGCCACCAATTGTAATCTGCCTACCCGGGTGCGAACAGGTAGCACCCCGGGGTCACCAGCACGCGTCCGCCCTCGGCAAACGACAGGCTCGACGGCGCAATGACGCCGGCCCCACGAAACTGCACGGTCCTCACCTTCTCGCCGCCGGCGTCGTACACGTAGGTATACGGCACCACGAACGACACCCATAGCCGTCCGGTCCGATCGAGCGCCGCGGTCCTGACCGTCGGCGCCACCATCGGCAGCTCACCGTCGCCGTCGGCGCGGCGTGGCCAGCGGGTGGGAATCGCGGCCACCACCTGATCGATCTCGAGCCCCTGGATGGTCCGTTCGTAGATCAACTCGCCCTCGGCGTCGTACTTGCGGAACGCCGGCGGGCCGGCCATGAAGACGAAGTAGAACCCACCGGCCGGATCGGGAATCGGGATGCCCGCGTTCAGCGCCAGGTGCAGTTGACGGTCTGACTCGTGTCCGGTCCGTCTCAGCCGCCCCATCGTGCGGGTCGGCGTGCCGGCCAGGCCATACTCGGTGATCAACCACCCCGAATCCGGCTGGCTCATCACGATCGATCGTCCGGTGAAGGCGAGGGTCCCGACACCATTCAGGCTGAGCGAGCCGACCACCACGCGCGCGGCGCCGCGCCCAGGCAGCAAGAAGCCACCGGTCCGCACGCCGGCCGCGTCAAACAACTGCACCCGCTCGCGCCCGTTGGGCGAATCGGCCACCGCGAAGCTGCCGTTGAACGCCACATCAAACGCGCTTGGCTCGATCACGCGCCCGGCTTCGGCGCCAATCTGCACCAGCTTGCGGCCGGTGCCGCCGCCCTCATCCACGCTGTAAACGGTGTGCCCGCGGCGATCGAAGACGTAGTAATCGCCAGTCGCCGTTTGCTTGAAGCCGATGGGTTCCCGGAACAGGCCGACGACGTCGGGCGCCAGGGCGGCGACCGATCTGAGGATTTCGACCTGGCCGGGTGAAACACGAACGGCGGCCTGGTAACCCAGTGCCGCCGTGGTGGCCAACAGCAACGCGCCGAGTGTCGCGCTAGTACTCCGCAAGACCCTTGATGGCGGCCAGAACGTCTGCCGATTGCGGCAGGATCACTTCTTCGAGCTCCGGGCAGTACGCCACCGGGCAGTCCATCGCCGCCACCCGCTTGATCGGCGCATCCAGATGCTCGAACAGCTCGTCGCTGATGCGCGCCGCGATCTCGGCGCCGAAGCCGCAGGTCAGCGTGTCTTCGTGCGCGATGATCACCCGGTTGGTCGTGCGCACCAGAGCCGAGATGCCGTCCCAGTCGTACGGCATGATCGTCCGCAGGTCGAACACGGCCACGCTGATGCCGTCCTTCTCGGCCTGCTGCGCCGCCAGCAGCGACCGCTGCACCAACGCGCCCCACGTCAGCACGACCATGTCGGTGCCGTCGCGGCGCAGCGACCCCTTCCCGAACGGAATCATGAACTCGTCGCCGGGATAGTTGCCCTTGTTGTACGTCTGGCGGTAGAGATGCTTGTGCTCGAGGTAGAGCACCGGATCGTCACAGCGGATGGCGGTGCGTAGCAGCCCGGCCGCGTCGACCGCGTTACTGGGGAACGCGATCCGAATGCCGGGACAGTGGGCAAAGATGCTCACGCCCGACTGGCTGTGATACGGCGCCCCGCCGCGCAGGTAGCCGCCGATCGGCACCCGCACCACCATCGGGCACGACCAGTGGTTGCCCGATCGGTAGCGCAGCATCGACATCTCGTCCTTGAGCTGCATCATCGCCGGCCAGATGTAATCGAAGAACTGGATCTCCACCACCGGCTTGATCCCGCGCGTCGCCATGCCGACCGCCCGGCCGACGATGTTGGCCTCGGCGAGTGGCGAGTTGAACACGCGATCGGCGCCATGCGCCTTCTGCAGCCCGTGGGTCACCTTGAACACGCCGCCCTTGCCGGGAACCTGTTCGAGTGCCGCTTCCTTGCTCGCATCGGCGACATCTTCGCCGAAGACGACGATGCGCGGGTTGCGCGCCATCTCGGCCTTGAGCGTGCGGTTGATGGCGGCCACCATGGTGTCGGGCTTGCCGTCGGCCACCTCCGGCGTCTCGAACTGCGACGACCGCGGGTCGACGGTGGGCGAGAACACGAATGCGCCGGCGGTGTCGACGGCCGGCTTGGGCGCCTTGAGCGCCAGCTCGGTCGCCTCGGCAATCTCACGATCAACCGACGCCGCCACCTCATCGAGGTCGGCCTGGGTCGCGAGCTTGTCGCCAAGCAGGAAGCTTCGCATCCGTGTCAGCGGATCGCGCAGCGCCTCGGCCTTGCGTTCATCGGGCGTCTTGTAGAGGCGCTCGTCATCTGACAACGAGTGGGAGTAGGGACGGATGACCTTGGCGTGAACCAGCGCCGGCTTGCGATCGCGGCGCACCCGCGCCACGGCCTCGCCGAGCGTCCGGTAGCTGTCCATGAAGTCGGTGCCGTCGCAGCGGAACACCTCGAGGTTGGGGAACGATTCCACCAGCTTCGAGACATCGCCGCCGGCGGTCTGCACCTCGACCGGCACCGAGATGGCGTAGCCGTTGTCTTCCACCAGGTAGAGCACCGGCACGTTGCGCGTGCAGGCGGTGTTCAGCGATTCCCAGAACTCGCCTTCGCTCGTCGCACCCTCGCCAATCGAGACGTAGGTCACTTCATCGGCGTGGTACAACGCCTGGCGATCTTCAATCGAGGTGATGCGCTCGTACAGCATGCCGGCTTCGCCGGCGCCGACTGCCTGCAGGCACTGCGTGCCGGTCGGGCTGCCCTGTGACGGGATGTTCAAGGCCTTGTGACCCCAGTGCGACGGCATCTGCCGGCCGCCCGAGCACGGGTCGTCCTTGGCGCCGACGGCGCTCAGCAGCATCTCGGCCGGCGTCATGCCCAACTGCAGGCAGAGCGCGCGGTCGCGATAGTAGGGGTAGAACCAGTCGTAGCCGGCGCGCAGGTGCATGCCAGCCGCGGTCAGCACGGCTTCGTGACCGGCGCCGCTGATCTGGAAGAAGATCAGGCTCTGGTTCTTGAGCTGAATCTCCTTGTCGTCGATGCGGCGCGACATCAGCATGGTGCGGTAGGCCCGCAATAACTGTTCGCGGGTGAGGCCGTCCCATCGCGCGCCCGGTTCAGCGGCCGCCGCCGTCGTCGCGTGGGGTCTGGATGCCAGCGTCGAAGCCTTCATGTGCCGAAAATTATACCATCCGTGTCGATGCTATAATCCGCGCCATCCGACCCTTCGACCAGCTCAGGGCCGCCCCAAATCCTTATGCCGACACCATCAGTTCGACTGTATCGCTGGGACGAGATTGCGCTCGAAAAAGTGACCGAAATGATCTCCCGCAAGATCATTACCGGCGAGCGCGAGATGGTCACCCAGATCTACCTCAAGCGTGGGGCGCTGGTGCCGATGCACTCCCACGAGAGTGAGCAGATGACTTACGTGCTGCAGGGCGGCCTGCGGTTCGTGATCAACGGCGAGGAGATTACCGTGCGCGAAGGCGAAGTCCTGCACATCCCGTCGTGGGTGCCGCACCAGGCCGAAGCCATCGACGACACCTTCGAAATGGACATCTTCAGCCCCATCCGGCACGACTGGCTGGACGGTACCGACAGTTACTTCCACGACAAGAAATGACAAGAAATCACGAGCTGTGAACGTTCTCTTCACCATCGCGGTGCTGGCGGCCGCGGGCATGTGGGCCCTGGCGAGCTACAACCGCCTGTATCGCCTGCGCCGGCAGATTCTGAGTGAGTGGAAACAGCTGGACGCGCGCGAGAAGGCCGGCGAATCAACCGACGGCACGCGCTATAACCAACTGGCGTCGGCTTACAACCTAACGCTGGCAAGCTTTCCCGCCAACCTCGTGGCCGGCCTGGCCGGCTTCCGCCCCGCGCAGAAATTCGTCAGCAGCCCGCCGTAAGCGGACTCAGTGAATGTGCTTCTTCCAGTCGCTCTTCCAGTCATCATCTGACGAGCGGCCCCCGGAGTAGACGTCGAACTTGCTGCGGGCGCGGCCCATCTTCCAGCGCAGCCAGCGATACTTCAGTTCGTCCATCGGCCGCGCGCGCAGGCCCTTCAGGTAGAGATAGCCGACCACCAGTCCGCCCAGGTGAGCGGTGTGGGCCACCCCGCCACCGGGACCGCCGAGCGCCGAGAAGAAGGCAATCGCGCCGACGATCATCACGAAATACTTGGCCGGAATCGGAAAGATGAAATACAGGTAGATCGGCCGGTTCGGGAAGTAGAGGCCGTAACCCAGCAGCAGCCCGTAGACCGCGCCCGACGCACCCACCGTCACCGAGTAATAGATGTCGTCGATGAACAGCGACAGCACCAGGCTGGTCACCGCGGCGCCGACCCCGGTGATGAAGTAGTACTTCGTGAAGAAGCGTGTCCCCCACGTCCGCTCGAGTTCGGTGCCGAACATCCACAGCGCCAGCATGTTGATCAGCACGTGGCCAACCCCAGAGGTGCTGTGCAGGAACATGTAGGTGAACGGCTGCCACAACGCCAGCCCCTCGAACACCGCGCGCGGCTCGAGGCCCAGCCGCAGCGTCATCGCCGGCACGATCAGGTTGATCACCCACACCACCACGTTGGTGATGATCAGGACCTTCACCGCCGGCGTCATGCCGCCAGGGCCGAAGGAATACGAGGCGCCTGAGGACGAGGGATAGCGGGCCATTACCTGGCAGGAATCGTACTACGAGAGTGGTGTCTCCGCGGCGCCGGTCGACGGCAGACGGGACGCGAGGCCGGCGGCGGCCAGCGGCACGAAGGCCAGCACCACCAGCGTGTTCTCAATCCCGAAGCGGTCGGCGCCGGCCCCAATCAGCGGTACCGCCAGGCTGCCCATGCCCCAGGCAAAGCCCATCAGCAGCGACGACACCGTGGCCGCGCCGCTCTTCACGAACGACTGCCCGAAGGCCACGCTGATCGGCAGCGTCGACTGCAGCAGCAGTCCGCCCACTGCCAGTAACGCCGTGAACCCAAGCGGCGGCAGTTTCGGGGCGATCGCCATGAACGGCACGGCGGCCAGCAGCGACCACACAATCACCCGCCTCGGGCCGAGGCGATCGGCCAGCGGTCCGCCGAAGAACCCACCGACGCCGCTGGCGAAAAGGTACAGCGACACCGCCGCGCTGGCTTCGGTGATGGTGAATCCCTGGCGGGTCAGCAAGGTCGGCGTGAAGGTCATGAAGCCGTAGGTGGTGGCCGTGCGCAGCACGATCGTGAAGTAGAGCAGCAACAACGGACGCGCGGCCGGCCGCAGGTTGGCCCAGGTCGAGCGTTCGTGCGCCTCCGGCAGACTCATCACCGGCACTTGCCGCAACGTCCACGCCAGGGCCAGCAGTCCGGGGATCATGATGAGCGGCGACCACCCCAGGCCCATGAACGCGATGAACGGCGCGAACAGGATCGGCGCGGTGGAGAAGCCGAGGGATCCGCCTGACAGATGCGCCGACATCGCCAGGCCCTTGCGGTGATCGGCCATGCGGAACACCAGCGCCGCCGCCGGCGGATGAAACGCCGCGCCGCCCAGGCCGCCCACGACCAGAATCACGCCGAGCATGAAGGGCGTCGTCGCCCACCCGACGAAGCTCAGTACCACGACTGCCAGCAGCGGACCGGCCATCACCAGCAGCCGCGGCCGCCAGCGGTCCGCCAGCGCGCCGAAGCCGAGCTGCGACACCGAGTTGGCCATCTGAAAGCACATGGCGAGCGTGCCGGCGGTGGCCAGCGAGAGGTTCAGATGCGGAATCAGGAGCGGCAGCAGCGGGGCATAGATGTTGGTGTAGCCGTCCACCACGACGTGCGTGGACGCGATCTTCCAGATCGAGGTGTGAAGCCCCAGCCAGCCGCGGTCGCTCACCGCGCGATCCTTCGGAGCCGTCCGAGCACGAGGTCGCGAGCCTCGCCGAATTCCGGAATTCGCAACACCTGCGCCGCCAGCGCCAGCGTCAGAATCGCCGCGCCGATGCTGAGCACGAGGCGGATCACCTGCGGCACCAACGCCTGGCCGGGCAGCCAGACCATCAACATGGTGTTCGCTCCCCACGCCGCCGCGGTCATGGCCGCCGATGCCGCCGCGATTCGGATCAGCGACGCCATCAGCCGCGCACCGTCGAGGCCGTGCAGCTCCCGCCGCAGGAGCCATAACTGCAACGAGGCATTGAGCAGCGCCGTGATCGACGTGCCGAGCGCCAGGCCGCGATACCCCATCACCCCGACCAGCCAGACGTTCAGGCTGACGTTGACCACCACCGACCCGGCGCTGACCATCACCGGGATGCGGCTCTTTTGCAGCGCATAGAACGTTGGCGAGACGATGCGGACGATGGAGTAGCCCACCAGGCCGAGGGCATAGAACTGCAAGGCTGCCGCCGTCGCCAGGGTGTCGGCGCGGGTGAACTGACCGTGTTCAAAGATGACCGCCACGATGGGCTGCGCCAGCACGATCAGGCCAAGCATCGCCGGCACGTTCAAGAGCAGCATCAGCGCGAGCGCACCCGCCAGCGTCGAACGGATTTGGCCGGTGTCGCCGGCGGCGACCATGCGCGAGATTGCCGGCGTCGCCGCAGTCGCGATCGACACGCCGAACAGGCCGATCGGCAGGTACATCAGCCGAAACGCGAGATCAAGAAACGTGACGGCGCCGGTGCCCTCGCCGGTCGCGAGCACGGTGTTGACGAACACGTTCATCTGGGTCGCCGCCATGCCAATGGTGCCAGGTCCCATCAGCAGCAGCACGCGATGCAGGCCTTCGTCGCGAAAATCGATAGCCGGCCGGTAGCGAAACCCCTCGCGGCGAAGCGGCGGCCACTGGATGGCCAGTTGTCCAATGCCGCCGAGCACGGTGCCGAGGGCGACGATGGTGATCGGCGCCACCCCGAGCGCCGGCGCCCACGGGATGAACAGCACCGAAGCCGCCACCACCGCGACGTTGAACATCGCCGGCGACAGGGCCGGCACGAAGAAATGCCCAAGCGAGTTGAGCATGCCCATCAATGCCGCCGCGACCGCCACCAGCGTGAGAAACGGCAGCATGATGCGGGTCAGGTGTACCGTCAGCTCGAGCTTGCCCGGGACCGAACTGAACTCGGCCGCGAAGGTGCGCACCAGCGGCTCGGCGAATACGATGCCGGCCAAGACCAGCACGCCGGTGACCAGCACCAGCGAGTTGATGACCGAGCTGGCCAGGGCCCAGGCGCGATCGCGCCCGTGAAGGGTGAGCTGCCTTGTGAAGGTTGGCACAAACGCCGCGCTCATGGCGCCCTCGGCGAACAGGTCGCGCACGAGGTTGGGGATCCGCCCGGCGACCCGAAACGCGTCGGCCGCGTTCCCAGCGCCGAAATAGTAGGTGATGACCTGATCGCGAACGAGCCCGAGAATCCGGCTCGTGATGGTGGCCAGCCCGAACAGCCCGGCAGACCGGGCCAGGCGTGGGGGGGAGTCGGGCATCAGTCAGCGCAAGCGTAGCATGCCGCTTGGCACCGGCCCGTCTGGCGTCCCACCAGCGAACAGTGGGCAGCGAACCCGGACTCAAAAAAATAGGACCCCAGCCGTTCGGCAGGGGTCCTAAGGAGGATGGTGAGAGGCTGACTAGGCCTTTCAATAGTATAGACGGCCCACCCGGAGAAAATGTTTGCCGGGCCGGCGACAATTTGCACGATTGTCGTGACTAGGCGAGGGACCGCCGTACTTCCTCGCTCACCTTCTTGCCGTCGACCGTCTTTCCCGCCAGCGCGGCCATCACCGCCTTCATCACTTTGCCCATGTCTTTGGCCGAGGTTGCCCCGGTGTCACTGACCGCCGCCTTCACCGCGGCGGCAATCTCATCGTCGCTGGCCGAGGCCGGCAGATAGGCGTCCAGCACGGCGATCTCGGCCTGCTCCTTGTCGGCCAGGTCGACGCGGCCGCCCTTGGTGAACTGCTCGATCGAATCGCGGCGCTGCTTCACCAGCATCGAGACCACCTGCAGTTCTTCGCCCGTCTCCAGCGCGCGGCCCTTCTCGATGCTCTTGTTCGTGAGGGCGCTCTTGAGCATTCGCAGGGCCGTCAGCCGGGTGGCGTCTTTCGCCTTCATGGCGGTCACGATGTCGGCGCTGAGAGTCTGCTCTAATGGCATGGGTTTCAACTTTCCTAGTGATCCAACTCGCCGTCGCCCAGCGTGAAATGCCAGTCGTCGGTCGACTCGTAGAAGCCCTTCGGCGTCGCCACCGCGTTGACCTTGACCGTAAGGTCGATTCCCGACTTCACCATGAAGTAGCCCGAACGTCGCAGCACCCGGCGGAACGACGCGTGGGTGGCGTAACAACGGATCTTGTCGGAGTCGGCCGCGCGCGCTTCGCGATCAACCCAGCGCGCCAGCGTCTTCAGGCCGCGTTCGTCGGCCGGATCAGCCAGCAGGTCCACGATCTGGGTGACCCGGCCCTGGGGTTCGCGCAGGTGGCGGTACACCACGTAGCCGTCCACCTCGTCGCCCCGCCGCAGCAGCGCCGCGGTGTAGCGCACATGCGGTGGCTCGATGTACTTCCAATTCAGGTAACGGGCATCGCGCTTGACCGCGATGGCGAATCGGCCGGCCATGCGTTCCCACAGGCGATCGGATCGCGTGTCGAATCGCCGCACCACTTCGACCTCCTCGCGCAGAGGTTGCGAGCGCGAGACCAGCCGCACGACCGGCAACGACAACGCCGAGACCAGGCGGTTGATTGCGACCGGCCAGGTGGGAATGCGTAACGCCCGCCGGCTGATCGGTTTGACCAGGCACGACAAGGGCTGGGGCTTGGGCCACCGCAACTCTTCCAGACGCGCCTGCGTCGCGGCCGACAGCCCGGCGCCAAGCGCCACACCCGTGCCGCGATCCCAGGCTCGCAACAGCGCACCGCCCAATCCCTGCCGTTGCCGTTCGGCCACCACGAGCGGATCCGTGCTCCAGGTGCCCTCGGCTTCCGTGCCGCCAATCGTCAGCAGCACCGGGAGCAGCGGAACGGCGGCAATCAGTGTTGGGCCTTCGCGAACCACCCAGTACGGCGGCTCGACGCCGCCGGCAGGATTGCGCCGGACCCAGTCCCAACGCAAGCGAAGTCGATCGGCAGCCTCGTTACCGAGGGTCCGTCGGTAGATATGTTCTATGCCCCGTCGATCGTCAGGGGTGTAGCGTTCGATTTCCGCCATGGAAAACAAGCCGAGCCAATTGCAAGTTGCGAGGAAACCAATTGTACGCGAGGCAACCGGGTTGGCGGGATCGTTCTGGCGGGATGGCTCGACGCCGCGTTAGACCCCGCCGGGCGGGCGGACCATGGGACCGGGCTGCGGCGTCGGCGCCGGCGGCGCGACGAACATGCCGGGTGTCGGCGAACCGATCGTGGGCGCCGTGCCCCCGGGGTTGGGCGCGGGAGTGATGGTGATGCTTTGCGGCGCGCCGGTATTCGGGTTGATGGTGATGACCGGCTGGCCGTTCACACCTGGCGGCGGCTGGAAGAAGCCCGGCTGGCCGCCATTCGCACCTGGCTGTGGGAACGTGAACACCGGAGGCTCGGGCGGATTCGGATCCTCTTCGTCATCCGGTTCTTCCTGCTCGTCGCTGGCCGGACGTGACGGCTGCCGGAACGCCGGCGTGAATCGCTGGTTGGCCGGTGCCGCGCCGCCGGCGGTGGGGGTGGGCCGCGGCGCCGGTGCCGGCGCGGCGCTGGTGGCCATGACCAGGATGCGGTCGTAGGTCGAAGCGCCGGCAGCCCCGGCGGCAGCCCGCGGCGCGGCCATGTAGCCAGCCACGCTGCGTAGCACGATTTCCAAAGCCTGCGACTCAGGCACTGCGTCAAGTTTCAGAGTGAGCGGTGCGCCGGTAATGCGTTCGCCGCCGATAATCTGCGTCCCGCCAAGCCGTGCCCACTCGCTCAGGATCGTACGTACCGGGACGCTGGTCGCTTCGAGCGACACGCGGCCCTCGCTGAAGACCAGCTTTAACTGCTGCGCGGCAGCGGGCAGGCTGATGGCCAGCGAGATGGCGATGGAGAGCAGGATGCTACGCATGGGAACGCTGAAAATCAGTATACGCCTCTCATTAATCAGACGCTGGCCCGGCCGGCTCGGCCGTGACGCCGGCGCCGATCAGGCGGCGGGCGGCGAAAACGACGAAAACGCCCGTGAAACCGCCGCCACTTGCTCATCCGAAAGCGCCGGATACATGGGTAGTGAGACCACCTCCGCGCAAATCCGATCGCCCACGGGGCACATCGCCGGGTTGGTGGCGGCCAGCGCCGGCTGCCGCGGGATGGGCACCGGGTAGTGAATCAGGGTTTCGACGCCGTGAGCCGTGCAGTGCGCCTGGAAGGCATCGCGATTCGAGGTGAGGACCGGGAACAGGTGATAGACGTGGCCGGAATCGAACTCACGAGGCACGGCAACGCTGGCCGGCACCCGGGCGGCCCGGTACTGCGCGGCAATCGCGCGCCGGCGGGCGGTCCACGCAGCCAGGTAAGGAAGCCGCGCGCGCAGGATGGCCGCCTGCATTTCGTCGAGACGGCTGTTGGCACCCGCTTCAACATGGTGGTAGCGCGAGGTTTGGCCGCCGTTGCGCAACCGCTTGATACGCGCTGCCAGTTGCGCATCCCTGGTGATGACCGCGCCGGCATCACCGAGCGCGCCCAGATTCTTGGTCGGATAGAAACTGGTGGCCCCGGCGATGCCAATCGTGCCGACGGCGCGTCCATCGGCTGTCGCCAACTGGGCCTGCGCGGCGTCTTCCACCAGCGCCAGATTGTGGCGTGACGCGAGGGCTTCGAAGGCGCGCATGTCGGCGGCCTGGCCGTACAAATGCACCGGCAGGATCGCCTTGGTGCGCGGGGTGATCGCGGCCTCGGCCGCGCGCGGATCGAGCGTGAGCCGTTCCGGATCGATGTCGGCAAACACCGGCCGGGCGCCGGCCATCATCACGGCCAGCGCGGAATAGGCGGCTGACAGTGGCGGCGTAATGACCTCGTCGCCCGGGCCGATATCGAGCGCACGGAGAATCAGGGTAATGGCGTCGGTGCCGGTGCCGACGCCGACGGCGTACGGCGCCTGGCTGGCGGCGGCAAATTCCGCCTCAAACGCCTCCACCTCCGGGCCGAGGACGAACCAGCCGCTGGCAATCACGCGGTCGATCGCCGCCCTGACGGCCGCCGTGTCCGCGCCCGGGCGCAGCGCGTTAAACGGAACGGGGCTCGACATAATGGGCCAGGTTCGCGCGGTAGTAGTCGAGCGTCCGCGCGAAGCCGTCGCGCAGGTTCACGCTGGGGGCCCACCCGGTGCGGGCCATGAACAGCGACGAGTCGGCGTAGAAGCTGCCGATGTCGATGACCTTCTTTTCCTTCGGCCACTCGATGAACTTGAAGCTGCCCTGGCCGGCGAGCGTCACCAGCATGGCGACGAGGTCGCGATGGGCGATGTGTTCGTAGCCGCCGACGTTGAACGCTTCGCCGTTCACCGTATCGGTGGCGCCCGCCACCAGGAACGCTTCGACCGCATCGTCGACGTAGACGAAGTCGCGCACCTGGGAGCCGTCGCCGAACACCTCGATCTCGCGATTCTCAAGCACCAGCCGGATGAACCAGCCGATGAACCCCTGCCGGTTGTGACGCAGCAACTGGCGCGGTCCGTAGACGTTGGTCAGGCGCAGGGCGCAGGCGCGGACGCCGAAGACGTTGTTGTAGACCAGGTGGTAGTACTCGCCGGCGGCCTTGTTGATGCCGTTGACGTCGGTCGGGCGCACCAGGTGGCGCTCAGTCACCGGCAACACGTCGGGCCGGCCATAGATCTGCCGCGTACTGGCGTAGACGACCTTGGTGGCCGGATTGTGGTGGCGGCAGGCTTCGAGCAGCGTCAGCTGGCTGCGGCAGTTGATGTCGAGATCCGTGTGCGGATCCTTCATGCTGTCGATGTGGCTCACCTGGCCGGCGAGGTTGAAGATCACTTCGCGATCGCGCACCAGATAGTTCATGGTGCTGGCCTGGCGGACGTCGGCCACGTTGACGCGCACCCGCGGCTCGATGCCGCTGATGTTGAACAGGTTGCCGCCGTAGTCGGGAATCAGCGAATCAACCAGCAGCACGTCGGCGCCCAGTTGCACCAGGCGATGGGCGAGGTTGCTGCCGATAAAACCGAGGCCGCCGGTGATCATGACCCGCCGGCCCTGATAGAACTCCGCGTGGGTCATCGTCCTGCCCCCGTCGTCAGATGTTCACGCCGAATCACCAGCGCCCACCAGAGCTTGAGCACGTCGACCAGCGTCCGGAAGATGCGTGGAAAGTTGAAGAATTGAGACTGGCCATGGGCGCGATGGAAGTGATGGACGGGGGTCTCGGCCACACGAAATCCGGCATCCTGGAACTTCTTCATCATCTCGAGGCAGATGACCCCGCTGTCCTTTTCAAGCCGCACCACGTCGAAGATCCGCCGCCGCATCAGCCGGAAATCGCAGTCGACATCGCGAACCTTCAACCCGAACAGCAGCTTGACCGTGTGATGGTAGATCCGGCCGATGATGATGCGGTGCAGCGGATCGGAGCGGCTGATCTTCCAGCCGTTCACCCAGTCGACGTCGTCGCGCATCTGCTGCCAGAGCAGGACCATTTCCGCCGGGTCGTACTGCGCATCGCCGTCGGTGTAGAACACCAGGTCCTTGCCGGCGGTGGCAAAACCCGACCGCAAGGCGCCGCCGTAGCCGCGATTCTGCGGGTGGTGCACGATCCGCACATGATCAGGATAGACCCGCGCCAGTTCATCGAGAATGCGCGGCGTGTCGTCCTGGCTGCCGTCGTTGATAACGATCACTTCGTAGTCGGAGGTCAGCGTGGCGGCCACCTGCACGGCGGTGATCACCAGGCTGGCGATGGTGCCGGCGTCGTTGTAGGCGGGAAAAAACACGCTCAGGCTTGGTGCGGCGGCCACTAGCGGGACCCCGCCGCCGATGACCGGATCCGGCCGTGACGCAGGACCAGCTTCCACGGCGTGATCAACGACTCGATCAGCACACCGCTCGACAGCTTCGAAGCGCCCTGGCGCCGTTCGACGAAGATGATCGGCGACTCGACGATGCGCAGGCCCGCGTCGGCGGCCATGAAGGTGACATCAAGCAGGAAGGCGTAGCCCTCGGACACGATCTTGTCGAGCGGCAGCCTGGCCAGCGACGTCCGTCGCCAGCAGCGATAACCGGTGGTGATGTCGCGCAACCCGAGCCCGGTCACGGTGCGGATGTAGAAGTTGGCAAAGGAGCTGAGAATAATGCGGCGCAGCGGCCAGTTGACGACACTGATGCCGTTCAAATAGCGCGAGCCGATCACCAGGTCGGCGCCGTCGGCGGCCAGCTGGATCATCGCCGGCAGGTACTTGGGATCGTGCGAGAGGTCGGCGTCCATTTGGCACACCAGGTCGGCGTCGCCGGCGACCGCATGGCGGAAGCCTTCGAGGTACGACACTCCCAATCCGCGCTGCCCGGTGCGATGCAGCACCCGCAGGCGTCCCGGGTACTTCTGGGCCAGCTCATCGGCCACCGCCCCGGTGCCATCCGGTGACTGATCGTCCAGCACCATCACCTCGGTGCCTGGCACCGCCATGATGTCGGCCACCAGGATCGGCAGGTTGTCCCGTTCGTTGTAAGTCGGGACCAGCACCAGCGTCTTCATGCTCTACCGCCGCCCCTCGAAGCGCAGCGACGCGACTTGCTCGGACACCAGGCCGACGAGCATGACGATGACCGCGAACATCAGTAACAACACCGCGCCATTGGGAATGCGATCGTGATACGCAAAATTCCATGCGCCGTAACCGGCGCCCACCATGAAAGCGGCGGCGCCGACCGGGGCAAAAATCCGGAGCGGACTGAAGATGGTGATGACCTTCAACAGGATCAACAGGAACTTCGCGCCGTCGCGGGCCAGCCGGATCTTGGACGTCCCGACTCTCGGCAACGCCCCGATTGGCTCGAATGCCACATTGTATCCGGCCTTGATGAAGGCCAGCGTGGTGGTGGTCGGGGTCGAGAAACCGTTGGGCAGCAGGTGAATGAACTCGAGCAGGTACTCCCGCCGCGCGCCCCGCAGGCCCGAAGTCAGATCGGGGATCTCACGTTCAGTCAGGTAGCTGGCGAGGCCATTCAACACCGCATTGCCAACCCGGCGCGCGGAGGTGGCCTGGCTGCCTGGCGAGCGGGCCCCGACGACCAGGTCGTAATCACCCAAGCGCGCCACCAACCGGCCGACATCATCGGCGCGATGCTGACCGTCACCGTCAACGATGGTGAGCCATTCACTGGTGGTGGCCCGGATGGCCGACTTCACTGACGCGCCGTTGCCCTTGTTGTAGGGATGCGTCACGACCCGCGCCCCGGCCGCCGCCGCCGCCGCTGCGGTGCCGTCGGTCGAGCCGTCGTCGATGACCAATACTTCGTGCCAGGCCGCGGCCGCTCGCAGGCCACTCACCACGGTGCCAATGCACTCGCGCTCGTTGTAGGCCGGGATGACGATGGTGACGGACTCTGGCGAAGCCATTTTTCGTGAAGAAAGCGGCAATCGTAGCACGCCCCCTTCGCCGCCCCATCGCCCTGCCTCTTGTGGTGGTAGTCAAAAAAATGACACACCTTCGTGTTGTTGGCGAAACAAAGGCGTAAACGATAGACAGGTAATCATTTGACGCGGTTCTGCGTTGACAAGGCCTGCTGCCCCGTCTACTATCCGAGTGGATTTTTGTGGAGTGAAGTGGAGTTATAGACGTGCTCCGGGGTAACTCGCCGGCGAAAATTGACGACAAGGGCCGGCTCAAGGTCCCGAACGGCTTTCGTGCCGTGATTCAGAAGGATCACGGCCCGGAACTGTTCGTGACGAGCCTCACGGGCCAGTCTGTACGCATCTACCCCATGCCGGTCTGGCTCGACATCGAGCGCCGGATCGCTCAGATGCCGTCCACGCATCCCGCGCGACAGAAGTATCTGGACCGCGTGAATTTCTACGGTCAGGTCGCGGAACTCGACCCCCAGGGCCGCGTCCTGATCCATCCCCGGCTGCGCGACACCGCCCTGATGACGGGCGAGGTCGATGTGCTGGGGCAGCAGAACTATCTCGAGGTCTGGAATCACGAGCGCTTCGTCGCCCGGCTGCTCACCGAGCCGTTCACCGACGACGACGCGCGTGCCTTGTCTGACTTCGGGATCTAGTGGACGGCGCCACCCACGTTCCCGTTCTGCTCGACGAGGTGCGATCGCTGTTGCAGCCGGAGCGCGGCGGCACCTTCGTCGACTGCACGCTCGGGCTCGGCGGCCACTCGCGCATGTTGCTCGAGGGTGGCGCGACCCGGCTGGTTGGGATCGACCGCGACCTCGACGCGCTGGCGATCGCGCGAGACGCGCTGGCCGGCTTCGGTGATCGCGTCACGTTGGTCCATGCCGACTACCGCCAGTTGGCGGGCGTGCTGGACGCGAACGGGATCGGCGAAGTGGCGGGGGTGCTCGCTGACCTCGGCGTGTCGTCGATGCAGCTTGACGGGGATGGCCGCGGCTTCAGCTTCCGGCGCGACGAACCGCTCGACATGCGGATGGATCGCAGCCAGGGCGAGACCGCCGCGCAACTGCTCGATCGGGCGGACGAAGTCGAGCTGGCCGACGCGATCTATCGCTTCGGCGAAGAACGCCGTTCGCGGCAGGTGGCGCGCGCGATCGTGATGGCACGGCAGCAGTCGCCGATTACCACGACCGGGCGGCTGGCGGAAATCGTGCGGCGGGGTGTGGCCGCCCGCGGCTGGCAGCGGATCGATCCGGCGACGCGCACGTTCCAGGCGCTGCGCATCTGGGTCAACCGCGAGCTGGACGACCTCGATTCGTTTATCGGCCTGGCTGCCTCACGGCTGCAGGTCGGCGGACGGCTGGCGGTGATTTCGTTTCACTCCCTCGAAGACCGGGTGGTGAAACACACGTTGCGGGATCTGGCGCGCGGCGACGAGGCGGCCATCAAGGTGCTCACCAAGCACCCGGTGGTGGCCGGCGACGCCGAGGCGGCCGTCAATCCACGGGCGCGCAGCGCCAAGCTGCGCGCCGCGGCGCGATTCAGGTAGGAGGGGCGATGGACAAGAAGGCAGGAACCTTCGAATACGAAATTCGCAAGGACTTCCGCAACAACCAGATCGTGCGCGAAGTGGATGAACGGCGCCTGCGCGACCTGTGGATGTCGCTCGGCGCTGGCGTCTTGCTGGTGATGGTGCTGTTGTTCTCAGCCTGGCAGCACTTCGAGTTGCTGCGTCACGGCTACAAGCTCGAGCAGATGCAGCGCGACCGCGCCACCGAGAATGACATCAACCGTCACTTACGGCTCGAGATGGAGACCCTGCGGGCGCCGCAGCGCATCGAGAAGCTCGCCACCGAGCGGCTCGGCATGGTCAGCCCCGGCGAAACCGAGGCGGTGGTCCTCGAGCGCGTGGCGCCATCGCCGGCGCCCGCCAAGTCGGTCGTCGCCAGCCGGTAGGAACCAACCGTGTCCGTGCAGCCTGACCTCAACTGGCGTCCGATGCTCCGCCGCCGCCTCATGGTGGCGGCGATCGTGCTCGTCTGTTGGGTGCTCGCCATCGAAACGCGCCTGGTGGTGCTGCAGGTCGTCCAGCACGAAGACCTGTCGGCGCGCGCGGAACGCCAGCAGTCAGAGACCCAGAAGACGCCGGGCAAACGCGGTGAGATCGTCGATCGCCAGGGCCGGCTGCTGGCCTACAGCGTCGACGCCGACACCATTTACGCCGTCCCCACCGACATTGCCGACCCGGCCGCGGCCGCTTCGTCGTTGTGCGAGGCGCTCGACGAGTGCAGCCGCAAGGACCGCGACCAATTGTTCGAACGCCTGAGCCGCAAGCGGCCGCGTGGCGGGTTGACCGCGTTCCAGTACGTGAAGCGCCGCGCGACCCCGCTCGAGGCCAAGCGGATCGCCGCTCTCGAACTGAAGGGCATCGGCTTCATGAAGGAGAGCAAGCGGTTCTACCCGAATCGCGAGCTGGCCGCGCACCTGCTCGGGTATGTCGGCACCGACAACGCCGGCCTCCATGGCCTCGAAGCCACCTTCGACAAGACCGTGCGCGGCCGCGAGGGCGCCATGCTGGTGCAGACCGACGCCCGCGGTCATGCGTTCAGCCGCCTCGACCGGCCGCCGACGACCGGCGGATCGCTGGAGCTGACCATCGACCAGCACCTCCAGTTCATCGTCGAGCGCGAGCTGAAGGCCGGCGTGGAAGCCGCGCGCGCAGACGGCGGCACCGCGGTCGCGATGGATCCCCACACCGGCGAGATCCTGGCCATGGCGAGCTGGCCGACCTTCAATCCGAATCAGTATGCCGGCACCGGCGCGAGCGCGCTGCGCAACCGCGCGGTGCAGGACCTGTATGAGCCGGGATCGACATTCAAGCTGGTGACGGCGTCGGCCGCCATCGAGGAGAAGGTGGTCACCCCCGACGAGATCATCGATGTCAGCGCCGGCCTCATTCGCTTCGGCAGCCGCACCATCGACGACATGCATCGCTACGGGCCGCTGTCGTTCACCGACGTGATCGTCAAGTCGAGCAACGTGGGCGCGATCAAGGTCGGCTTGAAGCTCGGCCCGGAACGCATGGGCCTCTACATCCGCCGGTTCGGCTTCGGCCGGCCCTCGTCGCCGGACTTTCCGAGTGAAAGCCCCGGCATCGTGTGGAACCCGTCGAAGTTGAACGACAGCGCGCTGGCCTCGGTCTCGATGGGCTACCAGGTGGGCGTCACCCCGCTGCAGATGGCGGCGGCGGCGAGCGTGATCGCCAATGGCGGCACGCTTTACGAACCGCACGTGGTGCGCGCCACCATCAAGGGCGGCGTGCGCACCGCGATTGTGCCCAAGGCGGTCCGCCGTGCCATCCTGCCGGAGACCGCCGCGACACTCACGACCATCATGGAGTCGGTGGTCACTGACGGTACCGCCAAGAACGCCCGGCTGGTCAGCTATGCCGTCGCCGGCAAGACCGGCACCGCCGACAAGCTGGTCAACGGCCGCTATTCAGCGTCGCAGCAGAACGTGTCGTTCGTGGGGTTTGTCCCGTCGCGTAACCCGGTGATGACTGTGATCGTGATGGTGGACTCGCCCCGCGAGGGCGGCGACACCGGTGGCGCGATTGCCGCGCCGATCTTCAAGCGCATCGCCGACGCCAGCCTCCGGCAACTGGGCGTCACGCCGACCATCAACCAGCCGCCGCCGGTGATGATTGCCCGCCGCAACCAGGACCCGGTGACGACGGCCGCCGCGCCGCTGACGCCAGCCATCGTCACCATGACGGCCAGCATGACCGATGGCGGCGGCCTGCCCGACCTGCGCGGCATGAGTGCGCGCGATGCCCTGCGTGAACTGGCGCGGCTCGGCCTGACCGCCCGCATGCAGGGCGCCGGAGTCGTGATTGAACAGACGCCGGCTCCGGGCTCGCCAATCGAGCCCGGCGGCGCCTGCTCGCTCATCCTCAATCGCCGGCCACCGCCGCGCACCACCGGAGTCCTGGGAGACCAGCGGTGACGCTTGGTGACGTGATGGACACCCTGCAGGACCTGGTGGTGGCGCCGCCCCCAGCGGGGCTGGCGCGCGATCGCCGCCTGGAAGCGGTGGCCTACGACTCACGCCGGGTCGTAACTTCGGCGGTCTTTGTCGCCCTCAAGGGCCTCAAGGCCGACGGCACCGTGTTCGTCGACCAGGCGCTGGCCCGCGGCGCCCATGCCGTGGTCGCCGAAACCCCGGCGCCGGCCGGCGTGCCGGTGCCGTGGATCGTGGTTCGCGACGCCCGCTTGGCACTGGCCCTTCTCGCCGATCGGTTCTTCGATCATCCGAGCCGGCGCATGCCGGTGATTGGCGTGACCGGCACCAACGGCAAGACCACCACCGCCTACCTGCTGGCGGCCATGCTCGACCAGGCAGGGCAGCGCGCCGGCATGCTCGGCACCGTCGCCTATCGCATCGGCGGCGAAGACCGCGAAGCATCGCGCACGACCCCCGAGGCGCCAGACGTCCAGCAGTTGCTCAGTGACATGCTGCGCCACGGCAACAAGTCCGCCATCATGGAAGTCTCGTCGCACGCGCTGTCGCTCAAGCGGGTCGACGGCATGCGCTTCGCCGCGGCGATCTTCAGCAACCTCACCCGCGACCACCTCGACTTCCACGCCGACATGGAGGCCTACTTCGCCGCCAAGCGGCGGCTGTTCGAGATGCTCCCGCGTGACGCGCCGGCGGTCATCAACCTGGACGATCCACGCGGCGCCTCGCTGGTCGAGATCTGCGGCCGGCCGGTGACCTATGCCATCAACGCCGCCGCCGACGTCCGGCCCGGACCGGTGGCGATGACGCTTCTCGGCCTCAGCTTCGACGTGACGACGCCGAACGGCGTCGTGCACATCGAGTCGAAGCTGGTCGGCCGTCCCAACGTCTACAACATCCTGGCCGCCACCGCCACGGCGGTGGCCCTCGGCGTGCCGAACGACGCGATCGCGCGCGGGGTGGCCGGCCTAGCCGGCGTCCCCGGCCGCTTCGAGGTGGTCTCGAGTCCGGCCGACGACGTGACCGCGGTCGTCGACTACGCACACACCGACGACGCCTTGCGCAACCTGCTCGAGACGGCGCGCCCGCTGACCGCCCGGCGTCTGATCACCGTATTTGGCTGCGGCGGTGATCGCGATCGGTCCAAGCGGCCGCTGATGGGCATGGTCGCGGCGCGGCTGAGCGACGTGGTCGTCATCACCTCCGACAACCCGCGCACCGAAGACCCGAAGCGAATCATCGAGGAGATCGAGCGCGGCATTCCGGCCGGGAGCCAGTCGTCGCGCACTCCGACCGTGGTCTCGATCGTCGATCGCGCCGACGCCATCGATCGCGCGATTGCGATGGCCGAGGCCGGCGACGTCGTGCTGATCGCCGGCAAGGGCCACGAGAAGTACCAGCAAATCGGTGATCGCGTGCTGCCGTTTGATGACGGCGAAGTCGCGCGGGCCGCGCTGGCAAGGCGGCGCCAGGCCGGCGCGAAGGGTAGTTAGTGGCGGCCGACATTCCACTCGCGGCCGGCACGCTGGCCGCGGCGATGGGCGGCCGCCTGGTGGCGGGTGACAGCGATCACTACGTGACCGGGTTCTCGATCGACAGCCGGACGCTGGCGGCCGGCGACCTGTTCTTCGCCATTGTCGCCGCGCGCGATGGACACGAGTTTGTCGCCGCCGCGGCGCGGCGGCGGGCGGCCGGGATGGTGGTGGCCCGCGAAGTGGCCCTCCCGGAGGGCAGCGAGTCGTTCGTGATCGAAGTGGGCGAGACCACGCGGGCGCTGCAGGACCTGGCCCGTTACGTGCGGCGCGAGTCGAAGGCAACCGTCGTGGCGATTACCGGCAGCGCCGGGAAGACCACGACCAAGGACGTGATCGCGGAGCTGCTGGGCAGCTCGCGGCGAGTGGTGAAGAACCGCGGCAACTTGAACAACCACCTGGGGTTGCCGCTGTCGTTGCTGGAGCTGAGACACGGGGCAGATGTGGCGGTGATGGAGTTGGGCATGAATCACGCGGGCGAAATCCGGTTGCTGGTCGACGTGGCCACGCCGGAGGTCCGCGTCTGGACCAACGTCGGCGAGGCCCATATCGGCCACTTTGGTTCCGCCGAGCTCATCGCCGACGCCAAGGCCGAGATCCTCGAGGGCGCCGACGCCGCCACCGTGCTGGTGGCCAACGCCGATGACCCGCGCGTGGTCGCCCGCACCCGCGCGTTTGCCGGCCGGCAGATCGCCTTCGGCCTCTCCGAGACCGCTGACGTGCGCGCGGTCGACGTCGAAGACCTCGGCCTGGACGGCACCCGGAGCCGCCTGGTCACACCGGCCGGCGAGCGCGACCTGCGGGTGCCGCTGCTTGGTCGCGGTCCGTTGATGAATGTCCTGGCCGGTACGGCGGTGGCCTTGCACCTGGGTGTCGAACTCGATCGCATTGTCGAGACCGCCGCGCGCTTGCAGCCGTCGGCGAGCCGCGGCGCCACGCTGCGCCTGCCCAAGGGTGTCGCGGTGATCGACGACTCGTACAACTCGAGCCCGTCGGCGCTCAAGCTGTCGCTGGACGTGCTGTCGCGGACCTGGGCGACCCGCCGGATCGCGGTGATTGGCGAGATGCTGGAACTGGGCGACCAGTCGACCGCGTTGCACCAGGAGTGCGGCCGGGTCGTGGCCGTCAGCCGGGTCGCGAAGCTGGTGACCGTCGGCGGCGCGCCGGCGCGCGCGTTGGGCGAGGCCGCCATCGCGGCCGGTCTCCCGGCTGCGGCGGTGACGCATTTTGCGACCAGCGCGGACGCCGCTCCTGCCGTCGCCGGCCTGGTCGCTTCGGGTGATGTGGTCCTGGTGAAGGGGTCGCGTGGCACGCGCACCGAAGTGGTGGTGGCGCGGCTGCAGGAGGTGTTCGGCTGATGCTGTATCACCTTCTGATCTCGCTCTACCCGCAGGTGTCGGTCTTCAACGTGGCGCGCTACATCACGTTCCGGACGGCGGCGGCCAGCATGACGGCGCTCGTGGTCAGCCTGGTGCTGGGTCCGTGGCTGATTCGCCGCCTGCGCGAATTCCAAGTCGGCCAGGTCATCCGCCAGGAAGGCCCGGAGTCGCATCGCGCCAAGGCCGGCACGCCAACCATGGGCGGCCTGCTGATTCTGGCGGCGGCGCTCGTGCCGACCTTGTTGTGGGCCGACCTGACCAATGTCTACATCTGGATCGCGGTTGTCACGACGGCCGCTTTCGGCGCGATCGGGTTTCTCGACGACTACCTCAAGGTTACCCGGCGTTCATCGGGCGGCCTGGCGCCGCGCTACAAGTTCGGCCTGCAGGTGGTGGTCGGCGTCACCGTTGGCCTCGTGCTGATGTGGCTGGCCGACCAGAGCCTGTACAACACGCGCTTGATCTTCCCGTTCGTCAAACAGTGGATTCCGGACCTCGGCTGGTTCTACGTGCCGTTCGCCGCCTTCGTGCTGGTGGCGTGGAGTAACGCCGTGAACCTGACCGATGGCCTCGACGGCCTGGCGATCAGCACCTTTGCGGTGGCAGCGGCCTGCTTCACCGCGCTGGCCTACATCACCGGCCATCGTGTGTTTGCCGAGTACCTGCTGCTGGTGCGATTCGCGCCGGCCGGCGAACTCACCATCTTCTGCGGCGCCCTGGTCGGCGCCAGCCTCGGCTTCCTCTGGTACAACGCCCACCCCGCCGAGATCTTCATGGGCGACGTGGGCTCGCTGGCCCTGGGTGGCGCAATCGCCACCGTCGCCATCCTGATCAAGCAGGAGCTGCTGCTGGTGATCGTCGGCGGCGTGTTTGTGATCGAGGCGGCCTCGGTCGTGATCCAGGTCGCGTCGTTCAAGTTGCGCGGCAAGCGGGTGTTCAAGATGGCGCCGCTGCACCACCACTTCGAACTAAGCGGCTGGGAAGAACCCAAGGTGATCACGCGCTTTCTGATTATCGCCATCCTGTTCGCGCTGTTCAGCCTGACGACGTTGAAACTCAGATGACGCAGCCTGTTTTCTCCGTCAGCGGATCGCGGGTGCTGGTTGTCGGCGCCGCCAGGAGCGGTGTCGCCGCCGCGCGCCTGCTGGTCGGTCGTGGTGCCGCCGTCACGCTGACCGATCAGAAGGCCGCCATCCCCGAAGCCGCGGAGCTGGTCGCCGCCGGAGTGCGGCTGGAACTGGGCGGGCACACCCTGGGGTCGTTCGAGACGGCGAACCTCGTGGTGATGAGCCCGGGTGTGCCACTGGATCTGCCGGAAGTTCAGCGCGCCCGGGCGCTTGGCATTCCGGTGATCGGCGAACTCGAGCTGGCGTCGCGCTGGCTGCGCGGACCGATTGTGGCCATTACCGGCACCAAGGGCAAGTCGACGACCACCACGCTGGTGGGCCGCATGCTCGCGGCGGCCGGCCGCAAGGTGACGGTGGGCGGCAATATCGGCTATCCGGTCAGCGCCCAGGTGGAATCCTCGACGGCGGACACCGTTCATGTGATCGAAGCCAGCAGTTTCCAGCTGGAGGCGACCGACACGTTCCGTCCCTGGATCGCGGCCTTGCTCAACTTTTCGCCAGACCATCTCGATCGCCATCCGAGCGAGGCGGCCTATGCCGCTGCCAAGGCGCAGATCTTCGCCAACCAGCAGGTCCACGACTGGGCGGTGGTGAATGCCGACAGCGCCGAAGCGATGCAGATGTCGCGGCCGGCGCGATCGCAGGTCGTGCGCTACGCCGTCGACAACACCGCGCAGGCCGAGGTTCACGCCGGCCGCGGCTTCGTCTGGCACCGCACCTCGGAGGGCGACGTGCCCTTGTTGCCGCTGGCCGCCGTGCATCTGGCCGGCCGCCACATGTTGAGCAACGTGGTGGCGGCGGCCGCGATCAGTCATCTGGCCGGCGCCACCGGGGCGTCATTGGCGCAGGCATTGGACGGCTTCACCGGCCTCGAGCACGTGATGGAGCCGGTGGCTGAGCGCGGCGGCGTGCGGTTCGTCAACGACTCGAAGGCCACCAACGTCGATTCGGCGGCGCGCTCGATCGAGAGCTTCGACAAGGTGGTGGCGATTGTCGGCGGCAAGTTCAAGGGTGGTGACTTCGCCGGCCTGGCCGGGCCGCTGCGCGCCCATGGCCGCGCGGTGGTCGCCATTGGCGAGGCGCGGCCGCTGGTGCGGGCCGCGCTGTCGGACGTGGTGCCGGTGGTCGAGGCCGGCAGCCTCGCCGACGCCGTGCGACAGGCGTGGGACCTGGCAGTGCCAGACGGTGTGGTCCTGCTGGCGCCCGCCTGTTCGAGTTTTGACATGTTCCGCGACTACGCGGATCGCGGGACGCGGTTCAAGGAGGAGGTTCACCGGCTCGTGGCAAAGCAGTGAGTAGTCGTCAGCCGTTTGGAGGCAATTAAGAGCTGGTCGCTGGGAGCGCAGGCTGCCCCGGTCTGCGAGGCTGGTGTCTCGATTCCCTGAGCGACTGACGACTACTGACTGCTTGCCACCCTCGTCCTGCGCATCGGGCGTGGACGGCGAGGGACGAGCGGTGTGCACTCCAGTTATCGAGTCGAGGCCGTCGAACTTTAGGCCCCCTGGAGAGGGGCGAGAGTATGGCAAGGAAGTTGTCGAGTGACAAGTGGTTGTTCGTGGCGACCCTGGCGCTGATTTGCGCCAGCGTGGTCATGGTTTACAGCGCCTCGGCGCTGGTGGCGCTGGAACGGTTCCAGCAGCCGTACTTGTTCGTGTCGCGCCAGTTGATGTGGGCGTGCGTGGGTATCGCCGTGCTGTCGATCGTCATGCGCATCGACTACCGCACCTATAAGAACGACAAGCTGGTTTGGGCGCTGATTGGCGGGGTCGGATTGATGCTGGTCGCGGTGCTGTTCTCGCGGCCGATCAACGGTACCCGCCGCTGGTTCGGCGTCGGCGGTTTCGGTATCCAGCCCTCGGAACTGGCCAAGCTCACCGCCATCATCTTTACCGCGCTGGTGCTTGAGCGCCGGCGCCATCGCATCAACGAACTGGGTTACTCGCTGGTGCCGATCGGGTTGATCGTCGGCGGCCTGGTCGGACTGATCATGCTGGAGCCGGACTTCGGCACCTCGGTGTCGCTGCTCGCGGTGATCGGCGTCATGGTGTTTGCCGCCGGCCTCAGTTACCGCTACCTGTTCGGGACGCTGCTGCTGGCGTTGCCCGCGCTCTACGTGATCCTGATGCAGGCCGACTACCGCCGCCGCCGTCTGCTCACCTTCATGGATCCCTGGGCCGACCCGCTGGGTGACGGCTTCCAGATCATCCAGTCGTTGATCGCGGTCGGCACCGGTGGCGTGTTCGGCAAGGGCCTGATGGCCGGCGTGCAGAAGTTGTTCTATCTGCCCGAGCCCTTCACCGACTTCATCTTCGCCGTGATCTCCGAGGAAACCGGGCTGATCGGCGCCTCGTTCGTGGTGCTGTGCTTTTGTGTGATCGGCTGGCGCGGCCTGAGGACCGCCATGCGCGCCCCGGACGCGTTTGGCGCCTACCTGGCCCTCGGCATCACCCTGATGCTGGTGCTGCAGGCGTTCTTCAACATCAGCGTGGTGCTGGGACTGGTGCCGACCAAGGGCATTCCGCTGCCGCTGGTCAGCAACGGCGGGTCGTCGATGCTGATCAATCTTCTGAGCATCGGCGTGCTGCTGAACATTTCGCAGCACCAGCAACTGGAGACGGGAGCGGCGTGACCGGTGCGCATCCTGATCGCGGGCGGAGGCACGGGCGGGCATTTGTACCCGGGAATTGCGCTGGCGCGCGAGCTGCAGCGCCGCGACTTGTCGGCACAACTGTCGTTTGTCGGCACCGCGCAGGGCGTCGAAGCCAGGGTGGTTCCGCGCGAGGGCTTCGAGTTGGACCTGATTCGGGTGGCCGGGCTCAAGGGCAAGGGCCGCGCCGATCGCTGGCGTGGACTGCTGTTGCTGCCGCTGGCAGCCATCGACGCCTGGCGGGTGATTTCACGGCGCCGGCCACAGGTCGTGGTTGGCGTGGGCGGCTTTGCCTCGGGACCGGTGCTGGCGCTGGCAGCGGTTCGTGGCTATCCGACCATGTTGCTCGAGCAGAACGCCGTGCCGGGTGTCACCAACCGGCTGCTTGCCCGCTTCGTCAGGGCCGCGGCGGTGAACTTCGAGGAGGCGTTGTCGTACTTCCCGCGCACGGGATTCGTGGCCGGCAATCCCGTACGACCGGAGTTCTTTCCGGCGCAGAACGAGGAGGCAAATGATCACACGAACACGCCCTTCGATGTTGCTCAGGGCACGCCGCTTGCTGCGGCACGGGTACTGATCTTTGGCGGTTCTCAGGGCGCGCACGCGATCAACGTGGCCATGGTGGAGGCAGCGTCGCGGCTGGCAGCCACCGGGCTCCGCCTTGCGATCACCCACCAGACCGGGGAGCGAGATCTGGAACTGGTGCGGACCGCGTACCACCGCGCCGGCCTCGCGGCACGAGTCGAAGCCTTCCTCTTCGAAATCGACCGAGCGATGAAGGCGGCCGACTTGGTGGTCTGCCGTGCCGGAGCGACCACCCTGGCGGAACTGGCGGCGTCGGGCCGGCCGGCCATTCTGGTGCCACTGCCGACCGCGACCGACGACCACCAGCGCAAGAACGCCGAGGTGCTCGGCCGCGCCGGTGCGGCGATGGTGATGGAGGAGCGGGAATTGGACGGTGTCCGGCTGGCCGACGCGGTCGCCGCGCTGGTGGCCGCACCCGCCAGGCGGCAGCAGATGTCGGCCGCCGCGCGCACGCTGGCGCGGCCCGACGCGGCCGCACGGATCGCGGATCGGGTGGAGCAGTTGGGGCAGGCCACGAAATGAGTCAGCGATGTCTAGGTCATCGGCGTCATCTGTGGCCCTGGATTGAGGTTGCCATCTGTGTTGGGTAAGACCAGGCGCGTGCACTTCATCGGCGTCGGCGGGATTGGCATGAGCGGCATCGCGGAGCTGCTGGCCAACCTCGGCTACGCGGTGTCGGGCTCGGATGCGAAGCAATCGGCGGTGACCGACCGGCTCGCCAGCCTCGGGGTGACGATTGCCGCCGGCCACAGCGCGGTGAATATCGGCGCGGCGGACGTCGTCGTGTATTCGTCGGCGGTGCGGCCCGACAACCCCGAAGTGGTTGAGGCCAGGGCGCGGCGGATTCCGGTGATCCCGCGCGCCGAGATGCTGGCCGAGCTGATGCGCCTGCGGTTCGGCATTGCGGTGGCCGGTGCGCACGGCAAGACCAGCACCACGTCGATGATCGCGCTGGTACTCGAGCGCGCCGGGCTCGATCCGACGGCGGTGATCGGCGGACGGCTCAGTGCCTTTGGCAGCAACGCGCGGCTCGGCCGCGGCGAATACATGGTGGCGGAGGCCGACGAGAGCGATCGCTCGTTTCTCAAGCTCTCGCCGGCGGTGGCGGTGATTACGAATATCGATCGCGAGCATATGGACGCGTACGGCGGATTCGCCGACCTGCAGCAGGCGTTTGTCGACTTCGCCAACAAGGTGCCGTTCTACGGCGCCGTGGTGGCGTGCGCCGACGATGCGGAGCTGTCGCTGGTGCTGCCACGCTTCACCCGCCGCGTCGTCACCTACGGAATCACCGATGGCCCCACCTCGACCGGTCCATTCGACATCAGCGCAATGGACGTGGTGCTCGAGGGTTTTGGCTCGCGCTGCGAAGTGGTCCAGCGCCGCGACGGCGCGACGCATGAACTCGGCCTGCTGACCCTGGCCGTGCCGGGGCGGCACTCGGTCCGCAACGCCCTCGCGGCGGTTGCCGTCGGCCTCGAGCTCGATGTGCCGTTCGCGAAGATCGCCGCCGCGCTGGCGGAGTTCCACGGCGCCGAGCGCCGGTTCGAGCAACGCGGCATCGTCAATGGCGTCACCGTCGTCGATGACTACGGGCACCACCCGACCGAGATTGCCGCGGTCCTGGCGGCCGCCCGTGCCGCCCGGCCGGGGCGCATCGTCGTGGCGTTCCAACCGCATCGCTACACCCGCACGCGCGACCTGATGCCTGAGTTTGGGCAGGCACTCGCGGCCGCCGACGAAGTGGTGCTCACCGACATCTATGCGGCCGGCGAACCGCCGATTGCCGGCATCACGGTCGAGGCCCTGGCCGCGGTCGTGAGCGCCGACCGCGCGCGACCGGCGCATGTGGTCAAGCGCCTGGAAGAGGTCGCCGCTGCCGTGGCCGACCTGGCGCGTCCCGGCGACCTTGTGCTGACCCTTGGCGCGGGCTCGATTGGCGGCCTGGCTTCAGCGCTGGTCACCGAACTCGAGCGGCGGCATGGCCCGCGGGGAGCGCGGTAATGGCGGGCCTTCCACGACAGACCCCGCAGTCGGTGGCCGCCGGCACTGACAAGCGTTTCCGCCGCGGTCACGTCAAGCCGTCGCGCAAGCGCACGCCGGCCTGGCGGCAGGCCTGGCTGGCGCTCCGGGTCTTGGCGATCGCCTCCGTTCTCGGATATGGCGGTTACCTCGGGGTCACCGCGGTTGTCGCCGCCGAGTCGCTGCAGGTCAGCCACCTCGTGGTGCGCGGTCATCACCGCCTGTCGACTGGCGAGGTCCTGGCGCTGGTGGACGGCCTGCGCGGCGAGAACATCCTGACCATTCGGATCGGCGAGTGGCAGCAGCGATTGTTGGCCTCGCCGTGGGTGGAGCGCGCCGTTATCCGCCGGGTGCTGCCGGCGACGCTGGAGATCATGGTCCACGAGCGGGTCCCGATGGGCGTCGGCCGGATCGGCACGTCGTTGTACTTGATCGACGCCAGGGGCGTCATCGTCGACGAGTACGGCCCGGCCTACGCCGACATCGACCTGCCGATTATCGATGGTTTGGCCACCGTGCCCAGCGAGGGCAGCGCCCTGATCGACATGGCGCGCACCGAGTTTGCCGGCCGGGTGATCGGCGCGTTGTCGTCGCGGCCGGAACTGATGCAGCGGGTGTCGCAGATTGACGTCACCGACCTGCACAACGCGGTGGTCATTCTCGACGGTGACACGGCGCTGTTGCGGCTGGGCGATACCGACTTCTCCGCGCGCCTGCAGCAGTACCTGGATTTGCAGCCGGCGCTGCGCGAGCGGCTGTCGGACATTGATTACGTGGACTTGCGGTTCGACGAACGGTTGTACGTGCGCCCGGTGAAAGTACCGCAGGCGCAGGCGAGACGGTAGAGGACGGGGAGGTATCGTGGCACGACAGGAACGCTACGTAGTGGGGCTCGACATCGGCACGACCAAGGTATGCACCGTGGTCGGTGAGCTGCTGGACGAGGGCGGTGTCGACGTGATCGGCATCGGGGTTGCCGAGTCGAAGGGCCTCAAGCGCGGGGTGGTCGTCAATCTCGAGGCGGCGGTCGAGTCGATCAAGAAGTCGATCGAGGAAGCCGAGTTGATGGCCGGCGTCGAGGTGGGCTCCGTGCACCTGGCAATCAGCGGCCCCCACATCAAGGGTTTCAACAGCCGCGGCGTGGTCGCGGTCGCCGGCAAGAACCGCGAGGTGACGCGCGATGATGTGCGGCGGGCGATCGACGCGGCGCGGGCGGTGTCGCTGCCGGCCGGCCGCGAGATCCTGCACGTGCTGCCCCAGGACTTTGTCGTCGACGAGCAGGAGGGCATTGGCGCGCCGGTGGGACTGACCGGGGCCCGGCTCGAGGTCAACGTGCACATCATCACCGGCAGCCAGACTGCGACCCAGAACCTGGTGGCGTGCGTCAATCGCGCCGGGGTGGAGGTCATCGACACGGTGATCGGGCAGCTCGCCGCATCGGAGACGGTGCTGACCCCCGACGAAAAAGAGCTCGGCGTGGCCGTGGTTGACATCGGTGGCGGCACCGCCGACCTGGCGATTTTCGAGCGTGGCAGCCTGTGGCACACCGCGGTGATCGCGGTGGGCGGTGATCACTTCACCAACGACATCGCGGTCGGTCTGCGCACGCCGATTCCCGACGCCGAGAAGGTCAAGCGGCGCGCCGGCTGCGCACTGTCGTCAATGGTCGAGGAAGACGAGACCATCGACGTCGCCAGCGTCGGCGGCAGGCGGCCGCGGGTCATGGCGCGGCGCATTCTCTCCGACATCCTGCAGCCCCGCGCGGAGGAGATGTTCCACCTGATCTGGGACGAGATCAGCAAGGCCGGTTACGAGAAATCCCTGAACTCCGGGCTCGTGCTGGCCGGCGGCGGGGCGCAGCTCGAAGGCATGGCGGAGATCGCCGAGCAGATCTTCGACCTGCCCATCCGGCGCGGCAGCCCGGCCGGCGTCGGCGGCCTGGCCGATCACGTCAGCAATCCCGCCTTTGCCACCGGGGTCGGGCTGGTGCTCTATGCCGCCCGCCATCGCGGACCAGCGGCGGGAGCCAGCGGCGGCGGCGCGCTCACCCGGGTGATGGGCAAGCTGCGGACCGTTTTCAAAGAGTTCTTCTAGCGAATTGTGATCCGGGATCCGGACACCGAAGACAAACAGAACGAATCGACACGGTTTCAGGAGGAGGCACGATGGCGGACCAGGACGGCTTCGAGGCGCTGCGGCTCACGCTCGACGAAGAGACGCGCATGGGCGCGCGAATCAAGGTGATAGGCGTCGGCGGCGGTGGCAGCAATGCCGTGTCACGCATGGTGCAGGCCGGCATCTCGGGCGTCGAGTTCATGGTGGCCAACACCGACGCCCAGGCGCTCAAGGCCAACCCGGCGCCGGTGAAGATCCAGATTGGCGGCAAGCTGACCAAGGGGCTGGGCGCCGGCGCCGATCCCAACGTCGGCCGGCAGGCCGCGCTGGAGGACACCGATGCCCTGATCCAGGCGCTGTCGGGCGCCGACATGGTGTTTGTCACCACCGGACTTGGCGGCGGCACCGGCACCGGCGCCGCGCCGGTGATCGCCAGCCTGGCCACCGAACTGGGCGCCCTCACCATCGCGGTGGTGACCAAGCCGTTCAAGTTCGAGGGCAAGAAGCGTTTCCGCCAGGCCGAGGCCGGCCTCGACTCGCTGCGCGACGCGGTCGACACCGTGATCACCATCCCGAACGAGCGGCTGCTCTCGGTGATCGCACGCGACACCTCGATGCTCGATGCCTTCGTCACCGCCGACGATGTGCTGCGGCAGGCGATCCAGGGCATCTCGGACCTGATCCTCGTGCCGGGGCTGATCAACCTCGACTTCGCCGACGTCAAGACCATCATGTCGGGCATGGGCGTAGCCATGATGGGCACGGCCACCGCCGAGGGGACGGCCCGCGCGGTCGATGCCGCCAACCGCGCCATTTCCAGTCCGCTGCTGGAAGATGCCTCGGTCAAGGGGGCGCGCGGCGTGATCGTGAACGTCACTGGCGGCCCCGACATGTCGCTGATGGAAGTCAACGAGGCGCTCACCATCATCCAGGAATCGGCCCACGAGGACGCCAACATCATCTTCGGCGCGGTGGTCGACAAGGGGCTGACCAACAAGGTGAAGATCACGGTGATCGCCACCGGATTCGATCACGCCAAGACCGAGCGCTCGACCCCGGCCCATGCGCCCATGCAGACGCCGGTCGACATGTCGGCCTACTCGTCGCCGATTCGCGTCGACACCCAGCCGGTGGGTCAGCCGCGGGCCGCCATCGTGCGCCGGCCGGCGCTCGACCTGCCGGTGGCGCAGGCGCGGCCGATCGCGGTTGGCCAGAACGGCGGCGATATCCCGCTGGCGTCGCCCGATCCGTCCGGTGAACTGGACCTCAACCTCGACCTTGACGTCCCGGCCTTCCTCCGGCGGAGCGAAGGGTAGGACTGATACAGTAGACAGATCCAGGGGAGCCGCGACCGGTGCCTGTGCAGGCGCAGGTCGACGACCCCCTGGCTTTGAGATGAAACCGCGGCACCAACGCGAGATCGCACAGGAAATCCTCTCCAAAGAAATTGGCTACGTGCGCAAGCCGCACGCCAACCGGCTGCGGGTTGCCCTGATTTTCCCCAACACCTATTTCGTCGGGATGTCGAATCTCGGCTTCCAGACCATCTACCGGCTGTTCAACGACCAACCCGATATCGTCTGCGAGCGCGCGTTCCTGCCGCCCAAGCAGGAACTGGCGGCCCTGCGCGAGGCCGGCACGCGCATTGTCACCATCGAATCGCAGACGCCGGTGGCCGAGTTCGACATCATCGCGTTCTCGGTGTCGTTCGAGTGGGACTACACCAACGTGCTCACCATGCTGCGGCTGGCCGGCGTGCCGCTGCGCGCAGCCGACCGCGACTATACCCACCCCCTGGTGGTGATTGGCGGCGCGGTGACCTTCGTGAACCCCGAGCCGCTGGCGATGTTCGCCGACGCGATCGCGGCCGGCGAAGGCGAGGCGCTGGTGCCCGCCCTGGTCGAGGCCATGGCGACCACCTCCCGCAGCGAGCAGCTCAGGCGTCTCGCCCAGGCTCGCGGCTACTACATTCCGTCGTTCTACGACGTCGAGTATGCCGCCGACGGTACCATCGCCCGTTACGTGCCGCGCGAAGGCACCGGTGCGCCGCCGGTCGTGCGGAAGGCCGCGCTCAAGACCACCGAAGCCGTCGACCCGCCGTCCACCACCATCTTTACGCCCGACACCGAGTTCGGCTCGCGCTTCCTGATCGAAGTGGTGCGCGGCTGCGCCAACCTGTGCCGGTTCTGCTGGGCGGGCTACAACTACCTGCCGGTCCGTGCCTTTCCAACCGAACGCATCCTCGCCCTGGCCCGGGCCGCGCGCGCGCACTCATCGAAGGCCGGCCTGGTGTCGATCGCCTTGTGCGATCACCCCGACATCGAGCACATCCTGCGCAGCCTGCGCGACATGGGCTACTCCATCAGCCCGGCCTCGTTGCGCCTCGACGACCTGACCCCGACGATTGTCTCCCTGCTCAAAGAGAGCGGCGAGCGCACGCTGACCATCGCTCCCGAAACCGGATCGGATCGCCTGCGCCGGGTCATCAACAAGACGGTGACCAATGCCGAGATCCTCGATAGCGCCGAGTTGATCTTCTCGAGCGGCATTGAGAGCCTGAAGCTGTATTACATGATCGGCCTGCCCACCGAGGACGATGACGACCTGGTGGCCATTCGCGACCTTACTTTGCAGATCCACGAGATCATGCTCAAGCACGCCCGGCCGCGCGGACGCATCGGCCGGATCGTCGCGAGCGTGAACCCGCTGGTTCCCAAGCCCGGCACCGCCTACCAGTGGTTGCCCATGGAGCGGACCGAGGTCATCGAAGCCAAGATGAAGCGCCTGCGCTCGCTGGTCGCCGACGTCGACAATGTCTACTTCAACATCAAGAGCGAGCGCCACTCGTACTACCAGGCGCTGCTGTCGCTCGGCGACCGTCGCATTGCCCCGGCCATCGAACATGCCGAGGCCAACGGCGGCCAATGGCGGCGCGCCCTGGCCGACGCCGGCCTCGACGGCGATTTCTACATCTACCGCGACCGCTCCAACGACGCCGTGCTGCCCTGGAACATCATCGACGGCGGCATGAAGGAACCGTTCTTCCGTGCCGAGTTCGACAAGAGCACCCGCGCCGAGTGGACCTTGCCGCCCAAGCGCGCCAAGGAGAACGCGGCGCTGCTGCCGGTGATCAGTTGATGATCCGGCACGACAGCCGGCGTCGTCGCGGCGCCTTTCAACTGGCCACGGCCGCCTGGGCTTCGTATTCCGAGTATGCCTGCAGCACCAGGTCGCGCACCTTGTCTTGCGCGGTCTGATCGGTCACCGGCCGGAGCAGCGAGAAGCTCCGCCGCTCGCCGTTTACCGAGTAAGTGCGGGCGGGGAAGGTGACGTTGCGGCCGACGCCGGTGCGGCGCTCCCACACCGCAAATCCGAGCAGCCGCAGCCCCTCCAATTCTCCATCCGTGAAGTGCACTTCCGCGTCCGCCAGTTTTCCTGACGGCGTTCCCTTGTCGTTCGGCATGATCTTGACCACCATGGTTTACTCCAGTCGACGGCGCGTCGGGCGCGCCGTCACGTTCGGTTGCTACACGGTTGGGGAGATATCAAGGGCGATGCCAAGGCGAAAGGCCCGTAATCTGGCGGATCGCGCGGCGCACGTCGGAGCGAATGACAACCCAGGTTGCGCTGTGGCCGGAGGCGCGCGATGACACCGCCGGCTCCGGACGCCGCATTTCATTGGACCGTCGAGCCTTGGGGCCGCGCGTTGCGGTGCACGCCACTTGAGGCGATCGCGCAACACGCGTTTACCTCGAAGCAACTGCGGTTGCCGGACCTGCAGGGGTGGGCCGCCGCCGCGGCGTCAGTCGGCGCCGCGCCGGGTCAGTTGAGGCGGGTCAAGCAGGTGCATGGCAATGTGGTGCGGGTGCTGAAGCAGGGCGACACAGGACCCTCCGATGCCGACGACCGGCCCGATGGCGACGCCGTGGTCGCGAACGTGCCGGGCCTGGTGCTGGCGGTCCTGGTCGCCGACTGCGTGCCGATCCTGGTTGCGGACCGAACCGGCGGCGCCGCCGCCGCCATTCACGCCGGCTGGCGTGGTACCTGCGCGCGGGTGGCGCCAACGGCGATCGAGCAGATGCGGCGCCATTTCGGCACCGACCCTGCCAACCTGGTGGCCGCAATCGGGCCGAGCATCGGCCCCGACGATTACGAAGTGGGTGAGTCGTTGATGGAAGCGTTTCAACAGGCCGGACACACCCAGGCCGAATTGTCCACATGGTTCGAGCGCCGTCAGTCGCGGCTGACCCTCGATTTGTGGTCGGCCAATCGCGATCAGCTGCGGGCTGCAGGAGTCCCGCCCGACCAGATCTTCACGTGTGGCCTGAGTACACTCGCCCATCCTGACGTCTTCGACTCGTATCGCTCGGCCGGCGAACGCGCTGGACGCATGGCGGCGGTGATCGCGGTTCCGGCCGTAATCTGACTCGCACCCCGGGCGACATTGGATACCATACCGGGAACGTGCGAACCTCGACCGCCTGTCGCTACGCGCTGGTCACCGCGATGTCGTTGGCGATGCTGTACGGATCGACGTACGAAACGTTCAAGAACTTCCGTCTTGCCGACCCCGGTGCCGCCACCGACGCGCTCGAGTACGTCAAGATCGCCCGCGGCGAACCGGACGTGGACCTGACCGGCCCTCATTTCCATCGCTGGGTTACGCCGGCCGCGGCCCGGCTCATCCAGCCCGTGAGCGATCGTCTGGCCGGCGACCCCGAGCTGGCCGCCAAGCTGTCGTTCTATGCCGTGAACCTGGCGATCAGTACCGTCACCGGCCTCGTCCTGTTCGCGCTGCTACAGGGCGTGGGCTTCTCGACGGTCTTGTCCCTGCTGGGCGTCGCCGCCTTCGCCACCAGCCGCGTCACGGTGCTTGTGACCGCCACCCCCATGGCCGACGCCGTCTATTTCTGTGCGGTGGTCGCCGTGCTGTACTTGACCGTCGCCCGAAAGACGGCCGCCCTGGTGCTTCTGCTGCCAATCCTGGCGCTCAGCAAGGAGACGATTCTTCCTTTTCTGCTGCTGCCGCTGCTTACCGATCTGCGCCGGTCACGCGCGTACGGGGCAGCGCTGGCCGGCGCCGTGTTGACCTTCATCATCAGCGGCCGCGTCGTCGATGCGCTGTATGGCGCCCACGGACCATCGCTGGTTGACAACCTGTCGGAACACCTCGAGCAGACGCTGCTCAGTCTGCAATCCTTGATCACACCAGGGGGGATCCACGATCTGGTCAGCGGCTTCTCGCTCCTGATCCCGCTGGCCGCCGTTGGGGCGTGGCTGAACGCCCGCCATCAATACGTCACGATTCCACCTGTCGTGGTGGCGACGATCCCTGTCGCCGCGGCACTCGCGGTGCTGTCGGGGAATCTCGGGCGAATGGTATTCGCTGCTTTCCCTGCCGTGATCGCCTACGCACTGATTACGGTGGCGCACATCGGCCGCGGCACCGGGCCGGGCACGGGCGAACTGTCCAGCACGTCCTGAGGTCAGCCCCGGCCGCCGAGCAGCAGGCGGAGTCCGGGTACGAGCTTGCGCCGGAAGTTGGCGGGAGTGAGTAGCTGCCACCGTACCAGCGTGCGCATGAGCCGTTCCGGCAGGCGGCGGGCAGACCGGATGCTGAGGCACGACTCCACTATTCGGTGAAACGCCACCGACTCCGAGAACCAGAGTTCCCACTGTTCGCGGGCGACCGCACCCATTTGCGCCGCCGCCGCCTCGTGTGCCTCGAGGATCGCCGGCAGCCGCCTGGCGTGGCGCTCCTTGACTACGAGCGCGAAGGCTTCCCACAACGGTCCCTCAGGCGGCACCCAGTCGTCCGACAAGATCACGGGCACGCGCCCAGCCTTCATCGTCTCGAACAACCGGAACGTCGAAGCGCCCGCCCCGCGCGGGCACAACGAGAACTTGCTGTTGGCCAGGGTGTCGGCGAAGACCTTCCGGAAACGCTCAACCTCCGGGACGCTGCCGCCGTCAACGTTGGCGGGATCGCTGCCGGTGTCGAGGATGACGGCGCGCGGATGCTTGATGGTGGCGATCGCCTCCCTCACGGGAATGCCACGAATGTCGCCGACGAGCGAGAACAGCAGTTCGGGCTCGCGGCGGTGAGGGTCGTAGCTAATCCAGTCGTGGTCGAACACCGCGGGATAGAAACCGGATCGCATCCGGCTGGGGTCATACTGCCACCGCTGAATCGAGGCGTAGATCCCCGGCAGGAAGGGCACGACGCGATCGCTGGGATCGAAGACGAAGGACTTCTCGGGAAAGCGCTTCACATAAGGATGCCGGGTGATGTCCCGCGCGAGGTGAGGATCCTCCGGCTCGAAGAAGATGATCAGGTCGGCCGCATCAGGATCGCTCGTGACGGTGTGGACCTTGAAGGAGTCCTTGTCGACGCAGGCCCGGATGCGAGCGCACTCGTCATACCAGAAATCCCGAACCGTCGCCGCCGTGGAGATCAGGAGAACTTGTGCCATCCGGGCGGCTCGCGCCTCATTGTAGCCGCTTCCGCGATTCGCGATAACCTTGGGATCGGTCATGCCTGGTTGCCGCATCTGCCGCTCGCCGATTGAAACCTTCATCGACTTTGGTCCGATGCCACTGGCCAATGGCTTTCTCACGCCTGACCAGTTCGCCGGCGAATACTTCTTCGATCTTGCCGCCGGCGCCTGTCCGCGCTGCCGCCACGTGCAGCTGGTCGAACAGCCCGAACGCGAACGGATGTTTCACGACCGCTACCCGTTCTTCACGGCCAGCTCGACCCGGATGGCCGCCCACTTCGAGCGTCTGGCGGGCGAGATCGGCGCCTCATATCTGCCGGCCGCCGATCCCTTCGTGGTCGAGATTGGCAGCAATGACGGCACCTTTCTTCGGCACTTCGCCCAATCGGGCATCCGCCATCTCGGCATCGAGCCATCCGCCAGCGTGGCGCAGGTGGCGACCGCCCTCGGCGTGAACACCGATTGCCGGTTCTTCGACGCCGCGCTGGCCAGTGAAGTGATCGCCGCCCACGGGCAGGCGCACGCCGTGATTGCCGCCAATGCGTTGTCGCACATCAGCAACCCCGGCGCGGTGGTCGAAGGCATCAAGGCGTTGCTCGCCCCCGGCGGGGTGTGCATCGTCGAGGATCCGTACTGGGGCGATGTCGTCGAGCAGACCGCGTTCGATCAGATCTACGACGAGCATGCGTCGTACTTCTCCGTGGCGTCGGTGCAGTACCTGTTCGGCCAGTTCGACCTTGCCGTGTTCGACCTGCAGCGCCAGCCGGTGCATGGCGGTTCGGTGCGCTACCTGATCGGTCATGCCGGCCAGCACGAGGTGTCGGCGCGGGTATCGCAGGGGTTGGCGCAGGAAGAGGCTACCGGGTTACATCGCCCCGAGATCCGCGCGGCATTTCAGGATCGGGTGACGGCCGCTGGGCGGGACTTGATGGCGCTGCTTGGCGATCTCAAGCGACAAGGCAAGCGTGTGGTTGGCTACGGCGCCACCTCCAAGAGCACGACGACGATTAACCATTTCGGCATGACCGCCGATCTGGTGCCATTCATCTGCGACACCACGCCGGCCAAGCACGGCACGTTCACCCCCGGTGCGCACATCCCGGTACGGTCGCACGACGAGTTCGCCGCGGCGTATCCGGATCGCGCGCTCCTGTTTCTGTGGAATCACGCCGCCGAGGTGCTGGCCAAGGAACGGGCGTTCACCGCCGGCGGCGGCAAGTGGATCGTCTACGTGCCGCGGGTCGGGGAACTGTGAGTGTGGCGGCCGGTCAGGAAATCGCGAATGGGCGCGAACGCGCCGGCAGCCCCGCGGGTATGAGCCGTGCGCAGCTCGGTACCGTGCACGAGATCGTGCGACACCCACCGGGTGCGCCGATACAGCCGTTGAGCGGTCCGGCGAATCAGGCTCGTCCGCGGCAGCCGCACCAGTCGACGCACCAGCTGTAACACCAATGGCATGGTGGCACTGACGGTCGGTTCATCCAGCAGGTCCGACAGCAGCGACGGCGCCACCGACATCTTGTAGCACTTGATGATCGCCTCGCGCGCCTCGCCTGGCGCGATGCCGTCGGCGCGCGCCAGGGCGGCGGCGGCCAGGTCGACAAAGCGCGTGAAATCGCCGGACCACGTCGGCAGCAACATGCGGTCGAACCAGTCGCCGAACTGCTCCTGGTGGTCGCCGCCGCTGCTGCCCGGCGAGTCCTGCTGGCGGGCGATGTAGAGCAGGTCAAGCTGGCGGCACTTGCCGGCGATGGCCGTCAGGAATGCCACCAGCTGTTCCATCAGGAAGAGGTCGTGCGGATTGAAGTCGCGAATCGTCTCGAACTGGCGGCGCAGCAGTTCGGTGCGGTGCACCGCATAGAACACGTCGCTTGCGCCCAGCGACTGGTCGACGATGCGCTGCCGGGCGGTCTGGGCGACATCCGAGTGCATCTGGCTGCTGCACTTCCAGTCTGCGTCGCCGTAGACGGTGTCCTGGTCAGGCTGCCGCTCGGCGGCCAGCCAGAACACGGCGCACTGCCCGCCACAAGCGACGTAGTCCTCATTCGCGCCGAGAAACTCCACCGCGGCGGCCAGGCCAGCGGGCACGAACAAATCGTCGTTGTCGGCCAGGACCACGAAGGGCGTCGTCACCCGTGACAGTGCGTCCGCGATCTTGGCGTAGTAGTCGGCGTAGGCGCGATCGAGGGGATAGCGGATGTATTCGACGTTCAGACCCCCGGATTGTCTTGCCGCCACCACCTGCGCGAGGTCGTTGTCGGCGCCACCGTCGGCGATCAGAATGCGGAACGGCAGCGGCGCCCGCGCGGCATAGTCGAGCCACCGGAGGGTGAACGGGACCCGGTCCTTCAGCGTCAACACGATCGTCAGATCGTCCGAGGCGGTCATGGCTCGCGACCCGGCAGCGCTGCCGCCTTCACCGCGACGGTCATCGACGGGAAGGGCTCGAGCACCGAGACGCTCCACTCGGGGTGTGCCAGGCGAATCCCGGCCAGGGTGGGCGCGATCGCCGGTTTGCCGTACTGGTGCATCCAGTCCACATTATCGCGCTCGGCACTGCCACCCTCCAGCAGGATGATCTGGGTGACCTTGGCCGCCCACTGCGCAAATACCTGTCGATAGGTGTCGCCGGTGTTGGAGACGTCGACGTGGAGGTAGTCCACGGTGTCCCACTGCCCGTGAACTGCCGCGACGTCCGCCTGCTGCAGCCGCGTCCACGCACTCAGCCCGGACTCGACCACCTGTCGAGCGACCTGGTCTTGCCGCGCGTGACGGTAGGGGTAGTCTTCGAACAAGTCATAGCCGGTAATGGTGCCTGCACCGTTGTCGCGCAGGGCGGCGGCCGCGGTCAACAGGCTGAAACCCTGGAACAGACCGATCTCGACGCACCGCCGAGGCCTGAGCACGCGAACCAGCGCATAGATCAGCGCTCCGTAGCCGCGGTCGGCATAGGACGACTGGAGCGCGGCGATGTCGGCCTGGCCCTCGAACTCCGCGGAAAAATCGGCCGAGGGAAGGTAGCGGCGGACCGCGTGAAGCGCCGGGTGGCTGGCGAGCAGCCGGCTGAAACTGGGATCCATCCACACCGGCGGTTGATCGGCGTTACCAACCGGCCAGCCCGCGCGACTCCCGGTCATCGGGGCTGCCGGTCCGGACCGGCGGTCATCGGCGACCGCGCGCCAGTCAACATGGCCACGGTGTCGCCGATGCCGCGCGCGAGAGTGCCGGTGAAGGTGAAACCCAGGTCCGCGAATCGCCGGCTGTCGACCCGGTACGACAGGTCGTTCATCAGCGGCGAGTCGACATAGCTGATGCGCACGTCCGGCACGTAGCCCGACAACACCTCGACCACCTGCTCCACCGTGGCGTTGACCGACAGCACGTTGTAGACGCGGCCATCGAACTGGCGCCGTTCCAGCACGAACGCCATGGCCCGAACCGCGTCGGCCAGGTCGAGGTAGGGGCGGTATTGGTGTGACGCCGTGCGCCACACTTCGAGCGGCTGGCGGGCGACGGCCCGCCAGCAGAACTGGTTCACCGCGGTGTGAAACCGCATGCCGGGTGAAGGGCCGAAAATAGTGCCCATCCGGAAGATGACAAACCGCAGACCGTCGGCCGCCAGTCCGCGCAGGAACATCTCGGACTCCAATTTCCAGGTGGCGTACGGGCTTTGCGGCCGCAACTCGTCCGGCGGGCAGTCCTCGGTTACGACACCGTCGGGCGTGCCGTAGACGCTGGTGGTCGAGGGGAACAGCAGCGCGCTGCCGGTCGCCAGGCACGCCTGCGCCACGAGCTCGGTTCCCCTGACGTTGACCCGTCTCATCTCACTCTGGGGTTCGCCCGGGCCGGCGTGCGTTACCGCGGCCAGGTGAATCACGGCGTCGGCACCCTCGAACAGCCGCGCCAGGTCGGCCATCAGAATGTCGGCCTCGATGAACTCGTAGTGTCCGGCGGCCGGCAGATCGTACAGCGACACGTAGCGCTCGGTGGCCAGGTTGTCGACCATGACGATGTCGTCACCGGGGAACGCCACGGCCAGTTCGCGAATCAACCGCGAGCCGATGTGTCCGAGCGCGCCGGTGATGACTATTCGCACGTGGCTGCCTCGATGGTCCGATCGATGCCGTCGGCCAGACTCCAACTGGATCGCCAGCCGGTGGCGGCGGCAAATCGTGCCGGGTTGGCGACGAAACTACGCTGCTCAATCGCCGAGAGCGGACGCGGCGGTTCCGCCGCGATTACCGGCACGACCCGTCCGGTCAACACGCCGACCCGCGCGGCGACCAGCTCGAAGGCCTCGCGAATGGTGACGCCGCTCCCGCTGCCGACCACGAAGTGGCGCCCGTTGAGCCGATCGGCGTGCGCACCTGCCGCCAGGAATGCGTCCACCGCATCGTCAACAAACAGGTAGTCTCTCACATAGTCACCAGCGCCAAACACCGTCAGCGCCTCACCACGCAACGCGGCGCGAACCATCCGATTGAGGACATGGCGATCGCGGCCGGCCATCGACGATCCCGGACCGTAAAGGTTGACCAGCCGCAGCGTCGTGCCCGCCGCCGTGCCGGCCGCCACCGAAGTTTCGAGGTCGCGTTCGGCGGCGAGCTTGTGCCGATCGTAGACCGTGATCGGAAGATCTTCGGCGTCCTCGTCCACCGGCAATTGCCGGGGCAAGCCGGCCTGGGTGACCGTTCCCGCCGACACGATCGTGGGCCGGTGCGACAGGTCGCGGCACGCTTGCAGCATGCGCCGCATCGGCAACACGTTGGCCTCGAAATCCGCATCCGGATCGGCGGCCGCGACGGTGACACTGGTCTGCGCCGCGAGGTGGAGGACGATGTCAGCGCCGGTGAGCAGGCGCACCCATAACGCGGCCTCGCGCAGATCGCCGGTGATGTTCACCAGTGTGGCCGCCGATGACGGCGCTGCCGGCAGCGCCGAGGTTCGCGAGACGCGAATGATGCGGCACGACACGGCGGCAAGCTGTTCGACCAGCCGCCGCCCCAGGAAGCCGCCGGCGCCGGTGATCACGACGGTCCGACCGTCGAAGTGGCGCAGCCACTCCCGGCCGGGCCTCACGGGGCCAGGCCTGCGGCGTTTCGCCGGTCGATCAGCGTCACGGCGCTGTGCACCACCGGGCCGGTCTCGATGCGAACCAGGCACTTGTTCCCCTCGTCCACGCACACGTCGAGCATACAGCCCGCGCACTCCGGACGCTCCTGGTGCACCAGATGGTTGCGGCCGAGCGGATCCCAGTGTCCGGGGGCATTGCGGGCGCTGAAGATCGCCACGCAGGGAACCCCGACCATGGCCGCCAGGTGCGTGACGCCGGAGTCATTGCCAATGAACGTGGCACAGCGCTCGAGGACGGCGGCAGAGCCGAGGACGCTGAACCGTCCGGCCAGGTTGTGCGATCGTGGTCCCCACGCCTCGCATAGCTGTTCGCAAAGTGACTGGTCGTTCGCGCTGCCGATCGCCACCAATACCAGGTCTGGAAACTGGTGCAGCAATGCCGCGCCCACCGCGGCAAACCGATCGAGCGGCCAGGTCGTCGTCGGCCGGCCGGACCCAGGGCCCACGCCCACCAGGAACTGGCCCGGCCGCACGCCGAGGCCGGTCAAGAGCTGCCGCGCCCGCTCCACTTCAGCGGCCGGCAAGGGCAGCAGGAAATCCTCGAGCGCCGCGCCGGTGGCGCCGGGGTCGACGATGCGGAGCAGGCGAAGGCCTTCGTGATCGACCGCATCCTTGCCGTTCGAGTCCGACCAGGGTTCAGTCGCCGCATGGTATCGCCCCGTGCCGACGACCCCACGAAAGATCAGCGAGTCGGTGCGGAGTTGCTTGCGATTGCGTGGCGGCGCGAGCGAGAAGATGTCGTCGTAGCCGGTCCGGCGCAGCCGCAAGGCCAGCGCCACGTTGGCCAGCCGTTGGCGAAGCGACGAGGGGCGGACGTCGTAGAAGTAGACGTTGTCGAACCAGCCGGTTGGCTCGAGAACGGCCCACGGCGAGACGCGCCCGGAACCCGGTACGTCGCGTTCGGTGAGCAGGGTCAGGCGATGTTGCGGGTAGCGCCTGCGAATGTCCGCGACCGCCGGCAGGGCCACCAGCGTGTCGCCCAGGGAGCCGGGACGATACACGAGCGCCCGCGGGCCATCGTCCTGCATGAATGCCAATTATATAGGCCGGGTCGCGAGGGGCGGCCGGGTCATCGCCCTCCTATGGCGAACAAGGTTGCGAGTGCGCGAACGTACATCACGCCCTCCGACAGGGCCGGCGTGGCCATCAACGACTCGCCGATCGTGTTGGTGGCGACCAGCTTGAAGACCGGCCCCGCTTCGATCACCAGCATCTCGCCGTCTTCGTTGGCCAGGTAGAGCTTGCCGTCGGCGGCCACTGGCGATGCGCTGTAGCCGCTGCCGACCAGCGGCAGCCGTTGGCGGTAGATCTCCTTGCCGGTGGAAAGGTCATAGGCGTCGAGCACGCCGTTGTTGGCCAGCACGTACAACACGCCCCGATACGCCAGCGGCGTCGGCATGTACGAGCCGCGGCCGGTCTTGCTCCAGGCCACCTGCGCGCTGTGGTCCTCGCCCTTCGCCAGCGTGAGGTCGCCGCGGGCGCCGGGCCGCACCGCGAACACCGGCCGCTCCGGCGCGCGGCCGCTGGCCACGATGTGCAGGCCGCCGCCGAAGATTGGCGTCGGCGCCGTGATCTTCGAACTGCCGCCGAGCTTCCACAGTTCACGGCCGGTGCGTGGATCGTAGCCGCGGACAAAGTTTGAGGCATTGGTTATCAGTTCGGGGCCGGCCGGGGTCGTGACCACCGTGGGCGTGCCCCACGAGGGCAACTCGTCGCGGGTCGTCTGCCACACCGTTTCTCCGGTCTCGGCGTTGAGTGCGAGCAGGAACGAATCGGCCTGGGTGTCGCACTGCACGATCACCATCCCGTTCCAGATGATGGGTGAGCTGGCCGGACCCCATTCGTACGACGGAATGTCGTAGGCGCCCATGTCCACGCGACCAAGGTCCACCTTCCAGCGCAACGTGCCCTTGAGGTCGTAGGCGTAGACTCCCTGCGAGCCAAACCAGGCCACCACCACGCGGCCATCGGTGACCGGCGAGGCGCTGGCGTAGGTGGACTTGATGTGGCGCAGGTTGAGTGGTTGGCCCTGCGCGGCCGTTCGCTCCCATCGGACCTTGCCGGAGCGCTTGTCGATCGCCGACAACATCCAGCGATGACTCGATCGATCCTCGGAGGCGTCGCCGTCGCCGTAGAGTCCCGGCTTGAAGGTGGCGCCGCCCTTGCCGCTAATCGCGCTGGTCACGAACACGAGATCGCCCCAGACGATGGGACTGGAGTGGGCGAGGCCGGCAATCGGCGTCCGCCACAGGATGTTGGCGCCGGTGGCCGGGTTCCAGGTGTCGGGCAGGTTCTGCCCATCGGCCACGCCGGCGGCTTCGCGCCCGCGAAACGACGGCCAGGCGCCCGCCGCGGCCGCCGGCTTGGGCAGCGGCGTCGTTGCCGTGCCGGCCGTGTGCGTAATTCGCCGCTCAGCGCGCGGGGCGACCACCCCGCGCGGCAGCCAGTTGCTGTTATCGAGAATCATCCGGCGTGGCGTGCAGGTATCGGTGACCACGCGGAAGCTCACCTGCGGCCCGGCGATTGAAAACGAGTAGCGCCCGGCACCAGCGCAGTCCTGGTCGACAACGGCCATCTGCAGCGTGACGTCGCCGCCAGTGATCGCAAACGTTCCGGTCATCGTCGGCCAGCCGGCGCCTGACAACGAGAACGTTCCGGCCGGATTGAACTGAAGGGTGAAATCGCGAATGACCAGGGGGCCTTCTGGCAGCCGCGATTGCGCGAGCGTGCTGATGCTGAAAGCCAGCGGGAGGAGGAGAGCGATTCTGGCGAATGTCACGGGTGCATCCTAGCCCGAACGGAAAGGTGGCCGCAGGGGGATTGCGGCCCAGAATCCCACGGCATCACCCATGCCACCGCTACCCCTCACTCGCTACGAATGGGGGCGCCGTTCTTCGAGGAACGCGATGTCTTCGGCATCGCCGGGCGAAAGCCGGTTGGCGCGAGCCATGCGCTTGAGGTGCAGCAGGTCATCCTCCGAGGCGACGAGAAAGCCTTGGGAACGGACGGTGATCCGCGTAGCGCGCTCGGCGAGTTGCGAGGCGGGCACAGGAAAATCGAAAAGCAAATCCACGCGCAGGCCGGTCTTCGGATGAGAGAAGTAGGCGCTGGATGGCGCGTCCAGGCGCAGCCGGATCGTGGCCACCTTGGGGTTGTCGATGGTGGCCGTGATGTCGCCGGCCTGGTTGACGCGCGCGGCCAGCTCGAGGCCCTGGTCGTAGAAGAGGTTGACGAGAGCTTCGAGCCGATCGCCTGGAATCGGGATGACGAAATCAAAATCGCGGGTGACGCGGCGCGACCCCATCGTCACCAGGGCCATGCCGCCAACGAGAACGGGCTCCAAGCCCAGCCTGGTCAGAGCGGCCACGATTCGGCCGGCGTCGTCGAGCAACGTGACGGCGTCCCGCATCTCACGTCCGGTCCGGGTAGAGACCAGGCAGCGGCCCCTTGCAAGCTTTGACTCGAGCAGGCGTCACTGGCCGCCCGCTGAGCTCCTGGACCGCAGCGGCGTAGGCGAAGTTGTCGGCAATGCGCCGCGTGACATCGAGCGACCGTTTTCTCGCCGCGCCGCCGAGCGCGGCAATTCGCTTTCGCTGCGCGGTATCCAGTCGTCGGGCTCGCGCCTGACCACCAAGGCGTCCGAGGGCAGCCGCGATTGCACTGGTGTTGTTCACGTTCTCATTATACTTACCGCTAAGCACATTCACAAGCCACGGGACGGGCCCGCGATTCCAGTCCGGCGAAGCAACGCCGCCGTTTGACGTTGGCGTTGACCGTGTTGGTGAACTGGCAGGCGTCGCTGCCAGGGAGGTCGGCGCCTTAGTGGCGGGCGGTTAGCTGTTGGCGTCCATGCCGACGTTCGACAGCCGGTCGGCGTCCTTGTTCTTCTCCCGCGGCACGTGGGCGAAGCTGACGTTGCCGATTTGCATGACCAGCATCCGTGCCTTCATGTGCAGCGGCTTCAGGCCTTCGTTCTTGACCTTGTAGTTGCCGCGCATCTGCTCGACCAGCAGGAGTGAATCGCCCTTGATCGCGATCGCGCTCACGTCGTGGTCGGCCGCCCACTGCAGCGCGGCGATTAAGCCGTGATATTCGGCGACGTTGTTGGTGGCCACGCCCAGCGCACCGCTCAGTTCCGCCAGCACCGTGCCATCGTCATCCACGATGTAGGCGCCCCAACCGGCGAGGCCCGGGTTGCCCCGCGAGCCGCCGTCAAAATAGGCGGTGATCATGCGGCTCGCGCCTGACGGCGCTCGTGGGGCCGGCCGCCATGCGGCCTGGTGGGGCTCGCGGGGTTGCCGCTTGTGTCGATCACGACTGCGCGGACGCCGGCTCGGCCGGCTTCGGGGCGATGAAATACAGGATGCGGTTGCAACTGTCGCACTGCACGATCTGATCGTTCTTCAGCACGTTGACGAACACCGCCGGGCGCAGGCGGACCTGGCACACCGTGCAACGCTCGCCCTCGGCGCGGGCCACCGCCGTGCCGCGGACCTTGACGATGCGCGCGAAGGTGTCGACCAGTCCCTTGTCGTCCAGGGTGGCGATCAGGCTTGTCCGCGCCGCGGCGCACTCGGTGACCACGCCCTGCTGCACGATGACGTCGGCCTCGATTGCGCTGCGCTCGGTACCGACCTTGGCCTGGGCCGCCTTGAGCGCGGCCTCGGCCTGCTTGATGGTGGCGTTGATCTCGTCGGCCTCCATCATGTTCACGAGCACCTTCTCCTCGTGCACGCCGATCTCGTCGGCGACGGCCTTGATCTGGTGCTGCATGGCATGCAGCTGCTCGTTGGTCTTCACCGCCATGACCTGATCTTTGTACTTGTCCTGGCGCTGCTGCGCGGATGCCAGGTCCTTGTCGATCAGTCCGCGGCGGGTCTTGTTCTCGGCGAGCGCGTGTTTGGCGGTTTCGAGCGCCGTGGTGGCGGCCTTCAGGAGGGCGTCAAGGGCGGCAATGCGCCCGGGCGCCTCGGCGATGGCCTTGGCGGCCACCGCGGCCTTGCTTTCGATGTCCTGCAGTTGAATCAGCCGTTCGAGGTCTGGGAGCATCAAACTTTCAACTGTCAACTTCCAAGTTTCCACTTAAGAGTGGGCCCACCTGGACTCGAACCAGGGACCAACCAGTTATGAGCCGGCCGCTCTAACCAACTGAGCTATGGGCCCCCGACTACGCGCTTCGCGCTTCGTCGAGGCAGGCTCCTGCCCCCTACGAGCGACCTTCGAGGAACGCGCGTAGTTTACGCGATCGCGACGGGTGGCGCAGCTTGCGCAGCGCCTTGGCCTCGATCTGGCGGATGCGCTCGCGGGTGACCGCGAAGTTCTGGCCGACCTCCTCGAGCGTGTGCTCGCTGCCGTCGCCCACGCCGAAGCGCATCTTGATGACCTTCTCTTCGCGCGGCGTGAGCGTCTTCAAGACCGATTCGGTCTGTTCCTTCAGGTCGAGGTTGATCACGGCCTCCGACGGCGACACCGCGGAGCGGTCCTCGATGAAGTCGCCGAGGTGTGAATCTTCCTCCTCGCCGATCGGGGTTTCGAGCGAGATCGGCTCCTGCGCGATCTTGAGGACCTTGCGGACCTTCGAGACCGGGATGTCCATGCGGCGCGCGATCTCCTCGGAGGTCGGTTCGCGGCCCAGCTCCTGCACCAGCGCGCGCGAGGTGCGGATCAGCTTGTTGATCGTCTCGATCATGTGGACCGGGATGCGGATGGTCCGCGCCTGGTCGGCAATCGCGCGGGTGATCGCCTGGCGGATCCACCACGTCGCGTAGGTCGAGAACTTGTAGCCGCGGCGGTACTCGAACTTGTCGACCGCCTTCATCAGGCCGATGTTGCCTTCCTGGATCAGGTCGAGGAACTGCAGCCCGCGGTTGGTGTACTTCTTGGCGATCGAGACCACCAGGCGGAGGTTGGCTTCGACCAGTTCCTTCTTCGCCTGCTCGGCCTGCGCTTCGCCGCGCATGATCACTTCGAGCGTGTGGCGGAGGTGGTCGACGCTCTCTTCGAGGTCCTCGGTGCGCGTCTTGATCTCGCCCTTGAGATCATTCATGCGCTTGGTCATCGCCTTGCGCTCGTCGTCCTTGAGCTTCGGCTTGCGGACCTTGAGGAGCAGTTCCTTCTTCAGCTTGTCGTGTTCGCGCTGCTGTTTCGAGACGCGCTCGACGATGTCCTTGACCTCCTCCACCAGGCGGCGCTTGACCGGCTCGGTGAACTCGATCTTGCGGATGCAGCGGGAGGTCTCGACCTGGCCGCGCATCAGCTTCCAGCGCTGGCGGCGGTATTTCTTCTTGTCGGCCTTGGCGATGCCTTCGAGCTTCTCGTCGTGCTTCTCGACCGTCAGCCGCGCCTTGCGCACGGCGTCGACCTGCTTGAGGAACTGCTGCGCGCGTTCCTCGATGCGATCGTCGGTGATTTCCTCGTCGTTGAAGATGACCAGCTCGCGAATGGTGCGCTCGCCGGCCTTGAGCGCATCGCCCATGCGAATCACCGCCTTGGTGATGGCGGGCATGCGCGAAATCGACTTGATGACTGAGAGCTTGCCGCGCTCGATGCGGCGGGCAATCTCCACTTCGCCCTCGCGCGTGAGCAGCGGCACGGTGCCCATCTCGCGCAGGTACATGCGGACCGGGTCGTTGGTCTTGTCGAGCGAGCCGGGCGTGAGGTCGAGCTCGGGGCCCTCGCCCTCGGGGCCTTCATGCCGCTCAATGCCTTCGCGCTCGAGCTTGTAACCCTTTTCCGAATCGACCAGCTCGATGCCGGCGCCGGCAAATACCGCCAGCAATTCCTCAAGGTCTTCCGGGTTGGCCGTCAGGTCGGCCGGCAGCAGGTCATTGACCTCGTCGTACAGGAGATAGCCTTTCTCCTTGCCGATGACAATGAGCTGACGGACTTCATCGAATTTCTCTTCGAGCGCCAAGGCCATATCGCGTGCGACCCCCAAAAACAGATATGTAGGGGACAATCCCTGCTAGGTTTGTCCTCCAGAGAGCGGAGCCCTCTATTGTAGCTCTTTTGGCGGCTTCATCGCCTCGAGCGCCCGGACCATCTGCGACTTTCTGGCCAGAAGCAACATCGAGGCCGGGCCGCTATCTCCCATATCCTGCAGTCGTTTAAGCTCTCTTTGGACCTCAGCCAGCTCGCGCTCGAGCCGGACATACTTCAAGGCCACCACGCACAGATCCGGGAGCACGGCCGGCGCGAATGGTTCCGCCGCCACCGACGCCAGCAGTTCCGCCTCCTGCGTACTTAGACGCTCCATCAACGCGCCGGGCACGTCTTGCGGACTGACGTCCAGGCTTTGCGCCGTTTTCAGGATATTGGCCGTGCTAAGTCCCTTTAAATCATCGGGTTCGAGCTGATTCAGCCACTGCATGGTTCCCACCGGATCGTGCACCAGGCTCCAGATCAGGCCCTTTTCGGCCTTGCGCACATTGCCCTGCAAGCTTGGGACGCGCTCGGCCGGCAGTTCGGTCTTGCGGTTGGCGGCCGCCTTCCTGATTTCGGCGCGAACCACGTCCTCGGTGACCCGGGCCTTGTGGGCCAGGCGGTCGGCGAACTGGTCGCGCACGGCCGGGTCAGGAATGCGCGCCGCCACGCCCAGCATGCGTTTCAGGAATTCACGCCGGCTGTCGTCGCGCGTCAGGTCGTGTTCCGCCGCCGCCCGATCCAGCAGAAATTCCAGGTAGCGCCGCGAGTTCTTGAGCTGCCCGCGGAACGCCTCGGCGCCGTGCTTCTGGATGAAGGTATCGGGGTCTTCCCGGCCCGGCAGCGTCATCACGTTCACGTCGAACCCCTCGGCGACCAGCAGCTCGGAGCTGCGTTCAGCCGCGGTCTGGCCGGCGCTGTCGGGGTCGTAGCAGAGCACGGTCTTCGATGTGAACCGGTGCAGAATCTGCGCCTGCTGCGGCGTGAGCGCGGTGCCGCACGTGGCCACCACGGGGAATGGCCCCGCCTGATAGACCTGGGCAAAATCGAAATAGCCTTCGACGATGATGGCGTAGCGCAGCTTACGCAGGTCGCCCTTGGTCAGGTTGAGGCCGTAGAGCGTGCGGCTCTTGGTGTAGATCGGTGTCTCGGGCGAATTCAAGTACTTCGGCTGCTGATCCTGGTCCAGGGCACGGCCGCCGAACGCGATCACGGTGCCGGTGTCGCGGGCGATCGGAATCATCAGGCGATTCCTGAACCGGTCCGCCTCGCTGCCATCGTCGCGCCGGCTGACCAGTCCGCTGGTGACGAGCTGCAACGGCGAGAAGCCCTGCTTGAGCAGGCGCTGGCGCAAGGCATCGCGGCCCTGCGGCGCGAAACCGATCTGCAGCTTCTCGATGGTCTGGGCGGTGAGGCCGCGCTGCTTGAGCAGGTAGTCGCGAATGCGGGCGCCCGCCGCCGAGTCGAGTTGCTCGCGGAAGTGGGTGACGGCGATCTCGTGAATCTTGACCAGCGCCTCGCGCTCAGCGGCGGTCTCGCGCTGCTCGCCGCTGGCCTCCATCTCGGGAATCGGCACGCCAAAGCGTCCGGCCAGGGTGCGCACCGCCTCCTGGAAACCGATCTTGTCCTGCAGCTCGATGAACTTGAAGACGTCGCCGCCGACGCCGCAGCCGAAGCAATGAAAGAAGCCGCGGTCGCGATTGACGTTGAACGACGGCGTCTTCTCCCCGTGGAACGGACAGAGCCCCTTGTAGGTGGCGCCGGCCTTGCGCAGCGACACCGAGTCCGACACGACCGCGACAATATCGGCCGCCGCGCGGACTTCGTCGATGAAGGTTTGAGGGAACAGGGCCACTGGAGCTACCGGCTGGCTACCAGCTTACCGCGTTCGCCACCCTGGCGGCGGGCCAACCGGCGCCTACGCGGATCCGGCGGCCGGTGCGGCCGGGCCGGCGGCGCGGGTCCGCCACAGCCCGTACAGCACCACGCCGAACACAATGGTCAGCCGGGTTGGGGCCAGGTAGTAGGCGCTCATCGCCAGATCTTCGTCCCCGATCGCGTCGGCGGACATTCGCGCGAGACGCTGGACGTCGAGCAGGCCGAACAGGAGATATCCCCCGACCAGCACCAGCCGCGTTCGCATACTGGTAATCAGTTTGCTTTCGGGCCACATCATCAGCCAGAGTGCCGGTGCCGCCAGCACGCCGTTGTAGAGCTGCTGCGGCAAGAACACGAGCGACCACAGCAGGCAGGCCGCGGCCGCCTGGACGACGGTGACGCCGCTTTGCGATCGGCGGGTCGCCGAGACGATCAATCCGAGTGTCGCCACCGCCAGCGTGATGTAGGCGTAGGTGCCCGAACGGTAGCCGCCAAAGATGTCATCGAGCACCCAGCGGATGCTGAGCAGGCCGCGCAGGCGCTCGGGCCCGTCATACAGGCCGATCAAGTTCTCCGCGTACGACACCAGCACCTCGAACAACGAGCGATTGACCGTCGCTGCGAATACGAATGAGCTGGCGATCACCACGGCGACCGCGGCGAGCACGACCGCGCGCTGCCCGATCAGGAGCAGGATCAGCCCGAAGCCGATCGCAATGTGTGGCTTGAAGGCGCAAAGCGCGAGCGCCAAGGCGGACAGCACCGGACGGCTCCGGCTCCAGTGCAGTGCCAGGGCGCCAAACAGAAACGCCAGCGGTGTGGTCTGGCCCCGCCAGATCGTGCCGCGCAGCGGGCTGCCCGCGAGCAGCATCGAGACATACACCGCCTGCTCGTACCACAGCAGCCTCACGCCGAGACGCGCGGCAAACCAACGAACCAGAATGACCGCACCCACGCCGACCGCCACCAGCATCGACGGGATGAGCCAGAAGGCGAGGTTCCCGGCATCGGGCAAGTGCAACGGCCAGAGTACGAAGAAGGCGGTGGGCGGATAGTCGAGCTGATCGAAGTAGCTATAGGGATCGCCGCGGTTGACCCAATGGTTCAGCCAGTTGCGAACCGTCCACAGGTCCTGCATGGCGCCGGGACGAAGGCCGACGAAGGTGGCGATGGACACACTGGACACCGCCAGCGCTGCCCACACGCTCAGGGTCACTGCCGGGGCATGCGACCGTCGCACCAGCAACAGGCTGGTGATCCACCGCCGCCACGCCGGCGGATGGGGGTCGTCGGTCTGCTTCACTGGCGCGAATCCCGACGCGTGGCCATGCCGGGATTGTTGTGCAGCGCGGCCGCGGGCGCAAGGTCGGCTATTCGCTGCGCAGGGCGGCCAGGGGGTCGACGCGCGTCGCTCGTCGTGCCGGCAGCCAGACCGCGACCACCGCCGCGATCAGAAATCCGACCGGCACCACCGTGAAGGTCAGCGGGTCGAAGGCCTCCAGGTCGACGAACAGGCTGCCCATCATGCGGCCGACGCCGATGCCGAGCACCAGCCCGGCGCCGACCCCGATCAGCGTCAGTCTGAGCCCCTCGCCCAGGATCATCCGCTTCACTGCTACCGGCATCGCACCCACCGCCATGCGAATGCCAATCTCGCGGGTGCGCCGCGCCACCGCGTAGTTCATGACGGCGTAAATGCCGACCAGCGCCACGAGCATGGCGAGTGCCCCAAACGCCGCGAACAACCCGCCCGTGATCCAGAGCGCCCAGTACTCAAGCGCCGAGGACATGTGTTCCGCGAAGGTGCGCACGCCAAACAGCGGCAGTCCCGGCGCCGCGGTGCGAATCTCGCGGCGGACCGCGTCGGCGAGCGCCGCCGATTGGCCCCCGGCAGCTCTCGGCCGGACATGGAACGTGGCGTTGCCCATCGCGCCCTGCGCGAACGGCAGGTAGATCGCGCCACGCAGCTCATCCTCGAATAACTGGCGTCGCGTCGAGCCGGCGATGCCGACGATGTCGAAAGTGGCGGGCGTGGCCGAGGCACCCGGCTCGCGCTGGATGATCTCGATTCGCTGGCCGAGCGCTCCGCCATCGGGCCACAAGCGCCGGGCCAGGGTTTCGTCGACGACGGCCACACCGGGGCCGCCGGTCAGGTAATCCTCGGCGGCGGTGAATGTGCGCCCTTGCTTCAGCGGCACGCCCATCGCCGTGAAGTAGCCGCCACTGACGGCATTCCACGGCGCATCGAATTGCTGGCCATCTTCAGGCCGCTCGGGACGCACGCCGGCGGGCACGTTGATGCCGGCGCGGCGGACGCTCCGGCTGATCTCCACCATGCCAAGCGGCACGATCGCGGCAATGCTCGCGGCTTCGACGTTGGGCAGCGCCGACAGCCGCCGCTCGAGATCGGCATAGAGATCCAGTGACTGCGCCGTGGTGTAGCCACCGAGCCGGCTGTCGACTTCGGCGAGCACGGTGGCATCGCCGCGGAAGCCAAAGTCGACGGTCACCGCGCCGAGTACCATCCGCACGAACATGCCGGCGGCAATCAAGAGCGAAATCGAGAGCGCGACCTGCGCGACCTGCAGCGGGTTGCGCGGCATGAAGCGGCGCCGCCGCTCCAGCACGTCCTCGCCGGCCTGCGGCTTGAGGTCGGTCATGACATCCAGGCGCGAGTAGCGCAGCGCCGGGCCGAGGGCAAACCATGAGGTGGCCAGCCCGCAGAACAGCAGCGTGGCAATCACCAGGGCCGGGGAAAGCGCGCCTTCAAGGACAATCGACACCGGCAGGACCGCAGCCAGCGCGCTCACCAGCGACGTCGTCGCCCACAGGCCAAGCGCGACGCCGCCGAGGCCTCCGGCCAGCGCCAGCAGCAGGCCTTCGGTCAGCAACTGGCGGACGATGCGGCCACGGCCGCCGCCGAGCGCGAGGCGAATGGCGAACTCCTTGCGACGGGCCCGCCCCCGCGCCATCAGCATCGCGGCCAGGTTCAGGCACACCGTGAGCAGCACCGCGCTCGTCAGTCCCAACATCATGGCTCCGAGCACGGCGATCACCCCCTCGTCTCTCGGGGTCGTGCTGGTGCCAAAGCGAGGCAGTGTGGCCAGGGTCAACCGCGCGTCGCGGTATTCAGATGGGAAGGCGCGGGTCAGTTGCGGCCCGATGGCATCAAGGCGGGTCGCGGCAGCATCGCGTGAGACGCCGTCGGCCAGCCGCGCGACCAGGAACAGGTTGTAGGCGCCGCTGGCCTGCAAGCTGCGGTTGACTTCGTTGTCGAAGTCGGTCGACAGCGTGTGGAATACACCGAGGGGGAAGAACAGCTCCGGACCAAACACCATCATCGTGCCGGTGAAGCCCCGCGGCGTCACGCCGATCACCGTGAAAGCGCGTTCGTTCACGACGATGGTTGAGCCGATGAGGTCGGGCTTGAGGCCGGTGCGTTGCCAATACGCATAGGTCACGACCACGACTGGAATGTCCTGGCCCGGCCGGTCTTCCTCGGCGGTGAACCCGCGGCCCTGGACCAGCGGCACGCCCAGCAGTTCGAAGTAGTTGCGGCTGACCAGTTCCGCGAAGGTCCGGCGCGACACGCCGCCATCGTTCACGCCCACGAGTGTGGGAGTATGGGCCAGCACCGCCGCGAACGGCCCACCGGGGGCCGCGATCTCCCGAAAGGCGGCGTACGAGAATGCGCGGTAGGAGTCGACTTCGCTGACCCGGCTCGAGTACAGCTGGACCACGCGATCCGGCTCGGCGTAGGGCCGCCCCATGAACCCGAGAGCGTAGACGAGGCTGAACATCGCCGCATTCAGGCCGATGCCCAGCGCGAGTACGACGACCGCCGCCACGGTAAAGCCGGGGGCCTTTCTCAGTTGGCGCACGGACATCCGCAGGTCGCCGGCCAGTGATCCGATGTTCATCAGGGAGTAAGACGAGGGAAGCCGCCCGGTTTGTTCTCGGCTAGTCCTTCAGCTCGACGATGGTCGCCCCACCGCCGCCCTGGTTGTCGGGGGCAGGGTAGTGCTTCTCGACCAGTGGGTGAGTCTTCAGGAACGCCTGCAAGCCCTTGCGCAACGCGCCGGTGCCGTGGCCGTGCACGATGCGGACTTGTTGAATGTCGGTGACCAGCGTGTCGTCGAGAAAGCGCGAGACGCGGTCGATTGCTTCGTCGACCGTCATGCCGATCACCTTCAGCTCGCTCAACATCCCTTCGCGCGGCTTGAGATCGACATTCACGCGGACGCGAGACTGTCCCGCCGGAGCCTTTGGCGAAGGCGGGCCGCCAATCACCCGCACCTCTTTCAATTTGGCGCGCATGCGCTTGCCGCGCACGTCCACTTCAGCCTGGTTGCTGTCGATCGACACGATCGTGCCCTCGAGGCCCATGCCAAGGGAGACCCTGGCGCCGACAAACGGCGGCGGCGCCTCGCCGGCGCCGGCCGCGCGTTGGGCTGCCCGCGGGTCCGGATGCCGCAGGTCCTCGACAATCCGGTCGATCTCGGCGCGCGCCCCGGCCCTGGCTGATCCCGACTCACCGGTGTTGATCGCCGCCCGCAGCGACGCCTTCTCGACCAGTGCCTCGGACTTCTCCTTCAGCTGATCGATCACCGCGTCGACGTCGCGGCGGGCCTGCCGCAAGCGCTCGTCGAGCCGTTCGTTGAGCCGTTTCTTGAACACCTCTTCGCGTTCGGCCAGCGATCGTTCGCGCTGGGTGAGTGCGGCGTTGGTTTCGTTGAAGGTCCGGCGGTCGCGTTCGAGCTTGATGCGGTCGGCCTCGAGCCCGCGCGCCTGAGAATCCAGGCGCGACAGGTGGGCTTGGAGCCGCTTCTGGTCGTCGCTGAGATACCCACGCGCGGCGGCAATCACTGCCGGCGGCATGCCGAGCCGCTGCGCCATTTCGATGGCGAGGCTGCGTCCCGGCGCGCCGTAAATCAGCCGGTAGGTGGGCGCGAAGTTCTGCGGATCAAACGCGAACGCCGCCACCGCCACACCCTCGGTGCCGATGCCCCAGGTCTTCACCGAATCGAAGTGAGTCGTCGCCATGACCAGCGCGCCGCGTTGGCGGAAATGCTGGACGATGGCGGTGGCCAGCGCGCCGCCTTCGTTGGGATCGGTCCCGGTGCCGACTTCGTCGAGCAGGATGAGGGCGGGCAACTGCAGCGCGCGGTCCATCGATACCAGGTTGGTGATGTGGGACGAGAACGTGCTCAAGCTGTTCTCGATCGACTGTTCGTCGCCGATGTCGGCAAACACCGAGCGGAACACGGGCAAGCGAGCGACGGTGGCCGGCACGTGCAGGCCCGACTGCGCCATCAGTGCGAACAAGCCGGCAGTCTTGAGCGCCACCGTCTTGCCGCCGGTGTTGGGACCGGTAATCAACAGCACCCGGTTGGGCGGATCCAGCAATACGTCAACCGGGACTGCGCGCTCGAGCATCGGATGCCGCGCCGCCTTGAGTTCGAGGCTGGTGCCTGCCCTGAGCGGAGTCGAAGGGTCGGCGGTGAATTCCGGTTCGACGCCATTGACCGCCGCGCTGTAACGCGCCTTGGCCTGGAGCGTATCGAGGCCGCGGGCGGCGTCCTGGACACCAGCGAGGTCGGCCGGCCGGGCGCGAAAGCGATCGGTGAGCTCGAGCAGGACGCGGAAGATCTCCTCGCGCTCGCGGTCCTCGAGCTGGACGATGTCGTTGTTGATCTCGACGGTGGCGGCCGGCTCCATGAAAAGCGTGGCGCCGGTGGTGGAACTGCCGTGGACGATGCCGGGCACGTTGCCGCGGTGTTCGGCTCGCACCATCAGGACGAAGCGGCCGTTGCGCTCGGTGACGATCTCTTCCTGCAGGTACTTCGCCGAGCTGCCGCGTGTGAACTGCTCCAGTGTGCCGCGCAGCTTCTGGCGTTTCTGGCGCAGCTCGTTGCGAATGCGCTTCAGCTCGGGGCTGGCGTGGTCCAGCACCTCGCCGCCGGGATCGATGGCGTGCCGCACGGCGGCGACTTCGTCCTTGAACGAGGTGACCGGGGCGACCAGCGCGCCCAGGATCGGGAAGTCAGCCCCAGCCCGGCGCACACTGACACCGGACTGATCGACCGAGTCAACGAACTCGCCGAGCAGGCGTAACTGCAACGGCTCGAGCGGCCGGCCGGTGATGGCCAGCGAGGCCAGCGCCTCGGGCAGGCGGTCGCCGGCGCGCAAGGGAAACAACGGGTGACGTTCGAGGAAGCGGACGGTCTCGCTGGTGGCTGCCTGCATCGCCACCACGGCCTTCGGATCGGTCGAGGGTTCGAGCGCAAGCAGCGCGACGGAGCCGAGCGGGGTCAGCGCGAGCGCGGTGACCGCGTCAACGATGCGATCGAATTCGAGGGTGCGGAGGGCCAGCATGGGGAACACAAAAACAGGAGATCAAGAAAACAAGAACAGTCGGCTTCTTCTGATCTTCTGCCCTCCTGTTAAAGGTGGTTGATCATACTGGCGATACATCCCGCGCCGTAGCCGTTGTCGATGTTGACGACCGAGACGCCGTTGGCGCACGAATTGAGCATCCCGAGCAACGCCGCCACGCCGCCGAAGCTGGCGCCGTAACCGATGCTGGTCGGCACCGCGATCACCGGCACGCTGACCATGCCCGCCACCACGCTGGGCAGCGCGCCTTCCATACCGGCGACGACGATGATCACGCGGGCGGCTTCGAGGCGCGCGCGTTGCTTCAGGATACGGTGGATGCCGGCGATGCCGACGTCATACAAGCGGTCGACCGAGTTGCCCATCAGTTCAGCCGTCACCGCTGCCTCCTCGGCGACCGGGATGTCCGAAGTCCCGGCCGAGCACAGGGCGATGGTGCCGATCCCCGGCGGCATGTCGCGCTTGAGCGTAATCGCCCTGGCCGCCTCATGAAACTCGGCGCCCGGCACCACGGCGGCAACCGCTTCCCAGGCGGCGCGGTCGGTCCGGGTCACCAGGAGGGGCCGCTCCCGAGTGACAATTTCGGCGGCAATTGAGGCGATCTGGGCGGGCGTCTTGCCGATGCCGAGGATGACTTCGGCAAAACCCTGCCGGATTGACCGGTGGTGGTCGACCTTGGCGAACCCCAGGTCCTCGAAGGGTTGGTCGCGAAAGGCTCCCAGAAGTTGGTCATAGGCCTGGGTGGTGTCGGTCTGGCCCTCGCGGACCTGTTCCAGAATGGTGCGTAGTTCAGCCGGGGTCATGGCGCTATCGTCCGTGTTTTGTTGACTTTACTGGCAGTCGATTCCTATAATGTTGGACTGGACTACGGGGCAGAAACCCCAATCATAGATGACCGCAGTCGAAACCCTCATCCTCGCCTCGTATTTTTTTGTGCTGCTCATTCTCGCCGTGTACGGCTGGCACCGGTACTACCTGGTGTACGCCTACATGAAGCACAAGCATGAGCAGCCGGTGCCGAAGGCGGCGTTTGATGACCTGCCGGTGGTCACGATTCAGCTCCCGCTCTACAACGAGATGTATGTCGTCGACCGGCTGATCGACGCAGTGTGCCAGATCGACTATCCACGGGAGAAGCTGGAGATCCAGGTCCTGGACGACTCGACGGACGAGACCCGCCAGATCACCGAGCTGGCGGTGCGCCGCCATGCCTTGCAGGGCGTGGACATCAAGTACCTGCATCGCGAGGATCGCACCGGCTACAAGGCGGGCGCGCTCGACGAAGGCCTCAAGGTGTGCCGCGGCGAATACGTCGCAATCTTCGATGCCGACTTCATTCCCCAACCCGACTTCCTGATGCGTTCGGTGCACTACTTCACCGACCCCAAGGTTGCCCTGGTCCAGGCGCGCTGGGGCCACATCAACGAAGACTACTCACTGCTCACCAAGATTCAGGCCGTGTTGCTCGATGCGCACTTCGTGCTCGAGCACGGCAGCCGCAATCGCGCCGGCTGCTTCTTCAACTTCAACGGCACCGCCGGCATCTGGCGCAAGGTCGCCATCGCCGATGGCGGCGGCTGGCAGCACGACACCCTGACCGAAGACCTCGATTTGAGCTATCGCACGCAGCTCAAGGGCTGGCAGTTCGTGTTCGTCCAGGATCATGTCGCCCCGGCCGAACTGCCGGTCGAGATGAACGCCTTCAAGTCGCAGCAGCATCGCTGGGCGAAGGGCTCGATCCAGACGTTCCTGAAGCTGATGCCGCGCATCCTGCAGTCGGATCAGCCGTTCAAGGTGAAGGCGGAAGCCTTCTTCCACCTGTCGGCCAACTTCAACTATCCGCTCATGTGCCTGCTCTCGGTGCTAATGGCCCCGTCGATGGTCATCCGCTACAACATGGGCTGGTACGAAATGCTGCTGATCGACATCCCGCTGTTCTTCGCGGCGACGGCGTCGGTGGCCAACTTCTACATGGTCTGCCAACGCGAGCTCTACCCGCAGACCTGGACCGAGCGCCTGAAGTACCTGCCATTCCTGATGTCGATTGGCATCGGCCTCGCCGTCAACAACACCCGCGCGGTCTTCGAGGCGCTGTTCAAGAAGCCGAGCGAGTTCGTGCGCACGCCGAAGTACGCGGTTGAAGCCAACGGCGACGAGTGGAGCCAGAAGAAGTACCGCCAGTCGGTCGCGGTGCAGCCGCTGGTGGAACTGGCGCTGGGCCTGTATTTCACCGCCACGTTGTTCTACGCGCTGGCCAACGGCATCTATGGCACCGTGCCGTTCCTCATGCTGTTCCAGGTCGGCTTCCTCTACACCGGCATGCTCTCGCTGCTTCAGCAGTACGGCGGCGACTCGGCGGTTGAAGTGGTTCAGGGCAAAGAAGCCTAGGGTCCACCGCGACGTCACACCAGTCCTCCTACCGACCGGGCATCGACGGCCTGCGAGCCGTCGCCGTCGGCCTTGTCGTGGCCTATCACGCCGGCGTGCCCGGTTTCTCGGGCGGCTTCATCGGCGTCGACGTCTTCTTCGTCATCTCCGGATTCCTGATCAGCAGAATCCTGCTGGACGATGCCGCCCGGCACGGACACATCGACCTGGGTGATTTCTACGCCCGCCGTGTGCGGCGCATCCTGCCGGCGCTGGTGGCGGTCGTCGTGGTCACGCTGGCGGCGATGCCGCTTGTCAGCTTCACCCGCGAGCAGATGGAGCAGGCCTCGGCGTCGGGCGTCGCCGCCATCTTCTTCTACTCGAACTTCTTCTTCTGGAACCAGGCCGACAGCTACTTCGCCCCCCAACTCGACCTCAACCCGCTGCTCCACACCTGGTCGCTGGCAATCGAAGAGCAGTTCTACCTGGTCTGGCCGCTGGCGCTCGCGGCGGTGGTGGTGGCGGCGCGCCGGTGGAAGTGGGACCTGGTCAACCTGGCGGCGGGGTTCTTCGCAGCGGTCCTGATCGCATCGCTGGCATTCAGCATGTGGAGTACTCGCCATCAACCGCTGGCGGCCTTCTACCTGATGCCGTCACGCGCGTTCGAACTGGCTGCGGGCGGCCTGCTGATGGCGAGCGCCGGATGGCGGCGGGGATGGCGCCCGCCGGTGCGGACCGCCTTGGGCCTGGCCGGCCTGGCCGGAATCGTTGGCGCCGCGACAACCTTCAGCGCCGAGACCGCCTTTCCTGGCGTGGCCGCCTTGCTGCCGGTGGCGTCAACCGCCCTGGTGATTGCCAGTGTCGAGGGGCTGGCGCCTGGCGACAAGGGGTCGATCCTCACCGCCAGGCCCGTGGTGATGGTAGGCCTGTTGTCGTATTCCTGGTACCTGTGGCACTGGCCGCTGCTGGCGTTGCGTCGCTTGTATGTCCTTGGCGAGCGCGCGCTACTTCCCGACCTGCTGGTGTGCATCGTCGCGCTGGGACTGGCCTACCTGTCGTACCGGTACATCGAGACGCCGGTGCGCACGATGCGATTCCCGTTCTTGCGGCAGCAACGCTGGACGTTCGCCTTCGGCGCCGCGCTGTGCCTGGTTGGCTTTGCAGCGGCCCAGACCGCCGTTGTCGCGGCCAACCGCAATGTCTCGAGCCGGCTTGCGGAGGCAGCGGCCGACAAGCCGCCGTTACAAGTCAGGTGCAATCCGGGAGGCAGGTTTCAGGGTTTCCCGACCCCGGACGCGATGTGTTCGGACGGCGCCGCCGGCGCCCCGGTCGGGGTGGTGGTCTGGGGCGACTCGCATGCCAGCCACTTGCTGCCAATGGCGGGCGAGGCGATTGCCCCGCACCAGCTGGCGGTGCTGCAGCGGACCCGCAACGGCTGCCCGCCGCTGCTGACGGCGACCAGCATCGCCCTTGGACGCATCGATCAGGATTGCAGCCAGTTCAACGCGGCGATGATGGCCGACCTGACCTGGCGAGCCGGCGAGGGCCTGCGCGGCGTGATCCTGAACGCGCGGTGGATGATCTATCTGACCTCGCCCACCCCCAATCCGCGTGAAACGTTTGTGCGTGGCCTGACCCGTGTCGACGCTCATCCAGGCGGTGTGATCGATCCGGGCGCCAGGCTGGGCGTCTGGCCGCATGATCTGGCCGGCTCCGCGCAGACGCTCGAACGTTCGCTGCGCGAGACCTTTGTCGCGTTGCGGGCGGCCGGACTGTCGGTGATGGTGGTGGCCCCGACTCCGGAGATGGCCTTCACCGTTCCCGAGTGCCTGGCACGGCGCCACGAAGGGGCGTGTGGCACCCGGCGCAGCGCGGTGGAACAACGCCGCGCCCCGGCGCTCTCGGCGATCCGCGCCGCGGCGTCCGGTCTTGACGGCATCGATATCTGGGATCCGCTCGACAGTCTCTGCGACGCCGAGACCTGCTTCGTGGTCCGCGACGGCATCGTGATGTACACCGATGAAGACCACTTCACGGCCACGTGGTCGCGCCGGATGGCGGCCGCGGCCGCCGCGCCAATCGCCCGATTGGTCCGCTAGGCGGCGAGCTTGTCGAGGGCCGCGCGAATCCCTTCGGCGGTCGCGCGGAAGTGCGAGCCGTGCCACACGACCCGGTCCTGATCGATCACCAGCACCTGCGGCGATTCATGGCGAATACCGAAGCGCTCCGCGACGGCGCGCGACAGCAGCCGGCCGGACTGCACCGGCAGGACGAACATCGCGGCGTCCGGGGTCGCCGCCGACAGCCACGCCAGGATCGACTCGTACGCCTGGGCGCTGATGCCGCAGGTCGGGCTGTGCTTGAAGATCACGACCGGCCGCTGCGCCGAGCCGGCGATTGCCCGATCGAGTTCAGCGGCGGTTGAGAGCGTCTGCATCGTGGTCGGCATGGCTACCGATCCAGTGTAGTCGCTCGCTCAAGCTGGCATCGTGACTTTGCCGGACGGCTGTGTACAATACCGGCCTCCACCCCAAGGAGCCCAAGATGCGCACAGTCGCGACGCTCGTGTTGGTCGCCGCGTTGCCACTCACGGCCGCTGCTCAGTTGCCGAGGGATCTTGGCGCGATTGCGCGAAAGCTGCCCTCGCTCGACGCCCTGCTGCGCGGCGCGCCGTTGACCACGACATTCGACGACACGGCCAGGCCACTCCGCGTCCTCGACCGCAAGCCCGTGCGGCGAACGGCGCGGCCGCTGCGCGACCTGCCACGTACCGCCACGGGCGGGTTTGTCTTGCGCCCGGGGCTGTGGGAAGGCACCTTCGAAAGCTATTGCCTGCGCACCGCCACCCACGCGCCGGACCAGGGCGACGGCTACATGTTCGCGCCGTTCAAGGGCGCCCGTGCCGGCGCGATCCAGGCCATCCTGGGGGGCACGGTCAGGCACCCCGAAGTGCCCAGGGGCGACGTGCAGATGCTGCTCTGGGCCATCCTGTCGCGGGTTCGCACCAGTGACATGCCGCCGGCGCTGCAACTCGCGGCGCGGCTGCTGCTGCCGGCCAGTGAGATCCGCGCGATCAACGCCAATGGCTTCGACGTGTTGGCCGCGGCCGAGCGCACCCGCTTGTTCGGTGGTCTGACGACGCCCGTGAGGCAGGCGCTCGAGGTTGAGTCGGATCTGCGCTCCCTGTTCAGTCGCGCCGATGCCACCTATGACGAGGCCGAACGGATCGCCGTACTGAGCGGCGTGCCCGCGGACAGCCCGAATACCGTTCAGCGCGGCCAGTGGTCACGGCACCCACGCGGCTACTTCATCCGCTTCTTTCCAGACTCATTCGCGAACACGCGCGTCGAGGTGCTGATGCCAGGCCGGGTCAACGTGACCCGCGATCGGCTCAACCGCATCATTGCCATCGACGACGAGCGCGGCGGCCGCACCGAAACCATCTACGACGACACGATAGCCCCGCGGCGGCATCCGCGCGACGCCCGTTTGACCGCCTACGCGTTCAAGACCATCCGCTTCAGCCGGCCGGCCGCCGGTGGCCGGCGCGAAGTCCACGAGATTCACGACCAGGGCTTCACCTTTCACCGTTCACGGCCTCGCAGCCGTGGCGTGGTGGCGGCGCCCGCCGCGCGCGTGATTCACGCCGCCTACCGGCTGTCAGCGGCCTTCCCGGCGCTGCAGGGCGCATTCGAGCGGTGGGGCGAGCGCATTGAGCAGGCCCAGGACATCCACGACCGCTACGAGTTCTACCGCGATCGCGCCGACAGCGCGACCGCGGAGCCCACCGAGGATGCGATCGACGAAGTTGAAGACACCGACCACTACCGTGACGGAATCGATGCCGCGACGACCGGCGATCCCGGCGACCGGCTGGTCTGGATCATCGAACACCAGGAACGCGAGAATGCGGCGCTCGAGTGGGCGATCGCGGTGCTCGAAGGCCTGCCCACCACCTCGACGACGGACGACGGGCCGTCCTACGAACCCGGCGGCGGCGCGGCCGTGCCGTCGGGGTGGCGTCAGGTGCTCGGAATCTCCGGCCGCTAGCGCCCGCTTACACGCGCACCAGGTCGGGTACCCACTGCTTGATCATCTTCTTGATCTCGCTCTGCTTGGTGCCGTCCTTGAGCACGGTGCCAACCAGCGCCGGCAGCTCGCCGTCGCTGGCAAACCGGAGCCCGACCAGTTGCGACACGGTGAGTTCGTTGAACCGCGCCATCAGATCGGGCGGCAACAATGCCTGGAGGCGCAGCCGCATCTCGAGGCGGATCAGCCGATCCTGCGCGGTCAGGGCCATGACCCGGGCGAGAAAGAGCGAGGTCATGATTGCCGCTGCCACCAGCGCCGCAAACGCCGTGCTGCGCGACGGGGCCAGGTAGAGGTGACGCAGTTCGTTAATCGTGTTGAGAAGTAGAACGGGGAATGCGAAAAAGTGAAACGCCGGCAACCACCGGGTGTGGCTGCTGTAGCTCTGTTCGGCCATGAGGACCCTCCTTGGGGGCCTCAGCTTACCCCAATCACCGGCACGCAACTGCCCGGGCCGGGCCGGCCGCCGCCCCTGGCCGCCGCAGCGGGGCCCGGCCGAAGGCAGTAAGATCACTGGCATGGCGGCTGAGGCGAAACCAAAAGGCGGGTTGGAAGATGTGGTGGCGACCTCGTCCAGGATTTGTTTCCTGGACGGCGATCGCGGGGTGCTGGCGTATTGCGGCCACGACATTCACGACCTGGCCCGGCACGCCACCTTCGAGGAAACGTGCTACCTGCTATGGCATGGCCGGTTGCCGAACCGCGCGGAGCTCGGCGACCTGCAGTCGCAACTGGCCGCCGCGCGGCCGCTCCCCGAAGCGATCATCCGGCTGATGAACATGCTGCCGCCGTCGGACGGCATGGACGCGCTGCGGACGCTGACCTCGGCGCTGGGCCACTACGATCCGGACGCCCACGACAACTCGCTGGCCGCGTCGTATCGCAAGGCCGTGCGCCTGACCGGGCAGGTCGCCAGCCTGGTGGCCACCTGGGGCCGCATGCAGCAGGGCGGCGGACCGATCGCTCCCGATCCGGCCATGGGGCACGCCGCCAATTTTCTCTACATGCTCACGGGCACGCGGCCCCACGCCACCGCGATTCGGGCCATGGATGTCGCGCTGACGCTGCATGCCGATCACGAGCTGAACGCGTCGACCTTTGCCGCCCGCGTCGCCGCCGCGACGCTCACCGACATCCATTCCGCGATTGTCGCCGGCATCGGCACCCTGAAGGGGCCGCTTCACGGCGGCGCCAATGCCGAAGTCATGAAGATGCTGATCGAAATCGGCCAGGACGCGCCGGGCGAGCGCATCGACGCGTTCGTGAAGGGCAAGTTCGCGCGCAAGGAGAAGATCTCCGGCTTCGGCCATCGCGTCTACAACACCGAGGATCCGCGCGCCACCCACCTGCGCCAGATGTCCAAGCAGTTGGGCGCCCGGGCCGGCAACACCCGCTGGTTCGAGATGAGCGAGCGGATCGAGGCACTGGTCAAGGCCGAGAAGAAGCTCCATCCCAACGTCGACTTCTATTCGGCGTCCACCTATTACACGATGGGCATTGCCATCGACCTCTACACGCCGATCTTTGCCGTGAGCCGGATTTCCGGCTGGACCGCCCACGTGCTGGAGCAACTGGCCAACAACCGGCTGATCCGGCCGCGTGCCGACTACATTGGCCCCGCATATCCGCAAACCTGGATTCCCGTCGAGCAGCGGTAGAGGAGAACTCATGATGAAGCATCTCGTTCGCGCGTCTGTGGTGGTCGCCTGGTGCGCCCTCTCCACGCCGTTGGCGTCGCAAGAACTCGGCACCATCACCTTTCCCACCTCGGGTGCGGCGGCGGCGCAGCCGGCGTTTCTCGAGGGCGTGAAGAACCTGCACAGCTTTCAGTTCGACGAGGCGGCGGCGGCGTTCCAGCGAGCGCAGAAGATCGATCCCACCTTCGCCATGGCCTACTGGGGCGAGGCCATGAGCCATAACCATCCGCTGTGGGCGCAGCAGGATACCGAGGCCGCCAGGAAGGTGCTGGAGAAGATTGCGCCAACGCTGGCCGGCCGCGTGGCCAAGGTCAAGACGCCAAAAGAGAAGGCGTTCATCGAAGCCATCGACGTGCTGTATTACTCGCCCGGCGACGCTTCGACTTCGCTCAGCGCAAGCAAGCTGGCTCGCGACACCGCGTATGCCAATGCCATGGCGGCCAATTTCGCGAAATGGCCGGACGATCACGAGGTGGCCACCTGGTATGCGCTGTCGCTGCTCGGCACCGTGCGCCCAGCCGACCGGGGTTTCCGCCGCCAGGCGCTGGCGGCGTCGATTGTCGAAAAGGTCTACCAGGCCAACCCGAAGCATCCGGGCGCGGCGCACTTCATCATCCATGCGTTTGATGACCCGGACCACGCGCCGCTGGCGCTGCCGGCCGCCCTTGCCTACGCCGGCATTGCCCCCGCCGCCGCGCATGCGCTGCATATGCCGTCGCACATCTTCGTGCAGTTGGGAATGTGGGACGCCGTGCGGACCTCGAACATTGCCGCCTACAAGGCAGCCAGCGAACTCAATGCCCGCATGAAACTGGCCGAGGGCCGCGAGGACTTTCACACGCTGTCCTGGTTGACCTACGCCAACCTGATGCGCGGCGACATGGACGAGGCCAGGCGGAACGTCGAATCGGCGAAGCAGGCCGCTGATCGCAATGCCGGCAATCGTGGTATTCGCGACGGCTATCTCGGCATGCGGGCGCGCCTGATCCTCGAGACCGAGAAGTGGGAGAAGATCACGATCGACAGCCCGCCGCCGGCCACCGCCGCAGCTGCCCCCGCCCATGCCGGCATGCCGGGGATGGCGATGCCGGCCTACGGTGCCAGCAACACCTGGACCTTTATTGCCGGCTACAGCGCGGCGAAATTGGGCGACTTCGCCGCCGCCGCCGCCGCCGAGACGATGCTCGCCCAGGCGCGCGAAAAACTCGAAGCCGGTGCCAACCCATACAGCGCCAAGCCGGTCGCGATCATGGAGAAGCAGGTGGGTGCGCTGATCCGCTACGGCCGCGGCCAGAAGGACGAGGCACTGCGCCTCGCCAGGGAGGCGATGGAAATCGAACTGACGCTGTCGGCGCCGTCGGGTCCGCCCGATCCGATCAAGCCGGCGCCGGAGTTCTACGGCGAGATGCTGCTGGAGGCCGGGCGCCCCGCAGAAGCGGCGGCGGCGTTGGAGCTGTCACTACAGCGAACCCCGAAGCGCACGCCGTCGGTCAAGGCCCTGGCTATTGCGGCCAGCCGCCTTGCGGCAACCCCTTGAACACTTTGAGCGCGGTCTTGTAATACACCTTCTTCAGCACCTCGTCCGGCAACGACAGGCCGTAGAGCTTCCAGAAGGCGTGATAGTCGCGGTAGTAGTCAAAGTACTCGTCGGCGGTCTCAAACACCCGCCAGTAGTACGGATACTCGTTGGGCTGGAACGAGTCCTTGCCGAACATGATGCGGTCGGCGTACTTGACGAAGAATTCCCGTGCGGCCCGCGGCTGGCGGCCGAGGTCGTAGAGGATCGCACCGGCCTCGATGGTCACGTTCGGAAACTCGTCGAGCATCTTCGACGCCCGCGCCAGGTCGTTGGCGTGCCAGCCGAAGTGGGCGGCGACGAAGCGCGTCTTCGGATGCTTGCGGAACACGTTGTTGCGCTCGGTGATCAACTGTTCGAAGCTCACCTGCCCGGGCTGATTGTTGCGGCGGTCGGCAAATAGCGACAGCTCCAGCCAGCGCTCGTTCTTGAAGTCCTGCGGCTGGAAGAATTCCTGCGGCTCGGCGGTGTGAATGAAGGCCGGCACGTCCAGCCGGGCAAATGCCGCCCACAGCGGATCCAGTTCGGGATCGTCCACCTTCAGGCGCGAACCATCGGGCTTGGTGGTGCGAAGACCGAACTGCTTGCCAACCTCGCCCACGCCGATCGCGCCGGCCTTGAGGTCGGCTTCAAGCTGCGCGGCGGCCTTGGCCCCCCACTCCGGTCCGACGTTGCGAAAATCAATGCCCGCCAGCACGCGGAACCGTTCCTTGTGCGGCGACAGGTTGAGGGCGGCCATCGTGCTCGTCAAGCGGGCGCCCGAGACGTTCTCGGCCACCAGCATCACCTTCAGGTTGAGCGAGTCCATGATTCCGACGACCCGGTTGATCGCCTCGGGCGTGGTCAGGCTGCCCGGGTGGCCGTGCACGTCGACGGCGGGGTACTTCGCCTTGGGCACCAAGTGCTCGGCCGTCACCAGCGTCGTGCGCGGGCGGTAATCGAGGATGCTCGGCGGCGGCTCCGATGGCGCCTGGCACGTGCGGGGCCTGACCTCGGTGGTCCCGGGCGGGCACTCCTGCCCGGCAGCGATCTGCGTGCCACCCCGCATCCCCTGCCCGGCGAGCGCGGCGGTGGCAACAATGACGGCGAGGAGGGACACGACGATTCGGGATTTGGTCATAGATGACTGCGGCGGTTGGACGGGGTTCAGGTCACGATCTTACACGGGGCGGCGCCATTCCACGGTAGCGCTTGACTTGTACTCTTGTACTAGTACAATGGGTGTTGTGACCGGGTTATTGACCCTCGACCATCGCCACCCCACCCCGCTCTACGCCCAGTTGGAGCGCGGCATTCGCGCCGCCATTGCCACCGGGCGGCTGGCGGCCGGCGACAGGCTACCCACGGTGCGCGAACTGGCGGTCGAACTGAAGGTCAACGCCAACACGGTTGCCCGGGTCTACCTCGACCTGGAACGCGGCGGCGTGCTCCAGACCCGGCGGGGCGCCGGCACCTTTGTCGCCGATGAACCCGCGCCGGCGCCGAAGAAGAGCGGAGCGCGCGAACCGGAACTGCGCGCGTTGGTGCAGCGATGCCTGGACGAGGCCGCCGTGCGCGGCTTCTCGGCCGATGAGGTCTTGCGTCAGCTGAAGCAATCGATAGCCAAACAGGGAGGATGAGCGTGGCCACAATTCTCAGCTTGCGGCGTGACGATCGCGAGGTGGCGGCGGGCAGCCGTCCGATCAACGTCATCGCCTTCGTGGTGTTCCTCGTGCCGGCCCTGTTTGGGCTGGCCGTGGTCCTCGGCGGCGCCAATCCGTACTTTGCCGTCCTGGGACTACTGGCCGGTTGGGTCTTCGGGCAGTCGCCGCGGGTGGCGGCGCAGTGGGAGCGGGCGGTCGTGTTCCGGCTCGGCCGCTATACCGGGCTGCGCGGCCCCGGACTGTTCTGGATCGTGCCGTTTGTCGAGACCCTGCCGGCGACGATCGATCAACGCATTGTGACCACCGGTTTCGCTGCCGAGCAGACGTTGACGGCCGACATGGTGCCGGTCAACGTCGACGCCGTACTGTTCTGGATGGTGCACGACACCGAGAAGGCCGCGCTCGAGGTGCAGAACTTCCGCAATGCCGTGAGCTGGTCGGCACAGACCGCCCTGCGCGACATCATCGGCCGGACCTCGCTGTCGGACTTGCTGCGGGGGCGCGAGCAGATCGAGGAAGAGTTGCAGCGCAGCATCGACGTGCGGACCAATCCGTGGGGGATCACGGTGCAGTCGGTGGACATGCGCGACATCGTGATTCCGGCCTCGCTCCAGGACGCGATGTCTCGAGAAGCGCAGGCGACGCGGGAGAAGCAGGCGCGCGTCATCCTCAGCCAGGCCGAGGTGGAGATCGCGCGGAGTTTCGAGACCGCCGCGCTGTCGTACCAAGCCAACCCGGTGGCCCTGCAACTGCGGGCCATGAACATGCTCTACGAGGGCCTCAAGGAACGGGGCGGCCTGATGGTGGTGCCGAGCAGCGCGGTCGAATCGCTGGGCATGGGCGGCCTGATGGGCGCGGCGGCCATGGGGCAGGCGCAGTTGCAGGGGCGGGCCGCCCCACCGCCATCGGCGTGATGCCTACATGACGGCGCCGGCGTAGCGCAGCTGCTCGATCTCGTCCTGGCTGTAGCCGGCCGCGGCCAGCACATCGTCGGTGTGCTCGCCGAGCATGGGCGCCCGGCGATGGGGGTCAAGCGGCGTGGCCGACAACTTGATGGGTGTCCCCATCGTGCGCAACCGGCCGAGAATCGGGTGATCGACTTCGGTGGTCATCTCTCGGGCGACCGCCTGCGGCGTGGCCAGGGCGTCCTCGTAGTTCAGGATCGGACCGCAGGGGATGCCGGCGGCGTCGAGGCGCTCGAGCCAGGCGGCGCGAGGTTGCGTTCCGGTGACGGCGTCAATCAGTTCGGCCAGGACCTGGCGATGCTGGACGCGCTGGTGATTGGTGACGAAGCGAGGGTCGGTGGCCCATTCGGGATGTCCGAGCACGGTGGTCAGCTTGGCAAAGTTACGATCGTTGGCGGCGCCGATCGTGATGTGGCCGTCGGCGCAGTGAAAGGCCTGGTAGGGCGCGGTCAGGCGGTGCGCCGACCCGATCGGCCCGGGGATCTGGCCGGTCGTCCCGTAGTCGGTTACTTCCCATACCGATAGGGCGAGCCCTGCATCGACCAGCGAGGTGTCGACATGCTGGCCCTGTCCGGAGTGGGAGCGGTGATGAAGAGCGCCAAGGATGCCGATGGTCGCAAACAGCCCGGCACCGAGGTCGGTGATCGGCAACCCGGTCTTGACCGGCGGTCCGCCCGGCGAGCCGGTGACCGACATGATGCCCGAGAGCCCCTGGGCAATCAGATCGAAGCCGCCCTTTGACGCCCACGGCCCGGTCTGGCCATGGCCGGAAATCGAGGCATAGATCAGCCGCGGGTTCTCTGCCGCGACGGTGGCATAGTCGAGCCCCAGTTTGGCCATGACGCCCGGCCGGTAGTTCTCCACCAGGATGTCGGCGCCTCTGGCCAGCCGCAAGAAGACCTCGCGGCCCTTGACGGTGCCGAGGTCGAGCACCATGCCGAGCTTGCCGCGGTTGACGGCATTAAACGCGGCGCTGTCATGGCCCTTGGCACCGGCCATGACCCGTGTCGAGTCGCCGGCCGGCGGCTCCACTTTGATCACGCGCGCGCCCATGTCAGCCAGTAACATCGCGCAATACGGCCCGGCCATGACCTGGGTCATATCGAGAACCACTATGCCTTCGAGCAACCTGGACTGGGACATCAACGGATCCGTCGGAGTGGTGACGTTCAATCGTCCCGAGTCGCGCAACGCGCTGACCTGGGAGATGTACGACGCACTCGTCGCGGCGTGTGAAACGGCCGACGCGGCCGGCGACGTGCGTGTGCTCATCATACGCGGAGCCGGGGGCGCCTTCGCGGCGGGCACCGATATCGCGCAGTTCAGGGAGTTCAGCACCGGCGACGCCGGCGTGGCCTACGAGCGCCGGCTGGACGCGGTCATCGACCGGATCGAGCGGCTGTCGATTCCCACGATTGCCGAAGTCGACGGCGCCGCCGTCGGCGGCGGCTGCGCGATCGCGCTGGCGTGCGATTTCCGCCTGTGCTCGGACCGCGCGCGCTTCGGCGTCCCGGTGGCGCGCACGCTGGGGAATTGCCTCTCCATGGCCAATACGGCGCGGCTGGTCGACGTGTTGGGTGTGGCCGCCACCCGCGATCTGCTGCTGAGCGGCCGGCTGATCGAGGCCGACGAGGCCTACCGGCGGGGACTGGCCACCGGCGTCTGGCCCGCGGACCAGCTCCCCGGTGAAGCGATCAAGCTGGCGGAGGCACTCGCGAGTCGCGCCCCCAGCACCATCGCGGCGACCAAGGCCATGCTGCTGCGGCTGCGCGACCACCGCCGTCCGGCCGCCGGCTCGGCGGACGACATCCTGCGCGAGTGTTATGGCAGCGCCGATTTCCAGGAAGGCGTCGCGGCGTTTCTCGAGGGCCGCAAGCCCAATTTTTCCTGAACTCCTCCCCTAGAACAGTACCCAGCAGATCAGGCCGCCCACGACGGTCATCGACAGGCCCCATGCCAGCAGCTGGTTGAACAGCTTCTTCGCATCGGCTTCGGGCGGCAGCGCGGCGATGCACAGCGCGCCGATCGTCGACAGCGGCGACAGATCCACCAGGTGGCCGCCGACATTCATCGCCGAGGCGATGGCCAGCGGGTCGGCGCCGAGTTGCGCGGCCAGCGCCGGCACGGTGGGGAGAAACGCGGGCAGCACCACTCCCGACGTGCTGCTGTAGGCCGAGACCACGCCGGTGACAAAACCGATGGTGAGCGTCACTGTGCCCGACGTCGAGATGGTCGCCAGCAGGTCGGCAAAGAGCGACATGCCCTGCGTCTTCTCGAGCACCCCAATCAGCACGGTGACGCCGCACACCAGGATCACCACGCCCCACGGCATCTTCTTGATGGCTTCCTTTTCGTGACCGGGCTTGAGCAGGGCGAGCAGCGCCGCGCCGGTGAGGGCGGCCATCCCGACCTGCATGTCGAAGAACACCACCACCATGACCAGGGTAGTCAGAATCCCGAGGGTCACCCAGTGGAGCCACTCGAACGGCTCAGCGTCGATCAGGCTGTCGTTGCCGCGGGCACCGGCCTGATCGTTCTGGGACATCATCGGTTCGATCCGGCGCTTGGCAAACAGCTGCCAACCGCCGAACAGCAGGTAGGCGGCGAAGGTCACCAGCGCGTGGGCCAGCAGGTTGTTGGCGTAGGTCTGCAACTCGTGGCCCGGCAGTCCAATGCGATCCATGATGCCGTTGACGATCACGCCGGTCGGGGCAAACGGCGACAGCGCCCCGGCCTGGGCGCCGTTGCCCACCATCAACGCCATCAGGAACGGCGGCACCGCCGCGCGCGCGCCGACCGCCATGGCCATCGGCGCCAGGATCGCCGTGGTGCCGATGTTGCCGGGCCCGATGCTCGACAAGCCCAGGGCAATCAGGAAGAACATCACCGGAATCACGCCGGCATTGCCGCGGCACAACCCGACGGCGCGCGTCGCCACCCGCCCGAGGGTGCCGTTGACGTTGGCCATGCCAAAGAGCAGGGTCACGCCGACGAGGGTCAGGAACAACTGGACCGGGAACCCGCCGATCACCGCATTGAGCGGCATGCCACCCAGGTAGACGCCGACGATCCACGCGAAGGCAAGCGAGACCACACCGACGTTGACGCTCGTGATGATGCTGAGCGTGATGGCGATGACCAGCGCCAACAGCGAAATCCAGGCAAGATTCATCGAGTCTCCTCCAGGAGCGATCTGAGCAGGGTGGCCGGGTGCACCGCGTGCACGCCGGTGAAGTGGGCCACTTGATGCCGGCACGACGTGCCGCCGGCCACCAGCGTGGCGTCCGCATCGAGCGCGCGCGCGGCCGGCAGCAGCTTGCGCTCGCCGATGGCGCGTGAGACGTCGTAGTGATCACGGGTGTAGCCGAACGACCCGGCCATGCCGCAGCAGCCGGCCTCGAGGTCGGTGACCTCGGCGCCGGGAATGCGGGCCAGCAGTGATCGCGCCGGCGCCGCCAGGCCCATCGCGCGCTGGTGGCAATGCGGATGCAACTGCACCCGGGCCGGCCCGCGCCCGAACCGGAGTGCCGCGCGGCCGGCCGCCAGCTCGCCCTCGAGGTACTCCTCGAACAGCACCGAAGCGCCGGCGATGACGCGCGCCCGCCGCTGCATCTCGCCACGCAACAAACCGGGTGCGTCCTCGCGGACTGCCGACAGGCAACTGGGCTCCACGAAGACGATCGCCGTACCTTGCGCGGCCAGGCCGTAGAGTGCGTGCACGTTGGCCTCGGCCTGCTTGCGGGCTTCGCGCAGCAGTCCCTGCGATATCAGCGGGCGTCCGCAACACACGTTGGGGGCCAGCCGGGCGCCGAGGCCTGCCGCATCCAGCACGTCGACGGCGGCGACGCCGATTTCGGGATCCTCGAACTCGGTGAAGGTGTCGACAAACAGAGCCGACCTCGGCGCGGCCACCGGGGAACGACGCCCGGCCATCCGCTTGCGCAATGTCCGCCTCGTGAACTGCGGCAACTGGCGCCGGCGATCGATGCCGACGGTGGTTTCGGCCAGCCACCGCGCCGGCCCACTGCCCGCCAGCGCATTCGAGACCGGTGCCAGCATGCTCGCCCATTCAGCGGCCGAGCGCGCGTGGCCAAACACCTGGGCGCTGGCCGACAGCCCGTGCCGCTCCCAGTATCCGGCCAGAAACTCGCTCTTGAACCTGGCCACGTCGACGCCGACCGGGCATTCCGACTTGCACGCACGGCACTCGAGGCAAAGGTCGAGCACCTCATGCACGCCGGCATCCGCCAACCCGGCCTCGCCCAGGCGCCCGCTCATCGCCAGCCGCAGCACGTTGGCCCGTCCGCGTGTCGAGTGCGCCTCGTCTTCAGTCACCATGTACGACGGGCACATCGTCCCCTCGCGCTTCTTGCGGCAGAGGCCGACGCCGCTGCACATCTCGACCGCGCCGCCGAAGCCGTTGTGATCGGAGTAGTCGAAGAAGGTGACCGGCGTGGGGGTCTGGTAGCCGGCGCCGAAGCGCAGGTGCGACGTGATCGGCGGAGTGTCGACGATGCGGCCGGGATTGAAGAGACCGTGCGGATCAAAGGTCCGCTTGACCTCGCGAAACGCCTGGTAGAGCTCGCTGCCGAACATCCGCTCGTTGAAGGCGCCGCGCACCAGCCCGTCGCCGTGCTCACCTGACAGCGCGCCGCCGAACTCCAGCACCAGGTCGGCCACCTCGCCGGCAATGGCTTCGAACACGGCCACGCCGCGAGCGGTCTTCAGGTTGACGACCGGCCGCACATGCAGGCAGCCCACCGAGGCGTGCGCGTAGACCCCCGCCACGGTGTCGTGGCGTTCGACAATGCGGATGAAGCGCTCGATGTAGTCGCGCAGTTTCTCGGGGGCGACGGCGGTGTCTTCGACGAAGGAGATCGCCTTGCCGTCGGACTTCATGGCGGTCGACAGTCCGAGCGCGGCCTCGCGGAAACTCCAGATGCGCGCCTGCGCCGACGGATCGATTACCTGCCGGCAGCGGCAGTCAATGCCGGCGCCCCGCAGATCGCGTTCCACCGCGTCAAGTCGCCCGGGCAGCTCGTCAGCGTGTTCCGCGTAGAACTCCACGCACAGCAAGGCCGAGCCGTCGCGATCGATCATCGAGCGCCGTTGTGTCTCGAGCGCGGTGTGGCCCTGCGCGTGACGCAGGATGAAGTCGTCCATCACTTCGACCGCCGACGGCCCATGCCGGAGGATCAGCGGTGTGGCGCCGAGCGCCGCCAGCAGCTCATCGAACTCGATCGTGAGCACCGCCTTGCTCGCCGGCAACGGCACCAGGCCGATCTTCGCCTCGACAATGAAGCCGAGCGTGCCTTCCGAGCCGACCATGATGCGGGTCAGGTCGACCGCGCGCCCGGCGTCGACGAACTGGTCGAGGTTGTAGCCGCCGACGCGGCGCAGCACCTTGGGAAACCGGCGATCGATCTCGGCGGCGTGGCGCTGGCCGAGCGCCGGCACCGCCCGATAGGCGCGGGCGGCAATGCTGTCGCCCTGCCGCGCCTCCGCATACTGAGCCGCGCTCAGCGGCCGCAGGTGTGCCAGCGCGCCGTCCGACAGCACCACGTGCTGTTCGCGGACATGGTCGATGGTCTTGCCGTACAACACCGACCGCGCGCCGCTGGAGTTGTTGGCCATCATGCCGCCGAGGGTGGCCCGGCTGGCTGACGACACGTCAGGAGCGAAGCGCAGGTGGTACGGCCGCAACGCGGCATTCAACTCGTCCAGCACGACCCCGGGTTCGACGCGCGCCCAGCGCTCGCCGGGATTGATCTCGACGATGCGATTCAAGTGCTTCGAGGTATCGAGCACCAGCCCGGCGCCAATGGCCTGTCCCGCCTGCGACGTGCCGGCCCCGCGCGGTGTGATCGGCACTCCATGCCGCGCCGCGATGCCGACCGCCCTGCTCACCGCCTCGGCTGTCCGCGGGATGACCACGCCCAGTGGCTCGATCTGGTAGACGCTGGCGTCGGTCGAGTACAGCGCTCTCGAAACCCTGTCGAAGCGCACCTCGCCATCCACCGCAGCGGCCAGTTCCCGCCTGAGGGCCTCGCTCATCGCCTACTGGCTCTTGCCGCGGGCGGCGATCGGCCACACCGCTTCGACCCGGTCGCCGCGCAGGGCATGAATATGATCGTACAGGTTGACGGTGGGGTCGCAGTGTGGCGGGATGAACTCGATGCGGTCGCCGACCGTGACCTCGCTCGCCGCGTGGGCCAGGTCCAGCCGGCCGTGTTCGTCGCCGGCCCACCCGTAGGTGACGCCCGCCAGGTTCACCGGCCGCGGCGTGAACGGCCGATCGGTGGAGAAGGCCTTGTAGCCGCCGTCGACGATGGCAAATCCGGGCGGCCGCGAGACCACGGTGGTCATCACCGTGAGCGCATTCTTGAAATCGCGGTACTCGGGACCGTCGGCGCCGCCGATGCGGCCGTAGTCAATGTCCATGAAGATGAAACTGCCGGGCTGCAGCTCGGTGACGCCGGGATTGTCAGCGTCGAAGCGGTAGGTGCCGGTCGAGCCGCCGGTGATCATCGGGCAGGGGATGCCGTCGCGCTCGATCAGCGTCCTCGTCGCGATGGCGCGGCCCATCGAATCGTCGGTGCGCGCCTTGCGCGCCGCGAACGGCGTGGTATGCGAGGCCTCGCCGTCGTAGGACTGCAGGCCGGCCAGCGCCAGGTTGGGCAGGGCCGCGATGACCCTGGCCAGTGCCAGCGCCGGTTCGCCCGGCGGCACCCCGGTGCGGCCGAAGTAGAGGTCGATCGCCACATGCACGATCACGCCGGCCGCCCGCGCCACCGCATTCAGTTCCCGCGCGTTGTCCTGATCGTCGACACAGAAGACGGTGTCCGGCGCCCGCGCCGCCAGGCCCACGGCACGGGCAAGCTTGCCGCTGCCGACCACGGCGGTAGTGACCAGCAGGCCGGGGATGCCATGGTCGGCAAACACCTCGGCCTCGGCCAGCCTGGCCGCGCAACAACCCACCGCGCCGGCCGCGATCTGCGCCCGCGCCACCTCGGGACACTTGTGTGTCTTGCCGTGCGGCCGAAACCGCTTGCCTCGGTCCCGCAGGTGCGTGGCCATGGCCGCGAGGTTGGATTCAAACGCATCGAGGTCGAGGAGCAGGGCGGGGGTGGCGATGTCGCCGCGAAATTGCATCGAGCGCGAATGCTATCACTGCTTCCGCGACACCCGCACGATCATGACCGGCGCGAGCAGCTGCTCGCGCTCGTTGGTGCGGGCTGCCTGGATCTTGCGCACCACCTCCATGCCGCGGGTGACGCGGCCAAAGGCCGCGAAGCCCTGGCCGTCGGCGGCCCGGGCGCCGCCAAAGTCCAGCGATGGTTGTGGGCCCACGCACAGGAAGAAGTCCGACGATCCGCTGTCGGCGGTGTTGCCGCGCGCCATGGAGATGGCGCCATCGACATGGGTCAGTGTGGTCACCGACGTTCGCTCGAGTGGAATGGCGCCAAAGCCGGGCCGGGCCTTGGCCTGGGCAGGATCGCGGCCGCCCTGGATCACCTCGATCAGCACGTCCTGCCGGGCCTGGTTGTCGAGCCGGACGGCGCGATGAAACCGGCCGCCGTCGTACATCCCGGCGTCGACGTAGCGCAGGAAATTGGCCGTGGTAATCGGCGCGTGCACCGGGTCGACGGCCACCTCGATTACTCCCGCCGAGGTCTCGATCACCACCGTGATCTCAGGGGCGGCGTGAATTGTCGCCAGCAGCACGGCAGTCGACAGGACGGTGGCGAACAGGGCTTTCGTGGTCACGACGGCCTACGATCTCACAGAATGGTCGCCAATCGCCTATCGGTCCCAGCCGTCGAACTCGAGCCGGCTCGACCGCAGCGCATCGCGCACCACGCCCGGCAGCACGCTCGTCCGCCGCGCCCGATCGAGCGCGGCGCGCATCTCGGCAGCCATCCGGCCGGTGTCGGCCTGAAACTCCACCAGGAAGGCCGCGCACGATCCGCCGCCCGACTGCGCCGCCGTAATCGCGCCCGGCGTGAACATCACGAACCACTCGCGGCTGAACGAGCCGCTGATCGTTGCCGTGAAGCACGATCTGCGGAACTGCCGCCAATCGCCGTCGAGCGCGTCAGCCTGGCGCGCCAGTTGCCCGATGGCGGCGAGAAACGCCCGCTGGCCCTCGTCGCGAACCCGATCGGCATCAGACCCAGCCGGGGGTAGCGCCTTGACCTCGTCCAGCGCCAGGGGAAGCGAGCCGGGCGGGGCCACCCGGCCTTCGAGGATCGCGCGGGCGTGATCGATCGCAACGGCGAAGTTCAGTCCCTGCTGGTCGCGATAGCCCATGGTCGTGATGCCGATGGCCACGCCCTGGCGATCGAGCAGCGGACCGCCGCTGTTGCCCGGGTTCGCCGAGGCGTCGGTCTGCACCAGCGTCGCCTCGCCCGATCGGCGCACGCCGCTCACGATCCCGCGCGTCACGCTGTTCTGCAGTGTGCCAAGCGCCGAGCCGATCATTACGACCTCCTGGCCCGGGCGCAGGGTCTCGGCCGATCCCATGGGGATGACCACCTGGCCGGCGGCCGCCGCGGCTACCTTGAGAATCGCGATGTCGAAAGCCGGCGACTTCAAGTCGACACGGGCGGTCGTGTTGGTGCCGTCCATGCGGCGCAGCCGGACGAAGCCGTCGTCTTTCACCACATGCGCGTTGGTGATGACGGTATCTGGCCGCACGAAGAAACCGCTGCCGCGGCCCGTCGAGGTCTCGACCAGGACGACGGCCGGCATGACCAGGCCAACCATGTCCTCAATGGACGCGGCAGCCATGGGTGCGGCCACTGGCGCGGGTGCCGGTGCGGCGTCGCCGGCCGGCCGCATGTCGGCAAGGGCCCGTTCCGCGTCCCATGCCCGGCGCGCCAGAGACACCTCGGCCGGGGGATCGGCGGTGGACTGGGCGGGATCACCCGCGGATGGAGCCCGGAGGTTTTCCGGATCAGCCGGGCTGGTGATCGCCCTTTGCCCTTCGGCGTCGGCAGCGCCCGGCGCCGACACGAACCAATAGCCCGCGCCAGCCAGAGCGGCCAGCAACAGGGCACCGGCGGCCAGGGTGGCCGGCGATCGGCCCCCGGCGGGGCCCGTCTCGTCTGCCGCTTCGTCTTCCGCCGCCAGCACTTCGAGGCCACAGCGGCACACGGACACCGATTTGGGGAGACGGCGGCCGCACGAAGGGCAGACGCGGCTCATTCCCTGGCCTGGGTCGGGCATGAGTCATAATAGTCAGGATCCGCCTTCGCACCAGCCGCCTCACGCCTTCGCGTCTGGCGCTGCGGCGGGACACGTCGGCCCGGCACAGGACCAGAATCTTCAGTGAATCAGCCCCACATTCGTAATTTTTCGATCATCGCGCACATTGACCACGGCAAGTCGACGCTGGCCGACCGGTTCCTGGAAGTGACCGGAGCGCTGCAGATGCGCGAGATGTCGGCGCAGGTGCTCGACAGCATGGATCTGGAGCGCGAGCGCGGCATCACGATCAAGGCCCACCCGGTGCGCCTGAACTACACCGCGAAGGACGGCCAGACCTACGTCCTCAACCTGATCGACACGCCTGGTCATGTCGACTTCAGCTACGAGGTGACCCGTTCATTGGCCGCCTGCGAAGGCGCGTTGCTGCTGGTGGATGCCTCGCAGGGTGTCGAGGCGCAGACCCTGGCGAACGCCTACCTCGCGGTGGACAACAATCTCGAGATCATTCCGGTCATCAACAAGATCGACCTGCCCAGCGCGCAGCCCGAAGAGGCCCGCCGCCAGATCGAGGAGATCATCGGCCTCGACGGCGACACCGCGATTCTCGCCAGCGCCAAGGAAGGCACCGGCGTGGTCGACATTCTCGAAGCGGTCGTGACCCGGCTGCCGCCGCCGGAGGGCGATCCGGCCGCGCCGCTGAAGGCGCTGATCTTCGACTCCTGGTACGACTCGTATCGTGGCGTGGTGATTGTCGTCCGCGTGCTCGAAGGCACGCTGCGTGCCGGCACCAAGGTCACGATGATGAACACCAAGCAGGACCACGAAGTGGAAACCCTGGGCGTGTTCACACCGAAGGCGGTTCCGGCGGAGCAGTTGGGGCCCGGCGAAGTGGGCTTCATTGCCTGCGGCATCAAGGTGGTCTCCGACGCGCAGATTGGCGACACCGTGACCGAGACGCACCGGCCCACGCCGGAGCCGTTCCCGGGCTTCAAGGAACTCAAGCCGATGGTGTTCGCCGGCCTGTATCCGGTCGAGAGCCACCAGTATGCCGAGTTGCGCGAATCACTGGAGAAGCTGCGCTTGAACGACGCGGCCTTCTTCTTCGAGCCCGAGACCTCGGTCGCGCTCGGCTTCGGGTTCCGCTGCGGCTTCCTCGGCCTGCTGCACATGGAGATTGTGCAGGAGCGGCTCGAGCGCGAGTTCAACATGGACCTGGTCACGACCGCGCCGGGCGTGCTCTACCGGGTCACCAGGACCGACGGCGAGGTGGTCGAGATCGACAGCCCGGCCAAGCTGCCCGAAGCCGGTCACATCAGCAAGATCGAAGAACCGGTCATCACCGCGATGATCCTGACGCCGGCCGAGTTTGTCGGCGCCATCCTGCAGCTGTGCCAGGACAAGCGCGGCGTGCAGAAGCAACTGGAGTTCAAGGCCGCCGACCGCGTGCTGATCACCTACGAGTTGCCGTTCAACGAGGTGGTGCTCGACTTCTACGACCGGCTCAAGACGATTTCGCGCGGCTATGCCTCGCTCGACTACCATGTCACCGGCTATTGGGAATCGCCGCTGGTCAAGCTCGACATCCTGGTGAACACCGAGCCGGTGGATGCGCTCTCGATCATCGTGCATCGCGACCGCGCCTACGATCGTGGCCGGATGCTGGCCGCCAAGATGCGCGAGCTGATTCCGCGGCAGATGTTCGAGGTGGCGATCCAGGCGGCGATTGGCGCCCGCATCATTGCCCGCGAGTCGGTCAAGGCGCTGCGTAAGAACGTGCTCGCGAAGTGCTATGGTGGCGACATCTCGCGCAAGCGCAAGCTGCTCGAGAAACAGAAGGAAGGCAAGAAGCGCATGAAGCGGGTCGGCACGGTTGAGATCCCGCAGGAAGCGTTCCTGGCCGTGCTCAAGATCGGGGACGAGTAGCGATGACCGAGGCGACCTTCCGGAAGTCGACCGTGCGGGAGTACTTCGAGTCGATTGTCGTCGCCGTAATTCTGGCGTTGTTCGTCCGCACCTTCGTGTTCCAGGCCTTCAAGATTCCCACCGGCTCGATGAAGCCCAACCTGCTGGTCGGCGATCATCTGCTGGTCAACAAGTTCATCTTCGCGCCGGCGGCGACCGCACTCGAACGCGCCCTCCTGCCGATGCGCACGATCGAACGCGGCGACATCGTGGTGTTCAAGTATCCAGAGGAACCGGACCGCGATTTCATCAAGCGCGTCATCGGCCTGCCAGGCGACACCCTCGAGCTGCGCAACCAGACCATTCACATCAACGGCATGCCGTTGCTCGAGCCCTACGCCCACTACCTGTTCCCGCCCATGGACGACGGCCAGGCCGACAGCTTTGACTTGCGGCGCAAATACGGCCCGGTCACGGTTCCCGAGGGCCACTATTTCATGATGGGCGACAACCGCGACGATTCGCAGGACAGCCGATACTGGGGCTTTCTCCCCGTGTCGTACGTCAAGGGCCGCGCCCTCTTCATCTACTGGTCGTTCGATACCCCCGACGATGGCGCGTCGCCGGCGTCATTTCTGGGCGTCCGCTGGGACCGGCTGCTGCATCAGATTCACTAGAAAAGTTGAAAGTTGACAGTTGAAAGTGGAGAGTTTCAGTTTCAGTTTCAGTTGTTAGTTTTAGTTTCAGTTGTTAGTTTTAGTTTGAGTCTCAGGTTTACGCTTCGGGCGCCAGTGGGTAGGCGTGGCCCCTGCTCCGCGCGGATCACGCCCAACTGAGACTCCCAACTGAGACTCCGAACTGAGACTCCGAACTGAGACTCCGAACTGAGACTCCGAACTGAAAAACTGAAACTGAAACTGAAACTGAAACTTTCCACTTTCAACTGTCCACTTTCAACTCCCGATCGGCGTATGATGGCGGCAGGCGCCGGTCCCCCCGCGCGCCCGTGGCGACATGACAACCATCATCAAGCTCGTTCTGGCCCTGCTGCTGTTGACTGCCGCGTTCCAAGGCGCGCGGGCCATGATGTCGAACTACCAGTTTGAGGATGCGGTGGAACAGGCGCTGTTGTTTGCGCCCAATGCCTCGGATGCCGAGGTCACGCAGCAGGTGGTCGCAATCGCCGCCGAGTATGACTTGCCGGTGGACGCCGACGCCGTCGCCGTCAGCCAGCACGGCTCCGACCGCGTCGTCGAGGTGGTCTACACCACCGACGTGGCGTTCATTCCCGGCATCATCACCCAACCGATGACCTTCCGCCCCAGCGCCTCGGTACGGCTGCTCACGCAGGGACGACGCTAGTCAGGCCAGGCGGGCGCGGGCAACGGCCGCTTGCCGGGTGATATCTGAAATCAGCCGCCCGGTTTCATCAGCCGCGTCGGCCGTGAACTTCAGGTCGCGCACGCTCGCCAGATTGATCCGCACGTTGGCTTCGGCGCCGGCGGCCGCCGCTTCCAGCAGTCCAATGGCCACGCCAACATCGCTGACCGCCGAGCGATTGCCTCCGGCGGCCACCGTCTCCGCCGGCCCCATCGCCTCGGCGCACGCGCGCAGCGTCTGCAGCGGCACCGTCGTCGCGCCCTGCAGCGCGAGTTGGATCGCGGCCGAGCGCGCGCTCTTGTCCGACTCGGTGGCTTTGGGCAGGCGGTAGGCCTGCATCACTTCATCAAACGATTGCGCATCGGCGTCGGCCAATGCCGCGAGGGTCACGCGCAGCGGCGCCAGCGCCTGCCGGGCGCCGGCCAGCGCGGCTTGTTCCGCTTCGCTGTTGGTGTTGCCCTTCGCGAGTCCGGTCACCATTTCGAGCAGGGCGACGGCCATGGCACCGGCGATCGCCGATGCCGTGCCGCCGCCGGGGGTCGGGGCGGGACTGGCCAGCGCGTCGAGCAACTGCGCCACCGTCATGTCGGCGAACTTCATGGCACTATTCTCCCTCGCTTGACCACCGTTCGTACCACCGGTCCGCCGACGCGGATTAAGTCGGCAAGGGCGCCGTTCACGATCACGGCATCGAAGAGCTTGCCGGTCTCGAGGCTGCCGACCGTGTCGGCGCGATCGATGCTGGCCGCGGCGTTGAGGGTGGCGGCAATCAGGGATTCCTCGAGCGTCATGTTCATGCCGAAGCAGGCGAGCGACATGACAAAGGGCATCGAGGTGGTGAAGCCGCCGCCGGGATTGAGGTCGGTGGCCAGTGCGACGGCGACCCCCTGGTCGATCAGCATGCGCGCCGGTGCGAAGCGGCCCAGCTTCAGGAAGAACGCGGCGGCCGGCAGCAGGGTGGCGACCACCCCGCGCCCGGCCATCCGCCGCGCGTGCGGCTCGTCGACATAGATCAGGTGATCGGCCGACCGCGCGCCGATCGTGGCGGCAACGCCGGCGCCGCCGCTCAGGCCCAGCTCGTCGGCGTGGATACGCGGCTTGAGCCCGTGCCGGGCGCCCGCCTCGAGAATCGCCTGTGATTCCTCGGGCGTGAACACGCCGGTTTCGCAGAAGACGTCACACCACTCGGCCAGGCCCTCGCGGGCGACAGCGGGAATCATCTCGTCGATCACCAGCTTCACGTACTCGCCGCGGCGCCCGCGGTACTCGATCGGCACTTCGTGAGCGCCCATGAAGGTGGCGGTGAGATCGACAGGCTGACCGGCGGTCAGCGCCCGGATCGCCCGCAGCATTCGCAATTCGGTGACGAGGTCGAGGCCATAGCCGCTCTTGGCCTCGGCGGTGGTCGTGCCAAACGCCAGCATCTCCGCGAGCCGCGCCCGGCCGCCCTCGATCAGCTCGTGCTCGCTGGCCGCGCGGGTCGCCGCGACGGTCTTGACGATGCCACCGCCATCGGCGGCGATCTCCGCGTAGGTGGCGCCCCCGAGCCGCCGGCGCAGCTCTTCGCGCCGGTCGCCGCCGAACACCAGGTGGGTGTGCGGGTCGACGAATCCCGGGACCACGGTGCAGCCATACGCGTCGATCACTTGCGCGGTGGACGTGAGGTTGATCGCCCGGTCGCACTCGTCGGCCGGCCCGACAAAGACGATGTGGCCCTCGAACCCGGCGACGGAGGCGCCGGCCAGCGCCGAAATGTCGTTCTGTGCCGCGCCCACGCGCGGACCGGGCCCGGCGCAGGTGGCCACGAGTTCGGCGTTGCGAATGAGGAAATCAGCGGTCAATGGGATCCAACAGGCAGCGTACGCAGTTTCCAGGACGGGAGCAAGGGCGCCCGGGCCTTCGCCTGCGACCCGACTCAGGTGCTCAGGGCTGGCGCGGGTGAGCGAGACCGAGTGCCGCGAGGATGGTCTCAGTCGCCAGGCCGTCGACCCGCACGCGCTTCGACCGCGAACGTTCGCCACTGACGATCTGGATGTCGCGCTTGGGCAGGTGGAGCGCGGTGGCGAGCACGGCGACGAGCTCGGCATTGGCCGCGCCGTCCACCGGCGCCGCGGCGAGGCGCACCAGCAGCGCGCCGTCGCGCAGGCCGGCCACGCCGCTGCGCCCGGCGCGCGGCACCACGCGCACGTCGATCAGGCCGGCGTCAGCCGCGCTGGCCGTCGGCTTTGGGCGTGACATCCGCCGGTCGCGGCGCCTGTGCTGGCGCCGCCTCAGCCGCGCGCGGGCGGTGGAGCAGGACGCGTTCCTCGCGGGCCCGAGCATCCTGGTCGCGGATGAACTCCAGCGTGCTGTTGAGCGTGCGCACCAGCGCCTCGATGTCGTTCTCGACTTCCCGCCGCTTCATGCGCAGGCCGTCGATCTCGCGCTGGACGTCTTCCAGGCGGGTTTGCGATTTCTGCAGGAGCATGTCGGCGCGGCCTTCGGCTTCGCGGACGATCAGCGCGGCCTCGGCCTGCGCGTGTTCCTTGATCTCGTCGGCCAGCTTCTGCGCCGTCAGCAGGGTGTTGCGCAGGTTGCGCTCCTGGCCGCGGTGTTCGCCGAGCACGGCGTCGAGCTTGGCGATGTCCTGGCGCAGCTTGTCGTTGTCGCGCAGGGCATTTTCGTAGTCGTCGGCGACTTCGAGCATGAACGCCTGCACTTCGCCGCGGTCGTACCCGCGCATCACGGTCTGGAAGCGTTGCTGCCGGAGATCGAGTGGTGTGACTTTCATGGTTTCTGCCAGTGATTCTTAATTCGTCGTTTGGTAGTCGCGTTGGCCGAAGATCGCGGTCCCAATCCGCACCATCGTCGCGCCCTCTTCGATCGCCACTGCGTAGTCGTGGCTCATACCCATCGATAACTCACGCAGCCTGGCCGGCGGCACGCCGGTTTCGCCCAACTGGTCGCGCAGCCCGCGCAGCCGGGCGAACCAGGGCCGGGCGTCCTCCGGGTTGTCGGCAACCGGAGGCAAGAGCATCAGTCCCACCAGGACGGCGGCCTGGCAACCGGCCGCGGCCGCGAAAATAGCGGGCACGGTGTCCACCGGCGCACCGAACTTGGTGTCCTCAAGGGCCAGGTCGACTTGCACCAGCACCTCGACCGTGCGCCCGGCGGCGGCTGCCGCCTGGTCGAGGCGAGTCAGCAGGTCAACGCCGTCGACTGCGTGAATCGCGTGCACTGCCGCGGCGGCCTTCTTCGCCTTGTTGGACTGCAGGTGACCGATGAGATGCCACCTTAAGCGGGTATCGGTCGATGCCGCGATCTTCTGCAGGGCTTCCTGGACCTTGTTCTCGCCAAAGTCGAGTTGCCCGGCATCAGCGGCGGCGCGGACCGCGTCGATCGGATGGGTTTTTGAGACGGCGATCAGCCGGACCGATTCCGGCGGCCGGCCCGCGCGCCCGGCGGCGTCGGCAATGCGGCTGCGAACTTCGGCCAGGCGCCCGGGAATGTGCTCGTACACGTTCAGCTATTTCTTGAGCTGCGCAATCATCCCCTTGGCCTGGGTCGCGTACTGGCCGTTGGGGTCGAGCTTCACATAGGCTTCAAACGCGCCGACCGCCTCGGGCAGCTTGCCCTCGTTCAGCAGCGCCATGCCCAGCTGGTAGTGGGCGTCGGCGTGGGTGGGGTTGGCCTTGATGGTCTCCTCGAACTTGACCTTGGCGTCGGCGATCTTGCCCTGGTTCCACAGGATGATGCCCTGGTTGTAGGTGGCGTCAGCGCCGCCGCCACCACCCGCGGCCACCGCCTTGGCACTCATGGCCGAGGCCTCGTCGAAGCGTTTCTGGTTGTTGTAGAGCGTCGACAGCGCGTTGAGAGCCTCGGTGTAGTCGGGCTTGACTGCCAGGGCTTTCATCCACGCGTCCTCGGCCGCCTTGTCATCCTTCTTGGCGAGTTGGGCCACGCCGATGTTGTAGAGGCAGTCGAAACACGCGGGCGAGACGGTCAGCGCCGCCTCGAACTTCGCGATCGCGTCGTCCTGGTTACCGGCGCGGCTGGCGGCAACACCCTCCTCGAACGCCTTCTTCAGTGCGGCGGCCTTGCCGTCGTCGTTGGCGGCGGTGGCGGCGGCGAGAACCAGATTGGCCTCACTCACCCGGCCGAGAATGACCCGCAGTTCGGTTTGCGCCGTGCCGACCTTCTCGTCGGTGGCGGTCACCCGGTACTGGCCCGATTCGGTCAGCAACTGGATGAACTCGCCGCGCCGGTCGGTCTTGGTCGTGAACTTGCGGATGCCGCCGACCGACTCGATGGTGATGGCGACGCCGACCATCGGCTGGCCTTTCACATCGGCCACCTTGCCCTTGATCATGGTGGATTGGGCGAACGCCGATGATGCGGCGGCCAACGCCAACGCCAGGATCAGGGCGGCGACGCGCCGAACGGAGGAGAAAATGTTCTGTGTCATCTGTGTCGTCTGCGGCCCTGGTGACCTGAACGGTGTCATCCGCGGCCGTGCCTCAGTATTCTGAGTTTACGTCAGACAGCAAAAAACCGAGAGACCGCGTCCGGGTTCTGGGTGACTGGCGCGGGCGGAAATGAGTCGAGAAACCGGCGGCCGTAGCCCATGGTTCGCAGCCGGGGGTCGAGCACCGCCAGCAGGCCGCGGTCGCTGCGGTGGCGGATCAGCCGGCCGAGTCCCTGCAGCATGGCCAGGATGGCGAGCGGCACCTGGTATTCCTGGAACGCGTCGCCGCCCTCGGCGGTGATTGCTTCGATGCGCGCGGCCGTGATCGGATCGCCCGGCGAGGCGAACGGCAGCTTGTCGATGATGACGCAGCTCAACTGTTCGCCGACCACATCGACGCCCTGCCAGAACGCCGAGGTGGCAAACAACACCGCGTTGGGCGTGGTGCGGAACTGCGCGAGCAACTGGCTGCGTGGCGCCGTGCCCTGCACGATCAGCGGGTAGGGCAGGTCCATCTCCACGCGCTCACGCACCGTGCGCAGCATCGAGTAACTCGTAAACAGCACGAAGGCGCGCCCTTCGGTCCGTTGCAGCAGGTCGAGCACTTCGCGCGCCACGGCAGTGGCGTACTCCGGCGACTTGGGTGCCGGCATCTGGCGCGGCAGGTAAAGGATGGCCTGCTCGGTGAAGTCAAACTCCGATGGCACGCGCAGGTCGGCGGCCTCGTGCGCGCCCAACCGCCGCTTCACATACTCAAACGAGCCCTCGACCGTCAGCGTGGCCGAGGTCAGCACCGTGGCCCGCATGCGGTCGAGCAGTTGTTCGCGGATGATGGCCGAGACATCGATCGGCGCCGCGCGCAGAAAGACGCCGCGGTTGCGGGTCTCGAGAAAGTAGACGAACGCCGGGTTGGCGGCTTCGAGCAGGAACGACAGGTGCTCGCGAAGCTCCGCCGCGCGCCGGCCGAGCGCCGCCGCCTCTTCGTTGGCCGAACTGCCGCCGGTGCCGGTGCCGGCGGCACGCGACATGTCGCGGTCGACCGCATCGAGCGCGCTCGTCAGCCCCAATCCGTCATCGATGATGTCGCCGAACCATTCGGGGCCGATACGCAGCCGGTCTTCGCCGTAGCTTGAACGCGATTGCCGGGCCATGGCCAGGCGGCCGAAGAACTCGCGGGCATGGTCGTCGACGCGGCGCAGCGACCGGCGAATGTCGGCATCGGCGTCTTCGACCACGCCGAGGTTGAGCGCCCGCTCGCCGTCGCGGACCAGGTCGTCGACGCGGTAGTTGCTGACGGCGATGCCGAAGTACTGCGTCGCCACATCCTCGAGCTGGTGCGCCTCGTCGAGGACGGCGTAGTGGCATTCCGGGATGACCTCACCATAGCTGCTCTGCCGCACCGAGGCGTCGGCGCACAACAGGTGGTGATTGACGATCACGATGTCGGACTCGGCCGCGCGCTGGCGCATGCGCGTGACGTAGCACTCCTGGTACTGCGGGCAGTCGTTGCCGAGGCAGGTATCGGCGGTCGCCGACACGTCGTGCCAGGTCGAGGAGTCTTCCGGCAGCTCCCGCAGCTCGGCGCGATCGCCGGTCTCGGTCACCCGCAGCCACTCGTCCACCATCGATACGAAGTCGTGCGGCACGGCCGGCGAGGCACGCAGCTGATCGAGCCGGTGCAGGCACAGGTAGTTGGCGCGCCCCTTCATGTAGGCCGCCGTGAACGGCACGCCCAGGGCCTGGCGCAGCACCGGCAGGTCCTTGAAGTAGATCTGTTCCTGGAGGTTCTTGGTGCCGGTGGACACCAGCACGCGCTGCCGGCTCAGGATCGCGGGCACCAGATAGGCCAGCGTCTTACCGGTGCCGGTGCCGGCTTCCGCGAGCAGCACGCCGCCGCTGTCGAGGGTCTCGGCCACCGCCACCGCCATGGCGCGCTGGCCGGCTCGCGGTTCGAACTGATCGACCGCCCGGGCCAGGACTCCGCCGTTGGCAAACGCCGCCTCGACGGCGGCGACTAGGCCCGGCGTTCCGGGTAGAGCGGGAACTTCCGGCACAACTGCTCGACTTCTGACTTGATCATGGCCAGGGCCGCGGCGTCGCCCGGCGTGGCGAGCGCCCGCGCGATGAAGCCGGCGATCTCGTCCATCTGCGCCTCGCCCATGCCGCGCGTGGTCACCGCCGGCGTGCCCAGCCGCACGCCACTGGCCACCATCGGCGGATTCTGGTCGAACGGAATCGCGTTCTTGTTCACCGTGATGCCGGCCTGGCCGAGCGCCGCTTCGGCCACCTTGCCGGTGATGCCCTTGGAAAAGGTGTCGACCAGCACGATGTGGTTGTCGGTGCCGCCGCTCACGATGCGGAAGCCGGCGGTGGTCATGGCCGCCGCCAGCCGCTTGGCGTTGGCCACCAGTTGCTTCTGGTAGGCGGCAAACTCCGCGGTCGCCGCTTCGCGGAAGCACACCGCCTTGGCGGCGATGATGTGCATGAGCGGACCGCCCTGCACGCCCGGGAACACCGTGCGGTCGAGGTCCTTGGCATATTGCGCGCGGCACATCACCATGCCGCCGCGCGGCCCGCGCAGCGTCTTGTGCGTCGTCGTGGTCACGAAGTCGGCGTGCGGCACGGGGCTGGGGTGCTGGCCGCCGGCGACCAGGCCGGCGATGTGCGCCATGTCCACCATCAGCGGCGCACCGACCCGGCGCGCGACCTCGCCCATGCGCGCGAAGTCGAACGCTCGCGGGTAGGCGCTGGCGCCGGCGATGATCATCTTCGGCTTGTGCTCGACCGCGAGGCGCTCGAACTCCTCATAGTCCAGCCGCTCGTCGTCTTGCCGCACGCCGTAAGGGACGATGGTGTAGAGCTTGCCTGAGAAGTTGAGAGGATGGCCGTGCGTCAGGTGGCCGCCGTGGGCGAGGTTCATGCCCAGCACGACGTCGCCCGGCTTGAGCAGCGTCAGGTAGACCGCCATGTTGGCCTGCGCGCCCGAGTGGGGCTGCACGTTGACATGCTCGGCGCCAAACAGCGCCTTCGCGCGAGCGATGGCCAGGGTTTCGGCGACGTCCACGAACTCGCAGCCGCCGTAGTAGCGCTTGCCCGGGTAGCCTTCGGCGTACTTGTTGGTCATGACCGAGCCGGCGGCTTCGAGCACGGCGCTGCTGACGAAGTTTTCCGAGGCGATGAGTTCGAGGCCGTCGGCCTGGCGTTCGGTTTCGCGCGCGATCGCCTCGGCGATCTCCGGGTCCGACTCGGCGAGGCTCAGTTGCATTAGGGGAAGGCTCATGATGGCAGTCCGATTCTAGCAGTGCGCCGGGCTCACGGCACCGGGCGACTCGCGTCCGCGGTCAGGCGCCTTCGATTTTGTTGACCCGCTGGCTGTGGCGGCCGCCTTCAAACGGGGTGGCGAGAAACACCTTGACGATCTCGCGGGCGCGCACTTCCGGCGTCACCCGCGCGCCAAGGGTCAGCACGTTGAGGTCGTTGTGTTCGCGCGACAGCTTGGCCGTGTCGGTGTCGACGATGGCCGCCGAGCGGATGCCCGGGACCTTGTTGGCCGCAATCGCCATGCCGATGCCGGTCCCGCACACCAGGATGCCGCGTTCGAACTGGCCGCCCGCCACGCCCCGCGCCACCGCTTGCGCGAAGTCGGGGTAGTCCACCGAGGCGGCGGTGTTGGTGCCGAAGTCCTCATAGGTGACGCCCAGCTCGTCGAGCGTCCGCTTCAACGAGTCCTTGAGGTGGAAGCCGGCGTGGTCGGCGCCGAGCGCGATGTGCATGCGTGATTCTAGCGCGGTCGACACCGTGACACTATAGATGGGTGACACCCACTGCCATCGTGAATGCCAGGGGCGAGGATCGCATTCGCGGCGGCCACCCCTGGATCTACCGCTCCGACGTCATGGACGTCGCCGACGTCGAGCCCGGCGTGGTCGTCCGCGTCCGCGGGCCGCGCGACCGCGATCTCGGACAGGCGCTGTTCAGCGATCAGTCACAGATCACGCTGCGCATGCTCACGCGCGACGATCGCCCGGTTGACCAGGCGTTCTGGCGCGAGCGGCTCGAGAACGCCATCGCCTTCCGCGAGGTGCTCGAGATCGACGCCACCGCGTATCGCGTGGTGCACGGTGAGGCCGACTTGCTGCCCTCGCTGGTGGTCGACCGCTACGGCGACTACCTGGTGATCCAGGCGCTCTCGCAGGGGATGGAGCGGTTGACGCCGACGCTGGTACCACTGCTGGTCGAGTTGACCGGCGCCATCGGCGTGCTGGCCCGCAACGACCCGAAGGTGCGCGTGCTCGAAGGGCTGGAGCAGAAGGTCGAGGTGTTGCACGGCGAGGTGCCCGAGACCATCAGCGTACGGGAGGGGGCGGTCGGCTACCACGTCGATCCGTGGCGCGGCCAGAAGACCGGGTTGTTTCTCGATCAACGGGAGAACCGGCGGGCTGCCGCGCGCTACGCCCACGGGACGTTGCTCGATTGTTTCAGCTACAACGGCGGGTTTGCTCTCGCGCTGGCGCCCCGCTGCCAGAGCGTGACTGCTCTCGACGTCTCGGCCGACGCGGTGGCGCGCATCACCGCCAACGCCGCCGCCAACGGTGTGGCCAACCTGACCGCCCGCGAGGCCAACGTCTTTGATGAACTGCGCCATCTCGAGCGCGAGGGCGCCCGCTTCGACACCATCGTGCTCGACCCGCCGGCCTTCGCCAAGAACAAGGGAGCGGTCCAGAACGCGCTGGCCGGATATAAGGAGATCAACCTGCGTGCCCTGCGGCTGCTGGCGCCCGGTGGCTACCTGATCACGTGCAGTTGCTCCTATAACGTTGACGAGATCATGTTCGGCCAGGCGGTATTTGCCGCCGCCGTCGATGCCAGAGTTCCGGTAAATCTGGTGGAAAAACGCATGCAGGGGCGGGATCATCCGGTTCTGTTAGGGGTTCCCGAGACCTATTACCTCAAGTGCCTGATCCTGCGGAAGCTGGCCTAAAATATAGGCAGCCTCGGGCCGATAAACGGAAGAGGTAGCATTCGCGTAACTGATGGTAGCCATTAGGTTGTCGCGGGGATGACAAGCTGTGACAAAAGCGTGTACACTCCCCAACCGCGAACTATTCGTTCACAATTTCGGAGGGGAAGAAGATGGCTAACGGTATCTTCGGCCGGGTATTGACTGGGGCGGTGGGCGTGTTGGGCCTTCTGGCTCTGCCGGCGTCGCTTTCAGCTCAAACGACCGCAACGCCGACGTTCACAAAAGACGTCGCGCCGATTTTCCAGAACAAGTGCGAGTCGTGCCACCGTCCGGATTCGATTGCGCCGTTTTCGCTGATCACGTTCGAAGAGGCCCGTCCGTGGGCCCGCTCGATTCGCGATCGCGTCGCCTCGCGCAACATGCCGCCCTGGCACATCGACAAGACGGTCGGCATCCAGCACTACAAGGATGACCGGTCGCTCAGCGACAAGGAAATCGACACCATCGTGAAGTGGGCCTCGAACGGTGCGCCGAAGGGCGACCCCAAGGACATGCCCGCGGCGAAGAAGTGGGACGATGGCAACGGCTGGAACTACGCCAGCAAGTTCGGCGGTCCGCCCGACCTCATCATCAAGTCGCCGAAGTACACGCAGAAGGCCGTCGCCATGGACGCCTGGTACAAGCCGGTCGTCGAGACCGGGCTGACCGAGCCCCGCTGGGTGCGCGCCATCGAAATGCGCCCGGGCACGCTGAAGGGCCGCAAGATCACCCACCACGCCCTCGCCTACCTGATGCAGGACGAGAAGGAAGCCCAGGCCATGCTGACTAACGCCGATGCCGACAGCGGCGCCGGTCTGTTCATGGAATGGGCCGTCAACAAGCAGGGCGAGTTGCTGCGTCCCAACACCGGCAAGTTGATGCTGCCCGGCTCGAAGATCCGCTGGGACATCCACTACAGCGCCGGTGGCGAGGACATCACCGACGAGGTTGAACTCGGCATCTACTTCTACCCGAAGGGCCAGGAGCCGAAGTACCGCACGGCGTTGTCGCTTTACAGCGGCGTCACCGGCGGCAACCGCAACCTCGACATCGCGCCCAACTCGATCAGCGTCGGCCAGAACTTCCACGTCATGCGCCGCGCCGGCCGCGTCGAGAACTTCCAGCCGCACATGCACCTGCGCGGCAAGGCGATGATGGTCGAAGCCATCCTGCCCAACGGCACCCAGCAGGTGCTCGGCTACGTCCCGAACTTCGAGTTCAACTGGATGAACAACTACGTGTTCGACGACGACTACGCGCCGCTGCTGCCGAAGGGCACCATCATCAAGATCACCGCGTGGCACGACAACACCGCCGCCAAGAAGAGCAATCCCGACCCGACGCAGTGGATCGGCTGGGGCGACCGCACCGTGGACGAGATGGCGCACGCCTGGATCAACATCACCTACATGGGCGATGACGACTTCAACAAGGAAGTCGAGGCCCGCAAGGCCAAGCTCGCTGCCACCACGGAACGGCAGCAGCAGCAGTAACGCCGTAGCCTGTTTTTCACCGAGGGGGTGCCAGCAACGGCACCCCCTCACTGTTTGCGCAGGAGTTTTCCAGATGGCAATTCGATTCATGGGCCGCGTGGCCCTCGCTCTCGTGGCGGTCGCGGGCCTGGCCGCCGGCACGGACCTGGCCGCCCGCCAGCTCGTGATGGAGCCGCTCAAGGACGCCGGGCAGAACGTCTATCCGGCATTTGAGGGCTGGTACCAGAACGACGATGGCAGCTACACGCTGCTCATCGGCTATTACAACCGCAACAAGAAGCAGACGCTCGACATCCCGATCGGTCCCGAGAACCGGATTGAACCCGGCGGCCCCGACCAGGGGCAGCCGACCCACTTTGTGGTTGGCCGCGGTTGGGGAACCACCACCATCCGGGTGCCCAAGGATTTCGGCGACAAGAAGATCACGTGGACCCTCACCGCCAACGGCCGCACGGTCTCGGTGCCCTTCGGCCTGACCAAGGGCTACCAGATCGAGCCGTACCTGGACGCCGCCATGGGCAACAAGCCGCCGGTCTTCAAGTTCTCCGAAAACGGTGAGGCCCTGACCGGTCCGCCCAAGGCGCTCTCCACCGCGCCGGTCGTGACCGGCTCGGTCGGCGAACCGGTCGCGATCAACTTCTGGCTCAGCGACGACGGCCATGAGGAAACGCCGACCGGCGGCAGCGCCGCGGCCCCTCCCCCCGGTGGAGCGGCCGGCCCCGCGCGCCGGCCACGCGTGAGCACGACCCTGTCCAAGTTTCGCGGACCTGGCACGGTGACCTTTGCCGACTCCACGCCTACGATTGAGAAGGAGCGGGTCTCAACCACCGCCACCTTCTCGATGCCTGGCGAGTACGTGATCCGGGTTGAGGGCAACGACACCTCCGGTGTTGGCGGCGGCGGGTTCCAGTGCTGCTGGTCGACCGTCTACATCAAGGTCAACGTGAAGGCGGCCAGCACCGGCGGCCGCTAGGACCTTACGCGCATCGCGCGAGCGACGTGCCATCAAGAGCCGCGGTTCACCCATGTGTGGATCGCGGCTTTTGCATTTCGCGATCGCATTCCAAATATCCGGATCATCCCGCCTTAGTTCCTCGTTGACGCGATAACCAGCTCAACGCTAACGTGCTTGTGCTATTGGCGAGGAGTGCCCGCATCGAGTTCGTGGTGGGCGTTGGCGGGTAGCTCGCTTGCTGATTTGGGGGAAACTGATGGCGCGAAGTCTCGTTGCAAGAACGTTGTTCCTTGTACTGGCAAGTCTCGTCCTGGTGCCCGCGATCGCGCGCGCACAGAGTGTGTTCACGGGAACGGTGAAAGACACGTCGGGCGCGGTGATGCCGGGCGTGACGGTGGAAGCGGCGAGTCCGGCCCTGATTGAGGGTGTGCGGTCCGCGGTGACCGATACCAACGGCAGCTACCGCATTAGCGACTTGCGGCCTGGCACCTACAGGCTCACTTATACCTTGCCCGGATTCAACACCGTCATCCGCGACGGCGTGGAATTGCAAGGCAACTTCACGGCGACGATCAATGTCGACCTGGCGGTGGGGACACTGCAGGAGTCGGTCACGGTTTCCGGCGCCTCGCCGGTGGTCGACGTGCAGAGCAATGCCAAGCAGCAGGTGCTGTCGCGCGACGTGATCGACGCCGTGCCGACCGCCAAGACCATCCAGGGCTACGGCCAGCTGGTGGTGGGCGTGACACTGAACGTGCCCGACGTCGGCGGCTCGCGGGCGATGCAGCAGACCTACTTCGCCGTGCGCGGCCAGGGCGGCGCCCAGACCGTGGTGCTGGTCGACGGCATGATGACCAACGGCCTGATGGGTGATGGCGCCGTGCAGGGCTACCACAACGAGGCGATGACTCAGGAGGCCGTCTACCAGACCGCCGGCGGCAACGCCGAGACTCTGACTGGCGGCGTCAACATGAACCTGATTCCCAAGGATGGTGGCAACCAGTTCCGCGGCGGGTTCAAGGGCTCCAAGTCGCCGAAGCAGTGGCAGGGCGACAACCTGACGGCCGACCTGCGCGCGATCGGCGTCAGCGCCGTCGACAAGATCGACAACTTCTACGAGTGGAACATCGAACAGGGCGGCCCGATCGTCAAGAACAAGGTCTGGTTCTTCGGCGCATTCCGGCGCGCCAAGTACGACCGGCCGATCGCCAACACGTTCTACACACCGGAGAACGTGCCCTTCCCGGTGGGCTTCCAGCAGTGCCGCTCGGGTGCGGCCAAGTGCGACCAGGGTATTTCTGACGAGAAGATGAACAATCCGATCGTGCGGCTCACCTGGCAGGCGTCAGAACGCAACAAGTTCGCCGTCTACATGGACCGCGCCCTGCGCCTGCGCGGTCACGCGATGGGTGCCAACACCGACCCGCGGACGGCGTCGGTGGTCTGGAACACGCCCATCTTCGCGACCGGGTCGTTGAAGTGGACGTCGACGGTGTCGTCGAAGCTGCTGCTCGAGGCCGGCACGTCGTTCAACCGCGAACGCTACGACAATCTCTACCAGCCCGGTGTGCTCGCCGAGCGCGGCACCGAGGCGTGGTACCGCAACGTGCGCAAGAACGACACCAGCACCGGGCTGCTGTGGAACGCGTCGGGCGCCCAGCTCGGCAACTACCCGGACCGCTACAATTTCCAGGCGGCCGCGTCGTACGTCTCGGGTTCGCACACCGTCAAGGTCGGTGCCTCGCACCAGTTCGGTAAGTACCCGCGCTACAACAACGCCAATGCCGACCTCTACCAGACCTACAACAACGGCGTGCCGACCCAGGTCACGGTGCTCAATACGCCGCTGCGGGTCGAAGAATCACTCGACACCAACTTTGGCATCTATGCCCAGGACACGTGGAGCCTCGACCGGCTGACCCTGAACTACGGCCTGCGCTACGACCTCAACAAGCAGACCATCGTCGGCCAGTCGGCGCAGGTCGGCCGCTTCGCCAACGTTCCGGCCTACAGCGACATCGCCTTCCCGACCTGGAAGGACTTCTCGCCCCGCGTGTCGGCGATCTATGACATCTCGGGCAATGGCAAGACCGCCATTCGCGCCGGTTTCAACAAGTTCGTGACCGCGCAGACGACCGGATTTGCCCAGCTCTACAACCCGACCGCCCTCACCAGCGCGACGCTGCCGTGGAACGACATCAACGGCGACGACATCGCGCAGGGTGAACGCGGTTGCGTTTACCTGACCGCCGGTTGTGAAATCAACTTCACCAACCTGCCGACCAACTTCGGCGTCCGCTCGCTGGCGCAATTTGACCCCGACATCAAGCGGCCGTACTCGGTGGCCATGAACGTCGGCATCACCCGTGAGCTGTTCTCGGGCTTCTCGCTGGCGGCCGAGTTCTATCGCATCGACTTCAAGAACATCACGATGCGCCGCAACTCCCTGCTGAACGCGGCCAGTTACAACCAGTTCAACGTGGTGAGCCCGCTCGACGGAACGGTCGTGCCGGCGTGGGTGATCAAGCCGGAGTTCCGTGGCCAGGTGGCGAATATCGACAGCACCAGCGACGACATGAAGCGCACCTACAACGGCCTCGACGTCAACTTCAACGCGCGCCTGGGCGGCGGCGTACGCGCCTTCGGCGGCTTCAACCTCGAGCGCTCGCTGAACGACGTGTGCGCGTCGGCGGTGAGCGACCCGAACCGGTCGCTCTACTGCGACCAGTCGAAGAGCGGCATTCCGTGGCAGAAGCAGTTCAAGGCCACGGTGGTCTACCCGCTGCCGTTCTTCGGCCTCACCGTCAGCGGTTCGTGGCAGAGCCTGAACGGCTACCTGACCGGTTCGGCGGCACAGGCCTATGGCGGCTTCACGGCCGGCACGGGCTTCGACCGTCCCAACGGCCAGGCCACCTTCTGGCAGATCACCTCGACCACCCGCTACGCGGCCACCTGCACCGGCCCGTGCACGCCGGGCGCGCTGGTGCTGCCGGAACTGGCGGCCAGCGGCGTCGCCAACATCCAGGTGCCGCTGGTGGCGCCGGAGACCGAGTACACTCCGCGCATCAACCAGGTGGACTTTTCCATGAGTAAGCGCTTCGAGTTCGGGGCGTTCCGCATGACCCCGAAGGTGGACCTGTTCAACGCGCTCAACTCGGACGACTACTCGTCGGTGTCGACCGTGCAGTTTGGCGCCGCTACTTACAAGCAGCCTTCCGTGATTCTCCAGGGCCGCATCATTCGCCTTGGCGTCGACGTGACCTGGTAGTTTCGAGCAGGCCAGCCCGGTAAGGCTGGTCGGGCGGGTAGGGCGGGTAGGGC